>MHAR01000033.1 GCA_001803045.1 Ignavibacteria bacterium RIFOXYB12_FULL_35_14 | reverse complement strand
AAAGAAAATGGACATTAAAATATCCACCTAATAAGAGAAGAGCTATTTAATGAACAGTAATTATCCTTTTCTTAAGTTGACAGCATTGCCCAGGGGGGCGAGGGGTGTGTTCAAAAATAATACCCGATCGAAAAATAAAAAATAACCTCACCCCAGCTGATGGGATTACCAGGTAAGTTCTTTTTGAAAAGAAAACTTCTTCCAACTGCAAAGTCTGCGGGACCAATTGGGGTATCGAGTGATATCGAGGCACCGATTCCATGCCGCAAATCTTTAAAACGAATTGCGTCTTGAATGGGCCAAATTGAACCCAAATCATATCTAACCATAGCGTAAGTATCAAAGAACAAATCTATAGGTAAATTATAACGGTATTCGAGCGATGCTAAAAATAATTGTCTTCCCCTAAACTCATCTTCTCTCATACCAAAAAAAGAATACTGACCGCCGAGCGAATAATGTTGGCTAAGCGGAAGGGTTTTATCTCCAAAACCTAACGACACGCGCGGTGAAATTGTATGATCCTCTGAAAACGTTAAGTAGTTTCTGTAATCAAAAAATAAATTTGTAAAGCCTATGTCTCCGCCAAGAACAGTCTGCGCTGTCTCATAAAAACCTGAAAAGAGAAATCCATCTTGCGGATATGGATATTTATCTTGGGTGTCGATAGTTGTGCTGATCTTTAAGCTTACGATTTCTAGTTTGTACGGTAAGACGGTTGCGCCTGTTTTATTTTTAATTTGATCTACTTGATATCTGCCTTTAAAAATTAGGTTTCCGAATTTTTCGACTTGTGTTCCAACAGAAAGGGATGTTCCATAAAAAATCTGGCGGTATTCGCCCAGAGCAGAACGAGAAAATCTATTATCGGATTTTGGCAAGTCATCGCCGTAAAGAAATGCATCGTCAAATTGATAATACACATTTGCTTTGTAAGTTAAGTAGGTGTTCCATATTCTATTTGCTTTCAACTCTAGAATATAGCCACGATTCCTCGTCCCGCCATAAAACAGAGCGCCAATTTCGCTTCCGATGCCCAACAAGTTCTCATCTCTAACATCTAAACTGATTTGAGTTTTATTCTCGCTGTCTGCTCTAAATCCAAGTCTCGCAATGCCGGAGACCTTTTCTGATACCTTAAGCTCAACAACATTATCATTGCCTTTCTTTACAACGCTTAAAACAACATCATCAAAAAGATTTGTACTTCTCAGGTTGGTTAAGCCATCTTCAATATTTTGGTATAGAAAATAATCGCCTTCTCTAATCGGAAATTCCCTTGTGATTATTGTTTCAGATGTTCTGTTATTTCCCTCTAAAGTAATTCTTGATATTTTGCCTTCATCAAAAGCAAGTGCAAGATTTCCAGTTTCTCTGTTAAAAGAAATGCTTGTCAAGTCAGCCAATGAATAACCACGAGCTCTATAAAGTTTCAGAATATCAATGATAGCCCCAACTACTTTTCTCTCAACATATGATTTGTTTAGCAGTTTTGTTAAAATTGAATCTGTTTGCGCCTTTTTAAGAATCTCAATTCCTATAATAGAAAAAGATTTAATTGTGGTTTTTTGCTCGCCGAAAATTTCAACTGAATGAGAATTGTCTTTTTTTTCAATCCGAGCTTCTAATTTTTCATACGTGCCCAGCTTATAAACATCATGCAGCGCTCGCTTAATATCTGCTTTGGAAATTGAATCCTCCGGGTTTGTATGAATAGCAAGTGCATCTAGAAATTCTGGAACACCGCTGCTGTTAATTTCCGGATTTATATAAAAGCAATTGTCCTTTTTAAATCTTGATTCTCTCAAAGAATCTAACATAATTTTAATTTCATACACCAGTGGATTGGCTGCATTAAATCCATTGCTAATTATGGAATCTATATTTGTAAAATCATTTGCGGTTATATTTTGCAGCTCCGGTTGAATAACAAAATCAGCCGTACTTAGCTGGGATTCGTTTAGAAGCTTCATTGGAATGCTTACAACCTGATCTGCAACAATCCACGGATACTCAAGTTCTTCTTGGGCGTGCAGCCCGCTTGTAGTATTTACAGCAATAACAAAATCGCCGCCTTCTTCCAGGGCAGTTTTTACAGGAATATTTGCTACCAAACCGCCATCAACCAATGTAAGTGAATCATATTTTGTTGGAGATAAAAAAAAGGACACGCTTGAGCTGGCTCTCATTGCCAGGCTAAGTGACCCCCTGTTAAGTACGATTTTTCCCCCAGAGACTAAATCTGTACAAACTGCTCTGAATTTAAAAAGCAGGTTGTCAAAATCTTCTTTTACATGAATCGGGGCTTGCAGTGCAAGCAGGTTAAGTTGGTTTGATAATCTCTGCCCATCATTTATAGAAGTAGGGATGATCGGTTTTAGTCCTTGCAAACGTAAACTAAGAACGGCTTTATCTTCAGTGATTTTTTGATCAACGAACAAATCGCGTCTGTTTGTATTTCTGTCTAAAGAGATGAGCGATGCCCAATCAATTTGCTTTGCTATAGAATCTAGCTCTCTTGTAGAATAGCCTGCGGCGTAAAGCCCGCCAACTATGCTTCCCATGCTGGTTCCAACAATTACATCAACAGACAGTCCGGCTTCTTCTAAAGCTTTAAGTACGCCAATTTGTGCCAAACTTCTAGCCCCCCCTCCGCTGAGTGCAAGAGCAACAACGGGAGATACTTTTGAGATATTTTCAGAAAGACCGAAGGGCAATTTTCTTGTTACTGTTTCTACCTTAATAATTTCTGCCTGCTGAGCAAATGAAATCGATAGGAAAAAAGTAAAGAATGGAAAAAATATTTTTCTAAGAATATACATTTAAGAAAAAAGTATTTGTGCTTCAGAATAATATTGATTTCTGAAGTATTTACAAACACGGTTTGAGCTTCTTATTTTTTTCTTTTTTGCTGCTGTGCCTTAGCGCTTTGTTCCGCCGTTTCCATCAGACGTTGCATGAAACCTTTTTTCTTTCCCGGTTTTTGTGCGACGGGTTCTAAAACAACATTATCATGCTTCTTATTCACATAAAATTGTTGAATGATGGAGAATAGGTTGAACATAAAATAATAAAGATTAAGTCCTGACGGGAAACTCATAAACATTAGTGTTAACATAACCGGCATAATGTAGACAAGGCTCTGCTGCTTTGGATCTTTTACTGTCATCTTCTGCTGGATAAATGTTGTTATTCCCATTAAAAGTGCAAGTCCGCTTATTTTATCAATCCCGAAAAGGGGAATTTTCATAGGCAAGCTCGCAATAACATCGGGGCGTGAAAGATCATTAATCCAAAACATAAATGGCTGTTGCCGTAATTCAATTGCAACCTGGAACAACCCCCACAGCGCAACGAATATCGGCATTTGTAAAAGGAGCGGTAAACACCCGCCTGCCGGGTTTATTCCATATGTTGAGTAAAGCTTCATAGTTTCTTTGTTCATCTTCTGTGGGTCATCTTTAAGCTTTTCTTTAATCTCGGCGATCTTTGGCTGCAAAAGCTGCATCTTCTTCATCGAGTGCAAGCTGCTCTTAGTTAATGGATAAAGAACAATTTTAATTATCAACGAAAAAACTATAATTACGAAACCATAATTCGGAATGAAAATATGCAAAAAGGTAAAGAGCGGGAGCAATACAAATTCGGCTATTGGTCTAACAATAAATTTTAATCCAAAAAAGCTTCCGAAGTCAACTATCTCTTCTAAATTATTTCCTTCATTCTTTAAGATAGAATAATCGATTGGACCAATGTAAAGAGAGAACTCATGTTTTTCTAAGATTGGATTCTTAATCGGTATAATCAGTCTTGTGGTGTAGAGTTCCTTAATTCCCTGATTACTTAGGGCAATGTTTTCGCCCTTAATATAACCGCCCTCAATATTATTTGGGTTTTTGGGAGACACAATCGCCGCAAAGTATTTGTTCCTAACAGCAATCCAATCTATCCTTCCCGTAAAATCTTTCTCAACAATTTCCCCGGCAGTTGAAGCATCAATAATAACTTGTTCGTCGCCATAAAAAGCGCTTGCATTGGAGTAAGTTGCTTCATCAACTGTGTTTTCTTCCACAAACCTGATTCCATTATTCCAAACAAGATCAATTGCACCATTACTGATTACGCTCCCCATTTCGTTCAGCTCAACTTCCGTATTTAGAACATACCTATCGCCATAAATAGTGAAACGTTTTATAAGCTTTTTGTTCTTGTCAACATTTAAAGAAAAAGATATTGTTAGTGAATCGTCCTTGGATAAATTGTAATAATCCCGGTTTCCCGAATATTTAAAATCCAGCATGCCGGTGTTAATTGCCTTACCATCTGAGGTTACAAAAGATAAATTATAATCTCCGCCTTTAGAATAGTTTATGAGTTGAACTTGCTCATAATAAAAATTCTTTTCCTTTTCTACATCAATTGAATACCAATTTCTAAATTTCTTCAAGTAGTATTTTTTTATATTACCCCCACGGGTTGAGAATTCCATCTTTACTAAATCATTTTCTATTTTAATGATTTTTTCTTCACCTTTTGGCGCCGGAAAAAAAGTGCCGAATTTCAAGCTGTCTACCTGCCGCGAGTTTTCCAGCTTACTTTCTATATCGAGGTTCTGGATTTTCTCTTGAACCGTTTCCCTTATTCGTTCATTCGTTACAATTGTGGAGTCGGATATTTTTCCGTTTTGCGGTGGTGGCTGTGGTGAATTTAAAAATAACCATACTATCAGGATTGCACTGATTAGTACGAAAGCTATTATAGTGTTTCGATCCATATTAATATTCCATTATTCTATTGGGTCGTAACCGCCCTTATTAAACGGGTTACATCTTAAAATTCGCCAAATTGTTTTAGCTCCGCCTTTTATAACTCCATACTTTTCCAAGGCCTGAATTGAATACTCAGAACACGTTGGATAAAAACGACATGACGGCGGAAGCACAGGAGAAATCAATTTTTTGTAACCTCTGAATAAGAGGATAAAAAGTTTTCTCATTTAAATTTTTTCTTCTAGCTTAGCAATAATTTCTTTAATCGGGGGTTCTATATCGCTGAGCCCTATGTATCTATTTTTAATTTGATTAAGAGCTTGCGGTGAAAAGATAATTTCAAGAAGAGCGTTTTTAATCTTGCATTTTTCTACTAACCCGACTTTGTTCCATCGATAAGCTTCTCTAACTAAACGTTTAACCCTGTTTCTCCAAACAGCATTCCCAAGCTTTTTACCCACAGCAACAGCAAACATAACTCTAGATTTATCCGGGGCAATAGTTAATCTGTAATTGGCTCTAATTCTATTGTCTGATGAATATGTTGTATCGCCCCCGATAATAATTTTTTCAAAATCTTTTCTGCTTTTAATTTTTTCTAAAGCAGAAAGGCCATATTTTTTCAAGTTTTATTATTCATCGCTAACAGTTAATTTCTTTCGCCCCTTACCTCGTCGTCTTGCTAAAACACTTCTTCCGTTTTTGGTTTTCATTCTTTCTCTAAAGCCGTGCGTATTTTTTCTTTTCCGATTACTTGGCTGATATGTTCTTTTCATTTTTTCCTATTTCTTATTAAAAAGAGTCCAAAAATATACACAGAAGCCCAAACAAACAAGAAAATAATCTTGGCCAGCAATTTGCAGTCAATAATAAAAAATTTTTCTAAAAAATTAATTTGCTTTGGTGAGCATTCCTTCATATTTTTTCAATTAGAGGGTAATCAAAATTAATGTTGGTTAATTGTGGATAACTTTTCGTTGTGAAAACGTTTCACAAAATTTGCGCAAGAGTTGCACCTTACCAAAATAATATTTTATGTGCGAATTTATTTAAAACACCTCGCAAGTTGTTTGTTTTCAATGGATTGTGTCGTCGTCTTAATGTTAACAACTTGTTGATGAAATATTTTTTACATCATTGATTTTATACGAAACCTCTTAATTTTTAATGGTTTATAAAATTTCTTTTTGTGGATAATTCAAGTATGCTTAACATCGGATTGATTTCTAAAGCACCCCCGAAAAACCTTATTGAAATATGGGGTGACTTTCTAAAGGAGATCAAAGGCAACGTTACACAGATGACTTTTAATACATGGTTCCTTCCCATCAAGCCATTGGAATTAAGCAATTCTACTATAAAGGTTCAGTTACCAAGTCAATTTTTCTGGGAATGGATAGACGAACATTATAAAAGCTTAATCAGCAAAACCATGCAGAATGTTCTTGGCGAGCAAATTTCTCTTACCTATGTAATTTCTGAAGAAGTCGAGCCGAAAAAAACCGAAAAGGAAATTGCCCCACAGGTTATTGAAAACACAAAACCGGTTCCACCAAAACAGGAACATAATGCTTTCCTAAACTATAGATATACCTTTGATAATTTTATTAAGGGTGAAAATAATCAGCTTGCAAGAGCCGCAGCAACAGCAATAAGCGAAAACCCTGGGGGCACTTCGTTCAATCCCTTGTTTTTATATGGCGGCGTTGGGCTTGGAAAAACTCATTTAATGCAGGCTATCGGTAATAAAATCCTTGAAAAGATTCCTGATAAGAGAGTTATTTATCTTCCCTCAGATATTTTCACAGTGCAATTTGTAGAGTCTATCAAATCCGATAAGGTAAATGAATTTTCCGGTTTCTATAGAAGCATGGATGTACTCATAATCGATGATATTCAATTCTTAATCGGTAAAGAGAAAACTCAAGATCTTTTCTTCCACATTTTTAATACTCTTCATCAAGCAAGAAAACAAATAGTTCTATCAAGCGATAAGCCGCCAAAGGATTTGAAGGGTTTGGATGAGCGGCTAATATCAAGATTTCAGTGGGGATTATCTGCCGATATTCAATCCCCAGACCTCGAAACTAGAATAGCCATACTAAAGAAAAAGTCTGAGGATTATGGAATGCTTGTTTCTGATGAAATTCTTGAATACATTGCCAACAGCATCACTTCTAACATAAGGGAGCTGGAAGGTTGCTTAATCAAGCTTCTTGCGAATTCATCGCTAAATTCAAAAGACATAAACCTCGATTTAGCGAAAAGAACCGTTAAGGAAATTGCAACGGATAGAAAGATAAACATCTCAATAGATAATATTACTAAAACAGTCTGCTCAGCATTAAGTGTAGACGAAAACAAATTAAGAGATAAAACTCGTAAAAAAGAAATTGTGCTTGCTCGGCAATTAGCCATGTTCTTTTCCAAGGAGCTGACCAAGTCTTCATTAAAAACCATTGGGTTGCATTTCGGTGGAAGAGATCATTCGACCGTAATACATTCATGTAATTCTATCGAACAAATGCAGCAAGAGGATTCGAGCATTAAAACTCTCGTAGAAAATTTAAGAAGTCAAATCGAATTAGCTTGTTCTTAACCGCAAAATTTTATTAACACATCGTTGTTCAAAACAGATGCAGTAATTGTTAGTAAGTACCGTTTATTAACAATCTTATTTTTGTCTACATTCGAGTTAATATTTACTAACAAAATGTCGTTTGATTTTATTGGGTTTAATCATGTTAATCCAATGAAATTTTCTTTATCAACATGTTAACGCCCTTATTACTACTATTAACAAATTTTAAATATTAATTAATTAAAATAATAATCAGTGATGGTTGTGGATATAACTTAACCCCTAATAAGGTATTCATAAAAACTATTAGAATACTTACGTTGAGCATTGAGATTTGAGCATGTTTTTGTTAATTTTGTACGATTTTTAGGAGAAAAATAAATGGAATTTAAAGTAAACAGCAAAGTGTTGGAGAAACTTCTCTCCAAAATAATTCCAGCTGTCCCAAGCCGCACACCGATGCCAATTTTAGAAAATTTTTTATTTGAAATAAAAGACGGATCTTTGGTTGTAAGCGCAACAGATTTGGAAATATCACTTAAAGCATCGATGAATGTTGCTGCAGAATCAAACATTAAAATGGTTGTTCCTGCTAGATTGCTTTACGATGTAGTTAGAAACCTTGATGAAACACAAATACATTTCGAAAATTCTCCTAACCTAAAACTAAAATTAAAAACCGATTTCGGAACCTATAACATTGGTTATTCTTCCCACGATGATTTTCCAGCAATACCATCTGTAAGCCGGGATAAAGAAATAGTAATTAGCGGAAATGACTTAAAAAGGGCAATTGATCAAACCTCATTTGCCATGAGCAAAGAGGATATGCGACCTGCAATGACGGGAACGCTCTTTGAGTTTTCTACTGATGGTTTAAGATTTGTTACGACGGATGGACACAGACTGGTCAAATATGTTTTTAAGAATATCATAGCGGAAAAGAATGAGCAATATATAATTCCTGAGAGGGCGATTTCGGTATTGTCTAAACTGCTTTCAGAGAGCGATGTTAAAATTTATTTAAGCAAAACACATATATCGTTTCAGATGGGCGAACTTGAGTTTATTACAAGACTTATCGGAGAAAAATATCCCGCGTACGGCAGCGTTATTCCTTTAGAAAACGAAAATATTTTGAAAATTAAGACGCTTGAACTGCTCTCATCTGTAAAGCGTATGTTGTTATTTTCAAGCTCCAATTCCAAGCAAGTTAAATTCACCTTAAAGAAAGATAATCTTGAAGTTTCTGCGGAAGATATCGACAGGGGCTCAAATGCCGTTGAAAATATTTTGTGTGATTATAAAGGTGAGTCGATGGAAATAGGTTTTAATACTGCTTACGTAAATGATGTGTTATCTCACGTTTATAATGAAGAGGTAATATTCAAGCTTCATTCACCCACTAAAGCTTGTATAGTTGAACCCTCCAAAATAAAAGATACCGAAGAACTATTGCTGTTGTTAATGCCGGTGCGATTGAATAATTAAGAATGATTTTGACCTCTGTTAAATTAAAAAATTTTAGATGTCATAAAGATATTTCGCTTAGCTTCTCAGAAAATCTGAATTATATAGTTGGTGGAAACGGACAGGGCAAAACAGCTATACTTGAATCTATTTATTACCTGTGTACAACAAAAAGTCATAACACAAACTCGGATATCGAAGTATTAAAATTTGGCGAAAATGTTTTTGAGATATTCGGAAGCTTCAAAAATTTGGTTAATGACGAAGTGAGAGTAATTTATTCTTCAGAGGAAAACAAAAAGAGGTATTTGCAAAACGGAAAACACAAGCATCGCTTATCAGAAGTTATAGGAAATTATCCAATCGTTTTACTTACGCCTGTAGATCATTCGATTACATTTGGTTATCCGGGCGATCGAAGAAAATTTTTTGATTCGATTTACTGTCAGGCATCTGCTGCATATCTTGGACTTTTAGTTGATTATAACCGGACTATTAGACAAAGGACATCGCTTTTATACAGCATAAGGGAAAACCGAAATAAAAATTTTAGCGAGCTTGATGCCTGGACCCAAAAATTATTGGAGACAGGTGCCGAGCTTATAAATTATAGAAAAAATTTTTTCAGCGAATTCGAATTATTTGTAAAACAGGCACACAGTGAAATATTAAACGGCAATGAAAATCCCGGCTTAACTTACTTTTACCTTAGCGGATATGATGGTAAAGATATTAAAGATCGATTTGCTGAATTGCTGGAAGCCAAAAGAGAAGATGAGCTAAGAAGATGCGCTTGTTTGGTCGGTCCACACAAAGACGATTTTATTTTTGATATCAATGGAATAAATCTTAAAACATTTGGCTCGCAAGGTCAGCACAAAACATTTCAGGTGGCATTAAGGTTCGCCGAGTTTTTTTATTTGAAAGAGAAAACAGGAAAAGCCCCCATTTTTTTATTAGATGATGTTTTTGGTGAGCTTGATACTGCGCGATCGGTTCGTATCAGCGAAAATCTCAGAAGAGTTGGACAAACATTTATCACCCTTACAGATTTTACGGATATTTCTTATTTGCATAAAAGAAGCACAGATACTGTTATTAAGCTTATGGATGGTATTGTTACATATGCATAATGGATTTTTAAGTATTTCTGAAATTATTAATAAAGAACCGGGTTTTGAAAAGTTACGAAAGGTTATCAAGCAGCATGATGTGATAAGCGGTTTTCATAGATTATTTCCAGATTTAAAAAAGATCGCCATACCGGTAAAAATTGAAAAAAAAGTTCTATACATAAAGGTGCAAAACGCAGCGTGGAGAAGCGAACTAAAGTTCAATCAGGAAACAATGATTGAAAAAATAAACAAATTCTATGAAGAAGAAATTATCAAAACGATTAGGCTTCAATCGTAAAACAAAAACAAAAGTTTAATAGAAATAAATTACAACATGACAAACACCAAAGGCCAAAACGTTTACAATGCGAAAAGTATAAATGTACTTAAAGGACTTGAAGCGGTTAGAAAACGACCGGCAATGTACATTGGTGATGTTGGAACCCGCGGACTCCATCATCTTGTGAACGAAGTAGTCGACAACAGTATCGACGAGGCTCTTGTGGGTTTCGCTGATTCGATTGAAATTACAATTCATAATGACGAAACAGTTAGCGTGCAAGATAATGGACGTGGAATACCGGTTGATATTCATCCCGAAGAAAAAAGATCGGCACTCGAAGTAGTTATGACGGTGCTGCATGCAGGCGGAAAATTCGATAAGAACTCATACAAAGTATCTGGCGGATTGCACGGTGTAGGCGTATCGGTAGTTAACGCACTTTCTGAGTGGCTTAAGGTTGAAGTTAAACGAGACGGCAAAATTTATTTTCAGGAATATAAAAGAGGCGTACCTGTAAAGCTGGTAAAAGAAATCGGTACCGTGAAGAAAAACGAAACAGGCACAAAGGTTACATTTAAACCTGACGAGGAAATTTTCAAGACCATAAAATTCAAGTTCGATACTCTTGCCGAGAGGATGCGCGAACTTGCTTATCTTAATAAAAACATCACAATTAAAATAAAAGATGAGAGAAATGGAGGCGAGGAAGAGACTTTTCATTTTAAGGGCGGACTTATAGAGTTTGTTAAGTATCTTGATGAAACAAGGTCTCCCCTGCACAAAACGGTTTACATAGAGGGCGAACGCGATAATACTCCGATAGAAATTGCGTTTCAGTACAGCGAAGATTACCAGGAAAATATTTTCTCTTATGTGAATAACATAAACACACATGAGGGCGGCACCCATCTTGTCGGATTTAAAACTGCGCTAACGAGAACGTTAAATAACTATGCTACAAAAAATGGCCTGATTAAAGATGGCAAAATTCAATTAACAGGCGACGATTTTCGAGAAGGGCTAACCGCAGTGATTTCCGTTAAAGTTGCCGAACCGCAGTTTGAAGGTCAAACAAAAACAAAGTTAGGCAATAGCGAAACAAAATCGGCAGTTGAAACTCTTGTTGGAGAAAAGCTGGCGGAGCATTTAGAAGAAAACCCCGCGATTGGTAAAAAGATAATTGAAAAATGTATGCGTGCAGCAGAGGCACGAGAAGCTGCAAGAAAAGCAAGAGATTTATCAAGAAGAAAAAATGCGTTAGATAACATGAATCTTCCCGGCAAGCTGGCAGATTGTTCAATTACGGATCCGGAACATTGTGAAATATACATCGTTGAGGGAGACTCTGCGGGCGGCTCTGCAAAGCAAGGTAGAGACAGAAGATTTCAAGCAATACTTCCTCTTAAGGGAAAAATACTGAATGTTGAAAAAGCAAAACTCAATAAAATTTTAGAGAATAATGAAATTAAGGCAATCATTTCGGCCATTGGCGCAGGGCTAGGGACGGATTTTGATCACCTTAAGGCAAGATATGGAAAAATAATTTTGATGACAGATGCGGATGTGGATGGAAGTCATATAAGAACATTGCTGCTCACATTTTTATATAGGCACATGAAAGACCTTATTACAGCAGGAAAGGTTTATATTGCACAGCCGCCTCTTTACAAAGTAAAAAAAGGCAAACAAGAGCATTACGCATTTGATGAAAAGGAAAGAGACGATATTATCAAGCGGCTTAAAGGAAATGGAAAAGACACATCGCATGAAAAATCAGAAGAGCTGACAGAAGATGGACATCCCAAAGGATTAGTGATATCACGATACAAAGGACTTGGAGAGATGAATCCCGAACAATTATGGGAAACCACAATGAATCCTGAAACCAGAACAGTTCTTCAAGTTGCTATTGAAAGCGCAGCAGCCGCAGATAAAATATTTGAAACCCTTATGGGGGATGCCGTTGAACCACGCAAAGAGTTTATTGAGAAGCATGCTAAGTATGCTAATTTGGATATTTGATAAAGCATAAGAAAATGGACATAGAAATTACTGTTGAAAAGCTAAAGAGAGAAAAAAGAGATATTGGCCTTAAGTTCAACGTATGCGAAATAGGGCTTTTTGGATCCTATGTTAAGAATGAACAAACAAAAAAAGCGATGTTGATATATTGGTTGATTTCTCAAAACCAATAGGATGGGATGTTGTTGAATTACAAGAACACTTGCAGTCTATTTTAGGAGTTAGGGTCGATTTGGTCTTAAAAAAAGGACTAATGCGAAATAAAAAATTGTGGAAAATTGTTAAGCCAGAAGTTGTTTATGTCTAAACGCGATTATACTCTATTTCTAATTGATATTTTAGAGTGTATAGAAAGAATAGAGAAGTACACCAATAAAATTTTATTAAAATAATTTCTTAAAAATGATCAAGCTATTGATAGTGTTGTCCGAAACTTAGAAATAATTGGCGAAGCCGCGAAGAATATTCCTCGTGATATTCGAAAACAAGCTCCCGGGATTCCTTGGAAAAGATAGTGGGTTTTAGAAATATATTGTTTCACGAATACTATAATGTGGATTTAGACAACACTTGGCACATCATAGACAAGCAACTTCCTGTGCTTAAAAAACAAGTTCACATTCTGTCGAAAGAAATAAAAAGCAAAAAATAAAACAAGCAATAAATTAATGACAACCATATTCGAAAAAGTAGTTCCTGTATCTCTCGAAGAAGAAATGAAATCTTCTTACATAGATTATGCAATGAGCGTAATAGTAGCCCGTGCATTACCCGATGTTAAAGATGGACTTAAACCTGTTCACAGACGGGTTCTTTTTGGCATGCACGAACTTGGTGTTCCGTTCAATAAGCCGTACAAAAAATCAGCAAGAATTGTCGGCGAGGTTCTCGGTAAATATCATCCACATGGCGATACTGCCGTTTATGATTCGATGGTTAGAATGGTGCAGGACTTTTCACTCCGTTATCCATTAGTTGATGGACAGGGAAATTTTGGTTCGATTGATGGTGATTCTCCTGCTGCGATGAGATACACCGAAGCCCGCCTCGCGCGCATGGCAGATGAAATGCTTCGCGATCTTGACAAAAACACAGTGAATTTTGTTCCCAATTTTGATGATTCACTTCAAGAACCTGTTGTGCTTCCTGCATACATGCCAAATTTATTAGTTAACGGATCAAGTGGAATTGCGGTTGGTATGGCAACCAATATTCCGCCCCATAATTTGGGCGAAGTTATAGATGGCTTGGTTGCGTTGATTGATAATCCAAAACTGAGGCCTGAAGATTTAATGAAATATGTTAAAGCACCAGATTTTCCAACAGCCGGAATAATTTATGGTTTTGATGGAGTAAGAGATGCTTACACAACTGGCAGGGGCAGAATAATTCTTAGAGCCAAAGCAAACATTGAGACTCTTAAGAACGAAAGAGAAAATATTGTAATTACCGAGATTCCTTACCAAGTTAACAAGTCCTCAATGATTGAAAGAATAGCAGAACTTGTTCGAGATGGAACCATTGTTGGAATATCAAACATAAGAGACGAATCAGACAGAGATGGTTTGCGTGTTGTAATTGAAATGAAAAGAGACGGGCAGCCAGCAGTGACACTTAACCAGCTATTCAAGCATACACAAATGCAAGTTACTTTTGGTGTAATCATGCTTGCACTTGTAAATGGTTCACCCAAGGTTCTTAATCTTCAGCAGATGATGCAGCCCTTTCTTGATCACAGAATGGATGTGCTGATTCGAAGAACCAAATTCGATCTAGACGCTGCAGAACGGCGCGCTCACATTCTTGAAGGCTATATAATTGCGCTGGATAATATTGATGCGGTAATCGAGACAATTAAAAAATCTAAAGATGTTGAGACTGCCAAAGTCAACTTGATGAAAAAGTTTAAGCTTTCGGAAATTCAGGCGAAAGCAATACTTGATATGCGGTTGCAGCGTCTCACCGGTCTTGAGAGAAAGAAAATAGAGGACGAATACAAAGAGACAATTAAATTAATTGAAAAACTTAAGGGAATTCTTGATAGTGAAAAGAAGAGAAAGCAAATAATAAAAGATGAGCTTCTGATTCTTAGAGAAAAATATGCTGACGAAAGAAGAACCGAAATTATTCGCGACTTCAAAGAGTTTTCTCTTGAGGACACAATTGCAGAAGAAGATGTTGTTGTTACAATTTCTCATCAGGGGTTTATAAAAAGATTTCCCGTAAGCGGTTATAGGAGACAAACACGCGGAGGAAAAGGCGTAACCGGGGCAGGTACGAAAGAGGACGATTTTATTGAACATATGTTTATCGCTTCAACACATCATTACATCATGTTCTTCACCGATAAGGGAAAATGTTATTGGTTAAAAGTTCATGAAATTCCCGAGGGCGGACGAGCCGCAAGAGGAAGATCTGTTGTCAATCTTCTTGAAAAAGATCCTGCCGAAAACATAAACGCATTCGTAACGGTTAAGGAATTTAAAGATGATGCTTACCTAATCATGGCAACAGAGAAAGGAACTGTTAAGAAAACAGTTCTGTCTGCTTATGGTAATGTTAGAAAAGGTGGAATAAATGCCATTAATCTGGTTCCGGGAGACAGTCTTATAGCCGTAAAAATGACAGATGGAAACAACGATATCGTTCTTGGAACAAGAAATGGCTTTGCGGTAAGATTTAATGAAAAAGATGTGCGCGATATGGGAAGAACAGCTACAGGAGTCCGTGGGGTTAGATTAACAAAAGGCGATTATGTTGTTGGTTTGATAGTGATAAAAAGAAACGATACTATATTAGTTGTTACTGAGAAGGGCTATGGTAAACGCTCAGATATTAATGATTACAGAATAACAAGACGCGGTGGCAAAGGAGTCATTACAGTTAAGACGACCGATAAAGTCGGAAAGATGATGTCAATGATGGAAGTGGTTGATGGCGATGAGCTTGTTATCATTTCGTCGCACGGTATGGTTATAAGACAAAGCGTTAAAGACATTCGCGTGATGGGAAGAAACACTCAAGGCGTAAGGGTTATTCGGCTTAACGAGGGCGATCAAATTGCAGACATTGCAAAGGTTGTACCTGAAGACGGAGAAGAAAATATTGGAGAAACACCGGTACTTTAACGAAAGCAATCCCATATAATTAAGTTAAGAGGGGATCGACAATTGTGATCCCTTTTTTAACATTAGATAAATTCTTCACCAGCCTGAACGGGTGAAGAACAATGTAATTGGTTTTGAACCTATTCCACTTTAAATAATTGACTGATGGGCGAAGTTATGGAACCGTATAATTCGAAGTTACATCATACGGCTGGCCTTGGGCACTACCAAGCTTGCCCTCAAATTTAAATGTCCACTGCTGTCCTGAAGTAACGCCTGTATATTCGTCTAAGTCATAAACCGTCCCGCCCTGAAATACAGTTTGCCCATCTCCCTGCAGAACATCATTAAAATTTTGAGCTAGTAAACTAACGGTAATTTGAGTTACAGTAGCTGCGGCGCTTGGTTTGGCTGTAAACATAATTCCCCCCTGGTTTCCCTGTCTTTGACCTATTGAAAAAGTGACGCTGCCCGTACCACCAGTTCCGACGCCTATACTAGTTGGATTGCTGCTATCATCCTTTTTACACGAGGAAAAAGTGACAATTAGAGTTAACAACAAGAGAAAACCGATTACTTTTTTCATCATGCCCCCACAATTATATCAAGCTAAACTTAACAGCAGTTGTTAATTGTATTGTCAAAATTTTTGCTTTAACATCTGATACGATATTTGTCAAACCATATTCAAACGCTAATTGCGGAGTGAGAAAAATTGAACCTAGTTTAATATCATAACCGGATCCAAGCTTAAGAGCAAACCGAACTAACATATCCTTTATTGATCCCGTGGCTTTGGTCGAGCCATCGTTAAAAGTAACTTGGTTATTTTGAGAAGTAATTCTGATATCATACGAACCCTGTATATTAAAACCGAAAGCAGGACCAAACACAAAATAGACAGAGCTGCTTGGTAAAGTAAGTTTGAATAGAGGTTCAATCATAAAATAAGCAAGGCTCCTATCGTCGTTAACTGTGTAAGCAATACCCTGTACACTTCCTTCAGTAGAAGTTCCGCCGCTTCTATTATCGTAAAACTGTAAATTTGTTATCAGTCCAATTGTTGGAGTAAAAGCCATGTCAACGGTACCGCCAATTACCATTCCAATTCCCGTCATGGTTTCGTCTACATCAGAACCCGTGCCAATGTTGTAGTTTAATCCTATATTAGGCCCCAACTTCAACCTAAACTGTGCAAAGCCGGAATTTGAAGCAAGTAAAAATATCATGCTTGTCAAGAAAAGAAATGTGAACAGCTTTCTCATGTGATTCTCCTTTTTATTTGTGATTGAAGATTACGACTAGATGCCAAAAAAGTTACGGACAAACTAAAAAACCCTCACCCTAAAACTAACTTTGTAAAACAAAACAATCAAGAAATTTTTGAAAATATTTTACCAAAGTGCCTTGCATCTTATGCTCTGACAAATAAACCTGCAATTTAATCGGAAATGTTAATAAATCTATTATTTATAGTTAACAATAATGAACAATAGTGGGTTTTTCCAAGCCTTCACCCGAACGAACTAAAATTAGCAAGTAACATAAAACGTATTTGAATTATGCATGCAATAGTTTTAATTTTTGGGAGAGGTTTTTCAATTACACCGATAGGAGAAAAAATGAAAAAACAAATTTTAAGAACCACGTATGCTTATTTACTTTCGGCTCTGTTTGTTATTAACACAAAGGCTCAGTATGAAGTTGAGAAGCATTATCTGGGCCCTTCTATCGGATTATCTTTTCTCGGTTCAACAGCACAATTGGGATTGAATTACGAATATGCTTTTGTAATTAAAGATTTTGGAACAGTCGGTGCCGGGGGAATCTTCCGGTATTGGGGCTACAAGGAAAGCTTTTTTGGCGGAAGCTGGAGCTATACAAACATTTTAATTGGCGGGCAATTTAATTATCACTTTAAAATAGACAACAAAAAAATTGATCCTTGGGTCGGAGCAGTCTTGGCTTATGACGCAGGTTCTGTTGATTTAAAATCTTCTAACAGTATTTATTATACCGAACCATCACACGGCGGAATGTGGCTGGGATTTCATGGCGGCACAAGATATTGGATAACTCCAACAATTGCACTTATGGGAAGAGTCGGCTTCGGAACATTAAGCTACGGCGCACTTGAGCTGGGCGTGGATTTTAAGTTTTGAAATATTTTTCTTCAAGCGTGATTTTATCATGCCGAATTCCTTTCGGTATCCATTTAATTCATGATATTAAAAGGTTCAATTCCGATCACTCCGCCTAAGGCGGACGGAATGACAGCTATGTGAGTATTGTTTAAAAGATTATTCCCCCTCATCATAATTCAAAATAGGCCTGAGCCAGCGCTCTGTTTCGTCGATACTCATACCCTTGCGTTTGTGATAATCGAGCACCTGGTCTTTTCCAATCTTACCAACATTAAAATATTTTGCTTCGGGATGCGCAAAGTATAATCCGCACACAGAGGCGGCGGGATGCATTGCAAGACTTTCGGTTAATGTTATGCCAACATTTTTTTCAACATCAAGCAATTCAAAGATTGTGCGTTTCTCAGTATGATCCGGTTGTGCAGGATAACCCGGTGCTGGCCGTATACCTTGATAAGTTTCCTTGATAAGTTCGTCGCTGGAAAGGTTTTCCTCAGAAGAATATCCCCAATATTTTTTTCTTACCAGCTCGTGCAAATGTTCTGCAAAAGCTTCTGCGAGGCGATCTGCCAATGCTTTCATCATTATACTATTGTAATCATCATAATCTTTTTCAAATTGTTGTACAATTCTTTCAATTCCAATTCCCGCTGTAACCGCAAAAGCGCCAATGTAATCTTTTAATCTACTTTCTTTTGGAGCAATGTAATCTGCAAGAGCAAGATTATGAGAATCCTGAGCTTTTTCTCCCTGGGATCTTAAAGTGTGCAAAACATTGCGAACGCCTTTCCGCGAATCGTCCGAATAAATTTCAATATCATCAATTGCAACGGTATTTGCAGGAAATAATCCGAACGCGCCAGAGGCCGCAATCAAATTTTCATTAATTATTCTATCCAATAATTTGTTGGCATCTTCAAAAAGTCGTGTCGCTTCTTTTCCATATTTATCATTTTTAAAAATTGCGGGATATTTTCCTTTCAATTCCCATGTCAAGAAAAACGGAGTCCAATCAATATACTTACGAAGAGCAGATAGGGAATAATTTTGCAATAGAGTTACACCCAGCTTCTCCGGTTTTTTGATTTGAAGTTTATTCCAATCCGAAGAAAATCTGTTTTGTCTAGCTTGCGATAACGAAACGAAATTTTTTGCCGCCAATTTTTTAGAGTGATTAATGCGAACCTGATCATACTCGGCTTTAACACTTTGCATGAAATCCGATTGAACCTTCGTATCAGGATTTATGAGATTGCTGACAACAGGAACGCTTCGAGATGCGTCCAAAACATGAACCACGGGTGCACCGTAATTTGGAGCAATCTTAACGGCAGTGTGAACGCGGGATGTTGTGGCTCCGCCAATCAAAAGAGGGAGTTTCATGTTAAGCCGTTCCATTTCCTTTGCAACATGAACCATCTCATCAAGAGAAGGTGTGATGAGGCCGCTTAAACCAATTACATCAACACTATGATCAATCGCAGCCTGCAAAATTTTTTCTGAGCTGACCATAACACCAAGATCAATTATCTCATAGTTATTGCAGCCGAGTACAACACCAACAATGTTTTTGCCAATGTCGTGAACATCACCCTTAACGGTTGCCAACAGGATTCTTCCCGCGCCAATCTTTGCGCCTGTATTTTGTTTTTCAACCTCCAAAAAAGGAATGAGATACGCCACCGATTTCTTCATTACTCTTGCACTTTTAACAACTTGAGGTAAAAACATTTTACCGGCACCGAACAAGTCTCCGACCACATTCATTCCCGCCATCAGCGGACCCTCAATTATATTGAGCGGCTTTGGATAATTGTTGCGGGCTTCTTCAGTATCTTTTTCTATAAACTCATCAATGCCTTTTACAAGTGAATGTTTCAGTCGTTCTTCTACACTCCAATTTCGCCACTCCTCAATTTTGGCGACCTCTTTATCTTTTTGCTTCACTGTTTCAGCAAAAGCAACCAACCTCTCAGTAGCTTCCGGATGGCGATTAAGAATTACATCTTCAACAAGAGCTAAAAGATTTTTTGGAATTTCCTCATAGACTTCAAGCTGACCGGCATTAACAATTCCCATATCAA
Source organism: Ignavibacteria bacterium RIFOXYB12_FULL_35_14 (assembly GCA_001803045.1). Lineage (GTDB taxonomy): Bacteria > Bacteroidota > Ignavibacteria > Ignavibacteriales > Ignavibacteriaceae > XYD12-FULL-36-8. Next base: position 76,223 of record MHAR01000033.1, on the reverse strand, counting down.
GTCCGGCCTTAATTGAATGATAGAGAAAAGCCGAATGCATTGCCTCTCGAACAACAATGTTTCCTCTGAAAGAAAACGAAACATTGCTTATTCCGCCGCTTACTTTTGTTAAAGGCAGATTTTGTTTTATCCAGCGGACAGCCTCAATAAAATCCACTCCGTAGTTGTTATGTTCTTCAATCCCAGTTGCGAGTGTTAAAACATTTGGATCAAAAATTATATCCTGCGGCGGGAAACCAATTTCCTTCGTAAGAATTTTATATGCACGTTCACAAATCTCAACTCTTCTTTGAAAAGAATCGCCCTGACCTTTTTCATCGAAAGCCATTACAATAATTGCTGCACCATATTGCCGGATTTTTTTTGCATGTTCTTTAAAAGCTTCTTCACCTTCCTTCAAGCTTATTGAATTTACAATGCATTTTCCTTGAATACATTTTAACCCTGCTTCAATCACACTCCATTTTGACGAATCAATCATTATAGGAAGCTTTGCGATATCAGGTTCTGAAGAAAGAAGATTAAGGAATTTAGTCATCGCTTCTTCGGAATCGAGCAAACCTTCATCGAGGTTAACATCTAAGATCTGGGCACCGCCATCAACCTGATTTCTGGCTATTGATAAAGCGCTGTTGTAATTTCCAGCCAAGATGTGTTTTGCAAAATTTTTTGAGCCGGTAATATTTGTTCGTTCGCCCACATTAATGAAATTTGATTCGGGACGAACAATAAGCGGCTCAAGTCCGCTTAACTGTAAGAAAGGTTTACCATCAGGAATTTTTCGTGGTTTAATATTTTTTGCCACTTTAGTTATTGCTTTTATGTGCTCAGGGGTTGTACCGCAGCAGCCGCCAACGATATTGAAGAATCCATTCTCTCCAAAGTCATTTAGTATTTCAGACATGGCTTCAGCAGTTTCATCGTACTCTCCCATTTCATTTGGAAGACCTGCATTAGGATAGATGCTTACAAACACCGGGGCAATTCTTGAAAGCTCTTCGATGAAGGGCCGCATTTGCTTACCACCAAGCGAACAGTTTAATCCAACACAAAGCAGATTTTTTGTGTGTGAAACCGAAATCCAAAATGCTTCGGTGGTTTGCCCTGAAAGAGTTCTGCCGCTTTGATCTACAATTGTTCCAGAGATCATTACCGGGATGTTTATATTATTTTTATTGCAATATTCTTGAATAGCATAAATGGCAGCTTTAGCGTTCAGCGTATCGAAAATTGTTTCTACCAAAAGTATGTCCGTACCGCCATCAATCAACCCCTTTGCTTGTTCGCCATAAGCTTTGGCAAGCTTATCAAATGTGATGGCGCGGTAACCGGGATCATTAACATCAGGAGATAATGATGCGGTTCTGTTTGTTGGACCCAATGCTCCGGCGACAAATCTTGGCTTGCTGGGGTTTTGTGCTGTGAATTCTTGTGCCGCTGCTTTTGCGATTTTAGCTGCCTCGAAATTAATTTCATAGGCGGTGTGTTCAAGCTTATAGTCGGCTTGTGAAATAGAATTTGCGCTGAAGGTGTTTGTTTCGATTATATCGGCACCGGCCTCAAGGTATGCCTTATGAATATTTTTAATAATTTCTGGATGTGTAATATTAAGCAAATCATTGTTGCCCTTAAGGTCATGCGAATGATCTTTAAATCTTTCACCGCGAAAATCTTTCTCCGTTAATTTATGGCGCTGGATCATTGTGCCCATTGCGCCATCTAAAACGAGAATTCTCTTTTGTAAAATATTTTGCAAGCTCTCTAAAGTATAGTTCATCAGCGTATTTTATATTCTATTATTGAATGTCATACTATTTGATACAGAGACAAATATAATTAATTTAGATTCGTTAAAAAATTATTCGAGATATGTATGATTGCAGTTACAGGCGGAGCAGGATTTATTGGAAGCGCAATTATTTGGCGGCTAAATTCTTTAGGCGATGATAATATCGTTATTGTTGATGAGCTTGGACAGGGCGATAAGTGGAAAAACTTAGTCGGATTGCGATTTGTTGATTTCATTAATAAAAATGACTTTATAAATAACCTTGAAAAGGATTTAAAGTATAATTTCAATGCAATCATTCACATGGGGGCAAACTCTTCTACAACAGAAAAGGATGCAGATTACCTCATAAGAAATAATTATGAATACACAAAGAAGCTCGCGCAATTTTCGATTGCCAACAAAGTAAGATTTATTTATGCATCGTCGGGTGCAACTTATGGCGATGGCAGCAAGGGTTTTGACGATGACGAAAATTCTGTCGCGATATTAAATCCGCTTAACATGTACGGATATTCAAAACAACTGTTTGATCTTTGGGCGATTAAACAAAACATGTTGAACTGTATTGTCGGGCTAAAATATTTTAATGTTTATGGGCCTAACGAATATCACAAAGGCGATATGCGGAGTGTTGTTCACAAAGCGTTTGAACAAATTAGAGACGAAGGGTATGTGAGATTATTTAAATCGAAGAATCCAGCATACAAGGACGGCGAGCAAATGCGAGATTTTATTTATGTAAAAGACGCCGTAGACATGACGCTTTGGTTTTTAAAAAACAAGGACAAAAACGGACTTTATAATGTTGGTTCTGGAAAAGCAAGAACATGGAATGATTTGGTAATCGCAATATTCAATGCACTCGATAAGCCTGTAAATATCAATTACATTGAAATGCCTAAACATCTTGAGCATAAATACCAATATTATACAGAAGCAAAAGTGGATAAAATAAGAAAAGCTGGCTACACAAAATCCCCTCAATCTTTGGAAGAAGGCGTAACCGACTATGTTAAGAATTTTCTTTTAAGGGAAAAATATTTTGGTGTATAGCTAACTACTTGTATGTTCTCACGTCTTCGTCTTCAGGTTCTTCATCATCTTCTTCGTCGAAGTCAAAATCTTCTTCGTAACCCTCTTCTTCTATTTCATCTTCATCAAAAAGTTCTTCATCCTCATCCCCGTCTTCATCTTCAAATTCTTCCTCATCTTCGTCATCTAAATCAGAGACAAAAAGAATTTCGGAATTGCGAGCATCCGGAAGAAAAGTATTCCGGGAAATCATCTCTTTAAACTGATCCTCATCCATTCTAGCAGAATCATTCAAAACTTTGCTAACTTCAGTCATCTTGCTTTGGGTCTCCTTTTTTGTTTTTCAATTTTAAGAAAATATATCAATAACTCAAACATAAAAGTAAGAGATTGCAGGACAAATATTTAAAATTATTTAAAAAGCAGGAATTTAAAATTGACTATATTTACATAAATTATTTTAACAATCAGTTAAAACATAAAGCACCAAAATATCAATTACAACACCCATATTTTTAAAAGAAAAATTTATCATGAAGCTTGCAACGCTCTGTTACGTAATGGATAATAACTCTAATAAAACCTTAATGATTCATCGTATTAAAAAAGAGAATGACTATCACGAAGGAAAATGGAATGGACTTGGAGGAAAATTCGATGACGGCGAAAGCCCTGAAGATTGCGTAATTCGCGAAGTGAAAGAAGAGGCCGGATTAACTATAACAAACCCAAGAATGCATGGATTTATATCGTTTCCTTGTTTTGATGGAAAAGAGGATTGGCATGTTTTCATTTTTACAGCAGAGGAATATTCGGGGGAGTTAATTGATTCACACGAAGGAAATCTTGAATGGATTCCAAATGAGAAATTGACAGAATTGAATTTGTGGAATGGAGATAAAATTTTTCTCGAGTGGCTTTTTCAAGACAAGTTTTTCAGCGCAAAGTTTGTTTATGAAAATGGCAAGTACCTTTATCACAGGGTATATTTTTATTAAAAAAATAAGTTTAATCTATGAAAGCAAGAAAAAAATTTCCTCGGTTTATTATGAAAAAAAACGCATCAAGTATCTTAGGCAAGCTAGGAAAAAATACAGGGAAGATGTTGAGTATCGTGAACGCATTAAAAAATATTATAGAGAAAAATATCAAAATGATCCCACCTATCACGAAAAAACCAAAAACGCTGCCAGGGAAAGGTATCATACAGACAGTGTTTATAGAATGAACACTATTAAAAGAGTACTCGAAAGCAGAAAAAAACTTAAAAGTAAAAAATGATGTTATGGAAGAAAAAAATCTTTTTCAAAGAGGCGGAGTATTTGATGATGACGGAACTCCAAAATCGAGAAAACAATAGTCTTTAGCCACAGTATTAGACACAACGAATACTTAAGCGAACTTCTCTTAATTTATTATTAAAAAAATCTAACTTAAATGTTAGTTAAAAATGAAATCATCAAATGGCTTCTTAACGGCGACCCATCATTGCGATGGCAAACGATGCACTATCTTAACGTTTCTTCGCGAAGCAAGATACTTGCAGAAAGAAAAAAGATTTCTTCTCAAGGCTGGGGCGCCAAGCTGCTTTCTTATCAACAACATGATGGTAAGTGGGCTGATTCACTTTACAGTCGCAAATGGATTTCGACAACTTACACAATGCTTCTCCTAAAGAATCTTGGTTTAATTCCTGGTCATAAGCCAGTACTTAAAGCTTGTAAGATTCTATTGGACGAGGGATTTTATGAAGATGGAGGAATAAATTATTTCTCGCAGTATAAACACAGCGAAACGTGTGTTACTGGTATTATTCTTTCTATACTCTCGTATTTCCATTTTGAAGACCCGAGAATAAAAAGTCTGGTTTCTCACTTGCTGCAACAGCAAATGGAAGATGGCGGCTGGAATTGCCGTTCCTATAAAGGGGCAACTCACAGTTCGTTTCACACAACTATAAATGTCCTTGAAGGATTAAAAGAATACCAGAGAAATTATGAACCGGATAACAAAAGAATTTCAAAAAGCATAAGTAAAGGAATAGAGTTTTTGCTGGTTCACAAATTTTTCAGATCGCATCGCACAGGAAATATTGTTGACAGTAAAATGACCAGATTTGCTTTTCCAACCGGTTGGAGATATGATGTGTTAAGAGCGCTCGATTTTTTTCAAGATTTAAATGCATCGAAAGATAACAGAATAAATGAAGCTATCGAGCTTGTGATTAAAAGAAAGGGAGAAGATGGAAAATGGCAATTGCAAAACCGCCATGCGGGAAGATATTTTTTTGAAATGGAAATAGTCGGCGAATCAAGCAGATGGAATACATTGAGAGCATTACGTATTTTAAAGTGGTGGGAGAACAAATTAGATTAATTTTGGATAATTATATTGAGATTGTTAAAACCACAGCAAACAATTTAATATACAGGTATAGATCAATAAATTTTTGTATTTCAACAAAGGAACAAAGGTATGGATGATATATTTCAGAACGGTGGGATATTTGATGATGATGGTACACCCATAAGTCCGCATTCAATTCCCAAACCCGGATTATGCTTGCTTTGCAAATCTGATGATGATACGGATCCAGAGGAGAACATTCTCTGCAATTTAAACCGTTACGATCAACGAAATGAAAAAGAATTTAAATGTGGTGCATTCGAGCCAAAATTAAAAGGATGAAAGCCATGAGCGAGCTTAATTTTATGCACGAAAACATTTCAGGAATTTATAACTATTGCGATCGCTGGTGCGAGAAATGCTCGTACACTAATCGTTGTCTGCTTTTCAAGCAAGAAGCCGAGAGAGAAATAAAGTATATTCTAAAAGGTGAAAACGAAACCGACTCTGAACACTATTCTAAGCTTTTAGCCGATGAATTGAAAGATGCTGAAAAATTGTTTAATAAAAATTCAGACACGGAGGATTTCTTAGATTCATTAGATGATGACGAAGATTTAGAGTTTGATGAAGAAGAGGATGAAGATGACTTTGAAGAATTCCTCGATAAAAATGAACCGAACACGAACGATAAAAAGAAAGAGTTTAATCCGTTAATTCACCTTGCCGAAGAAATGTTCAAAGAGCTTGAGCGCTATTATGATACCGCCAAAAAACATTTTCCCCAAGAAGTCAAAAAATATGATACTGAAAATCCTCTCACTAAAAACTTGCAGGTGCTTAGCTGGTACATTCCCCAAATAAGTGTGAAAATTAGAATGTGTTTCTGGGGAAAGAAGCAAACTGCAAAAGCAAAATCTAAGTTGTCGAAAGAAATAGAAGATGAGATGTTAAACGTTAGTTCCCGGATTGCATATGTAGGAATTCAAAACTGCTTAGCGGCGTTGACTGAAATCCTGGTAAAAAGTAAAGAGCTGGAAAACGAAACCCGGCTATTTCTTTCTACTTTGAAAATGATAAAGAAAATGTTTGTTGAGGAATTCCCAAAAGGACAAACCTACAAGCGCCCGTATTTTGATTGATATTTATATTCTATTAGTAATACTTGAAAGGCAAATTGTAGGCAAACACATATACACAGATTTACGTTCAAATTGTAATCGTTGTTAAAGGCAGGCATTGCCTAATTCCTAAAGACAAGAAAACAATCCTCTATAAATACATAACAGGGATAATTAGAAATAAGAACCATAAGCTTGTCTAAATAAATGGAGTGCCTAATCATATTCATTTTCTCATTGGTTTGAATCCTGCGGAGGCATTATCAACTCTTGTGAAAGAAGTTAAAAGATGTTCAACCAATTTCTTTAATGAACAAAATTGGCCTAGAGGTAAGTTTGGGTGGCAAGGAGGATATGGAGGGTTTTCCTATTCACGATCACAATTAGATAAAGTTAAAAAGTACATTGAGAATCAAGAAAAGTACCATGAGAGGAAAACGTTTAGAGAAGAGTATATAGAAATGTTAAAAAGGTTTGAAGTTGTGTATGATGAAAAATTTATTTTTGAAGACGTGGAATAATAACTTGGATTGATGGTTCAACTCCCAAAGGAGTTGAAGTGTTGTTCTGGTCGAGCATCGGTTACAAATATTCAATCCCTATGAGATTGTAAGACCACTATTTAAAGGGTAAGTGATTAATTAAAAATCCGATTCCCAATTGGGAATAAATATTTGTAACAATGTAATCCCCTGAGCAGTAACAATTCCATAGGAATTGAACTAAAAATTTTTAAATATCTTCCCACACGATTTGCTTATCGTTAAATCACGCTGTCGGTTTATCGTGCATGGGCTGCGGGGTAAAGAAATCTTGATAATATCTCTGCGTATAATTTTCAACCAATGATTTCACTCGCTCATAACTTGGCGAGGAAACAACCATTCCGGCGTGATATTTCAGTTTCATTTTCCAAACAACTTCGGCAGCGTTATAAGATGAGAGATCGGGCCATTCCTGTTTTGCAAGAGAGGTGATTATTCCCGCATAATCTTTTCTAACATTCGGAAGCTCGTATGTTTTCTTTCCTTGACCGATTTCGATTTTAGCCCACTCGGCCCAAAGATTTATTCCTGATGCAGCTTCAATAAGCTCTGCCAAATTTGCACCGCCAACGCGGTCTGAAGTTTCAAGGAAATAAAATTTTCCATCTGCGTTAGCTTTAATGAATTCCGTATGAGATACTCCACGCAGTAAACCCAACGCGTGAAGAATTTTTTTGTTTAGGTCCAGCAGCGATTTTTCATCAATCGAACCATACTTAATTGTAGTACTTGTGAAAACTCTTCCTTCATGTGCGACTTCCATTGGCGGCTTACCGTACTGACTCGCAATTGCAAACACAACTTCATTTTCAGAAATAATTGAATCAACATGATAAATCGTTCCGGGAACGAAGCGTTCAATCAAAAAGAAAGATTGTTCATCTCCAAGCGCATCCAGCTTTTTCCAAAGCTCTTCTTCCTTGTGAACTTTATTTATTCCATGTGCTCCCGCTTGAAGCCGAGGTTTTACAACATAGGGAAAAGGCACACGCTTTATATAATCTTTTATTCTTTGATAGTTTAAAACGTGAATAAATTCAGGAACGGGAATTCCCACTTCATACGCTCGTGTTCTCATTGCCAGCTTATCCCTGAAATATCTTGCAGTTGTATCTCCCATGCCGGGGCAGCGCAAGTGTTCTCTTAGTGCCGCTGCTTTCTCAACATCATAATCATCCAGAGCAACAATTCGATCAATGGTTTCTGTTCTTGAAAGAAAACTGACACCGTAAATCACGTCTCGCATATTCCATTCTTTATTTACATCGGGAATGTAAAAGATTTCATCAATGCTTTCTTTTGGCCAATCAGCATTCTCAAGACTTTTAGAAGTAAGAAGAATCACCCGGCACCCATCTCGCTTGCATTGCCGCATGAACTCTTGTCCCTTTTCATAACTCGACATGCAAAGAATTGTCATTGCAGAATTATCTTTCATAAAATCCTCTTGATGATTGATGCTTTAGTTTAGTGCTAAAATTGATAATAAGCAATAAGGTGCAATATGAATTTTTAATGGCACACGGATGGAACAGATCAAACTGATAAGAACGGATTAATCATTTTTAATCCGTAAAATCTGTTAAATCTGTGTTTCATTAAAGTTAGCTATTGGGCGAATGAGTTTTTATTCTCACATCAACTGTGTGAAATGAATTGTCTTTGGAAACTACCAGCGGATTAAAATCAAACTCAACTATGTTTGGATGATCAAGCATCATCTGAGCGGAGGAAAGAATAATCTTTTTCAGCGCATTAAGATCAAACGACATTTCGCCGCGAGCGCCTTTCAAGATTTTGCCGATTTTTGTCGAGTCAATCATTTCATCAACATCTTCTTCAGACAAGAAAGCAGATTTCATGCATGTATCTTGGAAAACCTCAACATACTTTCCGCCTGACCCAAACATTATCATTGGTCCAAACGAATTATCACGAAATCCGCCGATTAATATCTCATACTTTGCAGAAATAAACGGCTGAATCAAAAATTCTTCAAGCTCGATATTATTTTCCTGGAAGCTGTTTAGTATTTCCAGCTCTGCCTGCAATAGTTCTTCTTTATTTTTAAGATTGAGCTTTACCGCATTTAATTCAGATTTATGAACCACTTTCTTCGATAATCCTTTAAGAACTAAAGGACAATTTGGCAACTCGCTTTTGTTGATCATGTTTTTCTTTACGATCAACGATTTAATCAAAGGAATGTTGTAAGCAGAACAAAGCATCTCTATTTTGGCTTGATCGATAAAGCCTGATGAATTGCTTAAATCTATTTTAGGTATTTTGCTTGCCGAATATTTTCTTTGGTCTTTTCTCTTTGAATAAAACAAAATGTTTGATATAATTTTTGCCGGGTCTTCGGGATTTCTAAATAAAGGTTTCTTGGTTAAGGAATCTTTCCTATACTTTTCCCATGATTCCGGTAACGGCATAATAACTTGAAATATTGGTTTGTCAGAAGCGAGGCTATTTATTCCTTCTATAACTTCAAAAGCAGGAACCATAATTGGCTCAACGAAAATTGAAATAATCACATCAACATTTTCGTCTTGAGCGACAATATTATTTACAGATTTGAATTGTTGGGCAGTTCCACCGGGAAGAAGATCAATTGGATTTTGAACGCTTCCTTCGGGATGAACAATTCCTCTCAATTTATTTTTTGTTTCTTGACTTAACTCTGAAAGTACGAGTCCTTCTTTTTCTAATGAATCAACTGCCAGAATTGCGGGTCCGCCTGCATTTGTAATTACAACAACCCGATTACCTTTCAGGGCAGGAAAATTTTCAAATCCCTTTGCAGTATTAAACAGCTCGCTTAAGTTATCAACACGAATCATTCCAAATTGTTTAAGTATTGCTTCAACAACTTTATCATTTGCAGCCATTGCTCCTGTGTGAGAAGATGCAGCTTTTATTCCGGCCCGAGTTCTCCCTCCTTTAAGAATAATTACCGGTTTATTAATTCCTTTTTCGTGAATGAATTGTTTAATAAATCCTTCGCCATCAGAAAAACTCTCTAAATAAAAGGTTATTGTTTTTATTCTTTCGTCATCGTTCCAAAATCGCAAAATATCGTTTTCAGAAATATCTGCTTTGTTTCCAACACTTATCATGTGACCGAAGCGGATATTAGTTTCTCTAAGCGAATTCAGTACTGCGGCAGCAATCGCACCGCTCTGTGAACAAAATCCCGTTGCTCCAATTTCCGGTTTTTCGGCAACAAAGGTTGCGTTTAGGCTTACATCGGCAAAGGTGCAAATAACTCCCATGCAGTTAGGACCAACTAACCTTGCCCCGGCATCAGTGACTTTTTGTAATATTCTTTTTTCCATCTCCTCACCTTCTTTGCCGACTTCTTTAAATCCCGCCGTAATCAAGATTATTGATTTTACAGCCTTCGAAAGAAGTTCGTCGATGGTTTGTTCTGCAAAAGCTTTTGGAACCATAACTATCGCCAGGTCAATCACATCCGCAATATCGCTTATAGTATGATAACATTTGCAGCCCAATACAGAATCTGCTTTCGGGTCTACCGGGAAAAGCTTTCCTTGGTAACCATAATTCTTAATTGATTTTAATAGTTCGTATCCAATGCTTTTCTCTTTTGTGGATGCGCCAACAATACAAATTGTTTTTGGGTAGAAAATTTTTTGAATGGCTTCATCCATAGAGGTAATTCCGCAGTTAAAAAAGTTAAAGTTCTGATTTTATGTTGTAAAACTAATTATTTTTGTCATATCATGTGTCGTGCTTAAAGGAAAAGTGGATTTATCTCGCAGTACCACTTTGATTGTTTTAACTATATACCCAAATTGAATTCTAATTAACAATAAGATTATATTGATCGCAAATATTTTTCAGATAATTGATTATGTCCAAAGATTATATAGAATTAAATAGAAAATTTGTTGAGTTAGCAGAAGAGGAAATAAAAGCATCTGTTGATTATTCAAGATTTTTACGTAGTAGAAGCGACTATTCATGGCCAGAATTACTTCAAGAGTATCAATACGTAGTAGTTTTAGGTGAAGCTGGAACAGGCAAAACAAAAGAACTAGAAAATAGATGCAGAATCCTCCGCGAACATGGAGAGAGCGCATTTTTCAGTAGCATCGAAATTTTAGCATCTGAGGATAATGTTAGAAACTCATTAAGAAATTCAGACCAAAATGTATTTGATGATTGGTTGGGTGGCGATAGTCCCGGTTATTTTTTTCTTGATTCAATTGATGAAGCAAAACTTCGAGAAAAAAGTTTTGAAACAGCATTGCGTCATCTAGAGAAGTCTTTGACCACGAGAAACATGTTGCGCTCAAAAATTATTGTTTCATGCAGAGTTAGCGATTGGAGATTTCGTTTTGATAAAGAAACATTCGAGAAATTTATTTCCATCGAAAAAACCAAAAGCATCACTAGAGATGACAATCAGAACTTATCTGGGATTGATAAGAACATATCGGAACCAACATCAACTAGTCAAACAGACCAATTAAAAGTCAATATTTTCTCAATATCACCACTAGATAAAAATCAGGTTAAAATCCTCGCAGAGTTTTATGGTGTTGAAAATTATAAAGAATTCATCTCGGCAATTGATGAAAATGATTATTGGCATTTATCCGAGCGACCCCAAGATGTTGAATGGCTTTCAAGTTATTGGAAAAGTAATAATAAACTAGGTAGATATGCTGAGCTAATAGAAAATAATATTGATAAAAAATTAGAAGAGGTAAATGTTAATAGACCCCGAATCGGGGAGATGACCAAGGATAAATTACGTGAAGGAGTTGAAATCCTGGCAACCGCCATTACACTTTCAAAGAAATCTTTTATTTCTCTTCCTGATGATTATAAGAACAAAACCGTATTACTAGATTCAATAAACCCCGAAGAAGTATTATTTGATTGGACACCAAACGACATTGAAAATTTATTAAGGAGAGGGATTTTTGATGAAGCCACATATGGCAGGGTAAAATTTCATCATCGTGCCGTAATAGAATACTTAATTGCTCTGTGGATTAAAAGACTTATTGATAACAAGTGTCCTCAACACCAAATAAATAATATTTTATTTGGAACCACATTTGGTTTTGAAGTAATAAAACACTCATTGCAGCCAACCATTGCATGGTTATCTTTATTTAATGATGAAATTAGTCAAAGGGTCGTCAAATATTATCCAGAAATACTCATAAGTTTTGGTGATCCAGCCTTACTCAATGGAGATATAAAGAAAAGAATTCTTATAAATTTTTGTGAAAAATATGAGAACAACCAAAAAATAGGGATCGAATTCGAGAGAATTTCTATAAAAAGGTTTGTGGATATAAGTCTTGAGGGGACCGTCTTACATCTTATCGTTAAATATAAGGAAGTTCGTCACATTAAACTCTTACTAATTAGATTATGCAGAGAAGGAAAGTTTAAAAAATTCTGTTACTCTACTGTTAAATATTCTGAAGGACAATAAGGGAGAGGTAGCTATCAGAGGATCGGCGTTAACTGCTATTATAGGAATGGAGGATTCCCTTGCATTAGAAAAAGCAAAAGAATATATAATAACCAATACTGAGAACTTACCGTATAACCTTGCAGGTGATTTTGTTGAGCTATGTTATCCTAATTATCTAGACAAAGATGAGCTAATCAAGTTTGTTAAAAAGTCAGAAAGTAACTGGAATGAATCTTGGAGGAGCATTCCCCAAGTTCTATATGATATTGCCGAACATAACTGGTTTAACATTTCGGGCGATAAACTAGAAGACTTACTTGAAGTACTTGTAATAATAGTCAAAGATAAACTTCAGAGTTCTAATAAGGATGAACGATTTAGAACGATAAATATACATTATAGAGAAATTAGTGGGGCAATATCTTCGTTATTAAGAAGAGAACTAAGTTCAAAAATTGAAATACAACTTAGGATTGATGTTCTTGCTGATGCAGTAAAAATATTGAGAGTTTACCATAAGCATTTTGGCGATTATCTTTTAGAAAAAGTAAAAGTAAAAGAACTAATCTCGAAATTTTCTACTCTGAAAAGAGAACTTTTTTATAGGAGAATTCAACATGAGAAGAGCAAAGGATTAGAAGTCAAATATTTATATAACCTCCAATACTTTTTCGACGATTTCTGGTATTTAGGTAAAAATGATATTAACTGGTTAATTGGGGACCTGATACAGGCGACAGACTTATCGAATAAACATGTACTACTTGATTCTATTTTACATCTTCTTCGTGATGAAAATGCTTCCATCGAAAGATATGAAGAAATTAAATCAATAATTGATACCGATGAAGACTTAACAAAGCATTATATAGATTTCATGAGTCCCCCAAAACCTAGACCAGACAAGTTCATGGCAAAAATCGAGCGGGATGAAAAAAAATTAAAGCATCAACAAGAAATTCAATTAGACGAGAACAAAAAGTATTTATTAGACCACTTAGATTCGCTACGCAAGGGGAAGGAATTAAACACATTACACTATTTAGTTGAAAAGATGGCTGCCAAAGGTTCAAGAAATTCGTGGGGCCAGAATAACCTTAAAGCTATTGAGGATATGTTTGGTATTGAAGTGAAACATGCAGCTAAGGAGGGTTTTAAAGTATTCTGGAGATCATGGTCGCCCCCATTGCCTCATGAAATAGAAGATAGAAATAAAACTGAATATGGAGTTATTATTGGTCTTTCTGGAATTGCAATAGAGATTTCAGATAAATTTGATGTGACTGCTTTTTCAGAGGTAGATGCTGAATTGGCAACCCGATATGCCACAAGGGAAATAAATAATTTTCCCTCATGGTTAAAAGATATTGCTGTCGTTTTTCCAGATGCTGTTAAGAAAATCTTAAACGTGTGTATAGAATCGGAATTTAACACCCCCAAAGAAAAACCAATTCCACATGAGGTTTTGGCAACTTTAGTACACGCAGAAATTCTTCTAAAAGAATTGGCTAGTCAGAAAATTTATGATCTTATCAAAACCGAAACACCCGATCATTTAATCAATGTGAGTTATGCCCTATCGATTTTACTTAATTCGTCACTAAAAGACTCGGGAAAAGTAAATAAACTGATCGGTAACAAAACGAACAATATTAAAAATGATGTCGATGCTTTTATCGTTTGGTTTGATGCATGGTTAAATCTTGACTTTACAAACGCGGTAAATTATTTAGAAAAAAAACTAAAGAAATTGAATGCCAAAGAATCCTATGATTTGATGGTCAACCTTTGCGGTGAATTATCGAGGTCGAGACATTATTCATATTTCATATCTTTTGATCTTGGCAAAATTAATGAGATTAAGTCGTTGGTTAAATTTCTGCGATTGGTATATAAGCACATAAAACAGGAGAATGATAGTGTTTATTTCGGTGGATATACTCCCGATGTAAGAGATGATGCTCAACACTTTAGAGGAAGATTATTAGATCGGTTACTTTCTATTCCTGGCAAAGAATCTTATAATGCACTTATTAGCCTATCTAAAGAATCGGACTTAGTTTCATCAAGAGATGTATTTCAGTACTTAGCAAAAGGAAAAGCCGAAAAAGAGTTGGAATCTGAGGTATGGCGGCCTCAAGATGTGGCTCAGTTCTATTCAAAATTTACCAAAGAAATAATAAGTGACGAAGAATTGTTTTATTATACCCTTGAAAAAATTGACGAGATTAAAGATCATATTGAGAAAGGTGATGTTAGCACCAGGGGACTTTTTAATTCTAAAACGAAAGAATCAGAATTTCAAAAGTGGATTGCGGACAGACTGAGATTAATCGGGACAGGCAATTACTCAGTTACACGTGAAGAGGAAGTCGATGATCTCAAAAAGCCAGATTTAAGAATTCGTAAAAATAATTTTATTGTTGGAATAGAAATTAAAATAGCAAATGAATATAGTGTACAAGAATTATCAAGGGCTATAAGCAATCAATTGATTAATTCTTATTTGAAGGATATCAACTCTAAGTATGGGATTTTTCTCTTAATTAATGTCGCAGATAAAAAGTGGAGTCATCCTAAAACCAGCAAAAGACTGGATATAAACCAAGTGACAAAATATTTGAGCGATTATGCAGACAAGCTCAATTCTAAAAATCAGAAGGGCAAAAAGGTTCAAGTAATAAATATAAACTTTGTAAATATGGTATGAATTCTAATAACAAATCAAAATCAAACGTATTTGGCGATATGCCGGCAGAAGAATTTAAAGAGCACGGATATAAAATGATTGATTGGATAGCCGAATATCTCACAGACATTGAGAAGTTTCCTGTTATACCAGACATCAAACCGGGCGACATAAAAAATAAATTGCCGAAAAATCCACCAAGAACATCGGATAGTTTTGAAAAAATATTAGCGGATATTGATGAGAAAATTATTCCCGGTGTTACTCATTGGAATCACCCAAACTTCATGGCATATTTTAATTCAACATCAAGCGGGCCTGGAATTTTAGCCGAAATGCTTAGCGCCGCTTTGAACACAAACGGAATGCTTTGGAAAACCTCTCCATCTACAACAGAGCTTGAGCGAGTTACAGTTGATTGGATGCGGCAAATGCTCGGACTATCGGAATCGTTTTGGGGAATTATTTATGATACTGCATCTGTCAGCTCAATGCATGCAATTGCTGCAGCAAGAGAAGAAGTGACGGAATATAGCTTTCGTCAAAAGGGATTATCTGGCGGAGAAAAAATCCCGAAGTTGAGATTGTATGCTTCTGAACATGCTCATTCCTCAATTGAAAAGGTAGCTATTCTGCTTGGAATTGGTATTGATGGTGTGAGAAAAATTCCTGTCGATAATGAGTTTAAAATGATTCCCGAAAAACTATCTGAGGCGATCATTGAAGATAGGAAAAACGGATGGCGTCCATTTTGCGCTGTTGCTACAGTTGGAACAACATCTACAACTAGTATTGATCCTGTTGATAAAATTGCAGACATATGTGAGAAGGAAAGGCTTTGGCTTCATGTGGATGCAGCTCATGCCGGTGTAACTGCAATGCTTCCTGAAATGAAATACATTTTTAAAGGAGTTGATCGCGCGGACTCGCTTGTTGTTAATCCACACAAATGGATGTTTACGCCAATTGATCTTAGTTTGTTTTATATACGAAAACCAGATGTTCTTAAGCGTACTTTCAGTCTTGTGCCGGAATATCTAAAAACAGCAGAAGACAATTCCGTAGAAAATTTAATGGATTACGGAATTCAGCTCGGCAGAAGATTTCGGGCATTAAAGCTTTGGTTCATCATAAGATATTTCGGAGTCAACGGCATCATCGAGCGACTAAGAGAACATATCCGGCTTGGACAATTGTTTGCCTCATGGATAGACAAACATCCAGACTTTGAGAGAATGGCTCTGACACCTTTCAGCACAATTTGTTTTCGTGCTCATCCTGCTAAAATTAATTCTGAGGCGGAAATTGATAAGTTGAATGAAAATCTATTGCAGCGAATAAATGAAACTGGTAAGCTCTTCATCTCGCATACAAAACTTAACG
Organism: Ignavibacteria bacterium RIFOXYB12_FULL_35_14; assembly: GCA_001803045.1. GTDB lineage: Bacteria > Bacteroidota > Ignavibacteria > Ignavibacteriales > Ignavibacteriaceae > XYD12-FULL-36-8. The sequence continues at coordinate 59,854 of MHAR01000033.1, read as the reverse complement.
GAAAACATGTTTTGAGATTATCTGTTTCAGGAATTAGAACAGAAGAACGGCATGTTAGGGAAGCATGGGAGTTGATTCAGATTAAGCTAAAAGAATTGTTTATGCAGTTTTCATGCTGAGGATCGAATGATTTTTGTCGTTGATAGTGTATTTTTGTGCCTTCGAGTCTTTGTGGCGAATGTTACTTCTCAGAAGACAAAGATAATTTGCCACCAAGACACAAAGACTCTAAGAAGTACAAAGGAAGTTTATTGCTGAGCGTAATCACGATTTACTTTTACTAAAGCGGTAAAGGAGAACAGCAACCAGCAAGCTAACGGCTGATGATAAATAAAACGGAACATGGGAGCCGAAGATATCCCACAAATATCCTGCAAGAATGGAACCCAGCATAACAGCAATGCTTGATGACATTGTTATCAAACCTATTGCCGATCCTCTGTTTTGATCTGGAACCAAATCGCTTACCCATGCCTTTAATACTCCCTCTGTTGATGATGCATAAATTCCGTAGAAAGCAAATAAAATCCAGATGAATACGAAGCTGGTTAGTGACGCAAATCCAAAGTAAACCACAGAAAAGATTAACAATCCAATGATGAATACTTTTTTCTTGCCAATCTTATCAGAGAGAATTCCGAGCGGGTATGATGATGCGGCATAAACGATATTGTAAAAAATGTATCCTGCTATTGCTAAAGTATCGGAGCCGGAAATGTTTTTAGATTTCAAAATCAGGAAAACATCGCTGCTGTTTACCAGAGAGAAAATTGTTATCAAAATGAAGAGAGTTTTGTATTGAGAGGGTGAGCTTTTCCAGAAAGCAGGAAGATTAGTTTTAAGCTGTAAACTTTTTTCTAATTTCTTATCTTTAATTAAAAAAGTAAAAAGAACAGCGATCAAAGATGGTATAAACGCAATTATAAAAATAATTTGATAGTTAAACTTGAAGAAATTCAACATTAATAATGCTAACAGCGGACCAATGACAGCTCCAAGCGTATCCATTGCACGATGAAAGCCAAACACTGCCCCCGTATTATTTTCAGCATAGCTTGCAAGCAAAGCATCACGCGGAGCAGTACGAACTCCTTTTCCGATTCTATCTGTAATCCTTGAGAATAGGACTGCTAATGTGTTTGGAAAAACACCAGGCAATGGTTTTGAAATTGCAGAGAGGGCATATCCAAATACGACAAAGATTGATCTCTTACCAAGCTTATCGGATAATACACCGAAATATCCTTTAAGTAATCCAGCGGTTACTTCTGCCAATCCTTCTATCATACCAACTACAGCCATTGATGCACCAAGCACCGATGTTAGGAAGATCGGAGTGATCGGATAAAGCATTTCGCTTGCCATATCCGTAAAAAGGCTGATTAAGCTGAGAAGGATAACTTGCTTGGGAAGACGTTTCATAGACTGTTATTTGTTTGGTTGAGTAAATCTAGCCTCTATCGCACATTACGCAAAATGACAAACCTCCGAGGTTTCAATGAATGGTTTTATAAAAATATTTTCAATTAAGAACCAAAAGATAACTTTAAGAATATACTAATTACAAAACCTCGGAGGTTTTACACTCACTTGCATGAGGTGAGTTCTAAATTAAAAAAATGAAAGCGATTGGAACAATAAAAAACCCCGAAAACATCTTGCATCCGGGGTTTTGTTGAGTTAATAATAGGTTTCTAATTAAGGAATTACGTTCCCATCCGCATCGGCATAAAAGAGGTCGTACCCTAATGTTTTTAATCCCTCTTCTATTTTTGCTTTATCGCCAACCACTACCCAAATTAAATTTTCAGGTTTCAGAGTCTTTGCAGCAGCATTGTTCATATCGTCCAAGCTCAAACCCTTTACTTTTTCAGGATAAGTCTCATAATAATTTTCGGGAAGACTGAACATTATAATGTTTCCGATCGAGCTAAGAACTGCAGAATTAGTTTCCCAAGAACCCGGCAGCCTTAAAACCCGATTTTGTTTTATTTTATTCAGTTCATCTTCGGTAACAGGTCGCGAACCTAAAATCTCGCTAAACTCTTTGTAAACTTCTTGTATTGATTCGGTTGTCTTATCGGTTTGTACTAAAGCATACGACATTATCGGGCGGGGACCTTTCAATCCGAACAAGAAACTTCCTGATCCGTATGACCAATGTTTATCTTCTCGCAAATTCATGTTAATTCTTGATGTGAAGGACCCGCCAAGCACATGATTCATTGATTCAATTGCAATATCATCTGGATCTGATTTTAGCGGAGCAATGTTTCCCGCAAATATTATTGATTGAGCCGCGCCTGGTTTGTCTATGAGGTAAATAATAGGTTTCTTTGCTTCTTCAACAGAGCCAATATTTTTGTTCGGCACTTCCCCAGATTTCCAATCCTTGAATAACTTTTCGAGCTTAGGTTTTATTTCATTTAGCGTAATATCGCCAACAATTATCAGGCTGGAATTATTCGGTTTGAACCATGTTTTATGAAAATCGATGAGTTCCTTAGTTGTTAATTTTGAAACAGTTTCTTCATATCCGGATCCGGTTAAAGGATTGCCGTAAGCATGATCTTTGCCGTATAAAAACTTGGGAAATACTCTTTGCCCCATTATCACCGGGGTTAACTTTTCTCTTTTAATTTGTGCAATTCTTTCCTTTTTTAATCTGTCAAGCTCTTTCTCGGGAAAAGAAGGATTAAGGATAACATCCGCAAACAAATCTAGAGATTTATCAAGATTAGATTTTAAGCTTGAAAGATAAACCGACGACACATCCATTCCTGAGTTAGTGCTAAGCTGAGCACCAAGCATTTCAAGCTCTTCACTTATTTGTAAAGCATTTCTTGTTTTAGTTCCTTCGTCCATCATGTTGGACATTAAGCTCGCTGTTCCTGCAAGTACGGATTGATCTGCAGCAAATCCTGCATCAACGTACAGGTTCATGTTAACCACCGGGATGGAAGATCTGGTTGCAAGATAAACCTTTAATCCGTTTGAGAGAGTTGTCTTTTCCACTTTAGGGAATTTCGCATCCGGAGGAGTTTGTGTCTCCGGAAGCTTTGATCTGTCAACATCTGATGCTAAAGTTTTAAAGGATGGATACGGATGAATTTCAAGAATGTTTTGTCCATCGGATAACCAGTCGATGGCAGCTTGCTTTAAATCTTTTACTGTCGCTTCATTAACAAACTTAAGATATGTTTTATAATAATCCGGACTTCCACCATAGACCTGGCTTTGTGCAAGAATATCAGACTTGCCTCCAAAGCCGCCGATTCGTTCTATTCCCCTAACGAAACCCGCAATGTGTTGTGTTTTTACTCGCTGTAGTTCTTTTTCCGTTGGACCATCTTTAAGAAATTTCGTGAGTTCTTCGTCAATTGCTTTTTCAACTTTCGTAAGATCATCGCCAGGTTTTGCAGTAGCAGTAATTTGGAATTGGCTGCCAATTTCACCGGGCGAATAATAAGCGCTAACATCGGTAGCAATTTGATTCTCGTAAACAAGCCGTTTATATAATCGTGAAGTTTTACCTTGAGCAAGTACGTCGCTGACCAGATCAAGAAAAGCTAGTTCTTTAGAACCCCACTCGGAAACGTTCCATGTTTTATAAATTCTTGATTGAGGAACTCGGTCTTGAGCCACTTGGCGTTTTGTCCCTGTCATTTTAGCAACCCACGTTTGATGCTTTGTAACCGGTGGTCCCGGTGGTATATCGCCAAAATATTTTTCAACTTTTTGTTTAACTTCATCTGCATTCACATCCCCCGCAATTACAAGCACGGCGTTAGCAGAGCCGTAATATTTATTGAACCATTCATGAACATCTTCAAGCGAAGCAGCGCTCAAATCTTCCATGAAACCAATAACTGTCCATGAATATGGATGGCCCTTCGGATAAGTATTTGTGGTAATAATCTCGGAGCTTATCGCATAAGGATTGTTCTCACCCTGTCGTTTTTCATTTTGCACAACTCCGCGTTGTTCATCTAATCTTTCCTGTGTAATAACACCGAGCAAATGCCCCATTCTATCGGATTCCATCCACAACACAAGATCGAAAGCCGAGGTTGGCACATTCTGAAAATAATTTGTTCTGTCTTTATTGGTTGTGCCGTTAAGGTCGGTTGCACCGACTCTTTCAAGTACTTGAAAGTAATCGTCGTTAAAGTTTTCACTTCCGTTAAACATCAAATGTTCAAACAGATGCGCAAAACCAGTTTTTCCTTGCTTTTCATTTTTTGATCCGACATGATACCAAACATTAACTGCAACAATCGGCGCCTTGTGATCTTCATGAACAATTAATGTAAGTCCATTATCAAGCACAAATTTTTGATAAGGAATGTTAATGTCATCCACTTTCTGTGCCGGAGTTTTCCAGAACGCAAAAAGAAGGATTAAGAGTGCGAAAAGAATTTTTTGTTTGTACATGTTGTATCTCCCATTTAGTTTAAAAATTGAACTTTAATTTATAATAAATTAAAAATCTCTTAACAAAGCATTTGATAAACGGTTTTATAATTTGATTAGTGGCCCGTCTATGATTTTAAACTGAACCCCAACTTTCATTCCAGTACTTTTTACACGGGATAAAATGGTTGCATTTGCAATTCAAAAAATAGTAAAATCAAATATCTCAATCGTCAATTAAACCTATAAATAAAAATACTTATTTTTACAATTGGATTTTGAGGAAACAGTATGTCGCTAAAAAGTCTGCGGGCAATCTTAAAAAAGCAAGCTAATCCTGAACAAGCAAAAGTCTACTTGCGCTTTTTCAAAACTGGAAAAGGCGAATATGGTGAAAGTGATGAATTTCTAGGAATAAAAGTTCCTGTTTCAAGAAAGATTGCCAAGGAATTTAAAGACTTAGCATTGCCCGAAATCCAAGAGCTTCTTTATTCAAAGATGCATGAAGAGCGGCTGATTGCCCTTTTCATTTTGACAGAGCAATACAGTAAAGGTGATGAAGAGAAGAAAAAAGTCATTTATGATTTTTATCTTAAAAACTTAAAACGAGTAAATAACTGGGACCTGGTTGATCTCTCCGCTGAAAAAATTATTGGTGCCTATCTTTTAGAAAAAGATAAGCAAATACTTTTTAAATTTACACGATCAAAAAACCTTTGGAAGAGACGAATCGCCATTATGTCAACTTTTCATTTTATAAAGAACGGTTTATATGATACGACTTTTGAAATTGCCGATGTTCTGTTAAAAGATGAACACGATTTAATTCACAAAGCAGTTGGCTGGATGCTGAGGGAAATTGGTAATCGAGATGTGAAAATAGAAGAAGCGTTTCTGAAAAAACAGTACAAAAACATGCCGAGAACAATGCTTCGATATGCAATTGAAAAATTCCCCGAGAAAAAGAGACAATCTTATTTGAAAGGAGAAATTTGAAATGAAACAATTATTTGTTTTGATTTTTGGCGTTACTGCACTTTCATTTTTATTAAAAGAAGATAACACTATGACAAAAGAAAAAAATGATTTTGTTCCCCAGTGGGCAAAGAAAGTTGTCTGGTATCAAATCTTTCCCGAAAGATTTCGAAACGGAGATTTAAGTAATGATCCAACAGTAAAAGATATTGAGGGCGCATATCCGCACGATGATAATTCTCCTTGGCAAATTCATCCGTGGACATCGGATTGGTATCAACTTCAGCCATATGAGAAACAGAACGGAAAAGATATCTGGTTTAATCTTCAGCGAAGAAGATACGGCGGTGATTTGCAGGGCATAATTGATAAGCTCGATTATTTGCAAGATTTGGGAATAACGGCGCTTTATCTTAACCCAATCTTCGAAGCACCATCTCTTCATAAGTATGATGGGACAACTTATCATCATGTTGATCCGAATTTTGGACCCAACCCTAATGGTGACAGAGAATTGATTGCAAAAGAAATTCCGGATGATCCATCAACTTGGATCTGGACTTCGGCAGATAAATTATTTCTTGAATTGGTTAGGCAAGTTCACCAAAGAAAAATGTACATTATAATTGATGGCGTGTTCAACCACATGGGATTGAATAGCTGGGCATTTAAAGATGTTGTGAAGAATCAGCAAAATTCTAATTACAAAGATTGGTTCACAATAAAATCCTGGGATGATCCTAAGATGGGAAAGAAGTTCGAATATGAAGGTTGGTTTGGCGTGAAGGAACTTCCTGAACTCAGAGAGGATGAAAATGGAATTGTTGAGGCACCGAAGAAATATATTTTCGATATAACTAGAAGATGGATGGATCCTAATAACGATGGCAATCCTGAAGACGGAATTGACGGATGGCGGCTTGATGTTGCATTTTGTATTAAGCATCCTTTCTGGAAAGATTGGAGAAAGCAAGTAAAGTCAATTAATCCCCAGGCATATTTGACAGCAGAAGTCATCGATTCGATAAAAGTAATCAAGCCCTATCTTAAAGGAGATGAGTTCGATGCTGTGATGAACTACAATTTTGCGTTTACCTGCTCAGAATATTTTGTAAGCGATAAATCAAGAATTAAAACAAGCAAGTTCGATAGAATACTCCGAGAATTGAGAGAGGCTTTCCCTGGTGGAGTTGAATATGTTCAGCAAAATTTATTCGACAGCCACGACACAAATAGATTGCTATCCCACATAGTTAACCGAGATTTAGGAAGTTTCAGAGATTGGGCTAAATACTATGATGTGTCGAAAGGAAGTAATCCTAAGTATGACACAAGAAAACCGAATGATTATGAATTGAGCATAGCAAAACTGTTTGTAATTTTTCAAATGACGTATGTTGGTACCCCGATGGTTTATTATGGAGATGAGGCTGGGATGTGGGGTGCAAACGATCCCGATTGTCGCAAGCCAATGGTTTGGGATGATGTGAAATATGATGATGAGAGGCACCTGCCAAATCAAACGATTAAAAAGCAATATGACAAAGTTGAAGTAAACAATGAGCTTTTAGAATTCTACAAGAAGCTCATCCGCATAAGAAATGAAAGCATTGCGCTTCAGCTTGGCAGCTTTGAAACAGTCTTGATAGATAATAAAAGAGAGCTTTATGCGTTCTCGCGTAATTACAATGATGAAAAAATTATTGTTGTGCTTAACAACAGCAATAAAATACATCAAGCTGAAATAAAAACTCCCGCTAACTCAAAGTGGATTGATTTGTTGAATGATAAGGCAGAATATCAAAGCATCAACTTAAAAATAAAAATTAACATTCCGGCTAAGTGGGGAGCGGTATTGCGTTTACAATAAAAAATTTTCTTTTTTAAACTTGTGTGCCACAGCACAGCGAGGCAATTATTGTTTGGTTCACATCTGTTCTTTTCTAATCTTAACACACAGTTAATTCACATCTTAAATAATATTCTATTAGGAGAATAAAATGCAAAAACTATTTGGTGGTTTTTTCTTCGTTCTTTTTCTTTTCTTCTTTGTTTCAAACTCTCCAGCACAACAATGGTCAGATGCTCAAAAGGAAGTTTGGACTGCAGTTGATGCTTACTGGGCAGTCGGCTTATCGGATAGACCAATGGATTTTCTATCTGTCTTTGATGAATCTTACTATGGTTGGTCTTATGAGAACGAAGCACCCGGCACGAAAGCCGATGTTAAAAAATCTTTTGGTTATTGGACAGCAAAAGGTAAGGTAATGTATTATACAATTACACCCGCAAGAATTTGGGTGAACGGAGATTTTGCCTACGTACATTATTATTTTACACAAGTTACAGAAGGTGTCGATGGTAAACCCAATACCGAAAGAGGACGCTGGACTGACATCTTGATGAAAAAGGCCGGTAAATGGATGCTTGTCGGTGATCATGGCGGCGAAATTAAAAAGTGAGCTGAGCTACGGGTATCGAAACGATTAGAAGGGCGAGTATTTCGTGCCCTTTTTGATTTTAAAAAGTAGAACCGATAGTTCTAAGTACTGTACTCCTGTTTAAAGGAAACCATTTTTATATGATCAAACGAACCAGGGATAAAACTTTCTGTAGAAATATTGGACCAAAACCATATCTGTCCAAATAAATTTCAGATTGGTTTAATTTTAAAGTTCTGTTACACAATGTATCCCAAAGAAAGAAGGTGATAAGGTCGTATTTTAATAGGTTAGTTGTTTTACTAAGGTTTCAGAAAACAGGTATTAACTTGTTGATTAAATGTCTGAAATCAGTAACCCTAATAACCCAATAAGGTCGTCCTCTTTAACCCTCTCAGCTTATTTTTACAAATTGTAGTATAACTTGTTTTTGAAAAGCCTTTCCGGCAAAGGCAATATTTCTCTTTCAAACGGAGGAGTAATCAATTAGGAAAGCAATTGAATTCAGTGATAATCAAAATCGGTCTAATACGGATAATTAAGAAGGCTTTTTTACTGCTTCATATTTATTTTTGACCGCAGTGGCTTACACAATTCCTTTTCTTAAAAATCATTTTGTTCTGCACTAATGTGATAATATCTTAACCACTAAGAAAATAAATAATTATTAAAAGGAAATTATATGGACGAAAAAACCAAGCTTCAGCATTGCTTAAACTGCAATCGGTCTGAAAATGAAATACCCCTAGTAACCTTAAGCTATTCCGGTAAGCCCCCATTTATTTGCTCACATTGCTTACCGATGTTAACACATCATCCGGAAATGCTAATAGGTAAGATTGAAGGTGCAGAAAATATTCCTCCAGCAGAACATCACGACTAAAGCGAAATTTCTTTGAAAAATTCCGGACTTAATTAAATTCGTACCGCAATAATTTTTTATTAATCCTTTAGGAGAAAAATTATGTCAGATCTAATTAGTTCTATACCCATGCTGAGAACGACGATCACCAGATTAACTTCCGATATGAGATTCGTCGGCATATTTTATATAATTGTCGGAGCGCTTTATTCTATTACAATAATCGGCGCGATTTTAGGAATCCCGCTAATCATTTCCGGTTTACGATTAAGAGAATCCTCAGATTCTTTTTTATCTTTCATGCTTTCGAGCGACAACAACATGCTTGAGCGTGCACTCGAAAGACAAAGCCGGTTCTTCTTCATACAGAAGATTTTTATAATAATTACGTTAGTGTTTATGGTGCTTTACATTATAGCCATAATTGTATTGATAATTACTGTTTTGCCGTACCTTGATAGCAGTATGTATTACAGCACGTAGTAATATTAAATTAGCACATTGAATCTTAATTGAAAAAGCATTAGGTTTTGCTAAGCATAACTTAGCGCTTGGGAAAAATATTTTAGTAGGAGTTAGCATGTACACCAGATACGTTCTCTCCGCATTTATTCTTTCAATATTCTTTTTTATTGAGATTAACCCGCAGGACAACTCTCTCGGCTTCCCTGACGAAAAATTTGCTTTAATAAATTCAAACGACGTAACAATTATTTTTTATAATACCGGCTCTTTTTCTCGGCCTATATATTTTCTCCGCCAGGCAACGTTGCTGATTTAGTTTGGAAAAAATTAGGATATATGTTTGAGTTTGGACCTTTAGCTGCGGGTCAAGTTTTAAGCGATAATGGTGATACCATAATAATTGTCGATGATTCATTTGTCCTCACTTCTCAAGGAGGTTATTCTCCTGATGGATCAGAAAAGTGGGGTTGGCTTCCTGATAGCGGATATGCCAATCCTAATCAAAATGAGTTAGAAACAAGTCTCAATTCATTGAGTTGGCCAACTAGCTGGACAGAGTGGCCAGGTGAATTTGGAATTGACAGCGTGCTATCACTTAATGAAGCTTACTACGTAATGGATGACTATTCAAATAGATCAAAATACGTTTCATTCGGAAACCCAGACACTAATTATTATCCTTTCCCAAGCGACACTTCTAAAAGAGGCTTGGGATTAAGAGCTGAAGTAAGAGTTTATCAATTCGGTGGGGAATTAAAAGATGTCTTAATTGTAAAATATAAGTTAAAGAACGAAAGCCCCAAGGACTTACCCAAGTTGTATTTTGGTTTTCATGGTGATCCACATATTGGGGGATATACAGATTATGCGGACGATAAAATTCAATTCATTAGACCAGGAAGGCCTATTTGGGATTCGAGTCTCTATTGGGCAAAAAACTCTATTTATTGCTGGGATGATGATTGGATGGGAATGGGTGGAGCAAAAACAGGGATATTGGGATTTAAGTTTTTAGAGACACCAAATAATAATGATCTTACTTCATTTCATGCTGCAGCATATACTAACAGTTTTTCAAATGTTCCCAAAAATATTCCTCTTATGTGGGAATGGCTATCGGCGACATCAATTGATACAAATCAGACATACTTTAATGATCCTGGTGATTATGTGATAAATTTTGGAACCGGACCCTTTTCCTTAGTTGCTGGTGAAAGTAAAGAAATTGCTTTAGCAATTTTTTTCTCAAACGACTTTAAGGATTTGATTTATGATGCTGCAAATATTAACTTCATCTATTATTGGCCCAATATAAGCAATAACATAGCTTATCATGGAGGAAATAATAATTATGAAATTCAATTAACATCACCTAATGACGGAATAATTAACGGAGAAACTCCAATTACGTGGCAGTATTCGGGTGCCGATCCGAATGCAAAGGTATTTATCCAATGCTCTTCGGATTTGGGAAAAACATGGCTCCCATTAGTTGCGGATTTATCAGTGACATCAGCCTTTATCTGGAACACAAACAATTTTAAAGATGGCGTGAATTATGTATTAAGAATTGTTGCTTATGACCCAAATGATAAACGAAAAAATTATTACGATGTTGTAGATAATAGATTTAAAATTAATAATCTTGTCAACGCCCAACCCGAATTAAATTTGGATCTCAACTTCGAAGGAGCGGTGGTTAATTATTCTCCTCTCCAAATTGGCTGGCTTGCAGAAGATGCGGATAATTCTCAATTGAATATAAAGATTGAGTATTCTTTAGACTCATTAGGTACATATGCTGAAATATTTAACAATTCTCTTCCAGTTGGGGGTGAAATTCATTTCTGGGATGTTACTAATATCCCAAACTCGCCAACTTATTACTTAAAAATTACCGCATCTGATGGAAATTCTGATACAACAATCATAAGTAAATCGTTTGGAATTAACTATGAAACGACCTCATACGTCAGCAATTATTTTTATCATCGTCAGGGAAATGCAACACCCGAATTTTTAGTGCAAATAATTGATACCTCTCAAGTTATTGATGATATTTACGAATTAACATTTTCAGTCAACAACGATACAACCAAGTTAATGGACATTACAAATCTCAATTCGGGTTTTATTGTCTTAAATGATTATTTACTTCAGAGGGGAGTATCAACTCCTGTTTTTGACGGAATCAAAATTTTAGTAACAGACTATGAAACAAATCTTAATTATTCGTTATCGAAGTTTAATAGAGATGAACTGAATCAAACGGACACAATATTCTTTCCGCCACAAGTAGGAAATCCGAAAGTGAGAGTTCCAAATGATTGGGTCGTGGTTTTTAATAATCTTGATACAAGTTCTAATGGAAGCTATCTTTATCCTAGTGATACTGTACGCACAAATTTTACGAATGTAAAAGTTGTCACTCCATTTAAGATTCACAATATGACAGAGAAACAGGTAGCTACATATATAGCTTTTGTTACTATGGAAACCCAGAATCTTTCACGTTGGAAGTATAGCCAACCAATTATTTTACAACCGCAAGGGGCAACTGATGCCACCACTACCTATCAAATAAAATTTGATTTTAGCTTCGGTATTCAACCGCACAATGGTGATACATTAAAAATCATCACTTATAAAGAAATTACCACGGATGATATTTTCCAATTTGCTGTTGATACAACAATCATAGTTTCTTCCGTTGAAGAAGAAATTAATGAGTTTGATTTTGCTTTGTTTAATAATTATCCTAATCCATTCAATCCAACCACGAGAATTAATTGGCAGTCACCAGTCGGCAGTTGGCAAACATTGAAAGTGTATGATGTATTAGGAAGAGAGGTAGCAACACTTTTAAACGAATGGAAAGAAGCAGGTAGATATTCGATTGTATTTGATGCAAGTAAACTGGCAAGCGGTGTTTACATCTACCAGTTACGTGTTAATGATTTTGTTGCATCAAAGAAGTTTTTGATGATAAAATGATGAAATCATTTTATTAGAAATCCTTATGGGGGTACTACTCAAATAGTATTTTGACTGATTAAAGATGCTTACAAACCCAATTTCTTTAAGCGTTACATTGGCTTTAAGAGAAATTGGGTTTGTTCTTTCTTACTTCAATGTTCAACATTCTTTATTCGATATTCATTATTGAACATTTTTTAAGCATCTTAATCAGCCAGCCTGCCCCCATGTACAATGGATGCCAGGGAGGCTGACAGGTCTTAATCTTTATCTTCATCTTAATCTTAATCTCCACCGAAAGGAACGAGATACCATCCCGCGCGCCCTAATAAGTATATCTCACTTTAAACTTCAGCACAGTTTCACTATCAGCTTTAATCGGTACCTTGAAGATTATATTTTGCGAATCTTTCTTCTCGTAACCGATGGATGAGCTTAAAATTTCCCAATAAAATCCAAGATATCTCTCAACCTCAACAACAATGTCTTCTTTCTTTCTGTTCTTAAAAGTGATTTCATAAGCTTGTTCGTAAACTCTATCGGTAATCTTTTTGTTTTCAGTTTGTACTTCTTCGGCAACAATATCAAAAGCATCGCCAATTCTAAGCTTAACCTTTTCTTTATTCGGAGTATGATCAATCATATCTTCACCGATGAATTCGATTGTTTCTCCGTCAGATTTATAAACACGCACTTTACCTTTCGGCATTGGAACACCGAGGTTATATTCTTCCTTATTTTCAAACTCAACAATTACCGCGACTTTTCCCGAACTTGACGTAGTGCCGTAATAATAGGGACGATATCCGCCGCTTTTGTAATAAAACTTTTTAGTTGCTTTAACATCCCCGGCTTCGAATAGAGAAATTTGTTTTGTTTCGTTTTGTGCAAGCGTTGCGGGTCTTTGCAGATTGTAAATGTGATACTCAAAGAATTCTTTTTCTTGAAATTGCTGAGGGGCTACACCCTTATCCATCCTCATCTCTTCAGTGTATGCAAAAGGTTGAGTTCTGCCAGGGGTTATTAAATTTACGTCGCCTGCAACCAGTTTTAAGACAGCGTTTTTGTAAGCTGCACCGGAATGGTTCTCCACACTTACCCAAGAGTTGAGATCTAACTTTGTGTCGTTTTGATTTAACACTGCAACATACTCTGCATGCCAGTTCATACCCGATGTTTGATAAGAAATTTCAACATCTTGTTTTCCGGAAGATTTTGAGCTTACCAACCAAACCAAAGTTGGTTTTGTTATCAATCCTTCGGGCAGTGATCCGACGGAGAAACGATATTTTGCTGTATTGGGAATCATCATTAGTCCGCCTTCCTTTTTCTCGATTACAATTTGTCCGGCAAAGCTTGAGAGTAATTTCCCTTCAATGAATTCATTATTCTCGCCGATAAGCTGAATTTCCTTATCAACATATTTCTGTAAAATTTTATCAAGACTCACAAGGTCATACTGATAATTTTGCTCGATGACTTCGCCGTTAATTTTTATATGAACACTTGTTGGATCAATGAATTGCGCAACATCTGTAAGGAAAATTTTTGATGTGCCTGATTTGATGTCCAATTCCCGCAAATCTTTTACAACGCCTAGATTAGCATTGTAGACTGTAACTGCAATTGATTTCTGATCGGGATTTTGGCTGAATGATGAAATGGTGAGCATAAACAGAACAAGAAAAAGAACTTTTATTATGTGTGTCATGATCTTCTTTGCTCCTAATAAATTTTAATAACGTTTATGATACTTATCTTAAATGATTTTGTTCCTTTAAAATAAGGGTAATTTTTTGAACAATCTTTTTCTTAATAGAGATTTCAATCAATTTAGTTCAAATTTATGTTAGTTTTAGTTAAGATTTCCAAGAACGTTTTAACAAACACAGGCAAAATTTTATGAGATCTTTATCGCTGCATTTAATTACAACAATTCTTTTTTTGATTTTTGGCTGCTCATCTACTAAAGAAACATCTCAAGAAGAGATTAAGGGCCTGCCCTATGATCCTCCCGGTTCAACAGTTACTACGAACAAAACAATTTACTCCCAGCACAAAAGAACTTTCTTATTTAGCGGCAGTAAGCTCTATGTAAGCAACGAATTTCCCGGTTCGAGGCTAAATGATTTTTATCAAGAGGATGATTCCACATTCATTGCCGTAATTGAACCGGAAAATTCACCCATTAACAATTCCGCATGGTATTCATTTAAAATTTGGAGCGAGATGGACAGAGAAATAAATCTTAAAATTCTTTACAAAGATGGTTCACACAGATATATACCGAAGCTAAGTTATGATGGAAATAATTGGAGACCGATTGATACCAATTATTATTTTAACGATACGTCTAAAGGAATTGCAAATTTAAAATTGAAGATAAAACCAACCTCACTTTGGGTTTCTGCTCAGGAATTGTTTCTATCTGATGATTATGAAAGCTGGATTGATGAACTCATGACTAAATCCTTCTTGAAGAAGAGTGTAATCGGCGAATCAGCGAAGGGAAGAGCAATTAATAAAATAGAAATTAATGAGGAAAATAAAGACCCTGATTTGGTTTTTATTATCGGGAGACAGCACCCCCCAGAAGTGACAGGAGCGTTTGCATTAAAATCCTTTGTTGAAAAACTAATAGACGATTCTGAATTATCAAAAAATTTTAGAAAGAGATTTCGTGTTATTGTAATTCCTCTTGTCAATCCCGATGGTGTAGATGAGGGACATTGGCGGCACAATTCAAATGGCGTGGACTTAAACCGCGATTGGTTTGCTTTTAATCAACCCGAAACAAGATTGGTAAGAGATGAACTTCTGAAAACTGCCGGGCAATCACAAAGTAAAGTAAAATTCTTTGTTGATTTTCATTCAACACAGCAAGATGTTTTTTACATAATAGCGAAGGACAGCTCATTGGATTTTGACCCAACTTATGAAACAACGAAAAGCTGGTTGAACAGAACACACGAAATATTTCCGGATTACAAACTTAATGTTGATGAATCGTTGAATGATTACAACGCCCCAACTTCCGATGACTGGGCTTATAATGTTTTTAACGCACCAGCTCTTACCTATGAGATTGGTGATGAAACCGATAGGGCTTTGATTAGAAAAATTTGTTCGGGAGCTGCTGAAGCAATGATGGAAATTCTGCTTAAAGCTAAAAAATAACCCCTCTTTCTGTTGCGGGTGTAAACTCATAAGTTTTAACCGATAAAAATTGTTAGGAGTTCTTCAAAACGAAAACTCGATTTTTCCTGAGAGATAGTATAGGCTTTTGCGGGAATTATTCTCAGTGCTCTGATTCTTCAGCATCAAGTTAAAATAATTTGAGATTATCACAATTTTATTCATGTTTTTATCGGTTATCGTCATGAGTTTCTTTCGATAATAATCCTTATAGGATTCTATTAAAATCTTTAATTGGAACTAACGAATGAATTTTGAAATATTACTTACCATTTTAATGGGTATAGGACTAAGTGCTGCAAGCGGCTTTAGAATTTTTATTCCATTTCTTGTGATAAGTATTGCCTCGTTAACTGGAAATTTAACACTTGCAAATTCATTTGGTTGGATAGGAACTTATCCCGCCCTGATTACTTTCAGCATAGCAACGGTTTTAGAGATAGCCGGTTATTACATTCCGTGGGTTGATAATATTCTAGACACAATTGCATCACCCATTGCTGTGGTTGCGGGCATTATTTTAATGGCATCGGTTGTTACAGGAATGTCCCCGCTTCTTAACTGGACGCTGGCCATAATTGCCGGCGGTGGGGTTGCGGGAACAATCCAAGCGCTGACAGGGGTAACGAGAATTACATCATCAATTACAACAGGTGGTTTAGGCAATTCCGTGCTTTCTACAGTTGAATCCGGTAGTTCCTTAACATTGGCTGCATTTGCAATTTTTATTCCTGTATTTGCGGGTATTGTTGTTATTGCATTGCTGGTTTGGGCAACTAAAACTTTAGCTAATAGATTTACTGCAAAAAGTAAAACATCATCATAACACATTAATCATCAACAAAAGAGGCAAAGCATGTCAATTCTTTGGACAATAATAATTGGATTTGTTGCCGGTGCACTGGCGAAATTTATTATGCCCGGTAAAGATCCAGGAGGCATTATTATCACAATACTTATTGGTATTGCTGGTTCTATTGTTTTTACATATTTGGGGCAGTTTTTAGGGATTTATGAACCAGGTCAAACTGCTGGATTTATTGGGGCAACAATCGGAGCAATAATTCTGTTAGCTATCTATCGACTCATTAAAAGGAAAGCGGCTTAATATCAGAATATTTAATTGAGCCGCCTCAATTGGGGTTGCTTTTTTTTATTTTTACTCCCCAAGATCCAAGCCCCCAAATAATTTCTATTTTCTCTTGCACATTTTTACAAAACTCCGCTTGAATATTTAGAAGTTGGTTGCATCACATCATATTTGAAATTTTAATGACACAAACACGTCAATATTATCTAAATTAAAAACAAATTTATAGAGTTAGCTGCATCACAAATTTAGATTGCTTTTTCCCGACTTAGTTTTTACGTTTGTAGTAAAGAAAGTAGGAAAGGAAAAAATATGTCGATCAAAAACCTTTTCAATGGTTTACTTTTATTTGTATTCCCTGTTGTGGTGTTTCTGCAGATTCAATGTGGTTCACCGCAGGAAAAGGTAATGACTAAAGATGAAATGATTAAAAGAGGAGCATATCTTGTTAACTTTGGAGGCTGTAACGATTGTCATTCCCCTAAAGTTTTTACTGATATGGGACCTGTACCAGACACAACAAAATTGCTATCCGGTCATCAGCAAGGATTAGTTATTCCAAGAGTCGATACATCATTAATTGGCCCCGGCAAATGGTATTTAAGTAACGGTGATCTAACTTCATGGGTTGGTCCATGGGGAATATCTTTCGCTGCCAACCTCACACCAGATGTCCAAACAGGGATTGGTGCGTGGACCGAAGAGATATTTATTAGAGCAATGAGAAACGGATTGCATCTCGGAGCCGGCAGGCCAATTCTTCCGCCAATGCCTTTTATGGGGCTTGCAGGATTAAGTGATGCGGATTTAAAATCGGTATTTGCATATTTAAAGAGCATTAAACCAATAAGTAATAAAGTTCCCGATCCGGTTCCGCCGAATGAAGTTGCTGCAAGATACGGCAAGTAAACCTTAAATAACCCTATCGGTTTTTATGCGGCATTGAATTTATTTATGCCGCATTTTTATTTTAAAGATAAATAGTACAGAAAACGAAAAATGTTAATAGGAATGTGTGATAAGATCTATAAGGGTTTTTAATCCAATAAAGATTAACAAAATAACGATATTTGGATTAGTTGCACCAAATGCGCCCCCAATTAATACAAATCCAGCGAGAATAATTGTGAGATGCATTGGGATAATTCTTTTATAAGGCGCCATCATTAATCTTGGTAAGCTTGGAACTGTTGTTTGTTCGCGTTTGAATGTAAAAATAAATTCTCCCAAGTAGTTAACAAAAAAAATCAGTGCTGTAAGAAGAATAAAAATACTATCAATCCCGCCTATTAAAATCCCGCCCATAGAAAAAAATGAAAATAAAAACATTGCATAGACGAAATGAAAAAAGCCATAGTGAAACAGAAAAAATGTTGCCACAGTTACCTTTGCAGCCTTTGTTTGTTTTAGCGGCTTGTTGTTCATCTTCAAACCATCAACTGCAAATTCTTTAAGAGACAAAATTCTAAAGAAATTGAACACACCGATTATTACACTTTGAAACCAATAAACCCAAAGCATGTTAAGAACGCTTTGTTTTTCTATTATTGTGAATAAAGCAATAAGTAAGTTCGAAATGAGAAGCGACCAAGCAGAAAAGCTTTTAAACATTTGTTTACTTGGCATTTGTGTGCCAAAAACTCCAATGAAATTTTTTGAATCTTTTGATGCTATTTTATCTTGAGAATTCATTTGTCATATAATTTCAAAATATATGCCTAAAGAAAATTTCGGTTTTCTTCCGAATTGTACATTAAATCGGAGGTAAAATTTCATTGTAGTAAAAATCGATTTCTAATTTAGCCGGCAACTTAAGTAAATTTGGTAAAGTTAAATTAGCGTTCACAAGAAGTCATTTGGTTAATCAGAAAACTAAAGTATATCGTTGTGGATAACATCTGAATGTGCTTAAAAGAAAAAATCGTGACATTCAAAAATTTTATCACGGATTATTCATCCCGTGAGTTAAAGATTTTAGTCAACCTCTTCATTTTAGTAACAGCCGTACTGGTTTTTGCCCTCGTTGCAAAAGAAGTAGTGCAAGGTGAAACTCAAAAATTTGACGAGCTTGTACTTAATTCTCTGCGAAGCGGTGAAACAGAAAAACTGCCAATTGGACCAGCATGGCTTACGGGCATAATAACAGATGTAACTGCTTTAGGTGGAGCGACAGTAATATTTCTGATAACTGCCGCCGTATTCTTCTATTTGCTTATTCAAAGGAAATATGAGTTCATGTGGCTGATTTTGATTGCAACCATTGGAGGTGCATTGCTATCATTTGGTTTGAAAGAACTATTCGCACGAGAAAGACCACCATTAGTTTATCATTTGCTAACAGTAAAATCTATGAGTTTTCCTAGCGGGCATGCAATGATCTCCTCAATTGTTTATTTAACTCAAGGAGCATTGCTTGCGAAAGCCCAATCGAACAAAAACTTAAAAGTATATATTCTAACTATTGCGGTATTTCTGGTTTTTTTAATCGGCGTCAGCAGAATTTATTTAGGAGTTCACTATCCTACTGATGTCTTAGCCGGTTGGTCTGTGGGACTTGCATGGGCGTCCCTTTGCTGGCTTGCAGCAAAATATTTACAGAAAGCAAAAGAAAGGTAATATTGAATCTCAAAAGCAAATACTAGAATGACGGCGGAAAAGAAAAAATTATTTCAAAGCTTATTTTACCCCATAGCATTTGTAATACTTTTATGGTTGGTCAAAATTGCCGAAATAACTTTTGGAATCAACCTAGCTTATCTGGGGATTTTTCCACGAAAAATTTCTGGTTTAATAGGAATAATTACTGCTCCGTTCATTCATGCGGATTTTAATCACTTGATTTCTAATTCAATTCCCCTGCTTCTGCTTGGCTTAGGAATTTCATATTCTTACCCAACCTCATCAAGAAAATTATTTTTGGCAGTTTATGTCTTGCATGGGTTGTTGGTTTGGATAATTGCAAGGCAAGCATATCATATTGGTGCAAGCGGATTGGTTTATGGTTTTGTTTCCTTTTTATTCTTCAGCGGAATTATTCGACGGGACAATCGCTCAATTGCACTTGCTCTGATTGTAACTTTCCTTTATGGCGGATTAACCTGGGGCATCCTTCCAATTAAAGCAGAGACTTCTTGGGAATCACATCTCTTTGGTTCAATAATTGGAATAATGTTCGCATTCATTTTTAGAAAAGCAGATCCGGCACCCAAATATGACTGGGAAGATGAGGAAGAAGCCAATCCCAGGGGGTGACCAAAAAGTATTTTCTCTTGGTGTTTCTTAGAGTCTGTCCATTGACGGATTGTGTCTTAGTGGCAAATAAATACTATAGTTGCATGAAAAAATTGAACATTAGCCACAAAGTCTCAAAGGCACTAAGTTTCACAAAGAACTTTTTAGTTACCATCGCAATTTTAATTTTGTTATAGGATAATTTTTCAAATGATTTTGAGTTCATAGATGTGTTTTGCAAGAGTAAACAAACTTAACCGATTAATATTTTTGAGGTAATATGAAAAAGATCTCTCGAAGAAATTTTATTCATGGCTCATCAGTATTGGGAGCGTCGTTATTTTTATTCAAAGATGTAAAAGCCGGCAGAATATTTTTATCTGCCCGTGGATTTGATGTTATCATTAAAAGCGGGCATGTTATTGATGGTACCGGCAAAAAAGAATTTATTGCTGATGTTGGAATAAAAAATGGTAAAATTATTGAGATCGGAAACCTGAATTCTTCTGATGCTGAAATATTAATTGATGCAAAAGGATTAAAAGTAACTCCAGGCTTTATTGATATTCATTCACACACAGACTCTGATCTGATACTAAATCAAAAAGCCGAAAGTAAAATTCGCCAAGGGGTTACAACCGAAATTACTGGTCAAGATGGATTTTCTTGGGGACCTTTGGGTGGACAAGAATTGGAGCGCACATTAACCAATTTTAAAGAGGAATACGGTGAGGAAATTACCTGGCGTACTCTTGGCGAATTTCTCGATAACTTTTCCTCACGGAAATTTTCTGTGAATATTGCTTCGATGGTTGGTCTTGGAACAATAAGAGAATTTGTGGTTGGTTTTGATGATAGACCGGCAACCGTCAACGAAATGAATTCGATGAGACAAGAAGTTCTGAATGCATTGAATGATGGTGCGGTGGGAATATCAACAGGATTGGAATATACTCCCGGAAGTTTTGCTTCGACAGAAGAATTAATTGAACTTTGTAAAGCAGTACCATTGCACTCTCGGCTTTATTCCACTCACATTAGGAACGAAGACAATACCGTCCTAGAAGCAATTGATGAAGCTATCAGAATTGCGAAAGAATCTTCTTCGCGGCTTCTAATTTCTCATCTTAAAGTTTCCGGAAAATCAAATTGGCATAAAGCAGAAGCAGTATTAGAAAAAATAGATAATGCAATTAAGGATGGACTGGAAGTTCATGCTGATAGATACACTTACGTTGCTTATCACACAGAGTTATCTGCCCTCTTTCCATTGTGGGCGCGTGACGGCGGAACAGAAAAATTCATAGAGAGATTCAACAACAGAGAACTGCTTAAAAAAATGAGAGAACATTCTGAGAAAAAAGTTTCTAACCTTGATGGCGAATGGAATGGTGTTTTAATTTCAAGTGTTGGCAATCAAGATTTTAAGGATTATCAGGGCCAAACAATAAAACGCATTGCTGATGAATCCGGTCAAGATTATTTTGATACCGCTGTAAAGATCATACTTGATTCTGAAAACAGAGCGATGATGGTGGGATTTGGTATGGAGGAAAGTTCAACCGAGAAAATCTTGGCTCATCCTAGAGTAATGATTTCTTCTGATGCAGGTTCACATGCACCATATCCTCCGATGAATAAAAGCATTGCTCATCCAAGGGCATACGGAACATTTCCAAGAGCAATAGCAAAGTATGTTCAAGAAAGAAAAATTTGTTCCCTCGAAGAAATGATTAAGAAAATGACTTCTATGCCGGCGGATAAATTAGGATACGGGGAAAGAGGAAGGTTAGCAGTGGGAAAAGCTGCGGATGTTGTTGTTTTTAATTATGATGCAATACAAGATAAAGCGACTTTTACCGCCCCACACCAATATCCTGAAGGAATTCCTTATGTAATTGTTAATGGCGAACTTGTAATTAATAACGATAAACACACAGGCGCTATGCCTGGAAAAGTTCTAAGGGGGTAAAAAGCTCAATTAAATTTTATTTATTGATAAGCTTTTTGCTCAGCAATTCAATCTTAGAATCAACCTCTGCTTTGTTTTTTTCGCTCATTCCATAATCCTTGAATGAATTGAACTCGGCATAAGCTTCTTCGAACAATCCTTTTTCATAAAGAAGATTCGCAAAATAAATTCTTTGAGAAATTATTTTTTTAGTTTCGGGATATTTCCGATAAGTTTCCTTTGCAGCTACAATAGCCGATTCTTCAAACCCATTATCTCCTAATTGCTTTGCACCGTTAAGGCGCATCAATCCAAATTCATCATTACTAACCCCGGGGGTCTTGTCGTTTTTATTCTGATCTCCATAAACTTGCGTACTTTTCGATTTATTCTTATCCTTTTTTCTTGGTGCGTTCATCATATCTTCCATTGCAAGAGCTAGCAAAAGATCGTCTGTAGACATCTTCTTAATGTGGTTAACTGTGACCGCCGCAGATTCCTTCAAAGTGAATTTAGTGTTTCCTTTTACCAAAACAACCGATGAATTTTTACTTGTTGAGATTGTACTGTATGGTGGAAGCTCTGCGCCTTCACCAACTTCCATCCATTTTTCGCTTGATCCGATTTGTGCTTTTGCTGTTCCGGTTACGCTTTCCACATAGCATTTTTGTGCGAATGTGATTCCAGCACTTATAATCAGAACAACCAATATGTTTTTCATTTTATTTTCCTATAGATTTTTAATGGTCGAATTAATAAACATCTATTATTTCAACTTTACCTGCAGCTAAACCAAAGTTTTTGATAGCTTCATCAAAAAATTTATCGGCACCAAATTCCCATGCAGAATTGAAATCAGTTAGAGAAGTTGTCTCAACGGGAATCCAAATTTCGTCCTCTCCATTTTCATCTTTTCGAATAAAATACTTTGTATCGTTTTCCGTAATGAGCTTAGCATCATCCGGTGTTAATTTTGTGTTGAAAAGAATATTTACATGCCTAATGGCATCGGTGTTTTTATAATCAACAAGAGCTGTTTCAATTCCAACACTTTCCAGTAACGAGCTGTAACAAACGCTAAGATCATCGCAATCGCCGCCACGGAGTTTAATTGTTTCATGAGGAAATTGAACATACTCAGTTGTTGCTCTCGGATCGGAGGTATAAACAAGTTCTTTCACAAAATCATTAAAAATATATTTTGCCTTATAAAACGATGAGAGCGAATAAACAATTGTATCCAATAAATTTTTCTTGCCGCTTAGAATGTTTTTAGAATAGCCCATAGAATATTCGATTCCCTTTTTAATAAAGTATCGCAAATTTCTCACCCGCCCATCCCAGCTATTAACACCATTAATTAAAATTGGTGCTTGAATTTTATCATCGGCTTCCTCACCCGAAGTTGTAAGCATAAAGTATGCTTGAGAAATTTCGGTTTTCTGCTTATTGTAATAATCCAAAGGCATTGTGAAAAACGGAACAATTGCAGTGTCTTTCGGCTGAATTGTAACAACGGGAGACTGGATGTAATTATTATTTATTCCCTCTATCATTCCCAATGGTTTAACCGAAACTGATTTATCCGTGAGATTAACAACTCGTCCGTATGCAAATGGACTATCAATATATGCCTCAAAAAATGTTGGATAAATTTCTTTGGCAATATCAACTGATAAAAATTCAACCAGTCTTTCTTGTATTGTATTTAAAGTAAAGCTGAAGGTAAGAACCGCCTTATTAAAACTGTACTTATTGTTCATCAGATTATTTATTCCCACTTCTTTAAACTCTGAAAAGGAATAACTTTTATTTCGATTTTGAAAATACTTAACGCCCGAGAGCGTGATACCCAAAAAATCATTTGAATAAGTTAATCCCGCCAATAATCCGTTTATGAACGGTAATTGATATTTGTCATGTAGTGCTGCAATGCTCAATCCAATTTCAGAATCATAAATATTAAAGATTTTGTTCATTCCTAATTGAAATGAATTGTTGGTTTCGTATAAAAAATTTAAACTCGTTTGAGAAAAAGGGATAAATGATAATCTTAAGGAAGCTGCTTTATCTGTTCTTATTTCATATTGTTCATTTTCTTCACCAATGCTCTGCTCGCCGAAATTCAAAAGATTTATCGATGCGATGGAAAGTGAAAGCCAATCATTTAAAAAGTAACTAAAACCAATGTCGCCTTTCCAGAAGTTCGTGGTTTCAATTAAGTTTTCTCGCTCAAGAAAAAATAAAGTATCCCCTACTGAGACCGGCTTAAAAGTCTCATTGTTAAATTCCTGAGTAAAATATCTTAACGAAAATCCGACACTAAACTTTGGTGAAAATTTATATGCATAACCGAATCCAAGAAGTTCGTTATATGTGAATCTTGAATTCAGAGATTGGAAAGAAGAATCCTCTAAAATAATAGAGCTTCCATTACTAAAGAGAAATTCTTTTTCATAACCAGGAGTGTATCTCGCAGTTAAAGTATGATTCCCAAATCTTTTCGAAAGCGATATCAAATAAATATTTGATGCCACCGGCTTTGAAAACTCTCCGCCGTAAGAGAAGCTAAGCCCCCAATCCCTTAGCAAAATATAGTTTGATGGATTATTATCAAGACTATTAAGTAATGCCGTTGATTTGTCCGCTAAATTCCAAAGCCCATTCAGACCAAAAGAACTCTGCGCCCATATGTTTATTGAGCAAAACATTGTTAGTACAAATGTTAATTGTAAAATCACTCTCAAGGAATATCGACCGAAATACTGTTTATACTTTGAGAAACCACAAATAGCTCTTTAGTGCCATTGCTTTGCTGCTTTTCAAATTTTCGCGTAAGCGTAAAAGCGATCTTATCAAACCTAGCCGAAAGCTCTTCTAAAAGTTTTTTGGGCATTTTAAATTTTCCGTCATCGACGGTTTTAATTTTATACAATGGGAAAACTATATTTCTTTGCTCATCAATAATGCTTAACAAGATTTCAAAATTCTTAATAAAACCCGCATTCCACTCTAATAAAAGATTCAGGTTCTTATTCGCCTTTGCACCTGATAGTCTATAATTAAGGAATATTTCGGGCGGCGTTGCAATATCAAAACTAACAGCAGAAGAAATATCTGGAACGTATCTAAAATTTATTTTAGAATTAAAATCAAAATCAAAAGGATCGCCGAAACCGGCCCTTTTATGCAATATGTAGCGTAAGCCAAGCAGCGTATCTTTATTTACACGATATCTCACACTAAATGGACGAAGCTTAGCCTCTTCATTATTAAAGAAAATTGTTCCAGGCGTCAATGTGGAATATCCAATAAGCTTGCCACTCAATCCAAACACAGGTTTTGTTTTATCGAAAAATGCAGCTTGTGCAAACGATGTCTTAAGTGAAATACCTTTAAAAGTTTGCTTAATGCCTGCGACAGTTATAACATTTGTAAATCGTACGGGATTCTCGCTCAGTCCGGTTGAATCCACTCCAAAGGTTGTGGGTTCTGAAGGATTTTTTGTTATTACTTCTATCTCTATTGGATCTTCATCTTCAACAAGGGCTGTTGGCTGCGGATTGTTGCAACCGAAGATTGATCCCAGAAGAACTAAAAGCAGTAAATATTTAATTGGTGATTTCATTATTGGTTAATTTACAATTGATGTTCTATAAATTCAATTTATTCTTTGTGCATATAAAATAAGAAAGGGATACCGCAATTGCGGCATCCCGATAGTTCTATTTCTGCTAATTTATGGTCTTACAAAATAAGGTACGCCCCATGATTCTGATTCAACGAGAGTAGCATCATCAAATATAACTTGCTTTGGAAATGCATTGACGATTGCATGATAATGTCCTACGAATTGATGAGCGGTATAGGATTGCTCATACACTTTTGCAAATCCACTTCCTGATGGAACAGAAGAGATCATGACAAATTTTCTTTTAGCTCTGTGAAATCCTTTTTTATCTGCACCATAAGTAAGTGTTACAAAATCAGTATCGGCATAAGCGCTGTAAACTTCGAGTCTAAGTGAAACCGTCTGACCTGTTCCAATAATAGGCAGCTGTCTCCACCAACCTTGTCCTCTTGATAAGAAATAGCTGTTTGGAGAATTGATAATTAGAGTATCACCGTTTGGTAAGAATGCTGTTAACTTTTGAATGTCAATGTTTGCACTTAGTACACCGCCTTCGGGCAGAGATATTGCGGCAATTCTCCAGTTTCTAAAAGGGAATTGTGTATTTGCAACTTTAACAAAAATAATTTTCTTAGTAATTATAGAGGTGAATGGTTTCCGGATAACAGTATCTGGTGACGTTGCTCCTGAATTATAAGAAGCGGCAATTATTAATGTTCCTTCAAACGTTTTAGCTAGTGTTCCGTAAGCGGTATCGCCTACAACATTAACATCTAAGTTTCTGTTGACTAAACGTACTTTGTGCCCAACCCTGAAAGGATAAATTTCGGTTTCTGTTTTACCTAAGAAAGTCATCGCATCTTCTTCATTATAGTTGGGTTCGAAAGATGAGACAACAGAATCTTCATCTGCTAATTTGAGCATTGCTTCTTTATCTGTTGTTGGTTCTGTGCTAAGAGGTTCAACTACAGATTCTTTACAGCCGAAAAACATTACCATCATTGATAGTATTATTATTGAAAAAGGCTGTGCGAGAAGAGATCGTTGTTTGTTCATTGTGTACTCCTTTTATTTTGTGAATA
Source organism: Ignavibacteria bacterium RIFOXYB12_FULL_35_14 (assembly GCA_001803045.1). GTDB lineage: Bacteria > Bacteroidota > Ignavibacteria > Ignavibacteriales > Ignavibacteriaceae > XYD12-FULL-36-8. The sequence continues at coordinate 33,542 of MHAR01000033.1, read as the reverse complement.
ATGTTAATTGAATTAGAATTTCAAATTCATTCTTTATGGGAATATCAGAACAATCGTGCCAATTGCTAATTAATTTCAAAGCCGCCAATTCATTAACTATTTGAGGTATAGTTTAATAATCAGGTGCCTGAAAAGAATGAAGAGCCGCCTGAAAGCCATGTTTACAGGCGTATTTATTCGGATTTTTAAGCAGGGTTTGTAAAGTAGGGTAGAATTGTTTTATTTCTTTAGATCTTTAACTTCCAGCGCCGTTAGCTCCCGGATTTCTCCAGATTTCAAATCACCAAGAGATAAATTTTTTATTCTTGTTCTGATTAATCTTAAAGTAGGATGACCAATTGCCGCGGTCATTTTTCTAACTTGTCTGTTTCTTCCTTCTGTAAGAACTATTTTTAACCAGCACACAGGAACATTCATTCGATTTTTTATTGGAGGAACACGGTCGGAAATATTAAGTGGAGTAACTATTTCAATCTTTGCGGGCAAAGTTTTTCTATTTTCAATAAGTAATCCGTTGCTAAATAAAATCATCTCATCTTCAGTGGGAATTCCTTCTACCCGGACAAGATATTCCTTCTCATGTGAATTTTGAGGATTGAGAAGATAATCAACCAATAATTTATCGCTTGATAGAAGAAGTAAACCCTCACTATCCATATCCAATCTGCCGACAGGATAAATATCCTTCGGAACATTTTTAAGATTGGAAAGAGTTTTTCGGTTTAGCTTATCAGTAAATTGCGAGAGGTAACCGTAAGGTTTATGGAGGATGAAGTATTTAGATTTATCTTCGTTCATGGTATAAAAATAAATAAATAAACGCACATCTCTTCGCTAGAGTTTGTAGACTAAATCTACTATTTACAAACACAGCTCCATAACATTCTATACTTCGATCCAGAGGAACCTTATTAGTATAAAAACAAGACTTGTAGCCGCAATTTTACCAGTCCTTCGTCAAGAGAACGGAGGAGGTACATCCTTTCATGAACCAATTCTTACCTATTGGAGTTGTAGTTTCATTAATTGGCTTTGCATTAAGGAACAAATTATCCCGCAATTCGTCATAGTCTTTGTTTGGTTTTTTCTTAAAGATTAGTTTCAGTAATTTGCGAAACAAAAAAATAGATTAACAGTAATTAATTACATAAAAACGGAGGCCTATGTCGTACCGTGATCAGGTAAAATATCTGGAATTTCTGAGAAAATGTGAGCATAAGTTTGATCGAAAAGAAGCTGAGGATTTCAAAATGTTTCTTAAAATGCAGAAGGACGAAGAAGAATTTGACTCCGTTACAATGAAAAAACTAAAATCTCTTTACGATAAATTTAATGTTCCTGTCGATCGCTCAAAATATGATGCTTTCTTCAAGAAAAAGGAAACCGAACAAAATTAACAACTCACGAAAATTTTATTTGACCATTCTTAGAGGTAATGATGAATTATAAGCTCTTGCGCAACATTATTGGTGCGTTTGTATTTTTAATTTCTTTAGTCGTTTTACTTATGACTGTTCAGCCGAGCGTTTCTTTTTGGGATTGCGGTGAATTCATTGCAGCAAGCTTTTACTTACAAGTTCCGCATCCACCGGGAACACCATTCTTTCTTTTACTCGGACGAATTTTTGCAATGATACCGTTTGTAGAAAATATAGGGCTAAGAGTTAACTATATATCGGTCTTGTCAAGCGCAGCATCCATACTTTTTTTATACTTAATTGCGGTCAAGCTCATAGAAAATTATAGAGGCAAAAAACCAGAAAATCTTTTAGATGGATTAGGCACATACCTTGCCGCCGCAATAGGAGCATTATCATTTGCATTCAGCGATACTTTTTGGTTTAACGGTGTTGAAGCTGAAGTTTATGCATTTAGTACTTTACTTGCAGCATTTGTAACCTGGCTTATGATTCGCTGGCACGAAAGAGCCGATGAAAAGGATAATGAAAAATATATTTTAATGATTGCTTATTTAATAGGGCTTTCAACAGGTGTACATTTGATGAGCGTGCTTGCTATCGTACCGGTCGCAATGGTTATACTGTTTAGAAAATATTTAGCAGATGAAGAACAGCTTAAAAAAACTACGATTCTATTTTTAATTCATGCAGGAATTCTTATTCTAATTTCTTTAGCGATGTGGAGTGCACAGAAAACCGCAACTCCTCCGGGTCCTGAAGAATATCAAGCTTATGACTCCAGATTCAAAATGATTGCTGCAGGTATCAGCATAATTTTCATTGGTATTTTTTGGAAGAAGATCTTCACAAGAAATTCATTTTATATGCCGCTTTTCATTGGTGGGGCAGCATTGTTCATAACATATCCTGGTATTGTAAAATTTCTTCCTGCATTAATGACAGAAGTTGCCGGCGATAGTATTACAATTGAAATTTTATTCCTTGTGGTATTATTCGGTTTACTTGGTTATGCTGTTCACTTTTCGATCAAAGAGAAAAAACCCACCATACATCTTGTCGCCATGTCTTTCATCTTTGCTTTGATCGGCTTCACAACTTTCGCAATGGTTATTATCCGATCTAATCAAAATCCACCAATGAATGAAAACGAACCCAATACATTTACTGAATTGGTTTCATACTTAAACAGAGAGCAGTACGGAGATTTCCCCGTCTTCAAAAGGAGATTTGCAACCGAACCGCATCAGCAAGTTGTTTACACCGGCTATACCAGCGATCTCGATTTCTTCTGGCGATATCAAATGAATCATATGATGACCCGCTATTGGTTATGGAATTATGCGGGTAGAGAAGGATGGAATCAGGATGATGGCGCAAACATTGCTCCGCTAAATCAAGTTGGAAATTTATTCGGTAAAATATTTAACATTCGTTTTAATGGAAGCGCTAAAGATTCCTTGTTTGCAATTCCTCTAATACTTGGTTTGCTTGGAATTTATTTTCACTTTAAAAAAGATTGGAAGATGGCATCGGTATTTATGATAATGTTCATTCTCCTCGGATACCTAACCGCATTTTATCAGAATCAGCAGCAGCCGCAGCCGAGAGAAAGAGATTATTTTTATGTCGGTGGTTTCTTCGTGTTTTCAATTTGGATTGCAATTGCCATAAGAGCGCTTGTGGATATTGCTCAGGCAAAAGCTAAAAGCGAAGCTTTAAAAAAAGTTGCAGTTATTGGAGTTCTAACGCTCGGAATTGTATTTGTCCCGATTAAAATGTTTGCTGCAAATTATTACACACACGACAGATCGAAAAATTATATCCCGTGGGATTATTCTTACAATCTGCTTCAAAGCTGTGCACCGAACGGAGTGCTTTTTACCAATGGCGACAATGACACTTTCCCGGTTTGGTATCTTCAGGATGTTGAAGGTGTTAGAAGAGATGTGAAGGTTGTTAATCTAAGTTTGCTTAACACACCTTGGTATATCAAACAAATGAAGGATAATGATCCTTATAACGTTGGCACTTTGAAGATCAGATATTCTGATACACAAATTCAAGACATAAGACCAATTGCCTGGGAATCAAGATCGGTTTCTATTCCTATCCCACAAAATTTTAAGGAAGGTTTGCCGCAGGATTTGTTCAACACTTATAATGTATCGGATTCATCGGTGCTTAGGCAAGGAGCCATCACATTCCAATTGAAGCCGACTTTAAATTTTGGAAATGTGAAGGCAATCCGTGTTCAGGATATTATGGTTAAAGAAATTGTTGAGTCAAACATTTGGGAACGACCAATTTATTTTGCTGTTACTTGTTCGGAAGACAGCAAAATTGGTCTTGATGAATATCTTATGATGGAGGGAATGTCGTACAGAGTTGTTCCTGAAAAGAGAAGGGCAGGTGTTGAGTTTATTAACGTGGATATAATGAAAAAGCAATTGTTTTCCGATGCCCCAAACTTCAGCAAAGATTATAAACCCGGGTTTAATTACAGAGGGTTAAACGATTCAACCATTTTTTTGGATGAAAATCATAAAAGAATGACTCAAAATTATCGCAACTCGTTCATTCGGCTTGCGCTGCATTATCTAAACACAAACAGAAAAGATTTGACGGTTGAAACTCTTGATAAGATGGATGAAAAAATTCCAAGGAAAGTTACCGGTATGGAGATGGGATTGCTGTATGAGATCGGAAATCTATATTTTAATTCAGGAGGAGAGAAACAGTTTAGAGAATATTCTGCTGAAGTTGAAAAACAAGCTTTGAGGCTGCTGGAAGAAAATCCATCTGATGTTCAATCATATTATAATCCGTATAGAATTTTAATTGACACGTATGAGAATCAAAAAGAGTATGCTAAGCTTGCGGACATTTGGCAGAGACTTCAAGCTATTTATCCCAACGATCAGAATGTTCAAAGCAATGTTGAAAAATACAGAAACCTTGCAAAGCAGAGTGTCTCCGCTGAAGGAAGGGTAGATACAATCAGGTAGAAAATCTTATACGAAAAGATGACATCTTTTACGCATTTGCCCTTGCCGAAAAAGATGTCATCTTTGAAAAATGAAAATGAAAATATTAGTCAATGCTCTCTCCGGAATAGGCGATGCGTTAATGTTCACTCCATCCTTAAAGCTGCTAAAGGAAGCATATCCCGATTCTGAAATTCACGCACTTGTAATGTTCAAAGCAGTTAAAGATTTTTATGAGAGAAATCTAAACATAAGCAAAGTATATTATTTCGATTTTCTTACCGAGGGATTTATCAAGTCACTTAAATTCGTTTTTTCACTTCGCAGCAAGTATGACATTTCCATCAATGTATATCCCTCCAACAGAAAAGAATACAACGTTATCAACTTCCTTATTGGAGCTAAGCAACGGGCAGGTGTTAAGTATTTACGAAAGGATTTTCAAAATTTTGGCTGGCTGAATAATTTACGAATTCTCGAAGATGATTCATTTCATAATGTTCAAACCAATTTGAAGCTTTGCGAAAAGTTGTCTGATCATAAATTGAAGGACGAACCACCTCTCGATTTTCCATTAATTAAAACCGATTATGATTTTTCAAGCTCATTCCAAAAAGAAAAAAACATTAGTAATGAAGATTTAGTAATTGGATTTCACCCCGGTTCAGCGATTCTAAAAAATCAAGCGAAAAGAAGATGGGAGCCGCAAAAGTTTGCTGAGCTGGGAAGTAAATTAATTGAAAATAATAAAGCAAAGATTTTGCTTTTCGGTGGTCCAAATGAAGATGAATTGAAAGAAAGTATTGTTAAACAGATTACTTTACCTAATGCATACACAGTATCATCGCATAATTTAACCGAGAGTGCGGCAGTAATGAAGCGCTGCAATGTTTTTGTAACTAATGACTCCAGCTTAATGCATATTGCTTCAGCACTTCAATTGAAGATTGTGGCAATTATTGGTCCCACAAATCCGGCCTATATTCACCCCTGGAAAAGCGAGCACAAAATTGTTTCGCTAAACCTGGATTGTGCACCATGTTTCGTCTATTCACCGCGCCCGCTGATTTGTTCGAGAGATGACGTGAAGTTTAAGTGTATAAAAGAATTGGACGTTGAGCGAGTTTATAAGGTAGTAGAAGAGTTCATAAATTCCAATCAACAATTACCAAAATCTAAATAATACCTAATATCTAAATTCCAAATACAAATTTTGGTTATTGAATATTGATGCTTGAAGTTTGTTTGTTATTTGCTATTTGATCTGCCTGAGGCGGATTGTTATTTCAAGGTCTAATTAGTTTTTCTGAAAGGTAATCCACCATATCTTCAACAGAATTAAAACATTTTACCAAATCTGTCATTCGATTTTCTTTCCTAAGCTGATCATTCAAAACACTTACAACCTCTTTCCACATGCTTGAGTGACAGGCAATTGGTTTTACAGTTAACAGATCTTTGTTCATCAATTCCCACACAGCGGCAAGTTCCAATAATGTCCCGGTCCCTCCTTGAAGTACCACATAGCCATCACCATATTGAATTAACTTTGTAATTCTATCAAACAAAGATGTACAAATAATTTCTTCAGTTAGATATTTATTTGAAGTAAATCCCACCGAGTCGAGAGTAATGCCGATTGCATTTGCATTGTTGCGAACAGCACCTTTTGAAACCGCCTCCATAACTCCAAGATTGCCGCCGGAACAAACGTTAAATCCCCTTAATGCTAAAAGTTCACCGAGCTTCTCAGCAGCGGTGTATTGTTCATCTCCATGCTGCGGTATTGAGCTGCCAAAAATTGTAATAGTTTTTTGCATAAAAGTAAATTGTTTTTGCAAAGATAAGACAATTTATAATTAGCAGGACAAATAAGTTGAAATTCTTTGTGGACTTTGTGAATTTCTTTGTGCTCTTTGTGGTTTAATGTCCTAATCGCAAGGTTCGAGAAGAGTAAGTCCAGAAAAATCTTTTCACTTCTAAAATATTTATGTGCTAATTTTAATTAGTCAATTTTGAATTTAATTTGATATGCAAATGCCGCAACAGAAAACTTACGATGCTGTAATTATCGGCGGGGGAATAATCGGAACCGCTACTGCAATGGCGCTTCAAGAAATCGGAATTCACTCTGTTCTTGTTTTGGAAGCTGAAAATAAATTAGCTGCGCATCAAACCGGAAATAACAGCGGAGTAATTCACTCGGGACTGTATTACAAACCCGGCTCACTCAAAGCAAAGAATTGTGTTGAAGGACGCGAGCTAATGTACAAGTTTTGTGAACAGCACAACATAAAACATGAAAAATGCGGAAAGCTCGTTGTTGCAACACTGAGAGAAGAAATTCCACAGCTTAAAAATCTTGAAGAACGAGGGAAAGCAAATGGGCTTACCGGAATCAAAAGACTAAGTTCGGAAGAACTGAAAGAATATGAACCGCATGTCAAAGGATTAGCGGGATTATTCATTGCCGAAACCGGAATTGTTGATTATAACCAGGTTACGGAAACGTATGCAAAAATAATTCTGGAAAACGGAGGAAAAGTAAAAACAAACAGCAAGTTTCTTGCGCTAAGCAGAGACAATAATTCGCTGGTTTTAGAAACAAAATCTGGTGAATATAAAGCTAGGTTACTAGTGAACTGTGCGGGATTATATTCCGACAGAGTTGCAAAAATTTGCGGAGTAAATCCTGGTTTGCAAATTATTCCATTCCGTGGTGAGTACTACAAATTAAAAAAAGAAAAGGAACATTTAGTAAGAAATTTAATTTATCCTGTTCCCGATCCGCAGTTTCCATTTCTCGGAGTTCATTTTACCCGGATGATTAAAGGCGGGGTAGAAGCCGGTCCAAATGCCGTGCTTGCTTTTAAGCGGGAGGGATACTCTCACAAAGAATTTTCGCCAACGGATATTCTTGAAATGGCAGTTTACTCCGGCTTTTGGAAAATGGCGGCGAAGTACTACAAAATGGGAATTGGAGAATTCTATCGTTCTTTAAATAAAAATGCATTTGTTAAAGCGCTGCAAAAACTGATACCCGAAATTCGGCACGATGATTTAACCCAAGGTGGAGCAGGAGTGCGTGCTCAGGCAGTTGATCCAAATGGTAATCTTGTTGATGATTTTAGAATTGTCGAAGCAGAAAAGATGATTCACGTTCTCAATGCTCCATCACCCGCAGCAACTGCATCAATAAGCATTGGTAAAACAATCGCGGGTTTGGCTAAGAAAAATTTTGGGAGATAATTACTAAATTTTTATCTGTGCACCGGGTTTTGGATAGAGAGAAGAGACAGAATTAATTCCATCCCTTCTTGAAAGAAGAACGACTTGCAAAATTATTTGATCAACATTATTTTTTTTGAGTCTGTAAAATTACCTGCCCCGCTGTTTACAGGATAAACCCACAATCTGTAAAAGTAAATTCCGCTTGAAAGTTTCGATGCATCAAAATTGTATTTATAAATACCGGCATCTTTTTCTTCGCTCATAAGATTAGCAACTTCTCTTCCGACAACATCATAAACTTTTAGTGTTACAAACGCTGCTTAGGGCATTGAAAATGAAATAGAAGTTGTTGGATTAAATGGATCAGGGTAATCGCCCCAGACGAATAACTCCTCATCAAAAAATTGAACAATCCCTGTTACTCTTTTATTATCTGTTATACAGAATCTGCCATCATCTATTTCCAAGGTTTTAAAAACCTTTATTTTTATAAAATTTTTAATTTCATTTAAACTCAACTATGCTTTTAATAGGTACTTTTACCAATCCTTTTTCTGTTACTATCTCTATTTCTAGAATTATTTGACCTTTTCCTGTTTTTGGATCTGCTCGATATACACCAAGTAATGTATCTTTGCTAACGGAAGTAGGATTAGAAGAGCGACCTCCTATACGGACTACAGTCCCACCTGCTTCGGTATAAGATACAGAGAATGGTGACTCTGGCGCATTAATACCCGTTTCCACAACGTCTAAATCATTTAACGGAGTTTCCTCTTGTGAACAATTAATAATTACTACTTTATTACTATTCTTATGTACACCTTGCTCATCAATTAAACCTATTTCTTCACCGTTAGTTAAATAGTAACTGGCGTTATAAACTACTTTCTTTGGATCTTTTTCCGAAGGTGATTTTTTTGTTTCTTCTTTTTGTACAATGAGACCATTAATGGTTCCTTCTAATACCTTACCGTTTTTTAATTTTACTTGTGTGGCAAAGGTTGCATTTTGTATCAACAAATAAATTAATAAAATAGATGGTATACTCTTTAGACTTTTCATATTTGCTCCTTCTGTCTTTTTATGAGATTTATGTAAAAATATTTCTATTTACTTTTTTAAGCGATCAGTCGCTTAGTTTTAATTTAGCAGAATTTAGTTTTTATTCTTTTTTTTGTTAAGTTTTTTTGTTGGTTCAACTATCCCGTCAATATGGACTAAAACAACTCCCTTTTCAGTAGTTATTGTTATATTCGACAAAATTTGTACTCCGTCCTCCTCTTTTTTCAATTCTCCAATCAACCTATCTGTTAAATGGCTACCCATCATGCTTTTAATGCTTAGAGTGCCGTCATCGAGGTTTACATTAAAACCAACGGTAGAATTTAAGGCGAATTCGAGAAAAAAATGGGCGATCCCAAGTAATCTTGTATCACTGGGGGGAGTTTCATAAGAATAGTAATAGAAGACTACTGGGAACTCAACACTATCAATTACTGTTACGCCTTTCTCATCAATGGTCTGAATATCTTTACCATTTAGAACAATATAACCAATTCTATATTTGTATCGTCCCTCTTCGTTTGATATCACATTTGCTTTTAGTACAATTTTTCCAGCAATATCGCCCTTTATTATTTCTCCTTTTTTTGTTTTAACAGTAGCACCGAAGAGAGAGCTCGTGATTGTGATATAAACTAGAATTGCTAACCAAGTATGTAACTTCATATCAGCCTCCTAAATTTTTAATCTGAGTAAATTGTTAAACTACAAGTTATACTAAATAATAATTAGCTTGTTTTATATTTCACTAAACGAAATTATTTTTTGATTATGTAATTCACTTACACAAATACAAAACCTACCAACTCAACTATAACCTACTTCAAAGAGCAACTAACTTTTATAACGCCACTTCATAATTATACAATTACAGCAATGAAAAACACCGTTGGTGTCAAGTAGATCTGTAGAAATAAATTCCGCTTGGTAAATTACTTGCATCAAAATTTACCTCTTCCCACAATCTACCTCTCCTCTTTGGGCAAAAAATTTTCCATTACCCAGATTCCTGAATTTTCACCAGTAGAAGAGGGAGATGAGAACACGATATGTCGCCCGTCGGGATGAATACTTGCCACAATATAAGACTCCGATTCTAATTCAAGTTTCTGGTGTTCTCCGCCCTCCATTGGAATTCGCCATAAGCTGAAATTCTTTTCTGCGGATTGAAATTTTTCAAAGAGAATGTACTTTCCATCGGTAGTCCATATTAATTTTTGGTAATAAATTTGAGCGTTATCTGACTTAAACCTATAGAGATCTCGATATTCTCCTCCGGCAGCCGGCATGATACTCAAAACATATTCCTTAATTCCCATTCTCAAAAAAGCTAGCCATTTGCCATCCGGTGAACAGGATAATTTGAATCCTCTAGAATTGGATTCCTCATGATAGAGCTCCCTTTCTGTACCATTTTCTATCTCTCTTAACATAATAGAACGGGACATATTGCCAAAAAATCGCTCCAGAAAAATAGATTTCCCGTCACGGGACCATTCGTGTTGTCCCAAAAAACTCTCGGAGACCAATTTAGCGGGCGGCGCCACAAGTGTAGAGACTCCCGATTGGGTATCAATGCGATATATCCCCTTTTTCCCTTTCCAATCCCAGCCCCCGACAAGAATGGAGCGGCCATCCGGAGACCAACGGGGAGTATTAACTCTAGACATGAGTTTAGATGGGAATTCTTGAATCTTTCCGGTTTCGAGGGATTGAATACTGAGAGCGGAATGACCGCGCGACACAGAAATATAGGCAATGTATTTCCCGTCCGGTGAGTATTCAGGTTGAGTGAGGGACCCCTCAAAACGTGCACTCAGCTTTTTCGGCGGATCGATTATTTTGCCTGTCTCTGGATCGAGTTCCGCAAAATTAATATCCATCGCATTGTCATATATATAGTAGTAGAAAGAACCCTTCTGAGTAAATCCCATCGGATTTGCTTGTCCAATATTTGATGAGATCAGTTTGGGTGATCCCTGAACTTTTCCTTGAGAGAATTCAATAATCCAGGCATCCGAGCTATTCCTGCGGTCGCTGGCAAAAAGGATATTTTTTCCATCAGGTGCCCAGCCTAGCACATAATCATTTGCAGGATGTTCAACCAGCGGAATTTCACGGCCTCCATCAGTTGACAGAATGGAGATGTCACTTTCCGGAGAATCTTCTTTTTGTTGAAAGTGATACACGATATAGCGCCCGTCCGGTGAAAAGTTCAGATGATCAAAGCCTAGTTCCAGTGTTTTGAGAACCCGTACATCCCCATCCTCAATGGATATGAGGACGATCTGGTTTTGACCGTTTTCTTTAAACAAGCTTGCCAGAATTTGTTTTCCGTCAGGGGACCAACCATACGTTTGAGACCACACTACTTCCTTATTGCTATAGAGAATTCGGGGTTGCGAGCTATCAAGTCCGACAATACGCAATTCCATTAAACTTTCCATCGTGTACCAATCATAGGCAATCTGCTTGCCGTCGGGCGACCACCTGGAAAAATATGCGAATTCATCTGATTTATCCCAGGAACCCTTGTTCGTAAGATGGCGCCTATTTCCGGTTGCAATTTCATAAATGGCGAGGTCGCCGGATTCCCAGTCTACATATGAGAAATACCTGCCGTCCGGTGAAACCGCTCCTTCAAAACCCACATCTGTCCCTTCTATTACTCTTCTAATAATGAATTCCTTATTTTCTTTTCCGGTAATTAAGTCGAGCCGCGCCCGGGCTTCAGCCACGACTTCATGTTGATCTGTATAGTCCTTAATCACTCGTTCGTATGCTTTTTGAGCCTCACGGTTTCCGAGTTTTTCTTGACACATACCGACATGCAACAATGCTTTCGCTGCAACAGATTTCTCTTTGGGAAACTGCGCTACAACCTGATTGAACATGTCGATCGCTTTGGCATAGTTCCCCCTTCCTTCCATTTCATACAATGCCTGTTGGTACATCTGTTCAGCCTTGTTTTGCTGTGCAGTAGCGATTGATGTTAGAACACAAAGCTCCAATGCAAGCAGAAAAATTCCTGTGATTTTTTTCATGGCATATCTCCTTTAATGGTTTGTTTGCAGTGAATTAATTTCACTACAATATACTTTCTTGTTTATCTGCCATTGTTGGATCGATGTAAATGTTTGTTAGTCTTTTGTCAAAAGATGTCCAGAAGAATTACTGTTCATACAAAGAAAAGGACACAATCTTACTTATCCGTCTCACTTTCAATTCCTTATTATCCTACAAATTTATATCCCAATCCGTGGACTGTGAGGATATATTCCGGCTTATCCGGATTGTCTTCGAGCTTCTGACGTAAGTTGAGAACATGGTTGTCCACTGAACGGGAACTCGGATACGAATCATAACCCCATACTTCATTCAGAATTTTTTCACGCGGGACGACCTCATTCCGATGTTTGATTAGGACTTTCATGAGAGAATATTCTGTGGAGGTTAAATCAATCTGCTTTTTGTTTTTAAAAGCTTTGAATGTAGTTAAATCCAGTGTGACGTTTCCAAATTCGTAATGCTCGAATGATAAAACTTTCTCTGTTGTCCGTCGCAGATGCGCTTTTACGCGCGCCAACAATTCTCGTGTGCTGAATGGTTTGGTGACATAGTCATCCGCACCGATTTCGAGTCCGACTACTTTATCAATTTCTTCCGCGCGAGCAGTGAGCATAATAATAGGTATTGTCACACCGCGTTTACGCAGAGTACGGCAAACGTTAAAACCATCAGTCCGTGGCAGCATCACGTCAAGTATGATACTATCCGGTGAATTTATTTCAGCTATTTGCAGGCCGCTTTCGCCGTCCATAGCCGTTAATACATCAAAGCCATTGTGTTCAAAAGCGTCTTGCAAACTTTTGAGCATTACTTCGTCGTCTTCAACAATGAGAATTGTGGACATAACTTTCCTCCTCGCGTATTTATTTTATTTATCCATCAGACATTTTCGTATTATCTTTTGAAATTGGGAAAGAAAGTATAAATGTACTTCCCTTGCCGATTTTGCTTTCAACTTTTATTGTTCCCCCATGTGCCTCAATGATCTCCTTCACCAGAGTTAAACCTATTCCACTCCCCGGTATTTTTCTCCCATCCGGTATCGGACTACGGTAAAACTTCTCAAAAATCTTTTCGCTATCCTTCTTGCTTATTCCTATGCCATGGTCAGCCACTGCAACGATAATTGAATCATCTTCAAGTCGGGCAGAAATCTCAATGACCTTTTCCTCACGTGAATACTTAACAGCATTATCCAGCAGATTTAACAACGCCTGTTCATACGCCTCCGCATCAAGCATGAGCAATGGTAAATCGTTTTCGATATTTTCTTTTATGAGAACTCCATCTACATCAACCAGCAAACGGAAACGCTCAATTACTTTCTTCGTTGAATCAGCCATAGAGGTGGCTTCTATTCGATAGGTTTTCTTTGCTTTTTCGATTCGCGAGAAGTCGAGAATATTCTCAACCAAGTGAGTAAGTCTCTTGGCTTCACGTTCAATCAAGAAAAAGTATTCTCGCTGTTTTTCCTGACCCGTGACCCAACCTTCATTCAGGTTCTCCGCAAGTGCTCTGATTGTAGCGATTGGAGTTTTTACCTCGTGAGAAACGTTAGCGATAAATTCAGATTTCATCACTGCAATCCTCTCCTCTCGTGAAATGTCCCGAAGAATGAAGACTATGCCAAACGCAATTAACACAATGACCGATCCGAGAAGGATATAATAGATGATCAAGCTTTTTGATGAGATTGTTTCAAGAGGATTCTCTCCAATTGCAACCAATGCCAACTTGGTTCCTGAAGCAAGTTCTTCAAATCGAGAGAATGGCTTTATGAGCACGACTGTCGCCGCAGATAATCCGTCAGGAACGAGAGTACGCTCCGCCGTATCAAGCAAGGCGATGCGAACTTCTTCACTTGGTTGAGACTCTTTGAGTACTGTCCGGACCGCATCGGGAAGTGCATTCCTTCGTATCCTGACACCGATAAATTTAATTGGAGATTTCAAGTCATCGTTCACGCGCATTCCAATTGTCCAGGCAATACTATCAGATTGTTCCGATAGATATTGAATGTCTTTTCTTTCAGCAGAATTATTAAATCGAGAATCTCTCAACTTTGAGTTGATCTCTTGCTTAATTTCAGGAAGAATATTTATTTGAAGGAAGTCCCGAAAAACATGCTCATCCTTAATCTCTTTCTCGAGCCTCACTATGGAATCCAGTGTGGCTCGCTGATATTGGGACAGAAATTGCTGTTGATGCTGCAGCCGTGATTGAACCTGATCAAGACAGAAACTGTATTGCGCCTGTTCAAGTTTATCCGATTGCTCAACGAGCAATCTATAGAAGTTAAGCAGTTGACTGCGCACATCTAAGGATAGCCTTTTTGTTTCTGCTATCTCGATAAGTTGAAGATGTGCTACCAGAACGTAAGGCATTCCCTCACCATAGAACTGATTCTTATCCTCATCGATAATCATCTGATATGTTCTTCGGGCATTCTCATAGTCGCCCTTCTTGAACTGACATCGAGCAATTCGTGAGAGTAACGCTGCATGAACAGATTTGGACAGTGTGGAAGAAAAACCTTTTTGATATTCAACTAGGGCTTCTTCGAGTTTCCCCAAAACCTCAAGATGTTCCCCGGCATGAAGATGCTCGTTTTCCTGCGGACGTAAAGTATTCAGATTTTTTATTTGAGAACCCTCTTCGTTTCGAAAAGTCTTCGGAAAAACGAGGCGCAATTCTTTGTCGAATAAGAAAACATCATGCACAAGAGAAGATTGCGTTTTCAAGTTTCTGAGAGAATTGATGTAAGCTTCAGTCAAATTGGAGGGTGGCGATATTTGGCGAAGCGAAGCGCGAATCTGATCGTCTAATTTCGATTCAATTTGATCGATTGTAAGCGAAAGAGATCTTTCGAGATTTTCTCGCACAAGCTGTTGCTGCCACTGTTTTTCTTGCTTGATGGACTTCAGTCCCAAGTAGCCAAGATACAGACAGGGAAACAAAACAGCAATGACGAATATCGCCACGACTCGCTTCCTCAGTCTTGGTTTCGTTATTCTACCAATCATGCAAGGAATCTTAATTTAGTCATGGATAAGATAACAAATTCATTGGATTGAAATGTCAGAAAATCATCTAAATTTGTTTGGAATTGTTGAGATTGTTCTGTGTCTGTTCAAAACCTCATTCAAATAACAATCAATTTATACTTAAGTGTCTCTGAGAATATAAATTAAGGCGAGAGATGCAAAAGATTGCAAAAACGGAAAGATTGTTTTATAGCCAGCATTCCTAAAAAAATAATTTTAATTTTTTAACTTCATAAATTGGTTTTAGCTAGTTGATTCAGAAGATTAAGAATCAATTTAATTTAAGCTGAATTCTTCATTTGAATATTCCCCCATCATAACTAAATTTTGAACTACAAATTCATTTCGTACTAATATTTTCTGGAGATGTAAATGAACAACCTGACTAAGCTGATTGATTATGGTCAGAGTTATTGGTTAGATAATTTAACACGTAGCATGATAAAATCTGGTGAACTTAAAAAACGTATTACCAAAGAAGGTTTAAGAGGACAAACCTCTAATCCCGCAATTTTTTATAAAGCAATTTCTGAAAGTTCCGATTACAATAAGCAAATTGAAAAACTTGCAAAAGAAGGCAAATCTGTTCTTGAAATTTACGATACGCTTACAATTAAAGATGTTCAAGATGCTTGCGATCTTTTTAAAGATGTTTATAAAAGTTCTAACGGTGTTGATGGATATGTAAGTTTGGAAGTTTCTCCGTATCTCGCTCACGACACCGAAGAAACATTAAGTGAAGCAAGAAGATTGTTTTCGGAAGTTAAAAGACCAAATTGCCATATAAAAATTCCTGGAACCCAAGCCGGATTAGCCGCCATCGAACTGGCTTTGTATGAAGGAATTAATGTTAACGCAACACTTCTCTTTTCAATTAAAGCTTATGAAGATGTTGCACATGCCTATATAAACGCTCTTGATCGTAGACTTGCTGAAGGAAAACCAGTGGATAAGGTTGCTTCTGTTGCATCCTTCTTCCTCAGTCGAATTGATGTGCTTGCAGATCAATTACTTGGACATTCAATTAATCCGACAAAAGATTTTGGAGATTTACCCCGACCGGAACATCTCCTTGGCAAATCTGCAATTGCAAGTGCAAAGCTTGCCTATAAAAGTTTCTTAAAAATTTTCAGCGGTGAAAGATGGGAAAAGTTAGCATCTGCGGGTGCAAAAGTTCAGCGTCCTCTGTGGGCAAGCACAAGCACAAAAGACCCATTATACATCGATACAAAATATGTGGAACCGCTCATTGGTTACAACACAGTAAACACTCTTCCCGAAGTTACCATTGCTGCGTTCAGTAATCATGGAAAGGTAGAAGAAAGCACAATTCTTATAAATGTTGATGAAGCTCATCAAGTTCTTGTAAATTTGAAAAAGTTGGGAATTGATATCGATTTGATTACATCTCAACTTACAAACGAAGGAGTTCAGAAGTTTATTGAGCCGTTCGATAAGCTGATCAGAAAATTAGCTCAAGAAAGATTAAAAATTCTTGAAGATAAAATCGGCACACAAAACTTCTTTTATGGTAAATCTGAATCTTCTATTAAAGCCGCATTAACTTCCTTAAATGATAAGCAATTCACCCGCAGACTTTTTGCAAAAGATTCTTACCTATGGAAAAATGATCCAAAACTTTCAGTTACCATAAAAAATCGTCTCGGCTGGCTTGGAGTAGAAGAGTTTATGAATCGAGTTGATGAAATAAATGATTTTGTAAAAAATGTTCGAGCTGATAAATACAGCTATGCAGTTTTACTTGGAATGGGAGGAAGTAGTCTCTGTCCTGAAGTTGCTCTTCAAACATTTGGAACGAAGAAAGGGTACTTAAAGCTTTTTGTGCTTGATAATACGAGTCCCGAAGCAGTACATCATGTTGAATCGCAAATTGATCTTAACAAGACCCTGTTCATGGTTGCAAGCAAATCCGGTTCAACGATTGAATCAAACAGTTTCTACAAATATTTCTACAATCTTTACGAAGTAAATAAGATTGGAAATCCAGGAAATCATTTTATTGCTATAACTGATCCTAAAACATCGTTAGAATCAGAAGCGAGAAGCAAAAACTTCCGATATGTTTTTACAAATCCGGAAGATTACGGTGGAAGATACTCGGCTTTATCATTCTTCGGATTAGTACCAATGGCGCTCATTGGAATTAATATTAAAGAAATTCTGAAAAGCGCTTACCGAATGAAACAAAGCTGCAGCCCATTCATTCCATCGGATGTTAATCCCGGAGTAAGTCTTGGGGCATTTCTCGGCATCAATCAAAAACTTGGGCGAGACAAAGCAACTTTTATTCTCTCACCATCAATCAAATCATTCGGTCTTTGGGTTGAACAGCTAATTGCAGAAAGTACAGGAAAAGAAGGATTTGGTATTCTTCCTGTTGAAGGAGAATTACTCGGATCAAAAGAGCAATACGGAAAAGACAGGGTATTTGTTTACATGTTCATTAAAAAGGAAAAAGATGCAGCATCAGAGAAAAAGCTCGCTTCACTTGAATCAGCCGGATTTCCTGTTGTGCGAATTATGCTTCCTGATATTCATGGTTTAGGCGGAGAATTTTTAAGATGGGAAATTGCAACTGCGACAGCTTGTGTAGTTGTTGGAGTCAATCCTTTTGATGAACCGAATGTATCAGAAAGTAAGAAGAATACAAATGATTTATTAGCTGAATGGAAACATAGCGGAAGTTTTGCCGAAACGATACCTCTTGTAAAAACGGATTCGATTTCTGTTTACGCCGATCAATCTTTAAATTTAACTGGCAGAGCGGTTAAGGATATTCTCAATAAATTTTTTAAGCTTGCTAATCCATCGGATTACATTTCGTTCCTTGCATATTTTCTTCAGACCTCGGATAGAGAAAAACAGCTGCAAGCCATAAGAAATCAACTTAGTAAGAAGTATAAGACGGCAACGACAATTGGTTATGGTCCACGATATTTACATTCAACGGGGCAGCTGCACAAGGGTGGTCCAAACAAAGGACTTTATGTTTTATTGACAGCAGATACAGAACTTAAAATTGAACTTCCCGGTTCGGGATACGATTTTGCGACACTTCAGCATGCACAAACTTTGGGTGATTTTAGAGCATTAACCAACAAGAATCGGAGAATTGTGAGAGTGCGTATCAGTGGTGATTTGAATAAAGGACTAAAAACGCTTAGTACAATATTAAAATGATAAGCTCTAGATTTTAATTGTCTTTTGCTTCGGAATACAGTTCGAGCGGGTCAGGCGCCGGAAATATTTCTTAAAATCAGTATAACTTTTTATTTGACTGCAAGCAATTTAGAGTTTATATTCAACACAAAATTTGAATTATAGTTTCATAAATGTTTCTGAAAGGATAAAGCATGAAAACAGCCCGTGAAATGCTTCTCAAAAAAGGAAATACAATTTATTCAATCTCTCCCGATCAAAAAATATTTGAAGCCCTTCAGCTAATGGCAGAAAAAGAAGTGGGCGCCCTTTTAGTTTTGGATAGTGGAAGCCTGATCGGTATAATTTCGGAGAGAGATTATGCTCGTAAAGTTGCACTTGAAGGTAAATCCTCTAAAGAAAGTCTTGTAAGTGAAATTATGTCGCCAAACGTAATTTATGTAGAGCTTGATACTTCAACGGATGAGTGCATGGCATTGATGATAAATAAAAAAGTAAGGCATTTGCCTGTGTATGATCAAGGAAAATTAGCCGGTGTAATCTCAATCGGCGATGTTGTAAATGCTATTATTGATGAGAAGGAGTTCGAGATTGATCAATTGGTGAGATATATTACTGACAGCAGGAGATAAACGCAAAATTAAGATTAAGATAAAGAAAAAAAATGGATCTGAAGACTTATCTTTTTCTGCTATACTTACCCATCAATTGACCGCTTGCAACAACATGTCCTTCCATAACCTTTAGCAGCTTGTATTTGCTTAATCCCGCTTCGGCATTATGAAGAACAGTATCCAATCCGTAAATCTTAAAATAGTATCGATGAGTTCCTGAAGGAGGACACGGTCCGCCGTAACCTATTTTCCCAAAATCATTCTTTCCTATCGTAAACATTTCGGGAATGTTTTTGGAAGAAGTAACATTTTCTGGAAATTCAATAATGCTGTCTGGGATATTATAAACAATCCAATGAACAAAATCACCGCTTGGAGCATCCGGGTCATCAACAATTAAGGCAAATGATTTAATTTTATCATTGGGCTTGTTCCATTTTAGATCAGGGGAAACATTTATGCCATCGCAGGTGTACTTTGAGGGAATTAGTTCACCGTCTTTGAATGCATTGCTTGTAATTTTTATTTCCACTTTGTCTAATGGTTTATTTTGTAATGATTGTAATTGACTGCAGATCAAGACAGAAAACAAGAAAATCTTATTCATGCAGTTTGATTTAAATAATTATATCCATAATGTTTGGATAAGATTACTTAAATATTTATACTTTAGCAACTTAAAATAAAAAGGAGTTACAACATGCCGAAAGCCTTTCTACAAATGTTCGCTTTATTTTTTCTATTCTCTTGTGTTTTGTTTTCTCAAATTCCAAATGCCGGATTTGAAAATTGGACAGGCGGCGAACCTGATGGCTGGATTACCGGTAATTTTCCACCATTTATGACTAATGTAACGCAATCACCAGAAAGTTATTCTGGTTCATCAGCAATTAAGCTCTCCATTGAAAGCTATTTAGGATTCCCTTTTTTTGCTTATGCTACAAGCGGCGATGTACAAAACAATTGGGCTGGATTTCCAGTTTCTCAGCGCTATGGAAGTTTAAGGGGTTACTACAAGCTTGTCCCTTCACCAAATAAAATATTAGAAATAATTGTATTTCTTACTAAGGGGGAAAACGCAATTGGAAGTGGATTTGAAGTTTTAAGTGGCGATGCTCCTAATTATAATGAATTTGTCCTACCCATTAGTTACGGTACAGATGAAATCCCGGATACGGCAACAATATATATTTCGTATATCGATACTTCTGAAAACTGGACAGCTGGGGGCGGCGCGTACGTCGATGACCTCAGTTTTGGAGGCTTTGTTGATGTAAAAGAAATTGCGAACAGCCAAACACCAACCTCGTATGAGCTATTGCAGAACTATCCCAATCCTTTCAATCCATCAACAAAAATCGAGTACTCTATTCCCGAAGAATCTTTTGTTGAATTGAAAGTTTATAACTTGATTGGACAGGAAATAGCAACATTGGTGAATAAACATCAAAAAGCTGGAACGTATAATGCTGATTTTAACGCAGAGGGTATGCAAAGTGGAATTTACATAGCGAAGCTGAATGCAAATGGCCATACGCAAAGCGTGAAGATGACGTTACTGAAATGAGCGAAGTCAGTATTGTATGGGTGAAAATAGAGTGCGACATACAACATCTCCGGGGTGTTAGTGATGACACGGTCAGAAAGAAAGTTCAGGAACTTGGGAAGTCTTCGACTGACAAGAAGACACTCTCTATAAGGCAACGAAGTGAGAGTGAGCAGTAAAGGTGGCGGATGAGATCGTAGTACTGAAGTCCCGACAAATAGAAGTTGGGATAGAATGGTAATGCAGCAAAACATTACATTAGGGAAGGGTCTCGACTGAATAATAGTGTATGAAGAGATGATGGAGTATGTATTGCGAAAGCTACCAAACATATAAGCTCAGAAATCTTGGAGTAAGCAATCTCGCAAGACGGGATAAGTATTCAGGAAAGCCGTATGAGGGAAAACCTCACGTACGGTTTGATGAGGGGGCAAGGGAAACAGTCCCGCAAGAGGGAACTGCGCCCTTGTCCTACTCTACAACTCACGTTATGCTAGGCAATGATGAAAATTCGCAGACAAACCCAGTTCTTTTGATTTTTAGGAATATGCGTTAGGAACTGGGTTTGTATTCTTCACTCTTGCGTAAGGTGACTAGATAACTTTCAATTCATAGTTTGATAATTACAAATATGGCGATCATTTGGTCGCCATTTCTTTATTTGGTTCATCACAATAATGCATGCCTGGTTTCGTCTAAGGTATTAATTTTCAGCTTAAAGAAATAGTTATCCCTGTAGCCGTATGCTTTTCTTCTTAGCACTTTAAATTTGTTATTAAAACCCTCCAATGGTCTGGGAATTATACGATATTTGTACCAATTGAATATACCTGTGCTATGACTGAGCAGCATATTTGCTCCTACCTCCGTTTCGTAGACAAAAGGAAAAGCAACAATATTTATAAAAATTATGGGAGCTAACATGCTAGAAAAAAGAAAAACATGGGATAAAGAATTCAAGCTATCAGCAGTAAAAATGATAGTTGAGGTAGGAATAAGTATAAATCGTATCTCGAAAGACCATGGGGTAAATGAGAACTCACTTTATAATTGGAAGAGAGCTTATCTTGAAGATCAGCAGAATGCATTTCCGGGAAAAGGAAAATGAAGCCTGAAGAGGAAGAGTTAATGCATCTGAAAAAAGAATTGACGATAGTAAAAATGGAGAGAGCCATTTTATGACACAGTCACCCCTATGGGGAAAAAAGCCATAGCATTCTTCGCAAAGGAAAAGTAGTAAAATATAGGTTTATGAAAGAGCACAGGAAGCAATATCCGATGTGGCTGATGAGTAAGCTATTAGAAGTAAGCCGTGCAGACTATTACCACCGGTAATGTTTCAGCAAGATTATCTGTTCTAAGATTAGAACTTTCCAATTTCTATATACCATCTCATTCCAATGCTATTTTTGTTTGATTATGAATGACTTCATGACAGTATAAGAAACGCTTTTACTTATTTGAAGTTTCCTCAGCTTTACTTTTTCCAGTTTTCTGATCTTTACTAACTTCATCAACATAGTTAAGCTTTAAATCTTTAATTACTTCGGTTAAAAATTTCTCTTCATACTCCGATAGATTGCCTTTTGTTTTAACTGCAATCATATCGAGTGTATCAATAGACATTTTAGCAAATTCGAGATTGCGATCAATCTTATCACTCACGGGATTTTTGAGCTTTCCCATCGACATCATTGCTAATTGCTGGTTTTGTAAAACTAATTGCATAAATAAAAGTTCGTTGGAATTATTTTTATCCATTTTTAATCAATCCTTATTTTTTAGCTCCCAAAATTTACAATATTTTGTAAAAACATATGCCGATGAAAATACCGCAAGTATAAATCCTTGAATACCATCCAGGAACCCTAGTTTTAGAAAATACATTTTTATAAAAATTCCAACTGGGCGAAGAAGATCGATTATAGAAAATGACCTTCCTTTTTTAACCATTTCTTCCGCCGCTAACGTTGTATAGCGATTAAACTTTTGGAAATAGTGGTAAATGTTTGGATCTGTGAAGTGCTCAAGATCAGAATTTAGTTTTCCGATTTCACCTTCAACAACAAGATGTTCATGAACATCATTTTCACTGAATCTAACTCTATGTCTATTAAAAAGGCGTGTAACTCTACCTGGATACCAGCCGCTGTGCTTTATCCATCTTCCAAGAAAAAACGCTTTGCGTGGAATTGAATACGCGGAAAACCTTGGCGATGTTGTTTTAAATCCAATTAGTTCTTTTGATAATCCATTCGTAACAACTTCATCCGCATCAATCCAAAAAATCCAGTCGTTTGAACAAAGTGAAACTCCATATTGCTTTGTCTTAGCATAACCCATCCATTTAAGCACTTCACATTTCACATTTGGATACGATTTCACAGCGTCTAAAGTTTTATCCTGTGATTCCTCGTCAACAAGTACAATTATTTCATCGACACATTCGTGTAAGCTTTCAATACATTTTTCAATGTTGGTTTCTTCGTTTTTGGCTATGGTGATGGAGGAGATTTTCATTGTTTTGAAAAATCCTCTAACTTGTAAACATTGTGTGTCCCTATGATCTTTCTTTTAAGATAAGACAAAGGAGTTTTCCAATTGTAAACCTGCTCCTCAGTTCCGTGCGGATCGATCTGTGGATTTATCTTAACGATTTTCTGTTTAATTTCATCGAGTTCTTTAAGGTATGGCCTGTAGAAATATTCCTTGGCACTTTCCGAAATAATTCTTGCACCTAATTGCAATTTTCCGTTTGTGTAGTATCTTATATAATGAAAGTGGTAGAATACAACATCAAATCGTAATCCAGATTTTTTTTCTAGTCCATAGAAATCGTCATTCACTTTGTAAAATTTGTATTGAGAAATATTCCATCCTGCTAATCCACAGCCAAGATGCTGAAGTACGTGAACTTTTTTAAATCGCGTTGTCCAATCATCTAAATACTTCTGATCTCCAAACTTTCCGTTCTCAATTCTGTTATAGCACCAATTAATACATTGATTCTTCCACCAAATTAATGCTCCCAAACCATATTCATCATTCTTAAAAGTTATGAACTGAACGCAGTACCTGCCGTTAAGTTTTTCTTCTTTTCTGTATTCACGTGAGAATCGATGCTCTGTTATCAAGATTGAATTATCTCCTAGTTCATCAAAAATAATCTTAGGAGATAAATAAAAGTAAATATCGGCATCAATGTAAGTACAACTTTCCACATCAAAATTCTTAATCACATAATAAATTGTAGCAGGTGTGGCAGTCCAGCAGTACTCAGTAATAGTTCTACCAGATTTAACACTGAGAAGATCTTTATCTTCAAACTGACTGAGAGAAATTATAGTAGTATCAGGTAATTGTAATTTATTGAGTATAGCATAAGTTTGATCATCAAAAGCAAAAATGTAAAGATGAAAATCATTACATACGTTTTTCAGCGAATGATATAAAGCTAAACCTCGCGACAAATATTTGGTGTTAAACAGCGTGCAGAAGTTGTACATAAAATAATTTTAGAGTCACTCCAAATGTTTCTTAATTATAGATAGAAATTCCGGGACACGATGTTCATATAAATGAGAGGCAAAAGTTCTTTGCTGTCCTTTCTTAGCAATAATTCCCCGCTCTTTACTATTTGCTAAAAGCCATTTGGCTTTCTGCACACATTCTTCTGGACTTCGGTAAGTAACAATCTCTTCATCTTCTTCAAATAGCTGATTAATATTTTCTTTCCAATCAGTCAGAAGGCAACTGCCAACTCCTGTTGTTTCAAATAATTTCATGTTAAAGGCGAATTGTGGAGATGAATCTGCATGGATATTCAAAACATCTTTGGAACTCCTGATAACATCGTACATTTTTTTTTCATACCCCGCTGGATGCAAAGACTTTTTAAATTTCAATGAATATGGAAAAAATGGGTATTCCCTTGCCTTTTCTAACTTTATCGAATATTTATTTGAAAATTTATCCGATATAAAATAAAATGGTAGTGGTAAAGTCAGAGCCGATTTTTTAACTAAATGATAAAGAAAATCAGAAAACCCTAATTCATAGGAGGGGGAAAAAACATTTATTTCCATTTCTTTAACAATTTGTTTAAGCATCCTGTCGCGATCCGTATGAAAACCGATTGCACGATAAATCTGCCCAATAAATATTAATTCGAATTCTTTATTTGCTTGTAACTGCCCGTTTAAAATATTCTTATTAAAAGCATGATGGAGATGTTCGATTTTGAAACCCATTCCTCGAAGACTTTTAACTTCCTCCGGTGCACAAGAAATAGTTAGATCAACTTTTTTAAATATCTCCATATTAACAGGCGGACTTCCCTTCCACAGTACGACCATCTTTATTGTGTTGAGGTTGGCTTTTATCTGGTCAAACAAATCGTCATAATGAAGATCATATAAAAAAATATCAGGCAAAAACTTTTTTAACATTTCTACAATGATTTGATTTTTCTCTGTATGTTTTGAACCGTTTTCCTCGGCCCACTTTCTTAAGAAATATGGCATATTAGTAGGAATCGTCATCACTGAAATTTTTTGCTCTTCCAAAGCACTTTCCCAACCCGAAGCCCAAATTCAGATATTATTATCAATGATTTTTTTTGATCTAGATAATTTAATTTGTTAAGATTTGGAAACAATTCATAAACATAACTGATCATTTCATTGTATAGATAGGTTAAAATTGCAATTCGCATAAGATTTTTCCTTATATCAAATATTCAAACAGTTTAATTTTCTGTAAAATATTGATGTAGACTTTTGGTACATAATCCCAGCAGCTATTCCATAAAAGTCTAACCGTTTGAATCCTTTACGACTTAAAAATTCAATCCCGTCCGTATATTCTTTTCTTTCAGAATCATCTAAGATAATAACACCATCCTCGGTAAGACTATCACAGCAATTTTTAATGCAATTAACTCTTTCTTCTGCGTCAATGATCACAATATTAAATTTTTCATTGGTAGATTTTATTGTGCGACTATAATCTCCATCTCTATCTTCATCAACTTCCTTGAAAATAATTTCCGCATTCTTATTTAATCGATTTTTTATCTTATCAAACCATTCTTTATTATGTTCAACAGCAATTACTTTTTTTACCCTAAGCGAGTAATAAATAGTTGAATTGCCACTGCCATATTCAAATAATGAAATATCATTATTTATACTTAATCTATCAGACAAAAAAGAAATCGCCGGATAAGTAAGCCAGGGAATTGGTTTACCATTTTTATCCAATGGTTCTTTAGAAACAAACGAATTATTCCAACCTGTATCAACTAGATACCCATTATGCCTTGCAAAAAGCAATGCTCTTAAAAGTCTGGGTTCGAAAATAAGCTTTATTAATGTTTTTATTTTATCTAGAGAGCTCCTTTCTATTTTTCCAATAATCAATAATCGAAATTAAAAAGACTGCTTTGATCATCATGATTATTTGCTTATATGTATCTTTCCATAAAACCAAAGAAAATGTTGCTGCTGAATAAGATATCAACGTAGCAATTGCAGAACCAATAATTCCAATTCTGGGTATCAGAATAAAATTCAGGACAACATTAGTGATCATTCCAATCAGAGTTCGATAGAATGATATTTTTGTAAAATTTTCTGCAATTAAAAATTGACTGCTCGCTACTCCCAAAAAGGTTGCAACGGTAGACCAAATGTATATTTGAAGAACCGGAGAGGCCGAAATAAATTTTTCTCCATAAAGCGAGGTGATAATTTGCGGAGCAAAAATCGTAATCGGAATAGTTATTCCGATTGAAATCCACGTAACCGAATTATATAGCTGCTGTAACCGAATTTTATAGAATTTTTCACCTTTTTTTTTCGCATTTATTATTGCAGGAAAAACCGAATTAGTTAAAGCCATCGGAATGAAGTAAAACGATTCACAAACTTTCACTGCCGACGCATAAAATCCAAGCTCGCTATCAGTTAGCATTTTTTTTATCATAATTTGATCAATCTTCATATAAACGGCAATTACTATACTACTTAAAATTAATGGAAAAGAATCTTTGAGCAATTTTTTAGACACCTCGTAGCTAAACTGCCAGTTTAATTTGCCGAAATTATATTTTTTATAAATGAAATATAAACCTAATGCAAGCAATATGGATTCCAAAGTAATAGTAATTGCGAAGTAAATCAGGTTTGCTTTGTAATAAATCAAAAGAATTTTTACAACAGATGCAATGATCAAACTAACAAATTGAGAATACACTACATATTTGGATTGTACCATTGCTTGGAAGTAATAATCGATAACATTAAAACTCTGAAAAATTACTGAAGATGAAATGGATATAATTAAAATGGATGTTAAGAAATCCTCTCCGGTAACTAATATGGCTATCATTACCAATAGGATTGTTGCAGAAGCCGCTATTAATCTTAAGTAAATGCTCGTTCCAAGCAGCAGGTTTTTTTTGTCAGCATCCGAAACCAATTCTCTAACAAGAATATTGTCCAACCCTAATGACGCAAAGCTGGAAAAGATACTAAAATAGCTTATTGCGTAGCTTAAAAGCCCAAACTTTTGAGGACCTAAATATCTAACAAGATAAATGGTGATGAAAAGATTAATGCTAATGCGAATTATTCTCTCGGCAAGTAACCAATAAGTGTTTTCGGTATACTTATTTGTACTAAGATAACTCAGTTTTAAAAATATTTTATTAAAAATATTTTTCGACAATGACATTTGGATTAAACTGCATTTGTTTCTTTTGGAGACTTTTTAGAATTTTTAAAGAGTTAAGGATAATCATATTCTATAAAGCGTACTTAGTAAACCAAATAATTGTCTTAATATTTTAATTAGAAGACTAATTTTTCCATTTAAATTTCCGCCAAATTTTTACTATAACTTGAAGCCCTAATACATTAAAAAACATTTTAAACTTTGCCCTTAGTTTCCTTGAATAATAAAACTTTTTTCCTTGATAATTCCAAAAACCATTCAGCTTAAGTGCTTTCTTTTCTTCTTCTATACTTAAAAATTCGTTCCTCCACGATATTCCCCCGGCAAACATTTTCACAAGAGGTTTTTCACTAATATAAACTGATATTTTCTCGGGGTCATAATTATTAGCTATCCTACAGTAAAATTCATAATCCATTGATTGTAGAAAATCAGTGTTATACAATCCCACGCTATTATATAATTCCTTCTTAATAAACATTGTTTGGTGATTATATTGATAACTCCTCATAATTTTAGTGGGTAAAGGATGTCTGATATTAGAACCAAATCGTGGATCAACAAAATAAATATTACCGTGTGCAAAAAGCTTTTCATCAACTTGTAATATATTTATAATCCGAGAAAAAACATTTTCATCATAATAAGAATCATCGCTATTAAGAATAGCAATTATATCTCCTGTTGAAGCTTTAATTCCTTTATTAAATGCATCGGAAATACCAAAATCTTTTTCGCTTATAACTCTTAGCCTGGAAGATAATACCTCTTTTTCATAAATATTTTTTATTAGTTGGACAGTATTGTCCTCACTTAAATTATCTATAATGATGTGTTCAAATTCTTTGTACGTTTGGCTGATAATGGACTCAGCATTCCGGATAATAGTATTCCCGGAATTATTGGTTGGGGTTATTATTGAGAATTTCATTGTTTAATTTTTGAATAACATTCGACTAACGGAATTACGATACAAAACCGATGTGGTATTTCAATATGTTAGTGTATATTTTTGAGTGCAATGTTAACACTGTAAAAATAATTGTACATTATCTTCAGTAAATATAATTCATTCTAAAGGAAATCTAATTTATTTTGGGAACTGAGAAATTCGATATAACGTTAGATGCAAGAATGATTAACCATTCGGGAATTGGCACTAACATAAAGAACATGATCCCGAGCCTCGTTGAGCATTATAAGCTAACATTACTTGGAAACGCTGAAATTCTAGACTCCTTTCCCTGGTCAAACGAAACAAGCATTATTGATATGAAAAGCCCGATATATTCACTAAAGGAGCAGTTAGAGCTGCCGACGAAAATTCCCAAATGCGATCTCTTCGTTTCACCTCATTATAACATTCCCATTTTAAAGATAAAAGCTTCCAAAAGAGCCGTAATAATTAATGATGTAAACCATCTGGTTTTTGCCGATCAGCTTTCTCTTCCGAAAGTTATTTATGCCAAATACATGATCAATGCGGCTATCAAAAAGTCTGACAAAGTTATAACTATATCACAATTTTCAAAAAATGAAATAATCAAATACACTCATGTTAAAGAAAAAGAGATAAGAATAGTCTATTGTGGCATTGATAACGAAATATTAAGAAATACATTACAGGAAAAATCATTTGAAAAAATAAGGGCGACTTACAAATTACCCGAGGATTATTTCCTTTATGTGGGCAGCATAAAACCGCATAAAAATCTTAAAACCGCTCTTTTAGCCTTCAATATTTGGTTGAGGAAACATCCTGCTGCTAAGAAGTTAGTCGTCATAGGTTTAAAGCAGGAGGATCTTAGCAAGGACACTGAAATTTCAAAACTATGCGATCAAAACGACAATATAATTATTCCTGGATTCGTGAAAGATTATGATTTACCTTTAATTTATAGTAATGCCGCATGTTTAATCTTTCCATCTATGTACGAAGGATTCGGATTACCGCCCTTAGAAGCTATGGTTTGTGGGTGTCCTGTAATAGCTAGTAATTCAGCATCCATTCCGGAAATTTGCGGAGATGCTGCATTGTATTTTGAGCCGCTTAATTTCGAAGCGCTTGCCGAAAAAATGACGATGTTGACAAATGATAAAAGTTTACGCGCTGAATTAATTGATAAAGGATATATAAACATTTTGAGGTTTAACCGGGATAGATTTGCTGAAAATCTTAAGCTTGAATTTGACGATGTTATTACAAACTAAAATAATTTTGATAGGTTATGATTAATCAAAATCTAAAAACCGCTATAGTACACGATTGGCTTACAACATATGCCGGTTCCGAAAGGTGCGTAGAATCCTTTACAAACATTTGGAATAATGCAGATATCTATTCTCTTGTTGATTTTTTAAATGAGAAGGATCGGCAAACAATTCTAAAAGGTAAAAATGCAAAAACATCTTTTGTTCAGAAATTACCGCTCGCAAATAAGTATCATCGCCACTATTTCCCGCTTTTCCCGCTCGCGATAGAACAATTTGATTTGTCCGGTTACGACTTAGTAATATCAAGCTCACATGCATTTGCCAAGGGAGCATTAACCAACTCGAACCAACTGCATATTTGTTATTGTTATACACCTATAAGATATGCGTGGGATCTTACCCATCAATATTTTGATAAGGAAAGCTTTGTTGGCAGGATTCAGAAACTAATTTTACAGCCGGCTCTACACAACATAAGAACATGGGATGTGGTTTCTGCTAATCGTGTGGATTACTTTGTAGCCATTTCAAATTACATTGCCAGGAGAATTAAAAAGATATACAGAAGGGATGCAGAGGTTATTTATCCGCCGGTTGATACCGCAAAATTCAGTTGTGAATCTCATAAAGAAGATTTTTATTTAACAGCATCGCGATTCGTTCCATATAAAAAAATCGATCTTATTGCCGAATCGTTTTCAAAAATGCCCGATAAAAAATTAATTATCATTGGAGAAGGATCAGACAAAGAAAAAATTAAAGCTAAGTCAGCTAAAAATGTTAAGATGATCAACTACAAGGAAGTTGATGACTTTGCAGAATATATGAAACGAGCCCGGGCATTTGTTTTTGCGGCTGAAGAAGATTTTGGAATTTCAGTTATTGAAGCTCTAAGCTGCGGAACGCCCGTAATTGCATTAAATAAAGGCGGAACTGCTGAAACAATAGTTGATGGGAAGTATGGCATTCACTTTTCAGATCAAACCCCAGATGATATTGTGAATGCAGTTGCGAGATTTGAAAAAAGTGAAAATACTTTTGACCCACAAATTCTGAGTAATTATGCGAAGCAATTTGACAGAAGTATTTTTGAGGAGAAGATCAAATCTTTTATAAAAATTAAGAGTGAAGAGTTTTTTAAGAAATGATAGCTAATCAGAGATCAAACTATTATTTTCGACTTTTTCTAGATCTATTATTATTAAACATAATTTTTACAGCATCAGCTATTCTCGCACAATCTTTTCAAACTTTGATGGCGCGAAATCACATGTTTATCCTGCTCGCCGCACTAAATTTTCTATGGTATTTTACCTCTAACGTAAATGGTTTTTATGAGGATAATAATCTTCGTTCGTTTTCTTTCCAGTTCAACAATATACTTAAAAACACCTTTGTTCAAATCATAGCTGCAATCTTATTCATTTTTATAGCTAAAGAAGATCTTTTTACAAGAAATTTTATTCTCATCTATGCTTTTGTGCTGATTTTTTTCATCAGCATTAGGATTCAACTCCTCAAAATGCTCATAGGCAAATTAAGCCTCAGAGAAAATAAAATTCAGAACATCGTGATTGTTGGCTCAGGGGAAGTTGCTAGAAATTTTTATAATTCAACAATAAAGAAGCAGTCATTTTCCTACAAATTCGCCGGCTATTTAGATGATGTAACAGCAGAGCCGACTCGAACCGCGCTAATTGGTAAAATAGATGATTTAGAGAAAGTCATCCTATCAAAAAATATTAACGAAGTAATTGTTGCGCTGCCAATTCAAGAATTTGCCAGGCTTGATCAAATAATCAAGGTTTGCAATCGTCATGCAGTACGGGTTCATATCATACCCGATTATTTTAGATTTATCTCCAAAAAATTCCGCATTACCATGTTTGAAAATTTTCCGATCATCACTATCCGTGATGAACCTTTGGCAGAGGCACATTGGAGATTTACCAAACGATTAATTGACATTTTATTCTCACTGTTCATAATCATATTATTTCTGAGCTGGCTTATTCCACTAATAGTAATTTTTATCAAATTATTTTCAAGAGGTACAGTCTTTTTTGTGCAGAAAAGAATAGGGATGAAAAATAAGGCATTTAATTTTTACAAGTTCAGAACACTTATCACTAGCGCAAATTCTGAAAACCAATCCTTCTCGCCAGTTATTGCAGGTGATTCTCGAATTACAAAGATTGGCAGCATTTTAAGACGAACTAACCTTGACGAACTTCCTCAATTCTTTAACATTCTTAAGGGTGATATGTCAATTGTTGGGCCGAGACCACACTTTCTTCCCTACAACGAAGTCTATTCTGAAATTGTAGATGAAATAAAACTAAGAAGCCGTGTTAGACCGGGCTTAACGGGCTGGGCTCAAGTTCATGGATTGCGAGGCGACTCCACCGATCCAATTGAAAATGAAAGACGAACCCGTAAAAGAATTGAATATGATATTTGGTACATCGAGAATTGGTCAATTTGGCTTGATATACAGATTATAATTCTTACAATTTGGCAAATGATTAAGGGCGAAACGAGAGCAGTATGAAAATATTTAAGGCGGTCTTCGAACCGCTTTATTACTAAGTGGAGCGACATGCAAAATTAACTCAATTGTCATAGCATCATTCAAACCTACACTCGTACTAATCTTACATGATTCAATTGTAAACCTTAGATAACTCCCTCCGCAAAAAATTACGCAAAAACTCGGTAAATCTTACTTTTTTAATAAAAAATTAACAAAATGAGACAAAAACCCATTCTTTATCTTAGGTATAGAAGTTGAGCAAACTCAGGAACTGATGAACTACTGAATCATTCATTTGAACCGAAAAAAATTCTCTTACAAATAACTATTAATAATTATTTGGAATAATATTATGTCAATTACATCTCTTAAAAAACATTTAGCAGGAATAATACTTCTGCTCACCTTCTCAGTCATTGTTAATAGCTGTGAGTCGGACACTCAGGTTACCGGTGGCGGAGATGAGCAGCAAACACAGCAAACAATAAAATTAAGCGGACAAGTTATCAGCAAATTAACAGGCACTCCGATTGATAGCGCACAAATAACAGTTAGTGGATTAAATGGACAACTTGTCTTCTATACAGATAATCAAGGGAAGTTTAACCGGGATATAACCGTAACAACAAGCGTAAACTTATCTCTTGTTGCAGCAAAACCAGGATATGTTACTGACAGTTTAAATGTTTTTGTTAGCGGCAACTCGGATGTAACGGTACCAATAATTGAATTAGAATATAAAAGTTCAAGCTCCGTTCCTTCCGGCGATCCTGTGAGCATTTTTCTTCTATCGCAAAGTACAAACAGCATTGGTGTTAAGGAAAGCGGAGCTGAAGAAACCGCAAAGATTACTTTTGTGGTTCAAGATTCGGCAGGAATACCGATTGACCTTGCTCATTCAATTGATGTTAATTTTAAATTCGGCGCTGGTCCTGGAGGCGGTGAGGTGCTCAGCCCAGCAGTTGTAAAGACAAATAACAACGGTCAGGCGGCTGTTAATCTTACAAGTGGTACCAAAGCAGGTGTCGTCCAAATTATTGCAGAAATAACTTTGGGTTCTAAAAAAATTACCTCGCTGCCTGTCGCAATTTCAATCCATGGCGGATTACCTGATTTTGATCATTTTAGCATCGCTCCGGAAAAATCAAATTTTGCAGGATATAACATCTTTGGATTGCAGGATCCTATCACTGCTTACGTTGGTGATAAATACGCAAACCCTGTAAGACCACTTACTTCTGTTTATTTTACTACAACAGGCGGTATAATTGAGGGGTCTATTCAAACCAACTCATTAGGAATAGGAACGGTGAATTTAATTTCAGCTCTTCCTAGACCAAATCATCCTATATTTGGACCGGGTTTTGCATCCGTAACTGCCACTACAGCAGATCAAAACTCAGTAAATATTAGTCGCGATATCGTGGTTCTTTTCTCCGGTGTTCCACAGATAACGGCTTCGCCAACTTCATTTTCCATTCCTGAAGGTGGTATCCAAGCATTTACTTATACATTATCAGATCAAAATTCTAATCCTCTTGCAGGTGGAACTTCTATTAAAGTTACCGTTGATGGTGAAGATGTTAAGTCTCAAGGTGATGTTGATATAATTCTTCCAGATACACAAAGCAGAAGCTGGACTCAATTCAATTTTGTGGTTTGGGATGCCCTAGTTGATACATTAGTAAATCAATATACTCCTGTAGTAATATCAATTAAAGCTGAGGGACCTAACGGTAAAGCTTCGGTGATTCTTAGTGGCAATAAAGACTAAACTATAACTAACTCTTTATATGGCTGCCTTAATTTTGGCAGCCATTTTTATTTTAAACACTCAAGTTGACCGCTTAACTAAGCTACCAACAACAAATTTTTAATATTTTTTACTAACGTGTTCTTTGATTTA
>MHAR01000032.1 GCA_001803045.1 Ignavibacteria bacterium RIFOXYB12_FULL_35_14 | reverse complement strand
TTTTTCTAGTTCCAGTAATCGGGATAGCAAAATTTGTCTGACCTGGAAGTCCAATCATTCTGTAACTACTGGACTGAGTAACGTTTGTAAATCCGAATGATTTATTAATTGCAATTGTTGAGGGATAAGTAGCTCCAGTATATACCTGAATTAAATCCAATCCAATATAATCTGCATTAGTTTGGGCATCAAAAAGATAGTATCGGATAGCAACTCTGATTGTCGCATTAATCTCAGAAATCCAATAAAACTGTTGCCAACCATTTTTTGAAACTAAAAATCGACCAAGTGAAATAAAATCAGATGGCGTAGTACCTGCATTTGTAGCGAGTAAAACAAATATTGAATCATCGAATGAAGATGAATCTGGCGATCTTGCCAAGAAAGATAAACTGTCTCCCACGTTAATATTAAGGATAGGAGATATTAACCATTGATCTACAACATCATTTGTATTTGCACCATTGAAGTTAGAAGCTACGTATCCACTATCAGGTCCCTCGAAGCTAGTAAAAACTGAAACCCTCCCTTGGAACCATGGTGCACTAGAACCTCCACCATCTTCATTCAAGATTACCCAACCTCTTGCCTGCAAGCCCGCAACCGAATTATCGCCATTCATTCTATCTTCCCATTTAATTGTTTGAGCTAAAGTTGCAAATGAATAAAATAAAAACATTACTATAGTTGAAATGGTAATCTTATTTTTCATTTAAATTTCCTTTTTTTATTCCACTATTTCAATTAAAATTCATTAATCCATCGCGTCTTAGTTCTCATAATAATCTTCATCTGCCAGAGGCTGACAGGTCTTAATCTTCATTCCGCTCTCTCCTAATAAAAATAAATTGTCCCCCTTCATCATTTGCATCTCTTATGACTTGAAGCATTGGTGTCTGCTCGGAATTATTAGTTACTGCAATTCTGAACTCGCTGAAAAGCTGATTAGCATCAAAATATTTTTTGTCATTCTCTTTGAGCGCTTTAATTAAATAATAAGTGAAGATAGAATGATCATCCTTTCCAGCATCGCTGACTTCTTCAACTCCACCAGAGGTTAATGCTAAACGCGATTGCTTACGATAAACTTCTCTGTAGTACTTTTCCATATTATTTGGATCAAATTTTATGCTTTCGGTTTTTTTTCCTCTGAAAATATCACCTGCAAAACATGCATCAGTAATGAGCAGAGTATGTTTTGAAGGAATGCCTCCGAGAAAAGTTTTTACATCGTTATTCGATATATAATCTGCAACCGAATTTGTTTGGGCATCAACCGGAACCCAATAACCTTTATTTAATGCTTTGTTGAATTGCCCATGACCCGCATAAAAAATTAAAACGTTATCATCTTTAGTTGTATTATCAGCAAGCCATTCAAATTTTTGAATTATGCTCCTTCTCGTTGCTTGTTCATCGAGCAGAGTATGCACTTCATCAAACTGATATTCATCGCGAAGAATATTTGCAAAGCCTTCAGCGTCATTTACCGCATTTTTAAGAGGGCGCCAATAACCATCGTAGGAATTTATTCCGATAACTACTGCAATATATTTCCCAACCGAAATAACCTCTTCCAGCTTACGTGTAATAAAAAATGTATCAATGGTCGAATTGAATTTATTGTCCACTGCTTTAATGATAATAGGATTGTCCCCTACTTGTAAATACAAGCTGGTTGTAAACTCACCTTTAGTTGTAAGCTTTGCTTTTTGATGGTTTACAAAAACTTCCAAAACTCCGTTAGGATCAGTTGCTTTACCTTTAATATTTACTAATTCTGTTTTCCTAATTATCTTAATTCCCCTTTGCACTTGCGGTTCGATAATGGTAATCTTTGGACCAGCTTGGTCAATATCGGTAGTGACTCTAAAAGTAACTTCAGAGGAAATATCCCTTAGATTGGTGGCTTTGACAATCACAATATTTGTCCCGCTGTTAAGCAGTACATTTGCAAAAAATAAATTGTCTTTAAGAATGGTGGCTTCATAACCATTGACAATTATTTCCTTGACTCCCTTCGCATCAAAAACTTTTCCCCGTACCGTGATGCTGCTCTCTTTGTGTTTTACCTCTCTTGACTTAGGAATCACGGGATCCAATATCGTTATTTGAGGAGCCAGTATTACTTCCTCTTTTTCTTTAGGCGGAGTAACAATTTCCTTTTTTGGTTCTTCTTTTTTAGGAATTAGTCTGCCGGGTTTTGTTGATCCGCTGATCTGAGTAAAAGCAGTTTGATATAAAATCAAGCACGATAAAAATATTAATATCTTTTTCATATTATTTATTCCTCAAAAAAAATTATGGCCTAACTGGGGGCGTTGGAAATCCATCCGACGATGGGGGCGTAGTTGTTCCGTCACTATCCTTTTTGCCTAATAATAATATAGCAGCCGTTCCGCCGGCTAATGCTGCTCCACCTGCGAAAACATACCATGGAATTCCACCACCCGGTTCTATTTCAAGAGCAGTTACATCAAAATAAAAATCTTCTCCTTCCAATTGTGCTTCTTCATCAGGACTTAGTTCCCAGATAATTTTATTTTTTCTGCCAGCAAATTTCCCCTCTCCAATATCTCCGGTAAGTTTATCGGGAATTATCAAGAAATCAGAATCACTAATTCGTTTAAGCTTTATATCAACTTCGTAATCTTTAGTTTTATCCCCTTGAAATTCATAAAAGATAAAAATCTTACCGTCCGAATAATCAAAAGTTACTTGAATTTTTCCTTGAGAGAAAACTTTTTGATTTATAATCATAAAAGTGAAAAAGACCATAACAGTAAAAAAGATTCTTTTCATAATTCATTCTCCTAAATTTTCGAAAACTTTTTACATGTGATTTATTTCAATTAAAATTGGAACGACTGATTTCCCTTTACTTCGTGCTTTGAAGTTTATCACTTCTGATGATTCAAAATCAATATTTTTGGTGCTGATCATCTTTTCTCCCAAAACTTTTTTGATCCGTTGCCAGAACGATCCTTTTGCTGATTCAACTTTTTTCATAATATCTTTTATGTCAAGACTTTCCTTTGAATAAAGAAAACAGTAATAAGATATTCCTGGAGTTTCATCAAGCATATTAAAACTTTCTTCATCGGGAATAGCAACATTATTTTGGCGGTATGGAAGATAAGCGACCATTCTATCGTCAAAAGGAAAAATGCGATACGTTTTAAATGTTAGGTCTGAACTAAAAGCATATACGTACGCCGGTTCATTATTAGAGATTCTCAATTCAAACAGAGTCCCGGAATAATGTGGTTTCTCCATCGAAAAGAATTCACCATTGAATTTCGTTTTCATATCATAGCCATTGCTCTCACGAAATTGAAGAGTTCCTGAGAGATCTGGAATATTCGGATCGGGTAAGGATTTATCAATCATCTCAAAAGCATACTTACAGAAGAATTCAAAGTCGGAATAACGAACCCAAGCAAAGCCGTCTTTTCCCCAGTATGTTCCCCAGCTATTTATCAGCTCGAAAGCACCGCCAAATTTATTATCGTCATAACCAACGACAGTAATGCCATGTCCTCTTCCCCAATTTTTATATTCATCCTCTTTCGGATTCCAGAATTCTCCGGCATAACTGAATGAAGGCGGGCAATCAATAGCAATTACAACCGGTCTTCCTTCAGCTATACTTTTTTTTACAAATTTAGTTTTCTCTTCTGTTCTTGCTGATGCAACCTCTCTATACTCAATAATTCTGTAATTAACTGCTTTGACTTTATCAAGAGCAGTAACTTCACGATCGCAGTCATAACCAAAATCATTAAGCTTAGCCGCACCTTGATTTCGTACAACATCCAGTGCTTCAACTAAGGATGTACCACCATCACAACCCTTTGTAACTCTAATTTGGTTATAAACAAATGAGGGAGAAAATGTATTTTGATTTACAGTGCTGCCGCTCCAATTATTTCTAATCGCTTCAAGAATTGTCCTTCCAGAATAAGCTGTTGACCACCCGGCACATGTACCATACGGACCTTGATTTCCTGGGGTTGGAGCATTCTTCTTAAGTGAGGCTGAAATAGGAAGATCGTCATAATCGCCTCGCATTAACGGCGCCGCAGTAGGGCTATTGGCGTATAAGCTATCGTCAAGCAGCAAGCCCATTCCAAATTCCTGCGCATAGTTATTAATAAAATAAAAAAATACGACGAGGAAAATTTTTGTTTTCATAGGCCACTCATCATTCAATTATTATTTCATCTAATAGTTTTGATGCTTTGAAATATAATTTATTTTTCAATAGAAATTTAAGGAACATCTTTTTATATGCTTCAGAATCCGGAGCCAATAACAACGCTTTACTGTATTGGTTTAATGCTTCTAAATTCAAATTTTTATTTTCATAAAAAGCTCCCAACGAAAGAATGTTTAACGGAGTTTCATTTAATTTGATTTCTTCCTTAAGAAGCTGAACCGTATCTAGAATTAATTTCTTATTCCGGTCCGAAAGTACAAGTACTAAATTTGTATCAGAGACTATTTGGGGATTGTCTGCATCAAAGACATACCATTTATATTCTGTTTCTTTGTTAAGCTTTATTTTTTCGATATCCAAAGTATAAGAAGTATCTTCTACAAGCTCCATAAATATTGAAGCGTTTTCAGAGCTTAGAATGCCAAAAACATATTTTTGAGCTGAAGGATAACTGTACCATGAAAAATCTATAACCGGATCTAGAAATGAAGTGAAGCTCGGAATTGCAGATTCGATATGATTCGGTTTAACTCGAACAACAGCAGCCAATTCCTTCATTGTTTTGCCTTTTGATTTATCAATAATAATCTCCTCGGCAATAAAATTTGCAAATTTTTGAGTTACCGACATTTTGGAATTTTTAATATTCCGTTCAAGCTCTTTGATATTAAAAATTCCCTCATTCATCATTTCCATCGTTCTGCCATCGTTGTACAGCAAGGCAGCGTAGCTGTTTTTATCGAGCCTTAATTCGCTGTCACCTTCCAAATTTTCACCGGTCTGCACCTTCTTCCAGGTTTCAGTTATTGAAGCACGATGATCAACTTTACCAAAGAATGTTAATAATTTAAACGAATACTGCTGTGCCGGAAGATCAGAATATATAATAAAGCAGAGTGGGAATAAGATACACACTTTAACGAATATTTTTTCCATTTCCTTAAAATTTACCTCGTGAATATTTTAATAAGATATTTATTAAAAAGTAATGTTAAATTATTTACCAGTAGATAAAAAAATTCTACCTATAAAATTATTATAAAGATCTAATATTGTACCAGTAAGAAAAACAACGGCAATTGCCAATGTAAGGTTAATCCGATAATTAAAATGATGTAATACCATAACCCCGATATATAAATTCAGTAAAGATACAGTTAGCATGTATAGCTTTGTAAAAGTTCCGAACCAATCCTTATGCTTTCTTTTAAAGCTGTAAATAATATAAGCGCTTACATAGCTCAATATTACTGCCAATATAATGCTTAGCCACTGCGGCATTATATTAATAAATTTTTTATTTAAGATCATTGAAACGATGTTCGCATGAATAACTACGCCATACATATCGGGAAAAGATTTTCCGGCATATCGTTCATTAAGCGGTGTAAAAAAAATATCCTCAAGAGTTTTTTCATTTAACCTTATTCCCATAAATCCTATCAACACAATTTTATCCTTTATAAAGCTTAGATCATTTTCGCCTGATAGGACTTGATATGAATCGATGTAGTAAAATTTATTGAAGTTCCCTATATAATTAATTTTTTCAGTGGCTTCATTTCGATTCATCAAGAATTGCACTGATTGCTGGTTAGAAATTTCCACAATCTTTGTTGCAAACGCCGGTATTGTCCTACCATTTATTTTCGAAAACGGTCTGAACTCCCTCATTGTTCGAAAGCTTACTTTACTATCATTAGGGAGATTTGCGAAACCAGTCCCGGCAAATTTGCTAAAGATATTGCTTGAACTCAAAAGTGTATCATAGCTGCCTGTTGAATCGTTGTATTTGTCCAATTTACTCGCCAATACTAAATTCGTACATTTAGAGAATGCATCGGCTAGTAATGAATCGGAATAAGGATCTTTTTTCTCCTGAAAAATTGCATCTACAGCTATTACTTTAGGATTGAAAGAATTCACAACATTTATTTGATGAGCAATTTGCAATCTTGAAAGATTACTTAAATTCACAAGCACTATATTTGTATCTGCTTGAGGTTCTTCTCTTATTCTTGAATAGACAATATCATAAACATCAAAATCACTAACAGCTTTTGCAATTGGATCAAGGAACAAACAGTTAAACGGTATGAACGTAAATAACCAAATGATTATGAACATCATGAATGTCATTATTACAAATCTCTTGTGGAAAAACCCGGCCATTTTCTAAAAAGGTTTTTGTATTATCAGATAAAAAATTAAATTAATCATGGAATGATCATAAAAAAATTTTATAGCTTTTGGGGAGGGAACATCCGGCATACAGGAGAAGCAGAAAAATGTCTTCATCTAAATACCTCTCTTTTATTGATGTAAAACTTAGTTAAGATTTTTACTGAAGTCAACATTTTATATGGAGTAAAAAACTGGAATGTGATGTTTAGTAAGTCCATTAATCTCAACTCCGATATAGGAAGTTAAAAAAGTCTCAGGTTTTTCGATAAATAGGGATTATCTTTGTGAAATAAAAATCA
>MHAR01000031.1 GCA_001803045.1 Ignavibacteria bacterium RIFOXYB12_FULL_35_14 | reverse complement strand
TTTCACCTATTCGGTGATTTTTATTTCACAAAGATAATCCCTATTTATCGAAAAACCTGAGACTTTTTTAACTTCCTATATCGGAGTTGAGATTTTTATTTAACGGTTGTTTACGTACGTATTATCCAACAATTTATCACACAAGTTCTTCTCCGATAATTTTTTATACGAAAACAAATCTTGAACAGGGAAGCAATTATTTGGGTATGGACCTAACTGCGGCAAAAGGCAGTTATGATGATGAAGAAATTTATTTAATTAAGTGTAGTTATTTAAATGTTAAGACTGAAGATCATATAAATGTCAGTTGGGAGATTTTTGGCAATTCGGGAGTTTACCGTGTATCCGGCGTAGGTAAGGAATATGATGGAACGAAAACTCTATTTGGTTTAGGAGGTAATATAAAATTTAATCTGAATTTTAAAATTGATAACCTCAAGATAGGGCTGGGATTATCATTCGGAGGCGCAAGTGAATTTGGAGAATACTACAGCTTTCGAAAATCAGGAGAAAGAAATGGAGTTATAGATAGTAATGAGGATTTAATTTTACCGATGTTTTCATTATTCCCCGTCTTCGCTTACGAATTTTCCGAGTCGACAGTTTTGTCTAGCCAGATGAATATCGGTCTTCCTGGAATTATTTCACCAAGTGTTGTATTAAACAACGATGGGTATGTTTATTGGCTTAGCTGGATTCCGGATAATGATTTAAAAGAAAATTATTTTGGTCAAAGGATTGTGTTCGGATTTTTGATGGATCTAAGCAAGTTTGGAATTACTTTTTAATTTGTTCGAGTTATTCAACACTCTAAGTTAAATGAGGTCGGTGAAATTAAAAGCTGGGTTGCGACTTATTTGTGATATTATTTGACAAACAATCCAGGTTTAAGTAATTACACATGTTATGCATAATTTAATCTAAAACTCAATCCGCCGTCTCCTTCTGGCTTGCTATAGCTTCGACATCTTGCCAAGCGAAAGGGGTGGAGTCGGATGAGTTCGAGTTTTTGTATAAGATGGGGGTTAATAACTCAACCGTTTATTTAAAGAAAAATATCTCAACCCAAAAATTTAATTGACTTTTTCATTCTGCTTAATTCAGAGTTAATATAAAATAAGGTGATAATGTTAAAAAAATCGGAGTATTGTAATTTGTTACTAAGGTATTGTCAAATTGTTTATTAGTTTATTTGTTATCGGTTTTCTATAATCCTAAAAATAATTGTTCTCCAAAGAATGAAAATAAAATCTTACCTATCCTGCGTTAACCTTAGTAATACTGAATAACACCTTTAATATAAACCTTATCACCTTATCCATGGATGGAAAATATTAAGAGTATTATATCATCTTCCACGATGAGAATTTCTGAAATGGGGGGAAATTTTCAATGTTTTAAAACATTCTTTTTATCCCTATTATAAAATCCTGCGCTATAATGAGAAAGTGGAAATTAAAACTTTGTCTGAAAATTTATGGTGAAGTAGTTTGGAAGGTTAATTGCATTTTCAATTCCTGCGGAAATATTCCAGCTCAATTCTTCAGCGTGTTGCTTGTTGTATTTTGAAACTAATCTAACAGCATTTATTACGCTGACAATTCTGTTGATGAT
This sequence comes from Ignavibacteria bacterium RIFOXYB12_FULL_35_14, assembly GCA_001803045.1. Lineage (GTDB taxonomy): Bacteria > Bacteroidota > Ignavibacteria > Ignavibacteriales > Ignavibacteriaceae > XYD12-FULL-36-8. The sequence continues at coordinate 5,449 of MHAR01000031.1, read as the reverse complement.
AAGAGCACCGACGACAAATCTTAAGTTGTTAAATGACTGCTCACTTGAAACCCATATACTGCGGTATGCTTTCCTATCCTGGCTTGTCCATTTCCAAAAGTATTTATTCTCATCTAGCATTTCAGTGAAATTTCTTTCCAAGGCCTTCTCATTATTGTACTGTTCTATACTTAAATACTCGCTAATCGTTGCAAAATATTCGTCATCTTTACCCTGAGGATTAACATTTCCGTTTGCTGCAGCAAATGCTTTATACCTGTCCTTCTGCCAATTACCGTACGTATTAATTCCAATGTATGTTCCCCATAGTGCTCCTTCAGCAACAGTAAAGTACTTCCCACTTTCGTATGATTCGGCATAGAGTTCCCCCATTCCGGGCAGTAAAAGAGAATAAACAATTGCCAATCCTGTGTTTTTCTTCTTGGGTTCGATTAGATTTTGTGAAGTTAATTCAATATTTGAATTTTTAGGAAAGGTTTTTATTTCACTCTTAAGCTGGAGTAAATTTTTCTGTTCCGTCTCTTGACCAAAGATGAAGCAACTGTAAAGGATGATTGTTGAGAATATTATTTTCATATTGCTATTGAAACATAAATCTTAAGTAACAATTAAGTCAACTGCTTTTTTTGTATCCACAATTTTCCCGGTACAGATTCCGTTTTTGATTCCGGTAATCTTTATTTGTGAAATATTATTGACCAAATCAGGATTAAAAGAATGAGAGACTCTGATATAATTAGAAGAAAAACCTTTCATTAAGCCATTATGATTTTCATGTTCGAACACGACATCATGCTCTTTCCCGAGCATTTGATTGTAAAACTCATTTCGCTTTTTATCGCTTAAAATTCTTAGGATATTATTTCTCTCACGTCGTTCATGTACATCAACCTTTAAATCAAGTTCAATTGCTTTAGTGTTTGGACGTTCGGAATAAGTGAAAACATGTAGATAAGATATCGGGAGGTCGCGAAGAAAATTATGAGTGATTAAAAAATCCTCATGTGTTTCACCAGGAAAACCGACAATAACATCAACGCCAATTCCGGCATCGGGTATTCGTTTTTTTATTTTGTGGATCAATCGCTCGTAATCATCTGCCTTATATCGTCGCTGCATTAATTTTAAAATAATTGAACTGCCGCTCTGTAATGGAATATGGAAATGTTTACACAGCTTATTGCTTTCAGCAGTTAACTCAATTATTTCATCGGAAAGTAGATTAGGCTCAATCGAGCTTATTCTCATTCTGAAATTACCATCCATCTTAGTCAAGCGAAGCAGAAGTTCATACAGGTTTGTATCGAGAGATTTTCCATAATCACCGACATTCACACCGGTGAGAATAATTTCCTTGTAATTTTTTTCGAGTAATTTCTTAAACTCCAGTACGACTTCGTCAGGATTCATGCTTCGGCTTTTGCCGCGTGCAAGAGGAATTGTGCAGAAAGTACATTTGTAATCGCAGCCATCCTGAATTTTTAAGTAGGCACGAGTTCTGCTGTCGACATCTGAGGAATGCGCATGTCCAAATTCATTTTGTTCATCAACAGGTGAAACAAAAATGCATGCGAGTTCCTTTTTATTAAAATTATTAATCAGTGAGAAGAGATCGAATTTTTCATTACTGCCAAGAACAGCATCAACACCTTTTATGGATGAAATTTCCTGAGGACGAAGCTGTGCATAACAGCCAGTGACGATTATGTATGCTTCGGGATTTTGACGTAGGAATCTTCTTACGATTTGTCTGCATTCACGTTCTGCACTTTCAGTAACTGTGCAGGTATTTACAACATAAACATCTGCTTGGTCTTTTGGATCAACAATATCAAATCCATTAGAAAGGAATTGCGATCCTATTGAAGAAGTCTCAGAAAAATTCAGTTTACAGCCAAGTGTATGTAAGGCAACTTTCATTTTTAAATTATGAATAATATTTCAACTTGTAGAATGCAACGCAAAAGTGCAATATCGAATATCGAACACGGAATAAAGAATTTTGAATTAAGTACAATTTCATTTTTTATTCTTTTTTGCAGTATCAACACTTTTCATAAAAATTGATATAAGCTCATTGCATTCATTGATCGCAGAGTCAACAAATTCCAATTGCTCGGTCAATGGCACTCTTCTGATAATTTTCAATGCAACTTGAGTTTCTCGTAATTCTTTTAACAATATTTTTAATTTGTGAATAAAATCATTTGTTGATTCAGCGCTCTGAGCTTCACCATAAAGAAGTGCCGGTGAAGTACCAGACCTGACTAATTGACCTGCAACATGATTTCCTGCTCGGGTATTATGAAGATTTTCTGTAATGCTTATAACTGAGATTGCAAATTCAATCAATCTATCTTCAAGATCATATTTTTTATTGCTATTCATTTCGTTATTCAGAATTCCGTGTTTATTATTCAATATTAAATATGACGGCTTTATTAAGTATGGGGATGTTATAATAAAAGAGCGGATGATATACTTCCGCTCTTTTTCTTCTGAATTATTGTTTAAGTTCAGCCGGAGGTATCGGACTTTCGCCCGGCACATCAAAAATTGGAAACTCGGATGCATCAATTGCAGTTGTTTCAGCAGACTGAATTTCGGAAACGGAAACTCGCTCCATTTTGTGTTTATCGAGATAAGCTCGTATTTCTTCCTCAGGTCTATCCTTTAACACTGCCAATGCACTTAGGACTATCTTTTTATTTTCTTTGTCGAATTCGATAACCTTCAGCGGAATTATGTCATCAACAGGAAAATGGTTAGCAAGATTTTTAATTTTTGCCGGAGTTAAAAGAGTTGCAGGTACAAATCCATCAACTTTATCAGGAAGTTCTGCAATTAATCCTTTCTCAATTATTCTAACGACTTTGCCCTGAGTTATTGCTCCAACACCATAGGTCGCTTCAAAAGTATCCCATGGATTATCGTGAATTTGTTTATGTCCCAAAGAAATTTTTCGCTGATCAACATCAACTCCTAATACTGTGACATCAAGTCTTTCACCTTTCTTAACAACTTCACCGGGATGACGAATTTTCTTTGTCCATGATAAATCTGAAATGTGAACGAGTCCATCAACTCCAGGCTCAAGTTCAATGAACACACCAAAGTTTGTTAGGTTGCGTGCAATACCTGAATGCTGTGAACCTACAGGATATTTTTGCATCAAAGTTTGCCATGGATCCGGCTCTAATTGTTTTATTCCCAACGAAATTTTCTTTTCTTCTTTGTCGAGACTGAGTACTACTGCCTCAACAATTTGTCCCATTGCAACAACTTGCGATGGATGTTTAACATGCTGAGTCCAGCTCATTTCGGAATTGTGAATTAGTCCTTCAATACCTTTTTCAATCTCAATGAACGCACCGTATTCGGTAAGAGAAACAACACGACCTGATACTTTATCGCCGATCTGCAATCTGCTTTCAATATTTTCCCATGGATGCGGGAGAAGTTTTTTCAAGCTGAGAGAAATTCTCTTTTTCTCTTCATCATAATCGGTAACTACAACTTTGATTGTTTGATCAAGCTTAACGACTTCGCTAGGATGATTTATTCTTCCCCAGCTTAAATCTGTTATATGAATCAATCCATCAACGCCGCCAAGATCGACGAACACGCCAAAATCAGTTATTGCTTTTACAACACCTTCGAGTATTTGTCCCTTCTCAAGACTATTTAGGATTGCATTTCTTTGATCAGAAATTTCTTCTTCAACAAGAACTTTGTGCGAAACCACCACATTCTCAGTTGGAACATTTACTTTCACAACTTTGAAGTCCATCATTTGACCAACAAACACATCAAAATCTCTAATCGGTCTGATGTCAATTTGTGAACCGGGAAGGAATGCTTCCATTCCCATTAAATCTACAACCATTCCGCCTTTAATTCTTTTTACAATTTTACCTTGAATGATTTCACCGGTTTCATGTGCGCTGATAACCCGTTCCCAAATCTTTAAAAAGTCTGCACGCTGTTTGCTTAAAACAAGATTGCCTTCTTGATCTTCAACGCTTTCGAGAACAACTTCTACTTCGCGCCCAATTTTCATTTCCTCTGCGTTATGGAATTCAAGTTTTGAAACTGCGCCTTCGGATTTGAAACCGACATCTAAAATCACCAGGTCACCCTGAATTCGTACGATCTTTCCTTTTACTAATTCGCCTTCTTTTACATCTCGGAAAGATTCGGAATATAATTTTGCCAGTGCAAGAAATTCTTCCTGGCTGTAAGTGCTGTTAAATTCCTTCTTCGCCTTCTCAAAATCTTCTACACTCGGGACATGCTTCTTCGTCTCTTTAGAACCTGTGGACATTAATCCTCCTAAAAAAGTTCATCTGCTAAATTTACTTCAAGCCATCAAAAAGTAATTCGGCAGAAAAATTATTTGTACATGGTTGTTTACTGATGACTTTATACTTTTTTCTAAATCTTTTTACTTATGAACCTTACACATTTTATTGTTTGTGCATAAGAAGTAGACCAAAAGTTCTTTGTGATCCGCCTCTGGCGGATTGTGCCTTAGAGTCTTTGTGGCCAATGATTTAAATCTGTATGATAATCAAGTGTTTTTTCGCCACTAAGACACAAAGACTCAAAGAAACACTAAGAAATTTTACTCTTTGGTTACCTGCTTAATCAATTTAATATTTTGTATCCGATGCCTTACTAAGCTTTTTATTAATGCTCTGCAAAATTATTTCAACTTGCTCTTCAATCGTAGTATTTGATGTATCAACTTCAATGGCATCCTGTGCCTTTGATAATGGCGAAACCGCTCTTGTCGAGTCTAACTTATCTCTCTGAATCAAATTGTCTCTTACGGATTCAACCGCAACTTTCTTACCTTGTTCTGCAAACTCTTTTGCTCGCCGAAAAGATCGTTCGTCGATTGTGGCCGTTAAATAAATCTTAACATCGGCATCAGGGAAAACTACTGTTCCAATATCTCTTCCTTCCATTACCACTCCTTGATTCTCGGCTGCCAGAGCTCTTTGCTTTTTCACGAGCGCCTCTCTTACTCCAGCTATTTTGCTGATATCACTAACATGGGAATTAACTTCAGGAGAACGAATTTTACTAGTGAGATCATCACCATCAACATGAATCTTAGTATTTCCATCAATGAATTCAAGTTGCATTGTGCATGATTCGGCTAATTTTGAAACCGTATCATGATCAACTAAAATATTGTTTTTCATCGCTAAAAAAGTGATAGCGCGATACATTGCGCCGGTGTCTATGTATAAAAAATTCAGTCGTTGTGCGACTAATTTTGCAGATGTGCTTTTGCCCGAGCCTGCAGGACCATCAATCGCAACTATAAATCTTCTAAACATAGGCGGTAAAAATAGTTAATTGGACTTAGATTCCCAAAAAAAGTAGATAGGAATGACTATTTAAACCTTGGATTTTTGTTTGAATTGAAAAGAAAAACTAA
>MHAR01000030.1 GCA_001803045.1 Ignavibacteria bacterium RIFOXYB12_FULL_35_14 | reverse complement strand
GACCGCGAGGGCTGGATTTTAGTCCGGATGGTCAATATGCATATGTAACATGTTTTGGAGCAACATCTCTTCCTGCAATACAAAAATTCCAGAAACCTTCGTCAACCATATTTACTGAAGATTTCGAGTCTGGTACTGCAGATGCAGGTTGGTTTCCTTTTTATGCTGGGGAAGAAAATATAACTTCTAAACCAATGACTGATGCTCCTCAAGCTCTTACAGGTGGAGGAAATTATTTGGCGTGGGTCCAAGACGTTAATGCCTCTTACACAGGTTCTTCTGTCGTTATTAATGGGGCTTCAAATTTAGCAAATTATTCAATTGAGGCTGATGTATATTGTTATGTAAATCATCCTCAGGGATCTGCTTATACTGGATTAGTTGTTTATGCAAATCCAGATACTGCAGGTGGTAAGAGGGATTTCTACAAACTTCGCGCAGATTTTGATGCGAGCAACCGCATTAACTTTTCTGGTCTTAAATCCGATCCGAACACTTTTCTACCACTGTTCAGTAAAGATTTTAAAGGAGTAGATAATCCTGGTATATTTCCTACTGCAGATGGATGGCATAAAATGAAAATTGAAGTTTTTGCAACCAGTCCGAATGAAACAAGTTTCTGGTGTTATTTCGATGGTACTCTTTTAGCTGGATGTCCCATAGCCGATACAACTTCAACACGAAATACTTCAGGTAGTTTTGGATTATATACATTTCAAATGGATGCTGATGGAATAGCAGGTTATTTTGATAACATCGTTGTAAAACAATTTCAATCACCAACATCAGTCGAAGACTATGATGCTCCAGAAATTCCTGAAAACATGTATTTATCTCAGAATTATCCTAATCCTTTTAACCCAACGACAAATATTATTTATAATTTAAAGGAAGCACAAGATGTTCAGCTTGTTATTTATGATATTTTAGGTGAAAAGGTAAAGACACTTGTTTCACAGTATCAATCACCAGGTCAATATACAATTAGCTGGAATGGTCAAAATGATGCCGGCAACAAAGTAAAATCGGGAATTTATATTTATACATTAAAAGCAGGCGATGTATTCGTAAGTAAGAAGATGTTAATGGTGAAGTAATCGAGCTTAGACTTATTTTATTCACAGAAGATTTAATGTTTGATATTGGTACGATGATTTAAGCTTAGGGTGCTAATTTTTTTAGTTAGCACCCTATAACTATAAATGGAGTGTTGGAGTTAATAAAATTAAATAAATTTATTTTTTAGATTTTAACATGGTATTAAATGTGCAAAATTATACCAATCCTAAACGAGTAAATAACCTTGTTATTTTTCTTATTGAAATACTTTTCTTTTTATTATCCGCTCAAATTTATTCCGGTACAACTGGCAAGATAGCTGGAATTGTTATAGACGCTGCGACAGGAGAACCCATACCAGGCTGTAACATAACTATTGTTGGAACAACCACCGGTGCAGCAAGTGATGTGAATGGTCAGTACTTCATTATTAATGTAACTTCAGGTAAATATACTGTTAAAGCTTCAATGGTTGGTTATAGAAGCTATACGGTTGATAATGTTCAGGTTATTGCCGATTTGACTACACAGATCGATTTCAAAATGGAAATTGCTTCTGTTCAAATTGAAGGTGATATTGTTGTAACTGCAGAACGCCCGCTCGTTCAACTTGATGAAACATCTAAGCAAGCTACAGTTAGTTATGATGAAATTATGAACATGCCAATTAATAGTTTAAGCGAAATTCTAACAACCAAAGCCGGGTTTACTTTAGATGCCAACGGTGATCTTCATGTTAGAGGCGGAAGATCAGGTGAGATTTCATATATGGTTGATGGGGTCAAATTGGAAGATCCGCTATATCGAGAAACCAATAATAATTTCAACAAAGATGCCATAAATGAAATGGTTATTATTAGCGGTACTTTCAATGCAGAGTATGGTGATGCAATGTCCGGAATAGTTAACATCACAACTCAGGATGGTGGACGTGATTTTAAAGGAAGAGTGGAGTATACTACTCCGACCCTGGAAAAATCTAAGTACAGAAGAATAAATGCATTTTCCGGTGTTCAAGATCAACTAGAATATAAAGAACGAAGCGTAATGGATGAAGCTTGGATCTCAATTCCAGGGCAATTAAGAGCATCGTTAAGCGGCCCGATATTACCTGAATTAAGATTCTTTTTATCAGGTTATACTCTTAACAAAGATAGTTACTTACCGCATGGCTATAACACTTCTGTTGATGGCTTTGGAAAGCTAACATATTTTGCATCACCCACAATGAAGTTTGCATTATCAAGCCAGTTTACTAATACCAAGCAGCAAGGTTACAGCCACGCATGGAAATATAGAAGCGAGCATCAAGCTCATACCACCACGAAAATGAATAGGCAAATTATTACTGTTACACATACGATAAATGGGAATTTGTTCTACAATGCAAATCTTTCACGATTTGACAATAAATCTAAAGTACAGGTTGGAGATCTACCTCCTTCTGATTATAGAATAGGCAAGACAGGGGAAACCGTTTATTTTTATATCGATGGGGATGATTCAAGGTATGCTGATAACAAAACTGTAACGTACCGTGGAAAATATGATGCAACCTGGCAGGCTAATAATTATCATCAGTTTAAAAGCGGGCTTGAATTTGTTAAGCATGTAATTGATGTACATGAAGAGTCTGAACCCTGGCCTTCCGGTGCTAATTTTAAAGACATTTACTCTAAAAAGCCAACAGAGTTTTCAGCTTATGTGCAAGATAAAATTGAGTATGATTATCTTATTGTTAATGTTGGAATGAGATTAGACTATATCAATCCCGAAGCTACTATGTGGCCCGATATAAGACGGTTTGGTACTTTTGACGCGAATAATAATTTTATTCCCGCGCAGGAAGTCTCTATTGATCCGCAGTATGCATTCAGTCCAAGAGTGGGATTAGCATACCCTATAACAGATCAATCTGTTTTACATTTTGCGTATGGGCATTTTTTCCAAAATCCAAATTATAATGCGCTCTATTATAATGTTCAAAAAGATTTGTCAACATCTTTGCCACTGATTGGAAATCCTACAGTTAATGCACAGAAAACAGTATCATTTGAAGCAGGGCTTAAACAGCAGCTTGGAGATAATTGGGTATTCGATTTAACTGCATGGTATAAAGATATTACAGATTTGCTTTCAACGCTGCAAATAAGTTATCTCTCTAAAGACTATGTAGTTTATTATAACTCCGATTACGCAAGCGTTAAAGGTATAGATTTAACAATATTGAAGAGATTTGCCAACTATTTTTCCGGTTCATTGGATTATTCTTACATGATTGCCAAAGGTAACAATTCACAGCCGCTTGGCGGATATTTAAGTGCGTATACAAAAGAGGAAATTCCTCATCAAGAGTATTTCCTGGATTTTGATCAGCGCCATAGTTTTGCTGCCAACTTTAATTTTTATATTCCGCAAGATCACGGTGTATTCTCAGACATAAACTTTAATTTTATTTTTAGAGCAAGCAGCGGTTTGCCTTACACTCCGTATGTTGATCCAACCGTTAGAATTGATATTAACTCTGCGCGTAAACCCTGGACATCTTCGCTTGATTTTAGGTTACAAAAACAATTTCCTATTTCATTTTTATCTCTTGCCTGGTTTTTGGAAATAACAAACTTATTTAATAATGAAAATGTTCTGTTTGTTTATTCACGTACAGGTAAACCGTTTGATAATGGTCAGCCAGGGTTGGTCGGGTCTTCACCCGACGCTAATCATAATCCGGCTCATGTAGGACCACCAAGATCAATCACAACCGGAATCCAATTAATATGGTAACTGGAGAAATTCATGTTTAGAGTTTTGATTAAAATATTATTTGCATACTTAATTTTTAATTTTTCAATCATCGATGTTACAGCTCAATCGGATTGCCGCAGCTGTCACAAAGATGTTAAGCCGGGTCAATTAAAACCGTTAATGAAAACTTCCTCAAGTGTTGAACGAGGATTAGGTATTATGGATAAAGGCCAAATAGCAAACTATCTTGGTAACTTTGGCATTTTATCAAACTTCCATGAGTATTTCAATGAAGCTATTCGGTGGCCTGCTGAAGCATCTGAAGTAATACATTACTGCTTTGGTTTAGGATTAGTAGTAGCTTCCAAAGGAAATGTAATTACATCCGTAATCGGCGGCCCAACGGGAAAATACGATTGGGCACCTAAGGATGGATCGAGAGGAAAAATTTTTTCCGGAGATGTTACAGCACCCCCGCCCGATGAAACTCCTTTCCTTGCATTGAGCGACAATCCGGAAACCTGGCCAAAAGGATACTTTGATGAAAGCGGCAGTTGGGTTGATACTCCAAACGAAAGACACTGGCCTGGAAACTACCGGCTTGATATTGATCCTGCTTCCACGAATTATGGCAAAGAGGTTAAAGGTGAATTTGTATCCGATAGAGATATTTATTCTGTCTTTGATGATCAGGAAAATTCAAATCCAAAAGGACCGTTAGGTATTGAAGTCGAACAAACTGCTTACTCTTATGGAAGATCTTATGCAGAAGATTTGTTGATTTGGAATTACAGAATTTTCAATACAAGCAGTAGCCTGTTAGATAGCGTTTATCTTGGTTATTATGGAATTTTTAGACCCGATTTTGACAATGCAGACTATCTTAACCTTATCGATACCGATCCAAATGATGAACATCAGAACGGTGATTTTGTTTACGTTTATGATATTAACAACACCAAAGATGGAGCATGGACAAATGACCCTGTCGATTTGGGGATTGTGGGAATTAATATTCTGAATACTCCTAAAAATATGGGTGTTACGGATTTCCACTATTTCAGTCGGGAGTTTGCACCTAAGATAGATGAAGAAATGTGGCCGATAATTAGCAGCAATCCCAATGATCCGAACTTAACCGTTCCTTCAGCATTTTTTCATGGAACAAATAAAAGGATTGATACAACGCATCCTGATAGTCTAAAAAAATATTATCCAAGTGGTGCGCCGATAAACTATTTCATTATGACAGGACCATTTACTTTGAATCCAGGAGAAACTGTTAGTTCATCTATTGGATTAGTTATGGGAAATGCAGGCAATATTCCCAATCAGCCCGATACTTCCGATCTTATGAAAAATATGAGAGTGTTACAGCAAATGTATGACCGGGCTTTCCAAGGATCAGGACCACCTAAAACTCCGACGCTTAAAGTTACTGCCAGCAATAGGCAGGCAAGGTTGGTTTGGGATTCGGATGCCGAAGATTCGAAGGATGCTCTAACCGGTAAAAAGGATTTTGAAGGATATAAGATTTATAGAAGTGATAATCTCGGTAAAACATGGGGTAATCCAATCACCGATCAGTTTGGTAATGTGATAGGTTATAAACCGATTAAGATTTTTGATTTGATCGACGGAATAAAAGGACCAGATCCGGCGTTCAATCAATCTCTTGGTGATGATACGGGAATCGAACATAGTTATATCGATAAGAATCTGCTTAATGGAGTTGAATATTGGTATTGTGTTACAGCCTTTGATAAAGGAAATCAGAATCCTGATAGCCTTGAACAATCCTATCAATCTCCTCTGGGGCGTTCAATATTAGAAAGTCACACTGATTCGGTTATAGCTGGTGTTCGGTCTCAAAATTATTTACCTCCTGAATATTATCCGGCCTTGACTCCAGAGGGATCATTCCCGCCAATTGGAGGAGTGTGTCAAGGAATTGTTTCTATCGATATTGTTGAACCGGATTTAATTACAGGCGATGATTACCTGGTTACATTTGTCGATTCCACTCTTGAGATTGTGGGGAACGATACAAGTTATGTCCTCGGTTTCAATCTTTACAAAATAGATGCGCAAACACGCGATACTACGATTCTTCTCGATCATCATTTATTTTCAAACGAATCGGAAGATAACTTGCCTATTACAGATGGTTTTCGTTTGACAGCACTTAATTCTCCATCAGGTGTTGAATTCATTGGGTGGACTGAAGTAAGTGGTGATACGTGTACTTTTGATTGGCGGACAAAATCTGCACTGAAATACAGGGACCGTCCTCCATCTCAGGTTCTGCAAGAAACAATATATACGGTGGATGATTACCGTATCACAATTGACACTGTTCAGCCAGGTGGACTTATGGCACGATGGTATGATTTCTTTACAGGAATTGAACAGGATTCTCTTCAGCATTTGCCGCTTAAGATTGAAGTGGTAACTGATCCACAAAATCCAATTGATGTCAGCAACAATACATGGCTGTTGGAATTTGCTGTAAAAGCTCCTTGGGATACGTACAGGCAATTCTATTACAGCGCACTTGGTTGGGATCTTATTCCTGGAGGGAAAGGTTACAATCAAGGAAGTCCTGGATTCTATGAGATGTACACCGATGTGCTTAATCTGGAGCGCATCATCATTGATCCTATTAAACATGATACTACGTATACAGGCCTGTATCTTTTTACAAATAACTTTCCCGATGTGTACGTAAATGCAGATGGCGATACTGTCAGAAGACATGCTATACCTCCATCTCACGGTGACCAGTTTACAATCAGAACTTATAAACCCTTCAGGAAAGAAATTAAATATGAGTTTTCTACTAAAAAGGTTGGATATACAAATACCAACAATGTAGATTTAAAAAAGATTCGAGCAGTTCCAGATCCATATATCGTGTCCAATGAATATGAGACTTCTCAATTTGGAAAGAGATTGATGTTCAACCATTTACCGAAGGAATGTACAATCTTAATATATACTCTTGCCGGCGATTTTGTTGATGAGATTTATCATAACGATAGCAGAGGTTTTGATTTTTGGGATATAAGGACTTACAATGATCAATACATAGCATATGGTTTGTACGTTTTCGTAGTTAAGCTTCCCGATGGACAGCAGCATGTCGGGAAATTTTTAGTGATAAAATAGTTAGTAAGTCACCTTACGCAAAAGTGAAGAATACAAACCCAGTTCCTAAAGTATAGTCCTAAAAATAAAAGGAACTGGGTTTGTTTACGAATTTTCAGCATTAACTTGCGTAAGGTGAGTTAGTAAGCAATAGAAATTTCTCAGGTAGAAAAATGAAAAAGTATATTTTAATAATCTTGCTCCTTTTACCAACCTCTATTCTAGCCGGTGGTTTTTCAAAAGTTGGAACTGCTGCCGCACAATTTTTAAAAATTGGAGTTGGTGCAAGAGCTATGGGAATGGGTGGTTCATTTACAGCAATTGCCAATGATGTTAGTACGATTTACTGGAACCCTGCTGGCATTGCAAATTTAGATCGAACATCAATTGGATTTACACACTCCCAGTGGTTTGCAGATATATCCCACGATTTCGCTGGAGTTGTTGTTCCAGTTTCATCTTCAGATTTTCTTGCTGTTCATGCAACAACACTTAACACCGGCGAGCAAGAAGTTACTACAGTAGCTAATCCCGATGGAACAGGAATTTTTTACGATGTGAGGGATTTAGCAATTGGAGTATCGTATTCCAGACAATTAACGGATAGATTCGCTGTAGGGCTTTCTGCAAAATATGTTATGCAAACACTTTATAATGTGCAAGCATCTTCCCTTACGTTGGACATCGGCTCGTATTTGAGAACAGGTTTTCATAACCTCATCATCGGCATGGCAATTTCTAATTTTGGCGGATCGATGCAGTTAGATGGACGGGATCTAATCACAATTGCCGATGTCAATTCTTCGTTTAGAGGTAATTACAATCCTGATGCCCGGTTAACTACACAGGAATATCCTCTCCCCCTAATTTTTAGAGTTGGGCTTGCAATGGATGTTGTTGGTGGTAAAGATCCTGTAATTCAGTCGGACGATTACCGTTTTACTTTAGCCACTGAAGGAACTCATCTTAATGATAATAATGAACGGTTTAACATAGGTAGTGAATTATCGTGGACAGAAACCGTTTTTGTTCGAGCAGGATACAAAGTTAATTATGATACTGAGAAATGGACTTTGGGTGTTGGTGTTCATATCCCTTTTGGTAATCAGGAAGTAGTTTTTGATTATGCCTACATCGAGTTTGATAACCTCGGTAATGTCTCACAATTTTCTCTTGAATTGCAATTGTAGATTTAATACCTCATCGATAACAGAATTATTTAAATGTGGAGAACTCATAAATGAACTTTCAAATTCAACGGCTATGCTTAGTGATTATTATGTCTTTTATTACTGCCTTCTTATTTACTGTAAATATTAAGGCGCAAACTGAAAACAGTAATGAAGAAGGTAAAGAATTTAAAGTGTGGAAGATTCCGAATGTTAGTAACGGTGCTGAGTTTTATTTTTCTCCCGATGGTAAAAGCATGATCGGAAATGCAAAATTCGAAGGCGACTCGTCGCACCAAGTTTATACGATGAAGATTGACGGAACAAATATAAAGAAGATCAATGGCATAGGTGAGGATGCATGCTCATATTATTTTCCGGATGGACAGAAATTAATTTGGACATCAACACGTGATAACCTCGATTTGCTCAAAGGAGATTGGTCAAATGCAAAAGAATATCCAACCGGTGCAGAACTTTACACAAGTGATCTCGACGGCGGAAACGTTGTTCGACTGACCAGCAATAAATATTATGATGCTGAAGTTTCGGTTTCACCGGATGGAAAGAAAATCTTGTTTACAAGACAGATTGATGGGAAATGCGATTTGTGGGTAATGAATGCAGATGGAACAGACGAACATCAAGTCACATTTACAGAGGAATGGCAGGAAGGTGGTTCTTTCTACTTGAATGATAATGAAACAATAATTTACAGAGCATGGCTGCGCAAGGATGATGGTAAGCGTGGAACTCCAATGACTATTTTTACTATCAAAGACGATGGTACAGATTTAAAACAAATTACTTTCGATGAGGGAACTAACTGGGCTCCTCATCCTGCTCCGGATGGCGATCACTTTGCTTTTATTCGCATTCTGCCTCCATTCAACTTTGAGATTTATTTGATGAGCATAAAGACCGGAGAACAGACTCGCTTGACCTATAATGATGCATTTGATGGCTTCCCGGTAATTTCACCTGACGGAAAGCTTTTAGCATTTTCTTCTAACAGAGATGAAGCAAAGGGGGTTAGAAAATTATCTCCTTATTTGATGGATATTTCTTCATTGAATCTCGATCCGAAAGAGTAGCTCAGTTTATTCCATGAGGTTTTTATCTTAGGATTGCAGCCAGGGATATGATTATTCTAAGATTAATCTAAAGCTTAATTTCACATGAACCTTAGAAATTCTATTCACAATAAAATTATTATCATCGTTGGATATTTAATCATTTTTATTTATACACCTTCGTTATTTGCTCAGGATGAAGGGACTGATAAAATCGATACTCTTTCCTTGCAGAAACATTCTCATCAAAGTAATGCTGATCCAAGGTATTCTGTATTTGGTCCGCCTGCATCTGATCAGTGGAAAATTCAAGCATCATTTATGAATGCTGATCATGAGAATGTATCTGCTTTTAATTTTTACAAAAAGAATCAAAGAGATAAAACTATTTTCCTCTCGTTAATTAATAATGGATTAGATAATACCAGTCAGTACAGAGTCAAGCAGATTTCGGGAGCGGCTGTTTTATTTCCTTTTAACGACGATGATAGATATCAATTTGAATTAGGTGGAACATTTGATGACATTAATGATACCACTCTCTATAATTCTACTTTGTTCTCACGGTTCACTTATAGACCTACTCCGGAACTTTGGCTGCGAGTGGGATATGAATACTACGATGGTTATCAGCCAGGTCATGCGAGAAACCTTTATGTCAACTCGACTCTTAATTCGTACTATCTTTCTGCTAAATATAAAATTGGATTCATCTCTCCGATTGGTGTAATCGGAGGAGGTAAAGTGGATGAAAAAACAAATAATCAGTTTGGCGGCGGTGTTTTCATAATGGGACCCTGGAATACGTATGCATTCGGGGGCTATATCAAAAGTACGGATGAAATAGAGGATGTTCGTACATTGGCAATAGGAAGATGGGCTCCTTTCCGTCTGGATGATATACCATCTGGTTTTTTCATATGGAAGCATAAACCCGATTACGATTTTCAACTTGGAGGATTGTTCTTTGGTAATCGAAATCTTTTTATTCAGCCAGCCGCTGTTGGCATGATTACTGGAATGTTTATCAGCAGCGTTACACTTAGGGTTAATAGTCAATTAAGACAGAGAAAGCTGTTAGCAATCTCCGAAGACTATGAGAATTTTGACCATTCATTTTTTTATGTTCATCTCAATCAGAAAATAAATAATTCAAATAATGTCGGTTTTACTGCTTTTCAGTTTTATAAATTACTATCGGATATTAAATTTTATGTTTTTTCCGATCCTGTAATCGGATTATTTTATACGGAAGAAATTAATCCAATCTTTGACACTAAAACTTTTTTTTTAGTAGATAAGAAAGAAAAATATTTTTCGTATCAAGTTGGGTTTAAAATATTTAACAGCTTTCTGATCGAAGCGGTACATTATCCCTCTAGGGATGATTTTACAATTGCTTTATCCTATCTGATCAAGTAGAATTTTTTATAGCCTTAAAAACATATGTAATAAGCAAATTTTAATTATATTTTGTGTATTCTTTTAGCAACTTCATTGTTCAACAATCACTCAAAAACAAATTAAGAATAGTTTATGGCAGAAATTACAAAAGTCGGAATATTATTTGTTCATTTGGCACTGATTTTTTACACTCTATTTATATTGCTCGAAGGTAAAAAGCAGCGTGCAGCTAATATCGTTTTACTGCTAATCACATTTGCAGTTTTGTTCGATATAATTGCGACCGCGTGCATGATGATTGGTACAACGAGAACCTATTTTACATTTCATGGAATTATGGGTTATATCGGTTTGTTACTCATGGTAATTGATTACATTCTTCTTCTAAAATACAGAATAAAATATGGAGCTGAGACATTAATAAGTAAACCTTTGTATGTATATTCTAAAATAGCTTATTACTGGTGGCTGATCGCTTTTATTACAGGTGTTATTGTATCAATATTTAGGCGCTGATTTGTAGCTATTGATAATTTTTCAACTAACAATTGATTATTTGTATAACCTTGAAACAAAAAAATAATTAAATAATACATGGGACGTTATTTAATACTCAATTTAAGATTGATTGGAATGAAAAAACAGCTATCATTCTTTTTAATATTACTTCCGCTTTTGTTTTCATGCGCCCCGGAGAAAAGTGAAACTTTGCTAATAGTTGCAGGTATCGGTAAAGCTGGTTTTAAAGATGGAAAACAAGCTGAACTAAATAAACCAATCCGTTTGGCGACGTACAAAAATAATTCGGTAGTATTTGCAGACATAAATAACCATGCAATTAGAATTACCACATTAGATGGTGAAGTTACAACTATTGCTGGAGGTCCAGATAAAAAAGGATACCAGGATGGAGATGCTTCTGTAGCAAAATTTAATTCACCTCATGGAGTTGCCTACGATGAAATTAATGATATTATCTATGCTGCCGAAGCTGGAAGCAATTTGATTAGAACCATCTCAAAAACACAGGGAGGAAAATTCATAGTTAGCATATTAGCGGGTATTCCTAATGAAAAAGGATTTAGAGATGGCAGGAGTGATTCGGCTTTATTTAATTCTCCTCATGCTGTTATTTTAGCTAAGAACGGCGGAGTTTATGTGGTTGATATTGGCAATGCTCGAGTTCGCTTAATAAAGGATGGAATAGTATCAACCGTAGCTGGAAGCGGCAAATCAGGTAATGAGGATGGAGAGTGTGATAAAGCAAGCTTTGTTTATGCAATAGATATAGTTTCTGACGGTGAAAATATTTTTGTTGCGGACGCCGGAAGCAATTTAGTCCGGAAAGTAGTTCCAAACATTGGCGTGACTACCGTAAGATTGAATGATACTCTAAATACTCCACACGGTATAGCCGTTGATGAGCATGATAATCTCTATATTGCCGATATGGGTTCTCATAGAATATTAAAGATTGATAACGATGGCGGTGTTACAGCTTTGGCCGGTACAGGAAATGCCGGTTCCAGCGTGAATGAATTGTACAAACCGGCTGCAGTGCTTGTTCATAACGGTTATTTATGGATAGCTGACCTGGAAAATCATCAAATAAAAATTTTAAAATTAAATAACTAAATATTTACTCTCGAATAATTTGAAAGGGAGACTAAATTGAAAACTATTATTTTATTAACAATTCTTCTTCTCTGCTTCAACTCAAATTTTGCTCAGGATTTTGATCCCGAAAAACTTCCGCTCGGCGATAAAAATCGCAAATATGATTTTTGTACCGTTAAGCTGGATAAAATTTACGATACAAAAGCAAGCAAAGAAGTAACCTACAACGAGATGATTGATGAACTTAAAAAGTATCGGATAGTAATGGTTGGAGAATCCCACACCAACCAGCTTTATCATGATGTTGAGCTGGAAGTAATTAAAGGATTATTTGAGGCTGGAAAACCAGTTGTGCTGGCTTTGGAAATGTACAATCCTAAACAGGACGAAGCGTTAACTAAGTGGGTCAGCGGTTCAACAGATCCAAATACATTCATGGAACAAACTGAATTCTTAACTACATGGGGCCACAATTATAGATACTATAAAGCGATATTTGACTATGCTAGAGAAAAGCATATTCCAATATACGGTGCCAACATAGATAAAAAATACACTTCAAAAATCGGAAGGGGTGGAGTCGGCAGCCTTACCGAAGAAGACTTGCAAGCGATTCCGGAAATTGATACCATGACCATTGAGCATAAATTCTTAATAAAAGTAATGATGCAGGGAATGGATGTAACGATGCCCGATCAATTCAATAATATGTATCCGGCTCAAAGTCTATGGGATGCTGCGATGGGTGAGGGTGCTATACGTGCGGCAGAAAAACATCCGGATGCAACTGTTGTTCTTTTGGCAGGAAGCGGACATGTGATTTACAATATCGGAATCGGTAGAATAATTCAGGATAGAAGTAATTTACCTTTCGCTTCAGTTGTTCCCGTTGATATTCCTCAGAAAAAGAAAGAGGGTGGAATGATGGAGATTAGAAAAGAAATAAAAAAGGAAAAAGAAGCTAAGCCCGATGAGAAAAAACAAGAAATGACAGAGAAAGAGAGACCCGCAAATCCTCATGCAATGATGATGATGGACGAAACTCCTTACAAAATAGTTGTTAAAAGTTATGCTGACTTTATTTGGGGCGTTAAAGAAATGGAGCAGGAGCTTTATCCTGCTTTTGGTTTCAGCATTAAGGACACATTAAAAAGCGGCGGATACGTAGTCGAACGTGTTTTGCCAAATACAATTGCTTTTGAAAATGGCTTGAAGAAAAATGATATTGTTCTTGCAATTGATGGGAAGTCATTTGAAAATTCAACCGCTTTAAAGAAGCATTTACAATTTAAAAATTGGGACGAGCAAATAACATTTTCGCTTTTAAGAGGTGAAGAGAAAGTTGAATTATCTTTCGTGATCAAACCGGTGAAGCATGAAGAATAAAATTCACTTTTGATTATTATTAACTCACCTTACGCAGGTGAGTTGAAAACCTCCGAGGTTTTGTCAATTGCATATCCTTCAACTTTTTTTGTAGTTAAAAAATCAAGAATATTCAAATAAAAGCATTCAATGAAACCTCGGAGGTTTGGTAGTTTGCGTAACATGAGTTATTAAAAAACACTTTTGTTTCGTAATGCTACGTGATGCTGAATGGATTAGCCATCTCCTTTAGTGCTTGTTGCAAGACATATATCTTTAAATTTGCTTCGTGTTTCTCCTTCGTTGTTCTTCGTGTTACTTTGTGAAAGGATTTGTCCTTACACGGAGTCAGTCATTTGACACGTTTGAGGAAAATACGGAGTTCCACGAAGAAAGATTTATGCGGTACTCCCTTTAGGAGGCGGATTATTAACTTTACAAATAATACCTTTAGCCATGAAGAACATTTCATTATTGACTAAGGACCGAAGTTTAGTGTTTACTTGTCCACCACCATTGCTAAAGGCATCGCAATGTAAAAATGGTGGGGTTATATAAAAACCATAGCATACGTGTAAGATAACTTTTTATTTCTGAAAGGAATCGCCATGATAAAAAAAATATTAATCCTTGCATTTGCAGCGTTAACGGTCAATGCGCAGAATACTTTAATTCACCATGAGCTTAACGCATTAATCAAACCCGATGCATCATTCATAGAAGTTACGGATCAAATAACGGTTGACAAATCATTAGTTAAAGATGGACTAAAGTTTAAGCTTCACCATGCTCTTGTAGTTGAACCAACTGATATGATTAAGAGGCTTGATGAATCAGTTGATGCAAAAGATATCGGTATGGATATAGATGATGCTGGATCAAAAAGCAGTTTGAAACTTGATGTTTATGAGGTCAAGCTGCCAGGCAGTCTCTCTGGTGATCTAAAATTTACTGTAAAATATAAAGGCGAAATACAATCACCAATAAAGCAAAGTAAAGAAAATTATGCGAGAGGATTTAGTGAATCACCTGGAATTATTTGGGAACAGGGTGTTTACCTTGCAGGATCAACATACTGGGTTCCGTATTTCGGTGATGAGTTTGTCTCATTTAACCTTACGACCACTTCACCTAAAGATTGGAAAACTGTTTCGATAGGAACAAGAACTCTTGATGAAAATAAAGGTGATACACACATTGACAAATGGGAATCGCCTTCACCACAAGAAGAAGTATTTTTAATTGCAGCTCCATTTCATGAGTATTCCTACGCAATGGGTGCTGTTACTGCGTATGCATTCCTGCGTACGGCGGATGAAGCATTGGCAAATAAGTATCTTGAAACCACGGCACAGTACATGGAAATGTATCGGAAGCTTGTTGGGCCATTCCCTTACACCAAGTTTGCTCTCGTGGAAAATTTTTGGGAAACAGGTTACGGCATGCCCTCTTTCACGCTTCTCGGCGAAAAGATAATTCGTTTTCCTTTTATTCTTCACTCGTCCTATCCTCATGAACTTCTTCACAACTATTGGGGAAATTCTGTTTATGTGGATTTCAAAACCGGTAATTGGTGCGAGGGCCTTACAGCCTACATGGCAGATCATTTAATTAAAGAACAGCGTGGACAAGCTGCAGAATACAGAAGCGAAACACTTCAGAAATTTACCGATTACGTAACTTCTGAAAACGATTTTCCACTCTCAAAGTTTCTATCCCGGCATGATTCACCAAGTGAGGCAATAGGTTATGGAAAAACTTCAATGGTCTTTCATATGCTGCGATGTAAAGTTGGAGATGAAGAGTTTATGAAGGGATTCCAGACATTTAATCGTGAAAATAAATTTAAACGAGCTTCATTCAATGATATCCGTACAGCTTTTGAAGAAGTTACCGGCAAAGATTTAAAATGGTTTTTTGATCAGTGGATTGAGAGAACCGGTGCACCGCAGCTAGCTCTTGAAGATGTGAAAGTAAATTCGGTTAGAGGAACAAATAATATCTCCTTCACTTTAAAGCAAGTTCAGCCCGAAGATGTTTTTTATCTCGATGTTCCAATAGTTGTTGTAACAAAAGGAGGAAGTAAAACAGAAATTGTGGAGATGAATGAGAAGGAAGCGAACTACAGCATTTCGGTTAGTGATGAACCTCTTAAGATTCTCGTCGATCCGCAATTTGATTTGATGAGAAAGCTTGATCCAAGAGAATCGCCGCCAACATTTACAAAAGCTTATGGTTCGGAAAACACCCTAATTGTACTTCCGGCAGAAGCTGAACCAAGTTTTCAACTTTATAAAAAATTTGTTGATTTATGGATCAAAGGTAATGAAGCAAAGTTTGTAGTTAAATCGGAAGATGAGATTGATGAGCTTCCTGAAAATCAAACAGTAATGCTTTTAAGTCTCACTAACAAATTTGCCTCTGTCGTCAATACAGCAATGAAAGATTATGGATCAGAAATTTTAAAGCATGCTGTAAAATATGGCAAAAGAGAAATTCCACTTGAAGATAACAGCTTTTTCATATCGATTTCTAATCCTAAAAACATAAAAGAAGTAATAACATTACTTTCGATTGGCAATGCAGCCTCAGTTGAAGGTTTAAATAACAAGCTTCCGCACTATGGTAAGTACAGCTATCTTGCGTTCAACGGAAGTGAACCCACAAACATTGATAAAGGTGTATGGCCGATTACAGGCTCTCCTCTATTTAAAAATTTATCAGCGTCAGACGTTGAAGTAAAACTTGAGACTAGAAAAGCGCTCGCCAATTTAGAACCGGTTTTTTCGGCAGATAGAATGATGGAAGCTGTGAAATTTCTTGCTTCGGATAATTTAAAGGGAAGAGGAATTGGAACTTCAGAACTGGATATAGCAGCAGATTATATTGCTAAAAAGTTTGAAGAGTACGGATTACTTCCCGGCAGTGATAACGGCACATATTTTCAAGAATGGTCTCAAGATGTTCTCGAAAAGAAAAATATCAAACTCAAAAATGTTATCGGGATTATTCAAGGTACAGACCCCAGCTTAACCGAAGCAGTTATTATCTCGGCACATTACGATCACCTCGGTTTAGGTTGGCCCAATTTTAAAAAAGGGAACGAAGGAAAAATTCATAACGGTGCAGATGATAATGCAAGTGGCATAGCTGTTCTGCTCGAGCTTGCTAAAACTTTGGGAAAATCTCATAAACCGGCAAGGACAATAATTTTTATTGCATTCACGGCGGAAGAGGCTGGACTTGTCGGATCGAGATACTTTGTAGCCAATTACAAAAAGTATCCGGCTAATAAAATTTTTGCCGTGTTAAATTTGGATACTGTTGGGAGATTATTCAGCAATAAGTTGATGGTTCTCAACACTAACACTGCACGTGAGTGGAAGTTTATATTCATGGGTACGGATTTTACCACCGGTATTCCAACAGAACAAGTTACGCAGGATTTAGATGCAAGCGATCAAACTGCGTTCATCGAAAAAGGAATTCCCGGTGTGCAGCTTTTCTATACCGGAATTAAATCCGATTACCACGTTCCTGATGATGATGCTGATAAAATTGATGCTGATGGTTTGGTTAAAGTTGCGACTGTCTCCCGTGAGGTTTTAGAATACTTAGCTGACCGTAAAGATCCTATGCCTTTCACAGGCAAAAAACCAAATGATGCTTCCGGTAAGCCGACAGAAACCCAGAGCACAATTGAACGAAAGGCAAGCACCGGAGCTATGCCCGATTTTGCTTTCTCTGGAGAGGGTGTAAGAATTGCTGATGTTTCGGAAAATTCACCTGCCGCTGTTGCTAAATTGCAAAAAGGCGATGTGATAGTTGCCTTCGATGGTAAGCAAGTTAAAAGCTTAAAAGATTATTCTAATTTCTTGAAAGAACATAAGCCAGGTGATACCGTAAAGCTTACAATTGACAGAAATGGTGAGAAGAAAGAAGTAATTGTAACTTTATCCGAGCGATAAAGAGTTATTCCGATGGCATGGCCATTCGGAATCTCGTAAGATGCTGAAACAAGTTCAGCATGACAACAAAGCTCACATCGTCAGCGCCATAATTGCTTTAGCTGTGTGAAGACGGTTCTCCGCTTCATCGAAGACGATTGAGATATTCGGATCATCCAGAATTTCATCGGTCACTTCATTTCCCCGATCAGCAGGAAGAGCATGCATCAGCTTAACATTTTTATCGGCAAGATTAATTCGTTTGGCATCGCAAATCCAGGATTTATACTTTTCCAAATTTAACTTCATCTCTTTCTTGCAGGCATCTTCATTTTGTAAGTAATAATCAACATCGTAATAGCCGAAGCCGCCCCAATTTTTTGGAATAACAATTTGCGCGCCTTCAAATGCTTCATCCATATTACTCGTGAATTTCAGACTTCCGCCCCCGACTTTTGCATTTTGCTGTGCTTTCTCAACAATGTTTTTGCTTAAAGGAAATTCTTTGGGATGAGCGACCGTAACATTAATTCCATACCGAGGGAAAAGTAAAATTTGAGTTTGTGGTACGCTCAAAGGCTTTGAATGAGTTGTTGCATATGCCCATGAGATGGTTACTTTTAACCCCTTGGGATTTTTATCGAAGTGTTCGAAGATTGTCATCAAATCTGCCAGCCCTTGAAACGGGTGATAAACATCATCTTGAAGAGACATAACAGGACGCTTTGAGTATTGCGCCATTTCATCAAGATATTTTTTACCAGCTCCGTAGAAACAGTTTCTGCATGCGATTCCATGTCCCATTCGTGAGAGAATTATTGCAGTATCTTTTACAACTTCGCCGTGAGTGATCTGCATTTTGTCGGGAGTCAAATCATGTGCGTGTCCACCAAGCTGTGTCATTCCCGCTTCCATGCTGTTTCTTGTACGTGTTGACTGCTCAAAGAACATCATGAATAAAGTCTTGTGAGGGAGGTGGAGAGTTGGCTCTTCGTTATAAAATTTTTCTTTCAGCTCGAATGAAGTTTTGAAAACTATATCGAGTTCTTCTTTTGTCCAATTGTCTTCTGTTAAAAAGTGTTTGCCTTTGAATGCGTTGGTCATTGTTACTCCGAAATTATTTCTTGGTCCTAAAAATATTTTTTTTGATGTAATCTTCTGGATTAGGAATTATTGGATCGTATTCCGATTTATGAATTACTTTTGAATTAAAGTCTATTTTTACATCCTTAATAAATTTGTTGAAATCTTTATTCTGTTCGGTCAGTTTGTTCATGGTCTCCCAGTCGAGCGAGGGTCTTTGTCTTGCAGGAAATAATACCTTAGAGGAATCAATATCTTTCAACTCCAACTGAATGATTCCAATTCCGAAAGACATAGTTAATCTTTCCAACTCGGCGAGTAGATCATCATCTTGAACTATTTGGGCAGAAACCAAATAGCCTTCATGTGCCCATGATGAATTTGAAACAGCCTGAAAATAATTTTCCCTGTAATTTCCTTTATTAATGCTTTTCTATAACTCAAACGAAAATAATTTTAATGCATTATTATCAGAAATTCGGTTGAACTCAACTAGATTTTCGTTCCATTCTTCAATAGGAAGATAGAAACCAACCAAATCGGGATGTAACCATTCGCTATAACCGCTCTTTTTTGATTTTTCATGAAAAATTGTTTTTGTGAATATATTTCGACCGCGATTAAACGCTGGATTAGAGTACGCGAAGTAAGTTAAGAGAGGATGTAAATCTCGTTCTTCATAATGATCAGATTCTCGTTTTTCCTTTCTTTGTTCTAAATTAATTTTTTCGATAAGGTCTTGAGAAACTTCAGAACTTCTTGCAGCCAAGAAAAATCTAACGGGATTTTTCCCCACCTTAATAAATTTTGTGTTCGGGTTTTCTTTTGTATCCACATACAATCTAGCGCCTAATGTTTGCCATGGAGTCTTTCCAGTAATTGACAATTTATTGGTTAAATTTTTTTCCATTCCAGCCGCCCAAATTTCTTGGTAGGTAAGGGGCTTTTCAACTTTTGCTAAAATATCTTCTGCAAAATCAAGCATTGTGTAAGCCATTTTCTAGCTCCTTGTGAGTTTAGAATTGTTCATTACTAATGTATAAAATCTCAATTTTTATTCATTACCAATGTATGAAATTTTAGTACGACATCACAAACATCGCGTAAAACGCACTCGCTTTAACTAGATGTTCTACTGGTACTTTCTCATCTGGTGCATGAGCCAAGACTTCGTTGCCGGGACCAAATCCAATTACCGGTATTCCATAAATTCCATTTATTGTAACACCATTCGTGGAGAATGTCCATTTATCCACGACTGCATCGGTTTTAAAAAGTTCTTTATAAACTTTTTTCCCGGTTTCAATCACGGAATGATTTTCCTCAAGCTTCCATGTTGGGTAATATTTTTCCATTCCGTATTCTTTGCCTGTAAATGCTTTCTCATTGTAGTTAATCACTTCAACTTTTGCATTCATGTCTCTAACAATCTCTTCGACTTCTTTAACCGCAAGTTCTTTATTTTCTCCCCAGGTCAATCTTCTATCAAGATGGATTTTTGCAAAGTCTGCTACAGCACAAAGCGAAGGGCTTCCTGAGACAAATTCAGAAATAGCAACAGAACCTTTTCCGAGGAATTCATCAAAAGCTAATCGTTCATTCAGTTTCTCAATTTCCAAAGCAGCCTTTGAAGCCATGTAAATTGCGTTAATTCCTCTTTCCGGAGCGGAACCATGTGCTGACCTTCCGTAAAACGAAACTTCAATTTCCATTCGTCCGCGATGTCCACGATATATATTCAAATTAGTTGGTTCCGTAACGACTACACAATCAGGTATTATTTTATCCTCTTCGATGATGTATTTCCAGCAAAGTCCATCGCAATCTTCTTCAATGACAGTTCCGGTAACATACAGCGTAACATCTTTTGGTAAGCCGATTTCCTTAAGAATTCTTGCTGCTGTAATTGCGGAAGCCACTCCGCCTTTTTGATCGGTGCTTCCACGGCCGTGTACAAATCCGTTATTAATTTCACCTCCAAAAGGATCGAATGTCCAATTCTGAATGTTCCCAACATCAACTGTATCAATGTGGCCATCAATTGCGATTATTTTTTTGCCGCTGCGCAATCGTCCGATAATGTTTCCGAGTCCGTCAATCTTTATTTCATCGAAACCGGCTTCTGCCATCATCTCCCTAAGCTTTTTAACGACTGTACCTTCCTTGGCGCTTAACGATTTTATTTTTACTAATTCGGAGAGATTGTTGGCTGTATAATCTTGATATTGCTTTGCCTTTTCATTTATGGTTTGTGCTAGGTTCATGAAGATTATTCCTTAAAAATTGCTGTTTAAAATTAAACATATTTTTGGTTAATGATATTCTATGAATCCATTTTTTATTAATTGCTAATTTGTTAACAATTAATTTTTTATTTCGTTCCTAATGGGGCTTTGATTCAAGCTTCAAAATATGTTCTATAAACATAACGTCCCGATGGGACGAAAACCGATTCTTATCTTACCATTATGTTTTTGTCCCGTTAGGAACAATATCTTTATAAAAAAATAAAACAATAAATTTATCGACTCCCGTAGGGACGGAATATAAAGGTTTATAAATGAATTCAACTTGTGTAATTTTAGAACGAATATTTCTAACAAACTATCTGAATCGAAAACATGGCAGAACGAATGAGCACAATCGGGTTCGATCACTTGTTAAAATGGATTTTCAGCGAGTATGCACAAGAAGATTCGATTTTCGGAATCCCGTCGATTGATTTTCTTTCACTCAAAAAGATTTCGTCTCTTCATTTTTTGGACGAACAGCTCGATTTACCTATCGGACCAGCAGCCGGACCGCATACGCAGCTTTCACAGAACATTGTTGCTTCTTATTTAGCTGGCGGGCGATTCTTTGAATTGAAAACCGTTCAGGTAAAAGATGATTTAAACATCGATAAGCCGTGTATTGATGCTCAGGATGAGTGTTACAATGTTGAGTGGTCTCAAGAGTTAAGGCTAGAAGAATCCTTAGACGAATACTTGAAAGCATGGATGATTCTTCACTTGTTGAAACAATTGCTGTATCCCGACTCAAGCTCTCCCCGCGGATTTATTTTTAACATGAGTGTTGGTTATAATCTTGAAGGAATAAAAGGCGATAAGATGCAGACGTTTATTAATTCATTGATTGATGCCACCGAAAATCCTTCATTCAAAATTTATCAAGATAAAATGTTGAAGTTCATTGAAAGTGATCGCTTCGCAGAAATATTATCCCGGAAATTCCCGCAAAGTTTAGATGTTAAGCCAAAGTTAAATGATACGATAAAAAATATTTCGTCGAAAATTTCTAACTCAGTAACACTATCAACAATGCACGGATGTCCTGCAGATGAGATTGAGGTAATAACTAAGTACTTACTCGAAGAAAAAAAGCTGCATACTTATGTGAAGTTAAATCCAACACTTCTTGGATATGAAAAAGTTCATGAGATTCTCCAAATACTCGGCTTCAAAAATGTGGAACTGGATGAACATTCATTTAAAAGTGATTTGAAGTTCGAGAGTGCTGTCTCAATAATCTCTCGGCTGCAAGACTTTGCAGGTAATATAAATCGAAGGTTTGGTGTAAAGCTTTCCAATACACTGCCGGTTAAAAACAGAAAGAACATGCTGGCTGGTGATGAAATGTACATGTCTGGGCGATCACTCTTCCCGCTTACAATAAATGCAGCATGGAAATTAGCTGAAGCTTTAAACGGCAATCTAAGCATTTCATATTCCGGAGGTGCCGCAGTTTATAACACGCCGGTTATTCTAAAGTGTGGAATATATCCAGTTACGTATGCGACCGATCTCTTAAAACCCGGAGGTTACCGCCGCTTAAATCAAATAGGGAGAAACATTACTGAAAGTTTTCAAACCGATTTTACCAGCAGAAAAATTAATCTTGAGAATTTAAAAAAATTAGCAGATGATTCGTTAATAAATTCGCACTATAAAAAAGAAATTCGTCTTGTTGAATCAATAAAGATTCCAACCAAGCTTGAAACTTTTAACTGTTTTACCGCACCATGCGTTGTAGCTTGTCCAATTCATCAAGATGTTCCCGAATACGTTAAACTGATTGAGGGAGAAAGGTATCGAGAGGCATACGAAGTCATTATTTCTAAGAATGCTTTACCGAGTATCACCGCACATATCTGCGATCATCAATGTCAGTTTCATTGCACGCGATGGGATTATGATGAATCGGTGAAGATACGCGATCTTAAAAAGATTGCTGTGGAAAAGGGGAGAGAAGAATTTTTAGCACATTATAAAAAAGACTTAAAAAAATCGAATGAAATAAAATGTGCGGTAATTGGTGCTGGTCCATCGGGTCTTGCAGCAAGTTACTTTTTAGCTCAAGCAGGGTTTGATGTAACTGTTTTTGAAAAACACGATAAAGCGGGTGGAGTTGTTCAAAATATTATTCCGGATTTTAGATTGCCACAATCAGCAATAGACAATGATGTTGAATTCATAAAGCAGCTTGGAGTAAAATTTGAGTTTAATGTTGATCCAAATTTTTCAGTTGAAGAGCTTAAGCAAAAAGGATTCAAATATGTTTACATCGCAATTGGTGCTGGCAAATCAACAGAGCTTAATCTAAATGGAGAAGCCAAGAATGTTATAAACGCTTTAGACTTTTTGTGGAAGTATCATCATAAAGATAAAATAGCTTTAGGTAAGAGTGTTGCAGTAATTGGCGGTGGCAACTCGGCAATGGATGCAGCACGTGCTGCTAAAAGGATTGATGGCGTTGATAAAGTTTACATACTTTACCGCCGTACAAAAGAATTCATGCCCGCAGATAAAGAAGAATTTGACAATACGATTGAAGATGGTGTCGTTTTCAAAGAGCTTCTATTACCAATTGAATTTGATGGTAAGATTTTACGCTCTCAAAAAATGAAGTTAGGTGAAATTGGAAGCGACGGACGTAGAAATGTTGTCTCGATTGGAAATGAATTTGAAGAACATAAAATTGATTTTATTATCTCAGCAATTGGAGAAAAAGTTGATCTTGATATTCTCGGTCAAAATCAAATCTCAATTAATAAATATGGAAAAGCTGAAACGAATATAGCTACAAATGAAACATTGCTTGAGAATGTTTTCATTGGCGGGGATGCTTTGCGAGGTCCTTCAACTGTTGTCGAATCCATTGCTGATGGAAAGAAAGCTGCTGAGGCAATCATAAAAAAAGAAAAGCTTGATATTATTTTTGATAAAAGTTTTCAGCATCTTTTTGACAAAGAGCAAAGAAAGAAAAGAATAGCTGCACAAAAGGGGAATATTTTTTCCTTAACTCAAATATCAAATCTTGAGTCAACACGCTGTCTTGAGTGTAATTTCATATGCAACAAGTGTGTCGATGTTTGTCCAAATCGTGCCAACATACTAATTACAATTGACGGAGATTATTTCAAAGATGTAAATCAAATTCTGCATATTGATTGGATGTGTAATGAGTGTGGTAACTGCGAGACTTTTTGTCCCCACGCTGGCTCACCATATAAAGATAAAATAACTCTTTTTAGAAACGAATATGAATTTTATCATTCACAAAAAGATGGATTCTATATATTAAAAAGAAACGGAGAAATTGAATTAGTGTCGAGGATTGATTCGAAGATTGAAAAAATGAAATTTTATAATAATGGTGAGCGTTTAGATTATGATAAAGATAAAGATGAAGAACGAATTAGATTTACAAAGCTTGCCGGAAAAATTTTAAGTGATTACCATTACTTACTTAGTTAATTGCACGCGGATTTAACGGATTGAACTGATTAAAACAGATCATTTAAGATCCGTTTGATCAGTTGAATCCGTGTGCCATTGATTTTATTCCCCAGACACAGTAGAAGTTATTGCTTGGATGATTGGTTTGTAACCTGTGCATCTGCACAAATTACCTTCGATAGCTGTTTCTATTTCTTCACGAGAGGGTGTGGGGTTTTCTAAGAACAAAGCATAAGCAGACATCAGCATTCCCGGGGTGCAGAAACCGCATTGAATAGCTCCATATTTCAAAAAATTTTGCTGTAGTTCGCTTAATTTATTTCCTTCAGCTAAACCTTCAACCGTTATGACATCGCATTCATCAACTTGCTGAGCTAGAACTAAGCATGAGTTTACAGCTTTGCCATTTACGATTACAGTGCATGCACCACATTCACCAATACTGCAGCCCTCTTTTGTTCCGGTGAGTTTCAAGTCATCGCGCAACAAATCAATCAATCGTTTGTTTTTGGTTAGATTGATTAAGGTTTCTTTTCCGTTAATTTTGAAGTTGATAATCATCCGGAAATCCCTCCCACATTCCTCTCAAGCAGTTGATACAGCATTTGCTGAACTACGGGCAGCTTGTAATCAGTTGACCACCTTAAACCAGTAGTCTCCAAAACTTTTTCACCAAGGGTTGATGCAATCTCCATAAAAGTTTCTGAAGAAATTTCTTTTCCCACAAATGCGTTCTCTATTTCATAAAATCTTTTACCAATGGGGGTAATCGCACCGCTTGCAATTTTAAATTCTTTAATAAATTTATTTTCTTCGTGCATTAAAAATGCAAGCGAGATCCGGCTAATTGATACTGCGCTTCGTCTTCCTAGCTTGTAAAAATCTCCGATAAAATTTTCTTTAGGAGCAGGAATTATGATTTCGGTGACACACTCGTTTTTCTTTAACTGAGTTTCATAAGGATTCAATAGAAATTCATTGAGCGGGATATTGCGCTCTCCGTTAGGTGAAATAATTTTTATGGAGGCATCGTAAACTAAAAGCGGTGGAACGCTGTCAGCACAAGGAGCATTATTTACAAAGTTGCCAACAACGGTAGCTCTATTTCTTATCTGTATGCTTCCAACTGTTGAAGCGGCTTTAGTAAGCAATGGGAAATGCGTTTGAATGAGTTCATTTTTCATAATCTCGGCAAACGTAATGGCCGACCCAATCAAAACTTGCCCGTCAACATTTTTGATAGCTTTCAGATCGGCAATGCAGTTTATATCAATCAAATTTGTAATTGAAGTAAAACGACTTGACTGTTGAATGAATCCCGGAACAATGTCAGTTCCACCAGCAAGAATCCGCGAGTTGTCTTGCATATCACCCAAAATGCTTTTTAACTCGTTGATGGATTTCGGTCGATAGTATTTGAACTGAGGTATCATTACGAACTTCCTCTCTTCAAATCTTTCGGAAATAGTTTTCGGCGCAAAAGAAGTTCCTCCAAATTTATCGGAAGATTGTAAAATCTTTTTCCCGTCGCATTTCTAATTGCATTGGCGATTGCTGCAGAAGTTAATTCGAGAGTTGGTTCGCCCAAAGATTTCCCGCCCCAGGCTCCATAAACATCTTTGCCTTCAACAAAGACGGGTTTTATTTCCTTTAAATCTTTTGCAGTGGGAATTAGATATTGATCGAAATTTAATTCACGAATTTTCCCGCCATCTGTTGTTACTTGTTCCCATAAACCATAACCGGCACCTTGAGTTACTCCGCCATAGACTTGCCCTTCAGCGCCAAGTAGATTAATTACTTTACCGGGATTGTGAACAGCGGTAATCTTATCGATATAAACTTGTCCGGTTCCAATGTTAACTGTTACTTCTGCAACCTGACAGCCATACACGTAAGTGAAGTAAGCCGAACCTTGTCCGGTATGCTCATCCCAATTTACTTCAGGACTTTTATACCAGCCAATTGCAGCCAAGCAAATACCGTTTTTATAAGCTAATGAACATAAATCGGAAAACGAGATTTTTTGCTGAGGATTACCATTCACAGAAACAAAACCATCTTTGAAAATGAATTCGGATTGTGATTTTAATTTCCATTCTAATCTTAAAAAATCCTCAAAACGATTTCTAAGAATGTCGGAAGCGGCTTTCACTGCACCTCCCCCCATAAGGGTCGAGCGTGATGCTACGGTTGGGCCGCTGTCTGGAATTAAACCAGTATCAGTTTCTAAGTAGTAAATTTTATCGGGTGAAATTCCAAGAACTTCAGCGGCAATAATTGAATGTGTTGTTCTCATGCCCTGTCCATTTTCGGCTAAACCGGAAAGTAAGTAAGCTGAGCCGTCATTCTGAACAGAGAGATAAGCTTCGGCTGCATCAATTCCCTCGGCACCTAATGAACATCCGCGATAGCTGATAGAAAGTCCGATTCCTTTCCAAAGCAATTTATTCGGATTGATGTAATCTTTTTTCTTTAGGATCAACTGCTCAGCATTTGTATCGGAAATTTTATCGAGCTGGTAACCATTGAAGCTTGTTTTACTTTTGTACTCTTTCCACTTTGAAGTGAAGTTAGTTTCTTTAATTGCAGTGTCTAAAACGTCGAGAAGATTGACATCGTGATTCTCTAATTTCTGTCCGCTCGCAGTAAACGAACCAGCTTTGAAACCATTTATTCTTCGAAACTCATCCGGAGTTAAGTTCAGCTTGATTGCTATTTCATCCATAATTGACTCTTGTGCAAAGATTGGCTGCGGCGAGCCAAATCCGCGCATTGCACCCGTGTAAGGATTGTTAGTATAGACTGCTCTTACATCTGTCCAAACATTTTCAATATCATAAGGACCAGTTGCCTGAACTACGCTCCGCCATGTCACAAATGGACTCATTGATGAATACGCACCGCCGTCAGCAAGGATATCAATTTTCATTGCGATGATTTTCCCGTTCTTCATGCAGCCAACTTTGTACTTTAAAATGTAGGGATGCCGTTTGTATGATTCGAGAATTGATTCCTCGCGTGAATAATGGATCTTTATCGGTTTGCCAATCTTTAAAGCCGCAACTGCCGCACGTGCAGAAAGAATGTTCATTGTGTCATCTTTACCTCCGAATGATCCGCCCAACTCTGCCTGGACTATTCGAACCTTTGTTAGAGGCCAATTTAAAACTGATGCAACTACTTTTCTGGCTGTGAATG
This sequence comes from Ignavibacteria bacterium RIFOXYB12_FULL_35_14, assembly GCA_001803045.1. Classification (GTDB taxonomy): domain Bacteria; phylum Bacteroidota; class Ignavibacteria; order Ignavibacteriales; family Ignavibacteriaceae; genus XYD12-FULL-36-8. The sequence continues at coordinate 12,838 of MHAR01000030.1, read as the reverse complement.
GGTTTTGAATGCTACCGATAATTTTTATTCCTTTATTTCCTTCGAGAGGAATTGCCAGCACCGTCTCCGGTTCAATGTAAGCATGCTCAACAAGCTGAGTGGTGTAAGTTTCTTCATGAATGAAATCGCTTTCTTTAAATCCTTTTTCAACATCACCTTTGCGGAGAGGGTAGTGAACGATCAAATTACTTTCATATTGGGGATGAATCTTTGGCGCATTTGGTTCAAGAGATCTTGTGGGATCAGTTAGAGCCGGCAGCTCGGTGAATTTTATTTTTACTTTTTTGGATAGCGATTTTAACTCATCCTCTGATTCTCCAACAAGCATTGCAATAACATCACCGGGAGTTACAATTTTATCAAAAGAAAAAATCGGCTGGTCTTGTCGGATGGCTCCAATTTTTTTTGATCCTTTGATATCAGTTGAATCAACAATAATTGAATCCGGTTTGACTCGTAATAATTCAGAGTAATCAATTTCATCAATCGTTGCATGAACAGTTGGAACTCGAACCATAACGCCATAAAGCTGTCCGGGTTCGTTAATATCATCAGCGAACTTAGCTCTGCCGGTTACTTTTTCTAAAGCATCCTGCCTAATGACTGCTTTACCGACTATGTTGAAAGAATTATCCATGAATTCAAATATAAATCGTAGAACAGATTACTAATCTGTTCTACAGTGATTCAACTAACCTTTTTCCTTGCTCGTAAATGTAATTATTAATTTTGGTTTCGTCTATATCGGTTAAAGAAAAATTATTCATCAGCACTTTTCTGTTTTGAATAACCGAATGAACTTGCCGTTCCAAAATTCCATAAATGTAATGACCGAAGAAATTGCTTTGACTTATCGGAGTCGGAGGAACGTAATCCCAGATAATTAAATCTGCTCTATCCCCTATTTGAAGAGAAGAAAAATCCGGAAAATATTTTTTAACAAATCTATGCTGATCAAAATACATTTTTCTGAAATGATAGAATGCCTTGTCAAAACTTAGCTTTTGGTTTCGCATCATCAGAAACATTTGATTTTGTGAACGAGCGATGTTTGCATGCATTCCATCTGTTCCGCAGAGAACAGAAATTGCCTCAGGTATATTTTCAAACTTTGGTGTTCCGACTGCATTATTAAGGTTAGAATCTAAATTTACAACTAATGCTGGATGTTTACTTTTTATTAAATCAAATTCCTCTTTTGTTAAATGAACACCATGAACCAAAATGCTTTTCTCATTTAACAAATTAAAATCCAATAACCTTTGAACGGGAAGTTTCCCATACTTTTTCAGACTTATATTTTTGTCAGATTCATCCTCGCAGAGGTGAATATGAATTCCGAGGTCATTCTTCTCAAGAAATTTTTTTACGGCAGTAAGAGTTGAATCCTCCAAAGTAAATGATGCGTGCAGCCCGAATGCAGCTTTTGAGTTTTCATCAGTGTTGTAGAGGTAAAAATCCGTATTCTCTTTCAGCGCTTCTAGTTTTAATAGCTCACCATTACGATCAGTCGTTTCAAAGCATAAAACATTTCGTATGTTGAACTCTCCGAGTGAATCTTTTATAATGTTCAGGCTGCCAAGCGAATGAGAAGGGGAAGAATGATGATCAAAAATATAAGTGACTCCATTTCGAATTGATTCCATTGCTGCCATGTATGTAGATGCTTTTATCATGTCGTGATCTAAAAGTACATCTATTTTCCACCAAAGATTTTGAAGTATCTCCGGAAAATTCTGCATTGAACCGTGAAGCGGTAAACCTTTTGCTAAGCGAGAGTAAATATGATCATGGAAATTCACATTTGGAACAGTAACAACTCTTCCGCCTGCATCAATTATTTCAAAATCTTTTTCAGGACTCTTATCATGGATTTCAGAGATGATCCCATTTTCAATAATCATATTTCCGAAAGCGGGATCAACACTATAAGATTCGATCTGACAAATCCAGGCATTTTTAATGAGTAATGGTCTAGTATTCATTTATTGACAAGCTTTAAAAGATAATCCTTAAGACAACTGAAAACCTTTTGAATGAATTTAACATTTGTTGAACTCATGTCGAATTACAAATTTTTTTCAATTCCACATTCAGAATTAAACTCTTCAATCAATTTATCCCACTTGGGAACGACAGCAAATCTTTCTTTCCAGTAATTTTCATCATACCATTGAGTGTTGAGCTCTTCAACGGTTTTTCCTTGCTGCTCAACCCAGGTAAAGTATTTTAGATTGTGAATTGCTTTCTTATCGTAGTATGATAATTCTTTGAAGTAATCTATACTTTGATTTTTCAATGCGACATTCCAATCAATCCCGGCTTGGTTTAACGAATAATTTCCCCAGCCATCATTCATTTCCTTTAACCGCGACTGGTACATATCTGACGAGTCAGTAAAGATTGTGAATATGACATCGTTTTCGTTGTACTCATTATATTTCGTGAGCTTAATGGCAGCAAGGAGATTTGCTATGCTTGAAATTCCAAGATCAGGAAGCTTATTGATGGTTTGCTCATCAACACCTAAACGCGATAAATATTTTTGCCCCTCCGGTTCATTGAATAATCGCAGTATCCGTAAAGGCTGTTCGTCATCAATTGCTGCAACGGAATTTGTGTTTTTAACATTGTGAATCCACGGAACATGCTTGTCCCCAATTCCTTCGATTCGGTGAGCGCCAAATCCATTCATCAGTAGCGTTGGGCATTGTAAAGCTTCTGCCGCGGTAACGTTTATTAAAGGGAATTTTTCTCTGAGATAATCTCCTGCACCAATTGTACCTGCTGAGCCGGTTGCACTGACAAATCCGCTTAGTCTTTGTCCATCTTTTTTAATTTGATTGAACAGCGTTTCGATCGTTGAGCCTGTCACATTGTAATGCCAGATTGAATTTCCAAATTGATTAAACTGATTGAAGATTAAATACTCATCACTTTGCTTTTCTAACTCATGACACTTGTCGTAAATTTCTTTCACGTTGCTTTCACATCCATAAGTTGCAAAAACTTCTGCTCCTATTTCCCTGAGCCAATCAAACCGTTCTTTGCTCATTTCTTCTGGCAGAATTGCAACAGCATGTACCGCAAGCAAAGCTGAGTTGAAAGCACCGCCTCTGCAATAATTTCCAGTTGATGGCCAAACAGCTTTGTGGTATTCGGGATTAAATCTCCCAGTGACTAAGTAGGGAACCAAGCAGCCATAAGTTGCCCCGACTTTGTGCGCTCCGGTCGGAAAATATTTCCCGATTAGTCCAATTATTCTTGCTTTTACTCCGGTAATTTCTCTTGGAATTTCCAAATAGTTTATCTCCCCAATTTTCCCTGTTGATTTATCATTCCGCCAATTTATTCTAAAAAGATTTAACGGATGGAGTGCATTCAGATCAATAGTTTCAAGTTGCTCTTGAATTTTTTTCGGAATTGATTCGGGATCTTTTAACTGTTTGAAAGTTGGAAGGATGATTTCTTTTTCTCTGCATCGTTTAATTGATTTTTCAAGAAAAGATTTGTCTTGTAATTGCCAGTTCCAGTTGTTCATAAGTTCCTAACTTGTTAAAAAATTTGATTATTTGTGTTAATTTTTTGAATTCTTGAAAATTTTTTGTGCCTCTTTGCGTCTCAGTGTCTTTGCGGTAAAGAAGATAAAAATTTCACCGCCAAGTCGCAAAGTCGCTAAGTTTTATTAAGAATATTAAAACATCTCTTATTATTTCACAGTCATTTTATTTTTTAATTTACGCTTCAAATTTTGGCCTGCAGGTTCATACAGCATCAACAAAAGCTTTTCATTAGTCATCGGTGCAGAGTTCTTAATTTCAGCATTGGATCTGAATGCTTTGATTGCATTACAAAGTGAAAAATAAATTCCTATTCCATACATTAGCGGAGGTTCTCCAATCGCTTTTGAATTGAAAATTGCTGCCGAAGGATTTGGATTATCAAGGAAATCAACTTCAATTTCTTTTGGAGTGAAATAAACATCAGGTACTTTATAAGTTGACATTGAATCAGTTAAAAGTTTCCCATACTTCGTGTAAATCACTTCCTCAATCGTCATCCAGCCGATGCCTTGCATTATCGCACCTTCTGCCTGGCTTCGATCTATAATCGGATTCATGCTTTTTCCGAAATCGTGAACAACTTTTACAAAATCAATTTCATAAGTTCCTCTCAGGCAATCAACCGTAACCTGAATAATGGCAGTACCATAAACATGATAAGCGAATGGCTCACCTTTAACTTTTGATTTGTCAAAGTGGATTCCCGGTGTAGCGTAATGAGCTTGAGAGGATAAGCTCGTTCTTTTAGCATAAGATTTCTGAACCAAAATATTCCATGTCAATTCTGTTTGATTACCATTCAGATAAACAATTTCATCCTTCACTTCGATTTGGTCTGTTTCGTTTGACTTCAACTCCTGCTGCGCAGATTTTATCAGTCTTTCTAAGATATTATTGCAGGCAATTTGAACCGCTTTACCATTAAGATCGGCGCCGCTGCTTGCCGCTGTTGCAGAAGTGTTTGCAGCACGACTCGTGTTTGTTGTTTCGATTTTTACTCTGCTGATATCGACGGAGAAAATCGTCGCTGCCACTTGCCGAAGCTTCATATTCACACCCTGACCCATTTCAATTGCCCCGGTGCTGATTCCAATACTTCCATCAGTGTAAACATGAACAAGAGCATTAGCTTGATTCAACATCGTGTTGGTGAATGAAATGCCAAAGCAAATCGGCATTAAAGCTAATCCTTTTTTAAAAATCTTATTTTCAAGGTTGAATTTCTCAACCTGGTTTTTCATTTCACCAAGGTTGTATTTACCTATTGCTTTTTTCCAGCTAGGTCGGGCCATACAATATTTTGTCTTCTGGCCATATGGGAATTCATCATCTTCGCTTAATAAATTCTTTTCTTGAATGACCATAGGATCAACGCCTAACTTTTCCGCAGCTTTATAAATGGCGCTTTCAATTACGAACATTCCTTGCGGTCCGCCAAATCCTCTAAACGCAGTGTTCGGAGGCAAATTAGTCTTACAGCAATAAGCAGTTGCTTTCACATTCGGAATGAAATATGAATTTGTGCAGTGAAACAAAGTTCTGTCGAGAATTGCAGTTGCAAGATCTGCTGCTGCACCTGCGTTCTGATAAAACGTTACTTCGTATGCTAAAATTTTGCCTTCTTTCGTCAATCCTATTTTGAAATCGGATGAATAAGGATGACGTTTACCGGTCATTCGAATATCTTCTTGTCTGTTTAAAATAATTTTCACCGGTCTTTTCAATTTGAATGCGGCGAGTGCTGTCATGCAAGCCCATGCAGTAGCTTGATCTTCTTTACCGCCAAAGCCGCCGCCAAGCCGAAGTACATCAACCTCAACTTTATTCATTGGTAAATTAAGAATTCTTGCCGCTGCTCTTTGAACAGTTGTTGGAGCTTGAGTCGAGGAAATAATTTTAATTCCTCCACCCTCCACTGGAAATGCGAATGAGCCTTGAGTTTCGAGATAGATATGTTCTTGTCCGCCTGATTCAGCAGTACCTTCCACAATCAGATCGCAGTCTTTCCAAGCAGAATCAGCATCACCAAGAGAGAAAGTTTGAGGGGGAATTATAAGTTGTCCCTTTTGAAAAGCTTCACGAGCATCAGTAACGGCCGAATATTCTTGAAACTCTAATTTGATTTGTTTGACCGCTTGATGTGCCGAGAAATTATCTTTTGCAACAACAATTGCGATTGGTTGTCCGCAGAAATCAAGAATACCATCGGCTAACAACTGTTCGTCCGGTATGATTGCACCGATTTGATTTTCACCGGGAATATCTTTAGCGGTGAAAATTTCAATCACATCATTTAATTTTTTTGCTATTTCAAGATCTAAGTTGATAATTTTTCCATGCGCAATTGGAGATGAAAAAACTGCGGCATGCAAAGTTCCTTCCGGCGGAGTAATGTCATCCACAAAAAGCGATTCTCCCCGAACGTGTTGTATCCAATCGTAATTTTTCATAACAAAATTTCTGCTTGAATTATTTCGGGTGATAACTTATAAAAATGAGCAAGAAGCAATTGTCTAAGCAAAAGCGTTTTATACTCTTCCGATCCACGCACATCCGTGATAGGACTTATTTCTGATAGTGCCACTTCAATAGCTTCACTAATATTTTCCTCACTTACTTTTTTACCAAGTAATGATTTACGCATTTCAGAAAGATAAAGCGGAATTGGTGAGACACCACCGGCGGAAATATTTGCTTGAGTAATAATTCTGTCATCAACTGTTAACAGCATTGCAGTATTCACACTAGCAATATCAAGATGAATTCTCTTAGCGACCTTTTCAAAATTAAAGAAATTATTTTGCTTCGGAATATCAAATGTAATTTTAGTTAAGATTTCATCCTCTTTCTTATCAAGAGTTTTGTATCCTGTAAAAAAATCCTTAAGCGAAACTTGCCGAGTTGCTTTGTTGTTTTGTAAATGAAGAGTTGAATTTAATGCTAGCAGGATAATTGTCATATCGCCAATTGGTGAGGCGTTGATTATATTCCCTCCGATAGTAGCCCGGTTGCGTATTGGTAGCGATCCAAATAGTCGAATGAAGTTTGTCATCTCAGGAAAATATTTCTGTATGATTTCAGAATCACCAAAATTGCTTACGGTTGCTCTTGCATCAATACAGCATTGATTACCATCGATCCAAATTCTATCAGCACCGTTCTCACCGAAGAAAAATTTTATATTCGATTTCAAAAGGTCGTCTTCTCTCTGTACAAATAAATCGGTTCCACCGGCAATTAGAAAATCTGCTCTTTGTTCATATTCTAGTGAAATAATTTTCTTCTTTATTTCAGTGAGCTGCTTTGGAATCTCTTCAAAATATTTAGGAATGATACCCAGGTTTATGAGTGAACTCAAATTATTACTATCAGCGGAATTTTTAACTGAAAGTTCATTTATTATTTTATCAACTGCACGTTTAATTGTTGTATGACCTGTGCATCTGCAAACATTTCCGCCGATGGAATCCACAGCGTCATCAAGATTATAATTGTTGGAAGATAAAAGATAACCTGTCAGTGAAACAATAAAGCCTGGAGTACAAAAACCACATTGCGTTCCACCTTCATCAACAAACGATTGCTGAATGATGGAAAGATCAGAGGAATTCAGTCCTTCAATTGTAACTATGTGCTTACCTTCAGCTTGAGCAATCGGCAAGAGACACGAATTGACGTTTTGATATTTAACTTTTTTGCCGGAGAGTGTGCCGACTAAAACTGTGCAAGCTCCGCAATCACCTTCACGGCATCCCTCTTTTGTGCCGGTTAAGTGCTGATGCTTTCTAAGGTAATCTAATACTGTGGTGGCTGAATGAAGAGTGGCCTCAATTTTTTTTTGATTGCAGATGAAAGTGATTGTTTTAAACATTATAGAAAAAGTTTTGTCTAACGGAAAATAAATAAATTATTGACAAATATCCTTTGCTAATCCGGAAATTTTAAAGTTAAAACATTGATAATCAGCGTAACCATAAAATAGTTTAACCTGCCAAATCCTTTTTGTTTCGTCGATAATCTCCAGATGACCACTGCGGTGCTTTTATAAAGTGGAAAATGATTGATCATGTTGTTCATTTCATTCGTGTATTCATTACTTTTTTTGTGAAGTAATTTCTGGATGATATTCATTAAAATTGGAGATAAAAAGTAAAACCAAATCAATATTATGAGCAGGGCTCTAAGCAGCATTAGCAGAATGGATTTCTGACTAAGATTTACTTCATTAGGATCTATATAAGAAATTATCAGAAGACCTGATGAAAGAATAAAAATGAGGAGATATGACGGTTTTCTCCACCAATGCTTTTGTTTCTTTTTCTTAACTGCTTCAGCTTCTTTTTGGTTGAATGAATAAATTTCTGGAACTATATGATTGTTTGCACTTTCAGAATTAATTTTTGCCGGCATCTTTGAAGCGAAAAGTCCCGCACAAAATCCAAACAGTAAATGAATCAGAACATATAAACCCATTAAAACAATGCTGAAATTAAAAACCGAAGTTTCAGATGATGAAATAAAAAATTCCTTAATTACATAATTCAGAAACTGATTTATGGCATCCCAAAAATTAATTCCAAAAATCAGTGTCAGCATAATCAGTTTTTGTAGTCCCGTTAGGATTCCAACAATTAATCCCAGCATTATAGATGAAAATGCAAAAATCCTTTTGTTGAAGAATAGACCTTCACCAATCAATCCCTGCAGAAAAACTGCTCCATAAGCGGCTACAGGTGTGTGCGGACTAATAGCGGCTTTTATCATAAGAACAATCATCGTGGCTTTAAGAATTTCACCTCTTCTCACGGAAAAATAAGCGATAAGGCAAATAATTATTACGGCTGCCGATGAAATTATCATACCTCTAAATGGAATATGCGCTGCATGAAGCAATCCGCCGAGCATCGACTCGCTTAAAGCCCAAAGTGCTGTTAAACGTGTAATCGGGATTATGTTTTGTTCATTCTGTTGAAACAAAAAAGGCCTATTTAAAAAATCTAAAAATGATTCCCATAAAAATATTTCTGCTCAGTGATTATATGAGCTATAAAGTTATACCAAATTAAATAGAGACGAGGTAAATTGTTACATTAAAATCAAAGTATTATCAATTCTTTTTCTAAAATATAAATTTTGGTTATTTTAAGTTATTAGTTTTATCGTAATAACGGGTTCAAAATCATCCAGTATTTTTTGTCGTTTACTTTTATGAAATAATGAAAATTAATTTTAAGCTCCCGACTGATCTTACTCCTAAATTAATAACCATATTTAAAGAAGGTTATTCGAAACAGACATTCACTGCAGATTTAATTTCCGGTGTAATAATTGGAATAGTTGCGCTTCCTCTGGCAATAGCTTTTGGAATTGCATCCGGCGTAAAACCCGAGCAAGGATTATTCTCTGCTATTATTGCAGGAATTGTTGTCTCGTTATTTACAGGCTCACGTTTCCAAATATCCGGTCCAACAGGGGCTTTTATTGTAATCATCTATGGAATTGTTCAGCAGTATGGGTATGATGGCTTAGCAATAGCAACAATTCTCGCAGGAATATTTTTAGTAATCTTAGGTTTATTTCGATTCGGAATTTTATTGCGATTCATTCCTTATTCGCTTACGATTGGATTTACAAGCGGAATAGCTGTAATAATTTTTTCGAGTCAAATAAATGATTTATTTGGTTTAAATATAAAATCTCTTCCAGCAGAATTTTTAGATAAGTGGACAGTGTACTTTCAGAATTTTGATTCATATAATATTTCCGCGTTGGCTATCGGAGTGGTATCACTAATCTTAATATTTGTTTGGCAGAGATTTAATTTAAAGATTCCCGGTTCATTGGTTGCTCTTATTGTTGCAACATTAGTTGTACAGATTTTTCAATTACCTGTAGAGACTATCGGTTCGAAATTTGGAAATGTACCAAATACCTTTCCAGCACCATCATTGCCACATTTAAACTGGGTGGTGATAACAAAAATGTTTTCACCTGCTTTTACAATAGCAATTTTAGCTGCGATCGAATCACTATTATCTGCGGTTGTTGCTGATGGAATGATGGGCACACGACATAGATCAAATATGGAACTTGTTGCACAAGGGATTGGGAATATGATATCTCCAATATTTTCCGGAATTCCAGTTACAGGTGCGATTGCGCGAACCGCAACAAACATTAAAAACGGTGGCAAAACTCCTGTTGCCGGAATAATTCATTCAATTGTTCTTATACTTATCATGTTGTTCTTTGCACCATATGCTTCGCTTATTCCGTTATCCGCACTTGCAGCTATTTTAATTTACATTTCTTATAAAATGAGTGAATGGCAGTCATTTGTAAAAACATTTAAAGCACCAATAAGCGATAGAGTAATTCTAATCAATACATTCTTACTTACTGTGTTCGTTGATTTAACGGTTGCAATTGAGGTTGGATTAGTGTTCGCCGCATTATCATTTATTAAGAAGATGTCGGATGTTACGGAGGCTCGCCTATTGACTGAATCTATGCGTGCCGCTGAAGAGGGAAATGACTCTATTGAGATTGCCTCTAAGGAAATTCCTAAAGGGGTAGAGATATTTGAAGTTTACGGTACCTTATTTTTCGGCGCAGTTGATCAATTCAGAGAAACAATTAGACAGCTTGAAAAAGCGCCTAAAGTAATTATTCTTCAAACACATCATTTGCTTGTAATTGATGGCAGCGGATTAAAAGCACTCGAGGATTTATTTGTTCAGCTTCAAAAAGAAAAAACAATTCTGTTAGTTTCCGGTCTGCACAAGCAGCCGATGTTTGAATTAATCCGTGCAGGCTTGTTTGATAAAATTAAGGAAGAGAACTTTTTTTGTGATCTTGATGAAGCCTTGGTTAAAGCTCGCAGATTGATAAATGAATAATTTATTTAAGCCTAAGATTGAATTTAATTTCGTTTATTTATAATTATTATAATTTTCATTGATCATTTAAGGAAAAGAGAATTTGCTTAAATATTTGTTAATCGGCACCGGTGGTTTTTTAGGTTCAGTTTTAAGATACTGGACTTCAGTAAATGCTTATAAAATTTTTGGCGAGGAATTTCCTTACGGAACTTTTGTGGTAAATACATTAGGTTGTCTTCTTATAGGATTCATAGCCGAGATATCTGAGAATCGCTTTCTCGTCAGTCCTGAGATCAGAATTTTTTTGATGATAGGTTTTTTAGGTGGTTACACAACTTTTTCAACATTTGGTTACGAAACTTTTGTTTTATTGCAAGACAAAGATTACCTGACAGCTTTTCTGAATATTCTTTTAAGTGTAGTTATTTGTCTTGCTTCTGTGTGGATAGGAACTTTAATAGCAAAATTGTTTTAATAAAATTTTGGAGACTGTATGAAAATAGAAGGTGAAGGCAAACTATTAAGAATATTTCTTGGTGAGCTTGATAAATATGATGGCAAACCTCTTTACGAGGTAATTGTGAGAAAAGCAAGAGAACTAAAACTGGCAGGAGCAACTGTTTTTCGCGGGCTGGAAGGTTTTGGTGCAAAATCGGTCATTCACAAGGCAAAATTTTTAGAATTATCCGAAGACCTTCCTGTTTTAATTGAAATTGTTGATTCTGAACAAAAAATAAAAGAAGCTATACCAGTTCTTGATGAGATTATTACAAAAGCAAACTGTGGGGTTTTAATAACCATGGAAAAAGCTGAGGTAATAAAATATACCCCGGGCAGGTGATTATTTAGTAGCACACCTTACGCAGAAAAAGAAATTAACAAAGAGATGACATCTTTATTTTTTACAAATTAATGTAAAAAGTAACATTTTTATTTCTGTTTGTGCACTTATTTATCCGTTGGCTAACGAATAAAAAGATGTCATCTCTCTACTTTGAGTAATATGAGTTAATAATTCAACTATATTCATTTCTTTTTTTTATCTTTCATCCAAGGAAGTGATTCCCATTTAAAATAATCTTACGGAATGAAGTGTCACTGTTAAACAAAGTTCTTGATTTCTTCATGCGACGTGAAAACGCAAGCGTTGGAGCTGGTCCCAAAGCTATTGAATAGCAATTAGCTAATGGAAAACTAACTGCTTGTGAAAGAATAACTGTTTAAACCAAATATTTAATAATGTATCAGCAAAGCGAAATACCAAAACAGATAATCGGAAGAACTTACTCTCTTTGCGCAAAAGAAAACAGCTCTTCTCATTTCTATGAACAAATACGAAATATTACCGGTTTATGCCTTCATCTTTATCCTAATAAAAGTGATTTATTAAAAATACTTCAGAAAGCGAGCAGGAGTTCATCCTTTCTTCACAAAGCAATTAAGAGAGATAAAAATCCACGTTTATACGAATTACTTCAAAACCTAATATCTTTTCTTGGAATTTACATAACCGGTATTGACGATCACCTTGCTCAGCTATCATTCAGTAAACGTTTTGATGGAGTATTATCTACCAAGGAGTATCAATATTATCTTTATATGATTGAGTTCGAATTAGTCAATAGAATTTATAAAGATGAGTTTCTAAAGAGAAAAAGGAAAATTGCCCTTCTTCCGCATTGTTTACGAGACTTAAACCGAAAATGTATGTCAGCGCCGTCAGGTATGGATTACGTTTGTAAATCTTGCTCTAAGAATTGTTATATTAATTTTGCCAGCAATATCTTAAAAGAGTTTGAAGTAGAGCCATTCATTTGGATGACTGCAAGTCAAAGAGCATTATTTAAGAAGCAAACAGATAGTAGAAAAGATATTGGTGTTCTGGGAATTGCATGTATTCCTGAGCTGATAAGAGGAATGAGAATGTGTATGAGAAAAAATATTCCTGTAGTTGGAATTCCTCTTGATGCGAATCGTTGTGCAAGATGGATGGGGGAATTTCATCCCAATACCGTAAATTTGGATAAATTAAAAGGGTTAATTTCATGAGGATAATATTAACTGCAACCGGAGTTTTGGGATTCCTTTCCATTTCAATTTCTGGAATAAATTGTGGTTCAGTTGAAACATTCGATAACGAGCTTTATCCTCTGCAAAAATTAATTGTTATTCCCGATATTACAGATGCTCAGAGAGAAGAATTCAACCGAAATGTTAAATCAGAATTCACCTCATATAAGGAAGATAACGGCAAAGAAATTTCAGGTTATAAAACTGGGTCTTCGCGTAATCGAGTGGGTGATTTTATATCTTCTTGAGCATACAAGTGAGAATTTTTAAGCGGAGATATTCCTCGTCTCGTAGGCCATAAGCCCTTCTTTGTATTACTCTAAT
>MHAR01000029.1 GCA_001803045.1 Ignavibacteria bacterium RIFOXYB12_FULL_35_14 | reverse complement strand
CACCTATTAAAAACACAGAAATATTTTCTTTTCACCTCTCTATATCGGATTTAAGGATTAGGTTTAAAGAAATTGGATTTGTAGTAAATACTTTTATATTAAGTTATTGAAAATGAAGCGATCCCTAATTAAATTTGGCGGGCTTTGGAACGCCTTTTAACTTTTTGCCATTTTATAAAATATTGACATCAATTAAATTTTATATTAAGAAAACCGAACTTTAATTTTTATTCAGTTTTAGTTTTATTAGTAATATTCTTTTCAAATATTATTATAAAATGAAATTACTTACCGCATTTAATCTTACGCTCTTAGTTACCATTTTTTTAATTAAATCAATTTTACCGCAGGGAAAGGTTTATCTTGTTCTGGGTTCCGATACTGCAATATGGGATGGAATGGATGTGGCAAAATATCATTGTTATTATAATTTAGGATTATTCACTGCAGTTAACAGCAATACTGTGGTAGTGATGAGTGAGAATTTTAGGAATCAGATACAAGATTCTTATGGCAATAAATTAAAAATGACCTGGTGGATGATCGGTGGAAATATGTTTCGTTATGCAACTAATAATAATGTCCCTATTGGCAATACGATGGCACTGCACTTAATGAAAAAATATTATGGAGATAAGATTACATTATGGGGTGATGAACTTTCACTGCATTATCATACTTTTTTCTGGTCTGATTATGATGGCGATGGAAAATATTGGTGGAATCAAGCATTAAATTTTTTAGAGACTAAAGAAGATTTTGATCTAACGCTTGCACAGTTTCTGCTTGAAGAAAATATTTTTCCTGTATCCTTTAGGAGCGGATGGCATTATATGGATAATGAATGGCAAAATTATCTTAATGAATTGCTGCCTTATAGCTTACATAACGATTGGCCGGGAATCCACAAAGACAGTATAGAACCGACTGATAATAATTATGATTGGTCTCAGGCATCATCTGAGTTTATTCCATATCATCCTTCAACAGAAAACTACCAATTACCGGGAAATAGCAATGGATGGAATGTAAGATCAAAATATATGGGTTCAACAACCCAAGAGTTAATGAATGATATATTCTTAAAAGCCAGTCAAGGAACAGATCAGCTTGTTTGCCTATGGTCGCATTTACCCGATCAGAATTTTTTGAATGAAATTCAAAACGTAAATAATCTTGCACATCAGGCAGAATTAAATTACCCGACTGTTAAGTTTCAGTATTGCACTGCGGTTGAAGCTTACCAGTTATGGCGGCAGAGCAGTGATACATCAAAGCCTGAGATTCAGTTAACAGGAGAAATAAATGCATCGAATATAAATTTTACGATTCAAACAAATGAAGCTATTTTTCAGAGACAGCCATTCGTTGCGATAAAGGATAGATATGAGAGATATCAGATTACTGAATGTGAAAATGTATCATTAAATATTTGGAGAACGACTAACTCATTTCCGATTTCTGATATTGCTAAAGTAGGTGCTGCAGTAACTGACACAGTTGGGAATTTGACAACATCATTTATTAATTATCTATCAGATGATAAATTTATAGATAACAATGATTCCGGTTATGAGGAAATCTATGGCAATTGGAATTCTTCGAGTACAAGTTCCTGGAACCTTGACTCGAGATATGCAGTATTAAATTTTGGTGACTCAGCAAAAGCACAGTGGAAATTGGAAACCGGATATAGCGGTTTATATAATATCTTCATCCAAATTCCAGAAATCGGTGATCAGGCTGACACTATTATATTTGAGGTTTTTCAGAATAATATTCTCACCCAAAAAAAGATTTTTATTAATCCTTCAATTTATAATCAATGGTTGTACGTAAGTACTTTAAATCTTATTGCGGGAGAAAATAATTTCATAGAAATGTCCACGCACAATGAAATGCAATCATCAAAAGTAATTGCTGCAGATGTTTTAAAAGCAACGGCTTATGTAAGAAACAAGCAATTAGTCCCCGAAAAGCTTTTCATAAATATTGGTGAATTGAGCATTGAAGATAGTTTATACTTTAATTTTCAGATTAATAATATTGGGATTAATACTTTGTCAATTTCAAGTGTGCAATCCTCAGGTGGAAATATAAAAACCATATTAAACTATCCAATACAAGTAGATGGTATGGGGAAAACTGTTTTGCCTCTGATTTTTATTCCCGATCATATAGGATTTATTGAAGACACAATTATTATACAAAGTGACGACCCAATTACGCCCATATACAAAATCCCATTTGTAGTTAATGTTGTAAATTATTTTACCATTGCTGATAATGAAGATGCTAATAATTATGAGGAAACAGGAACCTGGTACAATAGTGTTGCACAAGCTTTCGGAAATTCGAGTCGTTATGCTTACATTCAAAACACCTCAAATGGACCAACCGCAACATTTACAGTTAAGGTAATAAAAAATGGAATATATAATATTTATGAAATTTTACCCAAAACAGTAAACAGTGCTGACAATGCACTTTATAATATAAGTGTATTGGATTCTCTGATAGATTCTTTTTATTTAAATCAGAATGAAGGAAGCGGGGATTGGAAAAATATTGGAAGGTATCAATTACCTGCTTTGGTTCCAGTAACAATTAAAGTTATTGATTCAGGCGAGAGTACAACAGGACCTGTTATTAGAGCAGATGCTTTTAAACTAGCTTTATTCCAAGAGTTGACTGGAATAAGAGATCACGAATATGCAACGATTCCATCTGAGTTTAAGCTATATCAAAACTATCCAAATCCATTTAATCCAAGTACAAAGATTAGTTGGCAGTCGCCAGTAGGCAGTATGCAAACCTTAAAAGTTTATGATGTGCTTGGAAATGAAGTAGCGACACTTGTGGATGAATACAGAGAAGCAGGAAAATATGAAGTTGAGTTTGATGCAAACGGTTTGGCAAGTGGGATGTACTTGTACAGATTGCAAATTTATCCCGCTGCAAGCATGGCAGGAAGTTTTATTGAATCAAAGAAGATGTTGTTCTTGAAATAATTTTTACTCTATGAATGATAATTGGTAGTGATTTTGACTTTGTAAAAAATTATTCGCAATATTAATTAAGAACTTGATATCTACTCCGAGAGAGTAAGAGTATTAGAGTTTAAATATACATACCTTCTCAGAACAAACGCTGCTAATACTCTCCCGAAGCAGAACTGTTGATGAACATTCTTAATTAGATGGAGGTTAAAGATGAAATCTCTGCCAAACCTCATATTTTTATTTTTACAGCTTTATTATTTTTATGCGTCAATAGAATGAACACTTAAAAAAATTATCGGAGGGTATTATGAAACTAAGCAAAAATCCAACTGCCATCTTTAAATTATCCCATAAAGGAATAGCAAAACCTCATGGTGTTAATTACGATTCAGAGGTATTTGCTTCTTTAAGCAATAAGCACGCATTTCCCACGAAGAATTTATGGATTTTCGCCATAGTATTTACTTTCAACTTTGTTTTATCACAGAGTTCAGTTTGCCAAACAGATAATGCCAACCGATTGCGAGAGGAATTACCCAGCTTAACATTACAAAAATTGATTTCTGCTCCCGGATATTGTGAATCAACCGGTGGAAGCACAACTTTTGAAAGTATCAGCAGTGTACATGTTATAGAAAAGCCGGGTAACCTATTAGATATCACTGTAGATGTTTATATAGCTAATCCCACAGGTTGTCAGTCTGGAGAGCCGTGCCCTGTTTACGATACCAACCCAGAATTTGTGAATGTATGGATTGATTGGAACGGCAACAATGTATGGGAACCTCACGAAAAAGTTCTTGATGCAGCACTGACCAGCTACAATATAAATTACGGGAAAACAATGACTGCAAAGGCTTCGGTGGAAATTCCTTCAAGTGCTGTAAGACCAACATGGCTAAGAGCAAACTTGGGATGGGGCTACGATCCTGAAAACCCCTGCCAGGCTTCCTGGAGCTATGGTAATGTAGTGGATCAGCAGGTATTGTGGAATATGAAAGTTAAAAAAATTGCAGCCACATTAAATATAGATTTAATTGACGTATCAAAACCACTATGGCAGGCAGCATATAATGAATTCGGTAATATGATTGGTCTGATATCAAATCCACCGGTAGCAGCAGGTATGAAGAATGGATGGTTTACTTTACCAATTGAGCTTGTTTCATTTCCTGAAAATTTAGGTGCGGATTCAAGAACTGATTGCAATTGGGAAATATTAGGAACAGGTGCTAATGGCTTGGCTGGAATTACAGGGAAAAACGGAGTAATTAGTATAACATTACCTCAAAAGATAGGAATCTATGATCTTCAGTTGAAGTTTTTATTTAAAAATAATAAAGGCAATCGAATAGGAGAACAAATTATTACATTATCCTTATGGGTAAGCTATAATACTCCTAAGCTATCAAGCACAAAAAAAATATGGCTTAAGAAGGCAATTGACTGGACGGTAGGTTCACAAATGGGAACCAATATAGAAGATGAGCTTGCTATGAATATTATGAATGGCATCCATTCAAAAAGCGGATGGAGATATATTAATGGGGGTAATAAGTGGTTTGAATTGGTCGAAGGCTTATCTGATTGGGGTAATTGCCGCAACATGGCAGTTGTATGGAATAACCTTTTGCTGGTTTTGGGAGTCGATGCAGGTTCGCAAGCCGGACATGAGGGTCGTAAAGGAAAGGGCTTCATGAGTACAACCGGATTAATTTCCTTTGGTGCTCTGGCAAGTTCAAAAGGAAATGCGAGAGGGCTTATCGATCCGACATTTGATAGATGGGTATTTGGATCGCATTGGTTTGGTAAATTGGGAAATAAATATTATGATCCTGTCTTTAATATTACTGGAAGCGATTTATTTTATCATGATGCTTATGATATTGAAAGTATAGAGGGTAATACAAGTACCACTGATGGCGGACCAACTTTATATAATTGGGAAGCGAATTTTACATTTGATGAGGGAAATTGGCCAAAGTATCGGTACACACCAATCATAAACAAATCACTTGCGGTTGATGATATGCAAACAGATGGAGCCAGATTTACTGGATCTTATTCTGAATTACCGATCGATTCAGATGGTGATGGGATTTTCAATCAATTAGGAGCAACTGTTGGAGTCGAAATCACAATCCCAGGTATGTATAGAGTAACAGGTGTTTTGCAAAAGGGAGATACGCTTATTACCTCACGCTCAGCCTTCACTGATCCATCTATTTGGAGTGAAACATTTGGACCGCAAATGGGTAATTATGAAGTTAATCCAGTTTTTAGCGGAGAAGAAATTTTCAATATTACTCAAAATGGTCCCTATGAGATGAGCTTGATAATTATGGATAGTACTGGTGTTATAGCTGCAGCCGACACTTTTAGTTCTGCTCCATATGATTTTTCAAACTTTGGAGAATTTCCCTTAAGATTAAACCAAGTTACTGAAACAGCACAGGATACAAACAGCGATAGTTATTTTGATGAAATACTTGTGAGTCTTTCTTTACTTACAAACCAACCAATGTTATATACGGTAAACATTTCATTACTCCATTCTGATCAAACTCTTGTTTCAGCAAACCAAACTATTGCAGTTCCAATAGGCAGTAATTCACTTGACTTGTATTTACCAGCTCAAAATATTGCGGCATCCGGTTTAGATGGACCATATTCATTAATAATCCAGGTAATTGATCCAAGTGGTGAACAGACTATTTATGAGGAATTTCAAACGGCCAGTTATTTAGCCAGCCAATTTAATCCACCAATTGTTAAAATCGCTGGTGGAAATTCCGATCAAGGTGTTGATATAAATTCAAACGGATTATTTGATACTCTGATTGTTTCCGTTAATATCGAAGCCTCTGTGGCTGGTACTTATACGGCTCTGGCTTGGCTTATGGGGCAAAATGGAGAGGATATAACCTGGGCTGGATCTAAAATGATATTTGGAATCGGCACAAATTCCCACACTTTTAATTTTCCAGGGATGGAAATAAATAAAAGTCAGATTAATGGCACTTATAAAATTGGGTATGCTGTAATAACCGATGATAGTGCAAACTTAATTTTTTCGAGCGCTGATATTTATACAACACAAAACTATAGTGTTTCACAATTTGAAGTATCAAACGCCCAAATTATTTCGTCTACTGGAAATTATTCTGAAAGTTCAATTGATACCGATTCTGATGGATTAATTGACACTCTTGTAGTTAAAGTTGAAGTTGTCTCTCGAGATTCTGGAAATGTAGTTGCACTTGGGCGTCTCGTAGATTCTGAAAATGAAACCATTTTATGGTCATCGATTACTGAATTTTTTCAAGAAAATTATCCTCAATTTCTGAACCTGAAATTTGATGGGAGGTACATCTACGGTGGATTGGTGGATGGTCCTTATCAACTTAAAGATTTGCAAATTTATCATATAGGTGATCCATCACTAACAGTAGACCTTCAGGCACCTTATACAACACAGAACTATAATTACACAGATTTTGAGAAAACTGGAGTTATTACCGGAACCATTTCAGATGTTAATAATAATCCTGTGCAAAGTGCATTCTTAATAATATCTGATAATGATAATGATTACTCAAATAATATGGGTAAGTACAATTTGGTTTTATTAAATAAAGGTGAATTTGATTTAAGAATAGAGGGGCCTGACAGCTTAGATATTGAGTGGTCGATAGATTTAAATGGAAATTTTTTAACAATAGGTGATTCTGTACGGGTATTTGTAGACAGTAATCAAATTGTAAATGTTGATTTTAGAGCGCCTATCGTCATAAGTGAAGTAAAAAATTTATATTCAGAAATTATACCTGACAAATATTTTCTAGAACAAAACTATCCTAATCCATTCAATCCAAGCACCACGATAAGGTACGCTATTCCCCTCTTGGGAGGGGACGAAAGGGGTGGGTTTATAACTATGAAAGTTTATGATGTTCTTGGAAATGAAGTTGCAAATCTTATCAACGAAGAAAAACCGGTTGGCAGCTATGCGGTAGATTTTGATGCTTCGAAGTTATCAAGCGGAATTTACTTCTACAGATTGCAAGTTTATCCTGCAGAAGGCGGGGTAGTAAAATTTGTTGAAACGAGGAAGATGATTTTGACGAAGTAATTATCTAATTTTGAACTAAGGGTGAGCCGAGGACTCGCCTGAAATAAATTAATAGGGAGAAAAAACGGATGAGAAAAAGCCAATATTATCCTCATTTAATTATTATAGGGTTTCTTATTATCCATTTAATAAATTCTGATTGTGCCAACCGAATAAACCGCGAACTTCATAAACTAAATCAACTTGGTAAAATTGCCCATCTCAAAGACCAACCATATGTAAAGCTTCATTTACCGGATGGTGGATTATATATTTTGCACGAGTGGTTTTCAGATTCAAGTAAAGTGACCGGTGTAGGCGTATTATTGAATGCTGACCGTGACACAATTTCTAAGGGAAAGTTTGATGTACGGCTAACTGATTTTGTTATTGCTGAAACCAATATTATTGATGGCGATCAGGGGCGTTCAGCTTTATGGATTATGACAGGAGTATCCTTAGCTGCAACTGTATTTTGAATAACTAATCCCAAAGCTTGTTTTGGATCTTGTCCTACCTTTTATGCAAGTGATGGTCATGAAATGAAATTACAAGCCGAAACCTTTTCTTCAAGCATCATGCGGAAATAAGAATATATAAGAGTAAGTACAATGAAAAAACTAAACAGCTTATTCAAACGATTACTGATTAATCATTCTATTTATTTCTTTCTTTACAAATTCTTGACATTTTTTTGACAACTACGTTCTACCAAGAAATTAAGTTGCAAGTAGAAATGTTAATACATGAAGTATAAAATGAAATATCACAACAGAAATAAATCGTTTTATAAAATGTCAAAGCCGAAATTGCTGTCACTAATTTTCATTTTTCTTTACCCATATATTATAGGGTTTACAACGGACCCTGATTCCACCTCAACATCAGAAACTTTAGTTGGAGTTATATTTGGCTTAGGTTCACATAATGTTGTAACACGAGATTGTTCACGTATTATTATCTCTAGTACAGGTATACCATTTAAGGAAGCTGCTCTTGCGGTTGAACACAGGGAGGAGTGGGGTAGGTTTTATTTTAAAGGGGGATTGACAGCGATGAATGAAAAGACACGAGAGTTAAGTGTTCCCAAACAAAATGATACTTATGGAGAGTGGATATATGAGAGATTTACTACCGTATATCTAAATCCGAGCATTGGAGCCGAGTGGAAATATTTTGGAATAGAAGCGGGAGTGTTATTTTTCACAAACTCGGGCATAGTTAGTTCATCGCTGGATCTGAACCAAACATATCCAACAGATAAATTAAGAATTGGCAATAATAGAAGGGCACATTTTTCATTTAGTTTCTTTAATAATGTACCACTTCTTTCAGGCGGGAATATTTTTGACATCGGTATTGGATTTGGTTCGGAAGAAAATAGGAGGTTATTATTATGGTTAGGGCTTGCTTTATCTACTGGTGATGATCATTTTTTCCCAAGTCTCAAAACATCAATTCCTTTTTCCGAAAAGCTTTTGTTAGATCTTCGTGCGAATACCGGATTTAATGGTAAACAATTCGGGTTAGCTGCTGGAGTACAAATGATCATTTGAAATTAATTTGTTTAATAAGATTTAAGGGAAATAAAAGTACCAAAACAAACTACAACAACTACTATTCTCAACAGTTTTATACTTTATTTAAATGGATGCTCAACCATAGAGGTTGTTAATCCAAATGACAATGGGATAGAGTACTACAAGGATTCTGAAATAACATCAATTGTCACTACTGATAACAAAATTTATGAGTTTGATACGAAAGGTGTAGAACCCAAACCTCAAATTATTGATAGTTCATTAATTGGCTGGGCGTTAATTCAGCAGCTAAACAGCGCTTATAAATTAAGGGAGATTAAAGTTCCGATATCTGAGATTAAATCAATACTAGTAGACGAAGTATATGTACTCAAAGGTAGTCTTGCTACCATGGGTGCCTTAGCAGTGATTTTCGGTTTCCCTTTCATATTTTTGGCACTGAATAGTTCTGAAATATATTTTTAAGTGTACATATCAAAAATAGAATTAAGCGAAATAAATATCAACACAAAGTTTTTATTTTATGAGAAAATATTGGGAATAAATTTGTTCGAATTTATTTTTATGTAAAAATTCATTTACATAATCATGACATTTATTTGACAATTGATTTAAATGGAAATGCTATAATACCCGTGGAATTCACAAAATATTTTTAACAACATTTAAGGAGTTTTAAAATGAAAACTTGGACAAAATTTGCTTTGGTTGTTTGGTTCATCTTTCAACTGTCTAAAGTTACATTCGGGCAGATTGCAGACTCGTCACAAACAGGTATTTTCAAAGCGGGAAATTGGGAGTTGAATTTTTCGGCCAGCATAGGTAATCTAAATACATCATCCAAATCATCAAGTTCAGGTACTTATGGATCCTACTCCGATGATGATTCTTACTCATTATTCTATATCCAACTCGGCGTTATTCCCGCTTACTTTTTTACTGATGGATTAGCATTTGAACCCGAAATTAACGTTTTATTTCAGAGTCAGGAAAACGTTGAAAGCAAACCATCATTTTCATTTTTAGGAAATTTTGCTTATAACTTTAATATGCCCGGGAAAAATTTTGCACCATATGTTAGGGCAGGCTATGGTATATCTAACTCTATGCAGATACCTGCTGTTATCGGTGGATTAGCAAGAGTATCTGACGATCTCAATGTGAATATTTTAAACGCTGGGGTTGGATTAAAATTTTTAGTTTCGCCGCATTTATTGTTAAGAACAGAAATAAACTATCGCCGATATAGTTATAAAGTTGAAAACAGTTACCCTGACTTTAATTCGACTTATGATTACAGTCTAACTTCAATATCAGGAATTTTCGGCTTTTCTGTATTGCTGTAATTAAAATAATTTAATCAATGAAATAATGGTTTAAAAATTTATTCGGAGATAAAATTATGAAAACAATATTTTCTATTATATCTTTTTCTTTGGTTGTGATTTTATTAGCATCTTGCGATGCAACCGAGCCTATTGTCGGATCAAATCAGGATACAATCATTCCGAATCTTTCGTTCATAGTTGATACGACATATCTTGATAATTCGGCGAGTCAGTTAGTTGCTAAAGGAACAGTTAAATACAATGGAAATTCTTCCGTGACATCACCATGGTACGTTGAGGCACAATTTTACACAGATGCATCGCTCAGCACTAAATTAGGTGGGAACTATACTCAAATTGGAGTCCCTTTATCTAAAGGGCAGTCAACATTCTGGACGATAAATTACTCATCATCAAATGTAGATGTCCGCAATTATCCGAGCTTTTCTGTTTCTAATCTGAGAGGGATTTACAAATAAATTATTTGTCGAGAGAATATAAACACGAATCACCAATAATTTTGAATGGCTTGATTTCAAAATGTAATTTATCTTTTTCTTTGGTCTGAATTGATCGCTGAATGATGATCCGTCCATCTTCAGATAAGAAAGTATTGGTTCTAAGATTATCGACAACCTCATAGATATCGTCTTTAAAAAATGGAGGATCGGCAAAAATTAGATCATATCGTTCATGCTCCTCCATCCGGCTGAATTTTAGAGCTTCCATCTTAAATATTTTGCATTGATCTTCAACATCAAGTGACTTGATATTTTTTAATAGGTTTTTATAGATAATAAAATTCCTTTCGACAAAATGAACTTCGTCTGCGCCTCTGCTCAAGCATTCCAGCCCAAGCGAACCTGAACCGGAATAGATATCCAGCACTTTTATTCCGTTGAAATCAATTTTGTTGGTAAGAATATCAAAAAGATTAACTCTTACTCTGTCTGTCATCGGACGAATAAACTTTGAATTTAGGGAAGTGATTGTTCTTCCCTTAAATTTACCGGAAATGATTCTCATACTTTATAAATTTTGATACTTCTTTCATAACAAAATTAAAGATAAGAAGTGAAAAAATCTCGTTTAACTAGAAATTGATTCAGAATAGTCGAATGTGCCCAAATCTAAATTCGAGCAGCTACGCCTAAAGTTGGAGAAAAGAAGTGATTTGTTCCCGTGTAATAATGACTAGTTAGTAAACTTATATCAGTTTTCAGTTGTGAGAATGGATTAACCAAATTAAAGATAATTCCCGTTGTTTCGGTTAATGCATTTGCAATTGTGATTGAAGCAGAATCGCCAAATAAAAACACCTCAGAAAAATTAAAATGCTTCTGATTTAATTCACTAAGCTTATCCTTAATTAAACCGCGAACCTCATGCACACTTGTTATCGGAATATCTTCATAATAAACTGGCTTACCTGCGATGGAAACAAGTACTGAAAGAATTTTTTGTGAGATGTAAATGCTAAAGTGATTATTAGCTTTACTTAATAAATTCATGTTTAGAATGTTGTTGGAAGCAAGATGGCAATGATCAATAAATTTTAGCTTGAGATTATTCCTTGCACAAAAGTCGTTTATGATTTTAATGTACTTTCTATTTAATGCAAATACAAGAGCGAAATCATTCGAATCAAAATGCCTTCCATCAACTTCGTTGTGCTCAATTACATAATCATTCCAGTTCAAGTATGGATACATGATTGCCAAGTTCCATCTGAATTCTTCAAGTAAATCTAAATTAAGTAGTGATTCTTCAATTGGTAAACGAGCAGTGACAAATAATTCTTGAGGAAGAGAAAACGAGGCAGAACTTGAAACAATTGAATTTATAATGCTTAACTCTTCAAATGCTGCCTGCAGAAGTGATGTAATTTTTGTTTCTTTATCTTTTGTGAAATCTACTTCTTCATTAAAATAAACTTCGTCAATTCTGGATACGCAATAATGATTTTGCTTTACAGTAATTTCTGTAACCTGAAGCTTCACATTTGTGAATGTAAAACCTGCATGTGAATCATAATAATTCATTCTTAATTTATTATTCCCAAGACGAAGTATTTTTTAATGCATCATCAGCTAAGCTGCCAACGGTTCCGTAACCATCGGGGTCCTCTATGAAATATCTTTTGCCAATCACGGTATATTTATCTACTCTTAATAATTTTCCTTGGCGATTAACTACAGTGTCTACCTGTTCCGATGTGTCAATTTGTAAAGTATAAAATCGCCAGCTTTTAGGTGTTCTGAACAAGCTGTCAGGCGTAAACTCTCCGTGAGTTAATTCTACAAAAGGATCGGTAGGTCTTCTTGATAGTGAATCGTAGCCTGTTCGAACTTGTTGAACCATCTTATCATTTTTAATAAAGTTAACTAAACTATCTAAGTTTGCTGTGAAGCGGCCGAATTTTTTTTCCCATAATATTTGTGCTTCTTTAATGTTTTTCATTCTTAGGCGCGATTCAGCTTTGTTATATTTTTCTTGCGCTACTTCTTCTTTGGGATCAATTATCGCTACCTTAATTAGAAGCGCTGCTAAAATGACAATTACAGTATATAATATTGCGTGGGTATACCATGGATCACTTTTAGTCATTGTTCCTCCGGGACTAATAATATTTTAAAAATGGGTTAACGAACGATGATGTACTTTTTAATTTTATCAAATTTTGATTCACCGATGCCTTTAACTTCCAAAAGCTCATCAATACTACTGAATCCACCGCTCGCCTTACGGTAAGCTAAAATTCTTTCGGCTGTTTTAATTCCAATTCCGGGAAGCATGGATAATTGTTCTATGCTTGCTTCATTAAGATTAACGCTTTTTTCTGCAAGCTCCTGCCTCTTTTTATTTACGTTAAAATTACTTTTGTTAAAATCTGAACTTTCCAGATTAGAGTCAAATGCTTTATTTTCTATTATCCCTGTTTGAGGAATTTTTATTGAATAAAAAATACTGTCTGTTGCACTATAATCAAAATTATTATTTATCGGATCGTCATTCTTCCAATTCAAAGATTTTACTATTAATCCAATTATTAATACCGCGATAAGAAACGCATTAACTTTCAGCTCAGTCTGCGTTAATCCAATTTTTTCTGAAACCTTTTGAAAAAAGTTCATTGATATACATGCTAAGTATTATTATAGAGAGAATTATTGATCACTTAAGCGAACGTAAGATAACCGAACAATTTCATCAACAAACCCAGTTTCTCTGCAAAGGCAGGCTTCGATTTTAAGAAATTGGGTTTGTAATGAAACCCCAAAATAATTACCAATCTTCAAAACATAAATTTTTGCTTAAATTCTAATTGGTATTTGTTCAGCACAAAAGTTTTTCTTAAGACTTAGATTCGCTTTGGTATTTTTCAAGTTTTAATTATTAAAATCTATAATCCAAATCTCTTAAAAAAGTTTTTTTCATCCGAACTGGGATTGCCCTTAATGTTTGGCATTTCGGATAACTCTTTCAGTAATTCTTTTTCCTTAGAATTAACTCTTTTCGGTATGTCGATATTAACTCTAACAATTTGGTCTCCATATCCTGATGAATTGAGATGCTTAATTCCTTTATCTCGCATTCTCAAGAGCTTGCCTGAAGCGGTTCCCGGATCAATTTTTAATCTTGCTCTACCATTAAGTGTAGGAACATCAACATCGGCGCCCAGCACAGCTTCTGGATAGCTTATGAATAAATCATAGATTATATCATCCTCTTCACGTCTGAAAAACTCATGTGGAATTTCCTGGAAGATAACGATTATGTCACCCGATGGACCTCCGCGTTTGCCGAAATTGCCTTCTCCACGCATTGTCATATAGCTTCCTTCGTGTACACCGGCTGGGACATTAATTTTTACAGTCGTTTCTTCATATACTCTGCCATCGCCCATGCATTTTTTGCATGGCTTATCAACGACCGCTCCTTCACCGCTGCAATTGCTGCATGTGGTGATGTTAACAAATTGACCGAACACTGACCTCGATACAGTTTTAACTTCACCTGATCCTTGGCAAACCGGACAGGTCTTAGTGGACGTTCCGGATTCTGCTCCACTTCCATTGCACTGATCGCACTTGACATGCTTTTTAATTTTTATTTTTTTAGTCGCGCCTTTTGCAATTTCATCAAGAGTTAATTTTAATGTAACTCTTAAATCAGAACCGGGAGTACCAATAGTTCGTCTTCTTTGACCTCTGCCTCTTGAACTGCCGCCAAAAAAATCGTCGAAGATTGAACCACCCCCAAAAATATCCGAGAAATGTGAAAAGATATCATTGATGTCAGTAAATCCGGGTGAACTATATCCGCTTGACCTCATTCCTTCATGCCCGAATCTATCATAGCGGGCTTTTTTATCATCATTGCTTAGCACTTCGTAAGCTTCAGCGGCTTCTTTAAATTTTTCTTCAGCTTCTTTGTTGTTCGGATTTCTATCTGGATGATGCTCCATTGCAAGCTTTCTATAAGCCTTCTTCAAATCATCTTTGCTAGCATTGCGATTTACACCGAGTATTTCATAATAATCGCGTTTAGTCATTCAGCTTCGCTTTCATTGTTGTTTAATTTTTCTTTATCCGTTTGTTCTGACGAATCGCTTATTTCCTCATGATTATCTTCACTCACAGCAACTTTGGAATGACGTATAACCCTATCTTTGTAAAGATATCCCCTCTCAAATTCTTCGATCACAGTATGAGGTTCAACGTTATCTGCTTTTCTTTGCATAATTGCTTCGTGATAATGTACATCAAATGGTTTTCCAACAGCATCAATTGACTTAACACCCTGATCCTCAAGCATCTTCATCAGTTTATCGTAAACCAGCTTTATGCCGTCTTTAATGCTATCCACGTCTTTCGCGTCTTTAATATGAATTAATGATCGCTCGAAATCATCTATTACCGGAAGAAGCTTAATTATCAACGATTCCGCTGCATATCTGAGCAAATTGAATTGGTCATTCTCAACACGTCTTTTGTAATTCTCGAATTCGGCTGCTTTTCTTAGAAGTCTATCTTTATAACCCTCTAATTCCTGCTCAGTCGATTTTAATTTGTCCTCTAAATCTATTTTTTCATGAACTCCTATTTTATCTTCTTCCAACTTTTCATCGTTTACTGTTTCTTCAGATTCCATCTTCTTTTCTTCTATTTTTTCTTTATTTTTTTCTTTTTTAAAATTCATTATTTCAGACCTCTATTTCATTATTTCGTTTTTTAATGTTTCTGTTAGCATTTTTGCAACATAATCTACAATTGCAATTACTTTTGAATATTCCATTCTTTTGGGACCAATAATTCCTAGATGACCGGAGACATCGCCGATTTTATATTCTTTCGTAATTAAGCTATAATCCAAAAGCTTTTGATCTTCATTCTCTTTGCCGATTGAAATGTAAACATTGTCCGAGTTCATATCTTCAGTTTTATCTAAAATATGCACGATAATATCTTTATCTTCAATGAGTTCAATTACGCTTTGGAATCTTTCGGGGTCGTCAAATTCTGGCTGTTGAATAACATTTTTTGCACCGGTGATGTAAACGCCATCCGAGCTTCTCACGTCTTTAAATACTTTATCGGCAGAGTTAAGGAAAAGTCGTATTATAGCTTTTTGATCTTCGTGGACGTCCTTGAACCGTTCACTAAAAGTTGCACGAATTTCCTTAAACGATAAACCTGATAATCTTTCGTTTAATAGATTTTGAACAGCGCTTATTTGGAATTCTTTTATCTCAGAAGCGAATTCAATTGTAATTGTTTTTACTAGCCCTCCTTTAATGCTCATTACCACGAGAATTCTAGTTGATGATAAACTAATAATCTGAAGCTTTTCAAGAGCGCCGGTTTCTAATTTTGGATAAGTAACACAGGCAAGCTGTCGTGTAATTTTACTGAGTATGTTTGATGTAACTTTCAGTAATTCATCTGTTTCATCAAGCTTACTTTCAAATTCCTTATCGATCATTTTTTTTTCGTTGTTATCGATAGCTTGAACATTCATGAGTGAATCAACATAAAACCGGTAACCTTTATCGGTTGGGATTCGTCCCGCAGATGTATGCGGATGATCAATGAAGCCGGATTCCTCCAGATCAGACATAATATTCCGGACAGTTGCAGGAGATATTCCTAAATCATATCGTTTGGTAATATTTCGTGAACCAACCGGTGATGCCGTTAGTATGAACTGCTGAATAATGTACCGCAGTATACTCTTTTCTCTTTCGTTTAATTCGGCAAAGGACATTTGATGAATAATTTTATTAATTAATTATCGGACACAAATATATCAAATTTTTTACGCCTTTTTAGTGAAAATTTATTGACACAGTAGCTTCACATGCAAAAATATTGAAAATAAAAAACCCGGCTGGAGCAGCCGGGCTTTTTTAAGAAGATGTGAAAAGCAGAATTATTTCAACAGAATCATCTTCTTGGTCTGTCGGAAGGAATTATTTCCAT
Organism: Ignavibacteria bacterium RIFOXYB12_FULL_35_14; assembly: GCA_001803045.1. Classification (GTDB taxonomy): domain Bacteria; phylum Bacteroidota; class Ignavibacteria; order Ignavibacteriales; family Ignavibacteriaceae; genus XYD12-FULL-36-8. The sequence continues at coordinate 15,451 of MHAR01000029.1, read as the reverse complement.
TCAGCGGTGTTGCTTCAATCGAATAGAAATAAATTCCGGAAGATAAACTAACACCAGAATTAATGTTGAATGTACTTTCATGGAAACCAGCGGATTGTACTTCGTTAACTAATTCTTTTACAACCTCACCTGCTAAGTTGTAAACAACAACTTTAACTTTACTTTCGTTAGGAACAGCATATCTGATAACCGTAGCAGGATTGAACGGATTAGGATAATTTTGGTCTAAGCTAAAAGATTTAGGTGCACCGGAAAATTCAACATTAATTTCCTTCGAATAATTAGCGGTACCATCATAATCAAGTTGTTTTAATCTGTATGAAATTTTGGTAAGGGTAGTAATTCCAACCGGATTATCTGAGTATGTATAGTTAGACATTTGTGTGGTTGTTCCTTTACCGGAAACAAATCCCACTGTTTGCCAATTATAGTCACCGGTTTTTCTCTGAACTTCGAATCCTCTGTTGTTAGTTTCAGTAGCAGTCTGCCATTGCAAACTAACCAGCCCATTTTCTACTGAACCGGTAAATGAAGTTAATTCAACAGGGATAACACCAGATTGAACATACATAATCGTATATTTCAATAATTGAATTGCATAAGTTGGATTATGAATACCATTACTAAAATCATGTTCTACATAATAATAATTCCAGATTCCTGCAAATACGCGAGATCCATAAGGATTATTTGCAATTGCTGTTGAATCAGCTGCTCTTGTTGCACTGTTAGCTAATTCAATAACTGCGCCCGATGCATCCTTAGGTAATAATGCGGCCAATTCTTCAAGAAGTCCATGAACCTCTTCAACTGTGGATTCCTGAACACCATCACCATCATGGTCGGCTTTAGCTTTGATGTCAGTAAAGTGCGTGATGCTGCCATGGCATGATACACATGCTGTGACTTTATCGCCTGTCACAGGATCAGACATTTTCATTGAGTGATCCGGATGAATTCCTGAACCATTTACTCTTGTCGGCATGTGGCAAGTTACACAAGCGTTTTCAACTCCACCGTGCGTAGTAACGCCATCTAGATTTGCTAATCCCCAATCATAGGAATTTCTTCCTAATAACATATCGGTTTGCGGGCTGTAATGAGGATAAATTCTTGAAGGATAAGCTTGTCCGGGTGTGTTGAATCTTGTTACGTATCCATCAACATTAGTCTTTGAGTTGTAGCGACCTCTATGACAATTCATACATAGCATACCTAATCCGGCGGTTCCTTCAGGTATCTTGTAACCGTTTTGTAAGGAATCGAGTGTTGCTAAGCGAAGTTGTTTTTCGTGATTGTATGTGTGTGGATCGTGGCAAGTAGCACATGAAACTGATGGGAAGTTATCTGCTACTTGATCGTACCCTGGAGTTGTTTTATTCGTAGCATATTTTACATATGCAGCACCACTATGGCATGGGTAACAGCCTGAACGTCCAGCAGCAGTAACACCAGCTGCAGGCATAGTATAATGAGCTGATTCTTTATAGAAGAGGGCAAGGCTGTGCTTAGCCGGTGAATCATGACATACCATACAAACACCGGATTCAAGACTTTTGGCAATGTTCTTTTTTGTCGGGCCGGTAGTCATGTGGTCATTTCCTGCTCCATGACAGCTTTCGCAGCCAATAGTAGCAGTTGGTAGAACGGTGGGATAGGAGGTAGTTAGTAAATTCCATCTGGTTTGATCTCCGTACGTAATAAAGATTTCATTGTTAACTGGTACATCAGGTTTATACCAAGTTGTATCCCAACCGGTTGATTGAGCAAGATATCCAAAATTCCCATTATCGGCTGTTATGTCAAAACCCGTGGTATGGCATCTTGCACAAGATAATCCATAAACACCTTTAAATCCTGTTTCTTCACTATTTTCCAGCATACCGGTCAAGCCGCGTTTGTAAATGGAGGCATGTTTAGTAAGCGCCCAGTCAGTGTTGTGGCTTGTATGACAAGTTCCACACGTAAAACCAGGAGCAAGGCTGCCTTTAAATATGCTGGCCAAAATTGTATCAACAGCCGTTTTAGCACCGCCGTTTACAGATACTTGAACTATATACTGTCCAACCACATCAGGTTTAAATTTAGCATCTATTCTGTCTGTAGTGTCAAAAACCGTAACAGAGCCAGCTGGTTGAGCTATGATTGACCATGCAAACGAAGTAACAGCTGTAGCGCCGGAACCGGTTGTATCTGCTAAGAAATAGACCGACATACCTTTACCGACTACTTTTAAGCCTGTTGAGAGTGTTCCCACCCAGGGTGTGAGTTTTAAATCTGCAGGAGATTTTGCAACACGTTTGATTTTTACCGCTTGCGGAAAAGTTAAACTTGCAGCAAAGAGAGCCAAAATGAAGAAACGTATATATCGTTTCATAATTGTCCTCTAGTGATTATTGGAATGATTATTTAATTGTGCTAAGTACGTAACAATTAATATTCCACAAACAAAAACTTAGTTTTTATTCTCTTTTTCAATTTTTTAAATTTTATTATTCTTAAAACTAAGAGAGGCGCTTTTTGATTTTTCAACTCCGAGAATATGTCTTGCTATTCTAAATTGACTAAGAAGTACACACTAAAGAATATCCCTTACACGAGTGTTTTTCGGATTTAATAATTTAGTCACATTGCGCAAAATAGTAGATTGATTAAGAAGGCGACCAAAAAGTAATTATTCAATTATAAAATCTGGGAAAATCAGTTTAAATCAGTTCATTCAGCGTGCTATTTTTCGATAAAAAATGTTACTTTTTGGTCACCTCCACTGTGTAATATCACAAAAAACACCTTTAGCTATAAATAACCGATCATTGTTGGATTAAGCTCGGAATTAGGTGTCGCTTGCACACCGCCATAAAGAGGGGTGTGATAATTCAATTTATTAACTCACGTTATGCAAAATGACAAACCTCCACGGTTTCAATGAATGGTTTTATGAAAATATTTTCAATTAAGAGCCAAAAAATTACTTTAAGAATATACTAATTACAAAACTTCGCAGGTTTTACACTCACTTGCGTAAGGTAACTTATTAAAAAATATTTTGATTTCAGTTTAAAAACAAAACCAAAATTCGTTTGACACCATATTTTCACAAAGGCTCTCAATGATAAGGTTGTGTAAAACCAATAAAACGCATAGAGTTAATAATTTATTTATTTTGATTGCATTTAGTTCTGCGAAGCAGTTGACTTCCTTTGTAAAAAAATGAAGTTAAGAATGAAAGAGTTAAACAATTTTTAGAAAAATTATTTTTTAATTTGATCTGAAAAATATTTTACTATATTTGCAGCGTAAGATTTGAAATATCTGAAATGAAAAAAGAAATAAAAAATATAACCGCTAAATTTTTAATGAATATGTATATGATGTGTTACTATTCGTATGGGCTGCGGTAAACTATATTTTTAAAAGTTTATTTAAGCCCTTCCCAAAACGAAGGGCTTTTTTGTGCCCGTTCTTTTTGTAAATAACTTATCAAGAAAGGTCGAGGGAACAGGCCCGAAGACACCTTAGCAACCGCTCAATATATTTTGAGAGAGGTGCTACATCCTGCCCCAATTTTATTGCGGGAAAGATGAGCAGAAGAAAAATTAAAACTCTTCGGAAATCTTTCCCAAGAGTTTTTTTTTGCTGTGAAACTAAATAATCAATCTAAACAACAAGTACTAAAGGAGATAAGATGAATACAAACAGCTCAAATAAACATCGCTTTGAAACACTGCAATTGCATGCCGGTCATTCCCCGGATTCAGCCACAAATGCACGTGCAGTACCGATTTATCAAACAACCTCATACACATTTAATGACGCTGAACATGCTGCGAACCTATTCGCTTTGAAGGAGTTTGGTAATATTTATACTAGAATTATGAATCCCACTACGGATGTATTTGAAAAACGTATTGCAGCTCTCGAAGGGGGCATAGCCGCACTTGCCGTATCTTCCGGTCAAGCAGCAGAAACATTGGCAATAACAACCATAGCTCAGGCTGGCGAAAATATTGTTTCAACAAGCCTTCTTTATGGTGGAACTTACAACCTATTCAAAGTTACTTTGCCCAGACTTGGAATAAATGTAAAATTTGTTGACGGTGATGATCGCCTCGAATTCAAAAAATTAATTGATAAGAAAACCAAGGCTCTTTACATTGAGACTATCGGTAACCCGCGATTGAATGTTCCGGATTTCAAGACTCTTTCAGAACTTGCTCATAGTTATGGCATTCCTCTTATTGTTGATAATACATTCGGTGCAGCAGGATATTTAGCGAATCCAATTGAACATGGAGCCGATATAATTGTTGAATCAGCAACAAAATGGATAGGAGGCCACGGAACCTCGATAGGTGGAGTTATCGTTGATTCTGGAAAATTTGATTGGGGGAATGGAAATTTTCCTATTTTCACTTTACCGAGTCCGGGTTATCACGATCTGAAATTTTGGGAAGTGTTTGGCAAAAATTCTCCGTTTGGAAATATAGCATTTATTATCCGAGCGCGGGTTGAAGGTTTGCGCGATCTCGGTCCCGCATTAAGCCCGTTCAATTCATTCCTATTTATCCAGGGATTGGAAACGTTATCACTCCGCGTTGACAGACATTGCGAGAATGCTGTTAAACTTGCTAAGCGCCTGGAGGGTGATAACAGGGTGGAGTGGGTGTGGTATCCTGGGCTTGAAAGTCATCCCTATCATGAGAGTGCAAAAAAATATTTGAATCGCGGTTTATTCGGATCAATTCTTGCTTTTGGTATAAATGGAGGGTTGGAAGCAGGTAAGAAGTTTGTCAATAATGTTAAGCTTGCAAGTTTACTTGCAAATGTAGGTGATGCCAAAACTTTGGTGATTCATCCGGCGTCTACCACTCATCAGCAATTATCTGAAGAAGAACAGAAACAGTCCGGCGTTCTTCCCGAAATGATTCGTGTATCGGTCGGACTTGAACATATTGATGATATCTTAGAAGATTTCGATCAAGCTTTAAATGTTGCAACCAAATAAATATTTAATCACGAAAGATTTCTGCCTAAAAAGGAGATTTCTTTCCAATAAAGATGTGAAGAATGAAGACTGAAAATGAAACTTGCATATATTCCGTAACAAAATTTGCCGAGTTATTCACATCGAATAATCCTTTGATTCTCGAAAGCTGGGTAAGACTTGAGAAAGTTAAAGTTGCTTACCAAACATATGGGAAATTGAATGCTGAAGGTACCAATGCGATTTTAATTTGTCACGCTCTAACTGGTAATTCACATGCAGCAGGAATATTGCATGCCGAGGAATCAGATTCTGAAAGTGAACCAGACTTATTAAAAAAGTATTCAAAAATGTTTAAAGGAAAATCCGGTTGGTGGGATCCGGTTATTGGTCCAGGCAAGGTTTTCGATACTAACAAATATTTTGTTATTTGCTCAAATATTCTTGGAAGCTGTTATGGAACAACGGGACCTGTTAGCATTAACCGTAAAACTAATAAACCGTATCAAGCAGACTTTCCAAGTATTAATGTACGGGATATAGTAAAAGTTCAAAAAGCTTTGATAGATCATCTCGGAGTAAATAAGATACAAACAATTACCGGCGGATCGCTCGGCGGAATGCAGGCAGTCGAATGGGGAATTATGTATCCTGAGGTAGTTGAATCGATAATTCCTATTGGCACATCTGCAAAACATTCTGCATGGGCAATCGGATTGGATGAGGTCGAAAGACTTGCGATTAAAAATGATCCCGAGTGGCAGAACGGATTTTATAAGAAACAGCCTGTGAAAGGATTATCGCTCGCACGGCAGATTGCCATGATTTCTTACAGAAGCTTTTCATCTTTCGAACAAAAATTTGGAAGAGAAAAAACAAGTGATTCGGAAATATTTCAGGTGATGAGCTATCTCGATTACCAGGGCACAAAGCTTGCCGGACGGTTTGATGCAAACACTTATCTTCTACTGGCAGATGTTATGGATCGGCATGACATTGGATTGAACCGGGATAAAATTGAGAACGTTCTTGGGCAAGTTAAACCGAAAACGCTTGTTATCGGAATTTCATCTGATGTCTTATATCCTACCATCGAACAAAAATTTTTAGTTGAAAATATTCCCGATTCAAAATATGCAGAGATTAACTCCCCTCACGGGCACGATGCATTTTTAATTGAGTTTGATCAGTTGAATAAAATAATTGGAGAATTTTTAAGGAGTGCTAATCTTTAAATCTGGCTTTGCAGTTATAAACTTCTTTGCGACTGAAGTTCTGTAGTTAAATGGTTGGTGACAACCGAGGAAGTTAGGCTATCGATAACAAATAATTTTTTAACGATTTATACTCATTCGGTAATGCCACTGCTCGTTTTTCTTTTTCCAAACAATTCGAAAGAATTTCCGGCATGTTAATTTCCTTACATGTTGCAGATTCAACAATATCCTTAAATTTAGCGGGATGTGCAGTCTCTACAATTATTCCATAAAAGGAATTCTTTGAAATATTTTTTAGATAGTCTCTCAGAGCAAGATATCCAACAGCACCATGCGGGTCAATCGTATAATTATATTTCGCATTAACTTCCTTAATCGCTGAAATTGTGTTGTCATCAGTATAACTTGAAGAATAAATTACTTTTCTAATCAAGGAAACATCATTGTTGAACAACCCGTTAATCCGTGCTAGGTTACTCGGGTTGCCGACATCCATAGCATTGGAAAAAGTTTTTATGGATGAACGGGGAACGAATCTTCCGCTCTTAACGTACTCGGTGAAAACATTATTTGAGTTTGTTGCTGCGATAAATTTTGAAACCGGTAAACCCATTTTCTTGGCAATTAATCCTCCAGTCAGATTTCCAAGATTACCTGAAGGAACAGAAATATAAACTTCCTTGTCGAAACCAGGCAGTTGCTTGTAAGCCTCGAAGTAGTAAAAGATTTGTGGAATTAACCGGGCAATGTTGATTGAATTTGCCGAGGATAAATTCATTTTACATTTCAACTCACCATCAACAAAAGCTGCTTTAACCATTTGCTGACAGTCATCGAACGTTCCATCAATTTCGAGTGCCGTAATATTTTTATCCAATGTGGTTAGCTGCTTCTCCTGCAGCGGGCTTACTTTGTTTTTGGGATAAAGCAGGAATACTTTTATTCCCTCTGCACCATAAAAACCATTAGCCACAGCACTCCCCGTATCACCCGAAGTGGCAACAAGAATATTCATTTCTTGATTAGAATTTTTTATGAAATATGACATTACTCTTGCCATAAACCTTGCACCGAAATCTTTAAAAGCGAGAGTCGGTCCGTGGAATAATTCAAGTACATTCAAAGAATCATTTAGCTTTACAAGCGGGGCAGGGAAATCTATAGCTTTATCAATAATTTTTTTAAGGTCATTCGATGGAATTTCATTTGCTTCAATGAACTTGGATGCAATTTCAAATCCGATTTCTGTAAAAGAACACTTTCTTAGATCCTTAAAAAATGATGAAGTGAGAATTGGAATATGCTGGGGCATGTATAATCCGCCATCCTCGGCAAGCCCCTTAATTACTGCATCACGAAATGAAACTAGGCTGCTATGATTGTTAGTACTGTAAAACTTCATTACTACTCGATGATTTTAGGACCATTCTTATTTATCCGCGAAACATATATTCTATTTTTTATTTTCATTTTATCCACAACTTTTTTCATTGCTTTGCCGATTTTCCATGCATTATCCTCATTATCGCTAAAAGCAAAAATTGCCGGACCCGATCCGCTGATATTGCATCCTTTTGCTCCGGTTTCTAATGCAGCATTTTTTATATCATAGTATCCTGGAATCAATGCAGCTCGTTTTGGCTCTGCTACTGCATCTTGTACAGATCTGCCGATCAATTCAATATCTTTATTTATAATGCCTGCCACAAGTGCTCCGACATTTCCCCATTGTGTAATTCCTATTTTCAAGGGAATGGTATTGCCGAGAATTTTTCTCGCTTCACTAGTCTTTATTTCTAATTGAGGATGAATAATTGTACAGAATAAATTTTCAGCAGGTTTAAGTTGAATTAGATCAATCGGGTTGTAAGAGCGTATCAAAACAAATCCACCGAATAAGCACGGTGCAATATTATCAGCATGAGTTGCTAAACTGGCGATCTTTTCACCTTCGATAGCAAAATTGAGCAGCTCATATTTGCTTAATGGCTTGCCTAACAATTCATTTAATGCGAATGCGCCTGCAACAGCGCTTGCAGCACTGGAACCGAGTCCGCTGCCAAATCCAATCTTTTTAGAAATTTTTACATCAAGCCCGATATCGAGCTTTAGACTTTTCAGCATTGCGATAATTGATTTTGTACATGTATTTTTTTGCACATCAAAAGGGAGTTTTTCACCATCGCCGGAAATTTTTGAAATAATGATTCCCTTCTTGTCGGTTAGCTTTAAGATCACTTCATCACTGATAATACCGGTAGCGAAACCCATTATGTCAAATCCGCAGCCAACATTTGACACTGTTGCTGGCGCAGATACTTTTACTGAGGAAGATTTATTCATCAGGCAAGTATCCTTTTGCATGCAGCAATTCTGCAATTAAAATGGTACCACCCGCAGCACCACGAACTGTGTTATGAGAAAGGACGACAAATTTATAATCGAATAACGGGCACTCACGCAATCGCCCGACTGCTGCAGCCATGCCCTTTTCCAGATTACGGTGAATTTTAGGCTGAGGATATTTTTCTTCATGGAAATAATAAATTGGATTCTTAGGCGCTGAAGGTAAATTTAATTTCTGCGGTTCAGCTTTGAAATTAATCCATGAATTAATCATCTCTTCGATGGAAGGTTTCTTCTTCAATTTAACCTGCACACATTCAAGATGACCATCATTTACAGCAACTCTATTACATTGTGCGCTAATCACAATATCTGCAAAATCAACCTGTCCCTTAGTATTCAATCTGCCTAATATTTTAAGCGGTTCCTTTTCCATTTTTGGCTCTTCACCTCCAATGAAGGGAATTGAATTGTCGATAATATCCATTGAGGGTAAACCCGGATATCCGGCACCTGATACAGCTTGAAGCGTAACTACGTTGACACTTTCAATTACGAAGTTTTCATGCAGGGGTTTTAGAGCAAGCACCAATCCAATTGTCGAACAGTTAGGATTTGTAATAATAGCACCGTCCCCATATTTCTGAAACTTAATCATCTCAAGATGATCGGAGTTAACCTCAGGAATAATCAAAGGAACATTAGGATCATACCGATGGTTGCGAGCATTAGATATGACAATGTAACCGGCTTTCGCAAAGTCTTCTTCGATTTCACCAGCGACCGATGCATCCAATGCAGAGAAGACTATTTTCGATTTAAGATTTGGCTGACATTCCTTGACAATCATATCGCTAAAATTTAAGGGAAGAGCTTTCTGCATTATCCAGTTAGTTGCTTCTTTATATTTTTTACCGGCAGATTTTTCTGAAGCAGCTAGTTCCTTTACTTCAAACTGTGGATGTTCCGCCAATAATTCAAGAAATTTCTGTCCAACGCTGCCTGTTGCACCAAGTATTGCCACACCAATTTTTTTCATTTATAATTTTCCCAATTGATTTGAAACTTTTAAAATATCCGATAACACCCCTGAAGCCGTTAATCTTGCACCTGCTCCCATTCCTCGAATTACGAGCGGTTTCTTGTTAAAATATTTTGATGAGATTGAAACAATATTTTCTATGCCGCTTATGTTATAAAATGGATGATCTTCTCCAATTTCTTGAACACCAACTTTAGCTTTTCCATTTTCAAAGCTTGCGATGTAGCATAATACACGTCCCGTTTTTGCTGCTTTTGATCTTCGTACTTCAAATATCTTGTCATAATTTTTTAGCTTCGACAAAAACCGACCTAAAGCTTTAATTTTATTCAATCCCTCTGGGATTAGATTTTCAACTTCAATGTCAGTCAATTCAAGTTGAGCTCCGATTTCTCGAGCGAGAATAAGAATTTTACGTGCAGCATCAAGTCCATTTAAATCATCTCGCGGATCGGGTTCGGTAAATCCTTTTTGCATTGCATCCGAAACAATATTGCTAAATTTTTTTCCTTTCTTCAATTCGTTAAAAATGTAGCTTAAAGTACCGGATAAAACTCCCTCAATTTTGATTACTTCATCACCCGAGGCAACAAGATCGGTAAGCGTTTTAATTACCGGCATTGCCGAGCAAACATTTGTTTCATATAAGAATTGAACATTATTCCTCTTTGCTGCTGTTCTGATTTTATTGTAATAATTAATTGGAGATGAGTTAGCAATTTTGTTTGGCGTAACTATTGAAACACTTTCGCTCAATATCTTTTCGTAATAGGGAATAACTGCTTCATTAGCTGTGCAATCAATAAAAATTGTATTTGGCAGATTCAGCTTGTTCATTTTATCTATGAAAGACAGCACCGACGATTTTACTTCAGATGAATCTAACAATACTTTCCAGTTTGATATGTCAATTCCTTTTTCGTCGAACATCATTTTTTTACTGTCGGCTATACCGATAAACTTCAACCTGTTATTAAGCTTTTTTTCAAGATTTCCTTTTTCTTGTTGAATCAGGTTGAACAGTTCACCACCGACTAAACCTGTTCCTATCATAAACAAATTAGTCGTTTTTGGTACTTGTGTAAACAATGTGTCATGCAGAACGTTTAATGCCTTCTTTAACGATGTCTTTTGAATTACAAGAGAAATATTTAGATCGGAGGAACCTTGGGCTATGCAAAGAATATTTATTCCATTGCTTCCGAGAGCCTGTACAACTCTTCCTGCAATTCGTGGTGTTAGCCTGAAATCTTCAGCAACAACAGCAATTACAGAATTGCCCTCTTCGAGAGTTACATTGCTGATTATTCTGTCACGCAATTCATAAGAGAATTCTTCTTCGATGGCTTTTTTTGCCGGCAGTCCGTACTGAGGAAGCACAGCAATACAAATTGTATGTTCGGATGAACCCTGAGTGATCATGATAACACTTATGTCGCGTTTTGCGAGTGATCCGAATAGTCGTGAGGCAATACCCGGAACACCGATCATACCACTGCCGGTTATAGTCAAAAGAGTAATATCATCAATTGAAGAAGTACCTTTTACGGTAAAAGCAACGTTAGGTTGACGCTCAAGAATAAGAGTTCCCTTAAATTTCGGGTTAAATGTATTTTTAATGACGAGTTTAATTTTCTTCTCGAGTGCTGGCTGCATCGTTGGGGGATAAATAACTTTAGCCCCGAAGTGTGAAAGTTCCATTGCTTCTTCGTAAGTAACTGCTTTTATGGGGAAAGCATTTTCAACTTTATTAGGATCAGCAGTTAAAATTCCATCAACGTCTGTCCATATTTCAATCAAGTCAGCGTTAAGTGCAGCACCGAGTATTGAAGCAGTGTAATCCGATCCACCTCTTCCCAATGTAGTTGTTTCATTATCTGGATTCGATCCTGTAAATCCAGTAACAATTTGGACCTTGTGATGGGATTTGAAATAATTCTTAATTCGCTCGTTTGTGATTTTAAAATCAACTTTTGCATTGCCGAAATTGCTGTCAGTTTTGATAATGTTTCTTGCATCAAGGTATTCAACGGTAAACCCACGGTTTAATACTGCTTCCGTAATAATGATGTTTGAAAGTCTTTCCCCAAAACTGAGAATATTATCCATAGTGCGCGGAGTTAGTTCTTTCAAAAGGAAAACACCCTGAGTAATCTCTTTCAAATTTTCAAACATCTCTGAAATTTTATTGATTAGAGGTTTGCTGCCTAGTTCCGGGATCAACTTATAAATAGCCGTTAAATGTCTTCGTTGTAATTTTTCAATATCGTTAAGATATGACTTATCGCCGGCAACGGCTTTTTTCCCTAATAAAATTAAGTCGTCGGTAACACCCTGAAATGCTGAAAAAACAACCGCTGAAAGAATTTTCTTTTCTACATAGCCTTTTAGAATATCGATTACCTGCAATATCCTTTTAGGTGAACCTACGGATGAACCGCCAAATTTTAATATTCTCATAATGTTAAAATAATTTATAAAAAATTAGTTGCAACTAAAATTTATTGAGATCCAGTATTATCCCACATAAATCTGAAGTGGGAAAAAAGTTTTAATGATTATCAGTATCAACCAGATTTAAATTTGTTTTGAATTCACTTTCTCTCAAATATTTCTTACTGCATGCTTTCTTAAGAAAGACTTTCTACTGGTTTGAAATAATTTTTCCTCAATAGGTTATGTCTGTTTTCCTAATTTTTGAAATAAAGTGATAAGGTTAAAATGGATTCTCCCTATTTTGTTACTAAGGTTAATCATTTTAAAAGATTAATCATCAAGAGTATTTTCATTTTTCAAAGACCTTAGTAACACCATAAAACCTCAATCAATAAAACCTTATTATCTTATTTTTTAAATATAAAGGATCTTATAATTTTATAAATGAAGAGATAAATCTTAAACTCATTTTGGATAGATATTTTGGAACCAGGTAAACAAGATAGATTAAAATTTATACTTCGGTAAAACTATTACCAGAGATTCAACTTTTCATCTTATTGTGTTGATATAATTCCCATGAAATAAATAAATTCTGAAACAGGACATAAAAAACGGGTCCTACTACAGCAAGTGGACTGATAAATGTAAGCGCAATCCAGATTGTAAACGCATTATTCTTTTGACCTAATGATTGTCCACCTTCTATGGAAAAATCTTTCCCGCCGAGAAATCTTCCAAATTTGAAATTTAGAAAGCATATTAAGAATGAAGCAGCACCAATAAAAAACACAATATCAAACGACTGATTCATTTCAGTTCTTAAGTAATTGCTTGCGTTGGAAGTACCAAGATATATAGCTCCCATTAATAAATAGAAAGAATCGTCTTTAAATCTGGTGAGAAAAGAATGAACAACAGGTAATAAATATTTTAATGCCTGTCCGAGCAGCAAGGGAATTGAAAATACAATCAAGACAGGATAAAATATTGACCAAATATTAATGGAAGATGAATTGCCGGCAAAATTTGTTAGCAAGAATGGAACAAGTAAAGCGATAACAATATTCGTAAGCAGTAAGGAGAAAGCGACATATTCAACTTTTCTTTTTAATATGCTTATCACAACCGGAGCAGCTATTGCGGTGGGTGCTAACGCAGTAATAAACGCTGCTTGAGCTAATTGATGATTGAACAAGTTTAACAAAGAATAAAGTGTTAGCGGAACAATTAAGTTTGCAGCTAAAATATAGAAATGGGATTTTTGAATCACATTTTTATCTATTCGTATATCTAGAAATGCAAACAGCAGCAGACCCATCAAAAAATACTTTAGAAGAAATGAGAGAACGTGACCCTGAGGGAATAAAATCCCAAATGCCAGGGTTAGTAGGAGGATAATTGTTTTCATATTACAAATTTAATGGAAAAATAATTCCGGAAGGTTTGATCATTGATACTAATTGAAATAATTATTTGCTTAGGATTCACATTAAAGTGGAATAAGTTATAAAATCAAAATAAATCGAAAATCCGTTGGAAGCGGACAATTAGAGATTCAATACTTAGCTAAACACAACATTGTTGTCCAAAATACTTTTAGATCACTAAAAAATTTTGAAATAGAACATTAAGATTAATTTTTATGACCTTATAGAAAAAATATCTCATTTCTCGTCCCTACGGGACTTGATAGATTATACTATAGAACAGATTAAGTGGAAAAGAGAATGCTTTCGTCCCATCGGGACGAAATATTTATAGATCAAATTATACCTCATGGATAAAAGTCCCGATAGGGACGATATATGAAAATTTTAATTTGGGTAAATTTTTAGAATAATTGAATCTTTCGGCAATTACTTTTTCATAAAATCTATTTCCACTAAGTTTGAATAATCAATTGTACTAATTTTATGCAACATATTTTTAGTTATTGACAGAATCAGAATCACAGGAATTAATTTTGAGCATCACATACAAATCCGCTGGTGTAGATTTTCACGCCGGTGAAGAGACCGTAAAAAAAATTAAGGCACTTGCCAAATCAACTTTCAGCAAGAATGTTCTTTCCGATATCGGATTATTCGGCGCATTTTTCAAGCTCGATCTTAAAAAGTATAAACAGCCGGTATTGGTTTCTTCTGTTGATGGCGTGGGAACTAAACTAAAAATTGCCATTCAGTTGAACAAGCACGATACTATTGGACAGGATTTAGTTAATCATTGTGTAAATGATATTGCTGTTTGCGGTGCTAAGCCGCTCTTCTTTCTTGATTATCTTGCATTTGGAAAATTAAATCCCAAGAAAGCCGAGCAAATCATTAAAGGTTTTTCTATTGCATGTAAAGAAAACTGCTGCGCTTTGATTGGCGGAGAAACGGCTGAAATGCCAGGACTTTACGATCAAAATGATTATGATCTTTCAGGTACTATTGTCGGAATTGCTGAACGCAGTAATCTGATAAACGGGAAAAAAATAAAAAGGGGAGACGTTCTAATAGGTTTTCCTTCAAGCGGGTTACACACTAATGGATATTCACTCGCAAGAAAAGTGCTGCTTGAAAAATATTCGCTTAACACAACTCCACCCGGATTTTCAAATTCTCTTGGAACTGAACTGCTTAAGATTCATAAATCTTATTTGAAATTAATATCACATCTTAATAAACATATTTCGGTCAAAGGTTTTTCTCACATTACCGGCGGCGGAATTGTCGGCAATACTATGAGATTCTTTCCAAAGGGATTATCGCTAAATATTTTTTGGAATAACTGGCGCATACCAAAAATCTTTAAGCTGATACAATCTGCTGGAGAAATTACTGAGGATGAAATGCGATCTGTTTTTAATCTTGGTATCGGTTTGGTTGCAATCGTTTCACCGAAAGATAAAGCTAAGTTAATTACAATCTCCCAAAGTTTTGGAGAGAGATCTGTTGTTGTTGGTGAGGTTATTTAATAAATATGATATAATCATATCTTTTCCGTAGGTCGACCAGCATGGATGCCCTACAAGTTGTTAAACAGAACTGCTGGATAAATAGGATTCATCTAAGATTTTATTTTGTTGTTTAATGAAAATTGCTGCAATTGTGATAATCAAAGAATGATTATCCTCTATAATACTGGTGTTGATGTATTTATTATTGCTTTCAGTGAAAGTTAGTTCTCAAAAAAAATAATTCTAATGCTTTTCTAAACTCTTTAAAAACGTTGAGGGTTTGTTGCTAAAAGAAATAACGGGTTTAATATTTCATTAACTTAGCAATGTTCACTTCTGTCCAAAAAAAATATAAACCTGTAAAAAAAGTCTTCCTAATTATCTGTATTAGCAAGATTTTAATTATAACCTAAAATTCTAAAATAAAAAACAGGAAAAGTGGCATAAGCTGTTTATTTTTGTATAGATAAAAACAATAAATC
>MHAR01000028.1 GCA_001803045.1 Ignavibacteria bacterium RIFOXYB12_FULL_35_14 | reverse complement strand
AGATATAAAATGACCCACTCGATTACGCGAAGACCCAAAAGAAAGAACTTATTAAAATCTTTACTTCACTCGATCCTTACAAGCTTGAAAATAACATGAAGAACAAAATCAAAAATATTCTCAAACTCTATCAGTTCTTAGTTGTCCACTTATCAACAAAGAAAGAAAAAAAGTAGCAAAAAAAGAAAGAAACAATTATTATTGCCTTAAATCTTTCTCTTTAACAATCGGTTAACTTAATTATCAACAACTGACTTCTCTATTTTTCGCTTTGGTTACCTTTTATTTTGGCGCAACACGATAGATAATAGGGGCCAATCTAATTATGATACAAGGAGTTAACAGATTCTATACCAAATGCAAAGCGCTATTTTTTGCATAAAAATAAAACATCCACTCAGCTAATGTGATCTGAAAAAATATTTTATATCATTATGAGAAAAAGAAGAAAATATTTTAAAAATTATTTTTTACTTTTTAATAAAATGTTGGGGAAACTGAATTTGTAAGCGAGAAAATTTTCTAAATGATATTGACTTCTTGCTGTAACTCTAAATTAAATTTTAAATTTACTTTTTTAATAATTTTATTTTTTAACTTTAATATTTCTTCAGGTTTTCCATTACCGTAATTAACAATAACTAATGCTTGTTTTTCGTGAATACCTACATTTCCAATTCTTTTTCCTTTGAATCCGCATTTCTCAATCAGCCATCCGGCTGGAATTTTAATAACTGTATCTGAAACCTTTAATCCCGGTAATTCACTGTATTTACTTTTCAACAAATTATATTCTTCAATTGAGATCTCAGGATTTTTAAAGAAACTTCCTGCATTCCCAAGTTTTTGTGGATCGGGAAGTTTATTCCTTCTTATTTGGCAAACAATATCACTCACATTCTTAATAGTTATATTATCTTTTTTAAGCTTTGATAATTCATCTTCGATTATACCATAGCTTGTATTTAATTCAGGATATTTATTCAAACGTAATATTACTTCCGTTATGATAATTTTACTTTTTAATTCTTTTTTGAAAATGCTGTCTCTGTAACCAAACTTACAATCTGAACTAGAAAAATTCACCGCTTTCAAATCATCGATGTGAATTCCTTTGAGAGAATGAAACACATTTTTAAGTTCCTGACCATAAGCCCCAATGTTTTGAATGGGTGCTGCTCCAACTTTTCCAGGTATCAAAGATAAATTTTCAATTCCACCTAAATTTTTATTCACGCAAAACAGAACGAGCTCATGCCAAATTACTCCTGCTTCTGCCGAAACGAATGCATACTTTTCATCTTCGGATGACAAAATGATTCTGTTTGAGATTTGATTTATAACCAAACCGTCAAAATCTTTTGTGAACAAGATATTGCTGCCGCCTCCAATAATCAGTTTTGATTTGTTCTTGAATCGGGCTTCGGAAAGCAGCTGCGTTATCTCATTTTCATTTTTAACTTCAGCGTAGTACTTACAGCATACATCTATCCCAAATGTATTGTGTTTCTTTAATGAATAGTTTTGATGAATTTGCATATGATTTTCAATTATTGCTTATCAAAGATAAATATTTTAACCTAAAACATTTACCATCACTTTATCTCACTTTTCAGTCAAGCAAATATTTTCACTCAAATGCTTAGGTTCAGATTGGAATGAAAATCTATTAAGGATTTATTACTTAAAAGGGAAAGGAATTATCTATTGATATTTGAATCTTACTTCGCGGGTTCAGCTAGAACAAACGAAATAATCTCGCATGGCACAACTATTGATTTAGATTTTTATAGACTACAAAAAACGAAACCGTAAACTTAACTGTTGTTGTTCGACACATTTTGAAAGCCGAAGAAATTTTATTAAATAAACAATAAGAAAAAATTATTAAACAAGCTTTATTGAAATTAGAAATTAATTTTAGTCAGTCTGCAGTAATTCCTTACCGTTTATGTAAAAAAGGATTGGAAATATTGCTGATTACTTCCCTTAAGAGAAAACACTGGATTGTTCCCAAGGGTTACATAGAATTTAACCTGACACCGTTTGAATCTGCTAAGAAAGAGGCATACGAGGAAGCCGGTGTTTTGGGATCAAATGAAACATTTGAAGTTGGTACTTTCAAGCTCATCAAACCAATAGGCACTTGTTTGATAAAAGTATTTACAATGGAAGTGCATGAAGTGCTTGATGATTATCCGGAAAAAAACGATAGAAAAAGAAAGTGGTTTACTCCGGAAGAAGCTTTAGAAGCAATTGCAATACCGGAAATTGGGGAAATGATTAAAGAATTAAATTTAAAATTAAAGGTCGCCTAACTCTTCGTCATTAAATAGTTTAGTAAAAATCTGCTTGCATAAATCGTAATCGTAACCGCGTGAAACTAGGAAAGAATAAATACTCGTTTGAATTTTCTTTTGATCTAATTTTCGGTTAATTAATTTTTTAAGTTTTTTTCTTGCTAATTCTAATCCCGATTCAATTTCCAAATCATTGCTGAATTTCTCCTCGATTACCTCTGCTATAATTTTTGAAGAGACCCCCCTCTTAATTAGTTCGGACTTAATTTTATTTTTTCCCCAATTTTTTGCTTTTACTTTTTCATCAGTAAAAAGTTTTGCAAAGGAACGATCATCTACATAATAATTTTGTTCTAACTCATCAAGTGTAAGTTCGACAAGAGTTTTATCAAATTTCTTTTGTCTTAGCTTAGTTTTTATTTCACTTTTTGAATGCTGTCTTCTTGCCAGATAATTTAAGGCACTTTGTTTTACTTGGTATTTCTGATCTTCATCGAAGAGAAACGAAAGGAATTCTTCTGAAATTTCTTGATTCAGCTTAAGCTGATTTTTTAAAAAAACTTCATAAGCTAAAGCTGCGTTTTTATCGTTATCAAACAGTATTTCTACGCGATTCCTTCCGCATTTTTTCACCTTAACTATTTTCATTTAAAATTACTTTGGAGATTTTTTTTCTTTCGCAGTTGGTTTTTCTTCGGCCTTTTCTTTTTCTTCTTTAACCATTCCAAGTTTAGTTTTTACTTCATTCGAAAGCTTCTCGTACATAACAGGAATTTCATTGAGTTTCTGTTTAAACTGTTCTCTGCCCTGAAATCTATCTTCATCATAGGTAAACCAGGCACCGCTTTTTTTAACCATGCCTAAATTTGTAGCGAGATCAACCAGGTCACCGGATTTGCTGATTCCTTCATTGTAAAGAATATCAAACTCAACTTCCTTGAAAGGCGGAGCAACTTTACTTTTTACAATCTTAACTTTAGTGCGGTTTCCAATTACATCATTACCCTCTTTGATTGCGGCAATTCTTCTTATATCCAGCCGAACTGAGGCATAAAACTTCAGTGCATTACCACCGGTAGTAGTTTCAGGATTTCCAAACATCACTCCAATTTTACTTCTCAATTGGTTAATAAATACAACGGCTGTTTTAGATTTTGAGATTGCACCCGTTAATTTTCGTAATGCCTGGGACATCAATCTTGCTTGAACAGCCATTGTTGCATCACCCATTTCACCTTCAATTTCCGATCTTGGAACTAACGCAGCAACGGAATCAATCACAATAATATCCAGGGCATTGCTTCGCACAAGAGTGTCTGTGATCTCCAAAGCTTGCTCACCAAAATCGGGTTGAGATAATAAAAGATTTGCTGTATCAACTCCTAATTTTTTTGCATAGTTAACATCCATAGCATGTTCAGCATCGATGAATGCTGCCAGACCTCCCAATTTTTGTGCTTCTGCTATTATGTGAAGACAAAGTGTAGTTTTACCGCTCATTTCAGGTCCAAATACTTCTGTCACTCTACCACGGGGAATTCCGCCTATACCTAATGCATGATCAAGCGATAATGCTCCTGTTGGAATTGAATCAACTGGTGCAACAACACCATCGCCCAATTTCATGATGGAACCTTTTCCATAAGTTTTCTCGATGCTTAAAATAGCATCTTCGATTATTTTAAGCTTTTGTTCTCTGTCAGTACTCATTATTCCTCCGAATCATTTTAAATAATATTTATGAATTTCTTTGTACGTCGAGCCGCTTGAAGATAGCTCGCTCTTCATCAGCACAATTTCATTTGCAGTAAAATTAAATTCAGGCAATTCCACATTTGAAAATTTACTTATAAAATCTTTAGGAACATCATTTTTTATTCTTAACAAAGTAAGATGTGCTTTGAACTTTCTCTTTTCAATAGGAATTGAAAACATTGACAATCGTTGATTCAACTGATCAACAATAGAAAAAATGACATTGTCTAATTTTAGTCCAAGCCACAGAATTCGAGGTTCAGCTTTAGTTTTGAAGAAAAATCCAAAACTCTCCACTCTGCAGTTTATTTTTTGATAATGTTCGAGAAAACTTAATTCTTTTGTTATGGATTCAAGGATATCTTCTTTAACCTCACCAATGAATTTCAAGGTGAGATGAATTTTTGAATTATCTTCCCACCTTAATTTAATATGACCGGGTAAGAGTTCTTTTCTAATTTGAATTATTTGATTTTTAGTTTCGTCGGGAATTATTAACGCGACAAAAAGTCTAATCATCAAAAGAAATTCCTAAAAGATGTCTTCTTACAATTTCTAAAGCGGCTTGTGCAGTTCGCTGCTTATTTAAAATTCTATCCTCTCCGAAAGTAAATTTTTTCGCAGTGCAAACTTCCTCATCACAAAGACCGATATAAACTAAACCGAGGGGTTTACCTTCTGTTGCTCCGGTAGGTCCCATTATTCCTGTAATTGACAAACCAATGTCAGTTCCGCTGATTGATTTTATTCCCTCGGCCATTTGCTTTGCTACTTCCAAGCTGACAGTTCCGTACTCTGAGATCGTATCCTCATCAACTTTTAATATTTCAACCTTTGAGGCATTACCGTAAGCCACTACACCTCTTTCAAAGTAATTGCTGCTTCCACTTATGTTAGTAAATAAATTTGAAAGATAACCGCCTGTACAAGATTCCGCGACTGCAATTTTCAATCCTCTTTCATGTAAAATTCTGCCAACAACTTCTTCAAGTTTTTCACCATCTCGACCAAATATATATCTTCCTGCTTTACTTCTAATTTTTTGCTCGATTTCACTCAGCTTGTTGGATGCGTCCTCTTCAGTTTTTTCATTTACAGTTATTCTCAAACGAACGCCAATCTGGCTTGGAAGAAATGCCATCTTAGCACCATCCAACAGTTCTGATATGTCGCCAAGCTTTTCAAAAAGAAACGATTCTGGAATTCCAGTAGATTCCAATGTTACGCTCTTTTGAACATTAGGTAAGTCTTTTAGCTTATCAATCAGATTTGGAATGACGAATGAATGCATCATGGCATGCATTTCGTACGGAACACCGGGCATTGCAATAAATATTTTATTTTCCTTTTCTATCCAAATTCCGGGTGCTGTACCAACGTGATTTCGAATGACTTTTGAAATTTTGGGAACCAAAGCTTGAGCTTCATTTATCTTTCTTACATCTCTACCCCGTTTTTGAAAGATTTGCCTTATATCATCCAAAACATCATCGCTTTGAATCAATTCTGTTTTAAAGAATTTTACAATGCAGTTTCTTGTTATGTCATCGTGAGTTGGACCTAACCCTCCGGTAACAATTAAAAGATCATTTTTGGCCCAGCAATTTTTAAATTCACTCATGATGTCATCATGATCATCTCCAATAACGGAAGTTTTATTCACCTGAACCTGAATGTTAGCGAGCTGATCGCCTATGAATGCTGCATTAGTATTTAAAGTCTGACCATTTAAAATTTCATCACCAATGGTGATAATGTGCGCAACCATGTTATTTCTTTTAATTAATTAATTGCCTAGTAAAAATAACTAAAATTAAATGAACAATAATCAATGAATAAACCGCCGAAATTATATCATCCATCATAACACCCAATCCGCCCTTAAGCGACTCTGATTTTCTTGCTGGAAACGGTTTAATGATATCCAGTGCTCTCCAAATGACAAAGGCAATTAAAGCTATGAAAAAATCCTTTGGCAGAAATAATAACGAAATCCACATCCCGACAACCTCGTCAATTGTGCATTCAGCCGGATCTTTACCATATAAGCTCTCGAATTTCGTTCCTAAATGTATTCCTAAAAAAGCAAAAATTAAAATTGCCGGAACAATCACATAGGGTTTTTCGAAACCAGGAATAAAATAGATCAGTAAAGCTACAATACTTCCAAAGGTACCAGATGCTAAAGGAATGTACCCCGTGTAGAGTCCGGAACCTATAAGTTTTTCTACTGCATTAATTTTCATTTGAAAAAAGTTTCTTAATCAATTGACGATTACGGAATAAGTAAGTTAAACCTGAATGTAAAGTCAGCAGAGTTATAAATAGCATTCCGAAGAAAATTAATTTTTGATTAAGCAGTATCTCAAATATTTTTTCTTTGCCGATATAAATTTGTGTAGTTAACGATCCAACATAAACAAAAAGTAAATAATATAAGAAGATCATTTGAATAAATGTTTTCCATTTTGCGTAAATCGAAGTCGGAAATGGAATATTTCTGTAGTCTGAAAAAATTCTCAAACCAGTTATGATAAAATCTCGCAAAATAATTACGATTACCATCCAGAGTTCAACTAATCCTAGAATTACTAAAGCTATAAAAGCGGCTGAAGTAAGTATCTTATCTGCAAGCGGATCCCAGACTCTTCCCCAATTAGTTATGTAATTGAATTTTCTTGCGAGCCAGCCATCGTACCAATCTGTAATAGCAGCTCCCAGAAAAACTCCAAGTGCCATTTGCTTTAAAAAAGTATCCTCCGAAAGAAGAAGAATAAAAAAAATGGGAGTTAAGATAATTCGTAAAACGGTTAATTGGTTTGGTAATACCATTGATATTCAGCAGGTTCAATTTTCAGAAGGATTTTTGAGAAATTGGAACTCATATATTCCTGTATTGTGCCCATCTTCCCAAAGTATACCGATTGCATAATTACCGATTTTATTTATTCTATTAATCTTTGTTTGACCAGAATGAAATAATGGGATGAATGTTAAACTACGGTTTTCTCGTTCAGCCATGCAAGTGGCGCATGGACAATATTTTCTAAGCTTCTCCAAAGTAATGATCGTTTCTGAATTATCATCCCACTTCAGTAATAATTTTGTTTGATCCAATACTCTTATTGTAGTTGGAAACATTTATGCCAGCTTTTCTCCGGTGAGCTTTTCCAGCACTTCAAGATATTTTCGACTTGTCTTCTGAATTACATCATCAGGTAAAATTGGCGGAGGGGGCTGTTTATTAAAATTAATTGACAGAAGATAATCGCGTATGATTTGTTTATCATAACTTTCCTGGTTTCTTCCTTTTTGATAATGGTCGGCAGGCCAAAATCTTGATGAATCCGGAGTTAAAACTTCGTCAACTAGGATCAGCTCTCCATTATGGAATCCAAATTCCATCTTTGTATCAGCTATGATTATGCCTTTGGATAGTGCAAATTCAGAGGCTGATTTATATACTTCCAACGAAATATTTTTTAGCTTAGTTATTGTCTCATTACCAACAATTTTTTCAGCTTGATCGAAAGAGATGTTCTCATCGTGTAATCCGATTTCAGCTTTGGTTGAAGGTGTGAAAATTGGTTCATCGAGCTTTTCCGAATTAACTAAACCTTCATGTAGTTTTATTCCTGATATTGACTTGGTTTGCATATAATCGTTCCATCCTGAGCCGCAAATATATCCTCGAACTATACATTCGATCGGAACAACTTCTGCTTTTTTTACTAGCATCGATCTTCCACGTAAAATAGTTTCATATTGCCGGCACTGGGCGGGGAATTCATCAACATTGGTTGAAATTAAATGATTGGGAATAATATGTTTGATAAAATCAAACCAGAATTCCGAAATTTTTGTGAGCACTTTACCTTTGAAGGGAATTCCCTGCGCCATTATAACATCAAAGGCGGATAACCGATCAGTTGATACGATTAAATAAAAATCTCCAACGCTATAAACATCTCTCACTTTACCGCGTTTGAATAATTTAAGATTAGGGAAATTTGTACTAAGAATTATTTCTTGATCCATATTATGCGAATTAATATTTTATTTATAAACCGGTTGGCTTTCAATTCTTAATTTAGTATAAAGTTCATATTCGTTCAAGCAAATTTACACTAAAATTGGTATGGATTTTGGGCTATCTGCTGTTGGATCGTAATTATCTATTTCCAGGTTACAAATTTCGATGGCTTTCAGCTTAAATACTGCTGCTGGAAAAATAGATATTACCTCCGTTAGAAATTATTACAAGAGTTTTAGTAAAAATGTATCGCTTAATATTTCTCGTATTAGGATTTAGTTAAATCTCATTTTGTGTTTTGATTTTTTTTGATGTCGACATTGAAGAAAACTGCTGCTAAGTATAAGGACTGAATTACAAAGTTTTAAAAGATAACAGATGATTATTGGAGTTAACTATGGTATTAAAAAATCCGATGTTCAAGATGGCAATTTTTGTTGCGATAATCTTGTCGCTATTCTTCCTTGGTTTCTCTTATCTTTTCTTTGAGAAATTCTTAACTGAAAAAGAAATTAGCCTAACTGTTATAAACAAAGAAAAATTTGGAAATGAAGAAGGCAGATACTTGATTTTCACACCGGATGAAGTTTTTGAAAATTCCGACTCGTTTTACCACAGAAAAACAAATGCAGAAATAATTTACAGAAAACTCGAAAGAGGTGTAACATATAGGGTAAAAGTTGTAGGATTTTATCTGCCATGTCTTCCTAGGTTAAGAAATATAACTGAAGTTTTGGGGACAGAAATTAAAAAGGAAAGCAAACCCTAATTTATATGCTGACTTGAATTAACGAAGGATACAGATGTTATTTTACTAACTCACGTTACGCAAGTTAATGATAGAAATTCACAAACAAACCCAGTTCCTTTGATTTTTAGTACTATGCGTTAGGAACTGGGTTTGTATTCTTCATTTCTGTGTAATGTGACTTACTAACCAAAACAAAGTGTTTTTTCCGACCCATTCATTTCGTTCTCGGCTAAAGCGAGGTTTCTTCTGCCGGCTTCCTGAATAATTTCCTTGTACACATCCCAATTTTCGAACCATATTTTCGGATGCATACCTTTAATTTGGAAGTACTTTGTTTGGGCTGTTTTAAATTCTTCGAGGTTTTTGATAATCGCTTTTGATTGTACCTGTTCCAGCTTTCGTAACTCTCTGCAATATAAATATTCGAATCTTTTCCCAGCATAGGCAAGGTTTTCTAGGATTTGACTGTTAGACAATTCAGAAACTGCCGCCTTATTCGGCTCTTCAACCCAATACATATTCATCCTTTCTAAGTAATCATTTTTCATCATAATAACGAAATAAAACATTAACTATGCCATTGCTTTTTTAGCTTAGATTTAATTTTTTGATGTTTCTAAGAAGAAAAATTTACCGACAAGTTAGTCGAAGAATGAGAGAAAAGAAATTAGCGAGCGAGAACAAAAAAGAGGCGTTCAGTTTCACCTCTTTGCTCTGGCAGAGAGGGATTAGTGCAAAGAAGCGTATCTATTTATGAAGTAAGTTAACTCTTGCACATTCGGAAATTAGGGTTACTCAAATTTACATGCACCCAAGACCAGAGAATTTGAGAAATGCGGTTGCACTTTTGAATAGAAAGGTTTTCAAGTTTAACAGCAAAACTACCTTCAAATGGACAACCAAGAAGAAACATCAAAACCTAAAAACGACAACCAGATCGAACAGAGAATAGGCGGGGTTGTTCTCAACTATCGTGTACTGATTAACTGCAAGGAATTGATTGTTATCAATATTTTCAAAATCAATAAGCGCTACCTCATGGCTTCGCTCGTAACCGTCTTGCTGATAAGGAATTTTAACTTTTTCGGCTAAGTATTGATGAAATGTCTCGTTGTTATGGAGAAGATCGGGAGAATAAATACGGAGTATTTTTTGAACTGCTTGCTCTTGTGCTTCTTTGGGAATGTGACGATTGATTATTGAAACTGCTTTACGCAGCCGTTCAGTTAAAATGATTTGCTCAAAGCTTTGTCGCTCTGCTTTTTCTGCCTCGGGAGCAATTGCTAAACCATGAAGACATTCCCAACCGAATGAGTGAAGCTGCTCAATTGCGAAGTATTCTATTTTATCTTCGGTGATGGGTTTCATTTGTCTGAACTATGATTTATCTGATTTTTATGATTGCTGTGATTATAATTTTTCATTTAGAATACCATTTTCATATTTCATATTAATCATTTAATCATAAGAATCACAGTTCAGACTTTATATTTTTTGTTTGTCAGCCGTTTAAAATTTAGACTTTGTTCACCAAAATTTATCAAGAGCCCAACTTCAAGATTATAAGCTTCCAGATAATTTATAGCTTGAGCATAATGAACATCTTCCAATTTCGTAATTGCTTTTAATTCCACAGAGACTACTCCTTCAACCAAAAAATCTACTCTTCGTGTTCCAATTTGTTCGTTACGATAGGAAATAGGCATCTCATATTCTCTGCTGAATGCAATTCCTGCGAGGTTCATTTCAATTGCCAATGCTCTTTGATAAATAACTTCCTGAAATCCATTACCTAATGTTTTATGAACTGTCATAGCACAGCCGATAATCTTTGCTGTAAGTGCTGAGTATTTATATTCTTCTTTAATCATTGTCTTAACTTTGATTTGTCTGATTTATATGATTGTTGTGATTATTGTTTTGCATCTTAGGTCCTATGTGTATTTTCATTTTAATCATTTAATCTTGAGAATCACAGTTCAGACGTATTTCTCCGCTCATCAACTTGGGCAACAGTGTATCCCGAAGTTGTGTGAGTGTGCGGATTTGATTGTTGTTCGATTTTATTTTTTTAGTGTACTTTCACACCAGACCATAGATTTATTCAAAATTTCATCTGAAGGAATATATTGAATATCTTTTCAAACTTCTCATCGGTTTCAATTTCGTGCTTTAGTTGTCTTTTTTCAACAGAATCAATCCTTTGGAAAAGCTGCGCGTTGTTAATAATAAACTTCCTCATTGCAACAAAGGCGCTTATAATCTGAATACTCATTTTAACTGCAATATCACTTCTCAAAACACCTGAAAGCATTGCAACGCCTTGTTCGGTGAAAACAAAGGGCAAATATCGTCGCCCACCTCTTCTACTCTTTTTTGAGGTCACAATTTGTGACCTCAAAGAATTAATGTTTGAGGTGCCAATTTGGAACCTTAAAGATTCCCACTCTTTTTCATCCAGTTGGAACATGAATTCTTGAGGAAATCTTTCAATATTTCTTTTCACAACTTGGTTAAGGACCTTCGTTTCAACACCATAAAATATTGCTAAGTCTTTGTCAAACATTACTTGAACATCACGAATAGTAAAAATTCTCCTCTGAATGGCCGCAGAGTCATAAACGATCAAACTGTTTTTAGATTCTTCCATATTTATCTCAGAATTATTTTGTCTAAGGTCGCAATTTGCGACCTTAAAGATTCTCTTTTGATGTCACAATCTGTGACTTCAAAGTTTCACCTGCTTCTTATTGTTTTCAAAAGCTTTTTTGATTTGTGCAGGTGGCACTTGCACAATTATAATTTTATTTTGTTCAAATTTTCAATAATAGTTTTATTCAACTCATCTTCTTGAGCAAGCTGCTTTTCCAATTCTGCTTTTAGTGAAGTGAATCGTTCAACGAAATTAAAATCATCTTCATCATCCGGTAAGCCAACATATCTTCCCGGCGTTAACACATAATTAAGTTTACGCACCTCATCTATCGTAGCAGATTTACAGAAACCGGGTATATCCTCATAACTCCCTTCGCCCTTTGGGAGAAGGGCTGGGGATGAGGGCTTTCTCCAATTATGATATGTGTTGGCTATCCTATTAATATCTTCTTCACTTAAATCACGGTTACGCCTATTAACTAAATAACCAAGATTACGAGCATCAATAAAAAGAATCTCACTTGCTCGGTTTCTAAATTTTCCGTTTGCTCTATTGCGGGATACAAACCACAGACATGCTGGAATTTGAGTATTCAAAAATAATTTCGTCGGAAGATTCACGATGCAATCAACTAAACCTTTTTCAATAAGTGCTTTTCGTATATCTCCTTCTGTGTTTGTCTGCGAAGTAAGCGAACCTTTGGAGAGAACAAAACCAGCTTGTCCCGTTGGTGCAAGATGATAAAGGAAGTGCATGATCCATGCATAGTTAGCATTTCCGGGTGGAGGAATTAGTTTCTCACCTAAAACACTCCATCGTGCGTCGTTCTGCAATAATTCACCACTCCAATCACTATCATTAAACGGAGGATTAGCTAAAACATAATCTGCTTTCAAATCTTTGTGGGCATCATTAAGAAAGCTTCCTTCATTATTCCACTTAACGTTACTGCTATCAATCCCACGAATAGCAAGATTCATTTTACACAAACGCCACGTCGTCTGGTTGCTCTCCTGTCCGTAAATAGAAATACGATCTGAAGGATTGAGGTTTAATCCTCTTCCGTTTTTTGTTCCTGCCCGTCCGGCAGGCGGGTTGAAATGATCGGAATGCGATTTAATAAACTTTTCACTTTGCACAAACATTCCACCGCTGCCATTACAAGGATCGAATACTCTTCCTTCATACGGTTCAAGCATTTCTACCAATAATCTAACAACACTGGAAGGAGTATAGAATTGTCCACCCTTCTTACCTTCCGCAAGAGCAAACTCACCGAGAAAATATTCATACCCTTTACCGAGAAAATCTTTACTCTGTGCTTCTTTAGTTCCTAACACAGCCGTTCCAATTAAATTTATTAAACCACCAACCGTTGCTTTATCCAATTTCTCTTGTGCATACACTTTGGGAAGAACTCCTCGTAAGGAAGGATTATCTTTCTCAATTGCATCCATTGCATCATCAACATCTTTACCGATAGTTGGTAATGTTGCTCTGCCTTGTATCCACTTCCATCTTGCTGAAGGTGGAACATGAAAAACTTTTTCAGCAGTGTACTCGTTTTTGTCTTCGGGATCAGCTCCTTCGCTTTTCTGTTCAAGCAATTTTTGGTAAAGCTCTTCGTGTGCATCGGAAATATATTTTAGGAATATCAATCCTAATACAACGTGCTTGTACTCGGCAGCATCCATATTCTTGCGGAGCTTATCGGCAGTTTTCCACAGTTTCTTTTCGAGAGGTTCGTCTTGTTCGGTTTTCGTTTTTTTTTGCCATGAGAATTAGTAGTGGTTAAGTTATAGTAATTTTAAATAATTTGTTTCCTTACACACCAACTCAACCCAAAGGAAAGTATTTATCGAAGCGTATTTATGCAAGTCTGAAATATTATGAACAAAAATAGCGATAAGTATTGTTGAAGTCTAACTTTAATCCATCAGTTGTGGGATAGGAAGGTTTAAAATAAAAATTGTGAACTCGTTATGAATCCGCAATGTTGTTGTGGGCAGAGACGGAATTCTCCTTAGGAGTACCTTCGGTAGAACCGCCGACACATGGATTTTCAGTCCATTGCTCTACCGACTGAGCTATCTGCCCTTACAAAAAAATAATAAATCTTTAACTCATCTTAGGCGGAATCTTTTAACTTACTCTTATTTGTTCATTTTTTCATAATTCTTCGTAATATTGAACATTTCATTAAAAATTATCACTTTTTTCTTGCATCTTGTTCATTTTTCACTTATTTTTACCAATAATGAACAGAGAATTATTTAATGAAAAATCAAGAAAAAAATATTGTAGATCGAGCTTTAGCTCGTTTTGAAGAAGAAACTGGTTTGCGGTTAAGCCCTTACTTCACCAATGAAAAGATTGATGTTGTACTTAGAGAAAAAGAATACGATCTTAAATTTAATGGTGAAGTAAAACTTTTAATAGATAAAGCAAAGCTTGGCTTGATAAAAAATCAATTAAACAGATTTGACAATATCCCACTGCTTATAACTTGGTACGCAAATCCCGAAAACATTGATCTTCTCAAAAACTTGAAAATAAATTTTATTGATGCCGCTGGTAATGCATATATAAATGTTCCCCCATTATACATAAATATTAAAGGAAACAAGCTTGATAGGCCAAAAAATACCAAAGGCATTACGACCGGTAAGTTTCAAACTGCCGGTCTCCAGATCATTTTTACTTTGCTCTGTAATCCAAATTTAGAAAAAAATACTTATCGTGAGATTGCTCAGATGGCTAATGTCGCTCTTGGCACTGTTGTATTTACTTTTAAATATCTTGAAAACCTCGGCTATATCACTATCCTAAAAAATGGTGATAAAAAATTAATAAATAAAAATTTATTGCTTAAAGAATGGCTTACCGGTTATCCTGTAAAAATAAAACAAAAATATTTATTGGACAGATATCAAGCTGATGAT
Source organism: Ignavibacteria bacterium RIFOXYB12_FULL_35_14 (assembly GCA_001803045.1). GTDB lineage: Bacteria > Bacteroidota > Ignavibacteria > Ignavibacteriales > Ignavibacteriaceae > XYD12-FULL-36-8. The sequence goes on along the minus strand of MHAR01000028.1, from coordinate 94,436 downwards.
CTTGACCTGATTGGAAAAATAAATATCCAAAACTTTCATGCTCTTTTCGGCGGCGAAACAGCAGCAGCTAAAATGACTAATTATTTGCGTCCCTTTTTTCATACAATTTATATCGGCGATAAACTCGGCGAATTTATTCTGAAGAATCGTCTTAAAAAAAATCCTAATGGTAATATTATCTTGATGAAAAAATTTTGGAACTTTGACGATGATTACACAAAGGATAACCTCGTTCCCGCTATTTTAATTTATACGGATTTAATGATCACTGCAGATCCCCGCAATATTGAAACTGCTAACATAATCTATGAGCGCGAAATTGCTGGATATCTCAAATAAAATTGATTCCTCAACTCTCGAAGTTCTAAAACTTATTTCAGAAGCTGCCGATTCAGTACAAGCTAATTTTTTCATAATTGGTGCTGCTGCTCGCGATATTATTTTTAATCTTGTTCACAATATCAATATCTATCGTGCTACAAACGACATAGACTTTGGTGTACGATTAAAAAATTGGGAGACTACAAAAAACTAACCGATGCACTTCTCTCTAAAGGTTTTTCGTCATCTAATATTGTCCACAAATTTCACTATAAATCTATTCCCGGTATAGATATTATCCCATTTGGTAAAATATCTCTTAACACATCTTCCATTATTTGGCCCGATAATCAAGCAAAAGCCATAAATGTTTTAGGATTTGAAGAATGTTTTACTGATTCCGAACTTGTCAAAATTATTTCTAATCCCGATTTAATCATTAAGATAGCTTCTGTGCGTGGTCTCGCAATAATGAAATTAATTGCATGGAAAGATGGATATCCATCACGTTCTCGCGATGCTCTTGACATGCTTTATATTATTCGAAACTACATTGACGCCGGAAATAGAGAACGGCTTTTTGAAGAAAACAATGATCTGGTTGATGACGATTTCGATTATGAATTAACCGGTGCAAAGCTTCTCGGTCGTGACATTGCAAAACTTGCTTCTCCATCCTCACTTACCTTCATAAAAGAACTGTTAGATAGCGAAATTAAAAACTCTGATACATCTCAATTCATCACCGATATGCTTATCAGCGATTTAATTTTAGATAAAACTGATAAAAATCGAAAACATTTATTGAACCTGATCACAAACCTCCGTCTCGTTATGAACATCTAAATCCATTTACTTCTTGCCTCTCACATTAAAAAATTAAATTTCAATGTCCTTACTCTAAATGGATGAACTTTCAAATTTAATTTTCTCTCATAGCCTTCTAAGTAATTTCTGTTCACTCACTTCCCTGTCCGTCTCGGTTATCATCCGTCGTATTGGCGGAACAAAAATTCCTGTCCGCCTTTGGCGGATTCATCATTCAGAATTCAGTATTCATTGTTCGTTATAAAATTGGTATAAGATGAACTCACCTCATCAATATGTTTCCGCAGTTGCTCTCGTCAAAAGTTTTATTTAATCAAATCTGTATGCTGAAAACATATCTGCGTTTGTTGTTGCAAAAGCACGAATATGCACACTGGAATGCGACCTATTTTAACACTTGATATAGTTCGATATTAATATTATATTTTTTCAAAATTTGCCGTTTATTAATTATTTCTAACTTTCTGTCAAGTATCAATATGGCATATACAATAACAAAACTATGTATGAATTGCAAAGATATCTCTTGTACGCAGGTATGTCCGGTTGATTGTATTTATGAATATACAGGTGATGATCCGTCAATTCCAAAGAACATGCTATTGATAGATCCGGATGAATGTATATCTTGTAATGCTTGTGTTCCCGAATGTCCATGGGAAGCAATTTTCCCTAATGATGAAGTCCCAGCCATTTTTAGTGCTGATATTGAACTCAATGCAAAAATAGTCGCTCAACCTCGGATTGTTCCAATAAGACCTGAGGGTACTAAAAATCCAACCCCTGAAGAGGTTCAATCAAACAAGAAAGAAAAAGGATATTCTTAAATTCTTATTTCACAAAGATGAATTTTCTCCTTCCTTTTAAGATTCCGGATTTTGCATTGTTGTTCTAGGCGCCAGCTTTGCTGTAATTCCGTTAAATATGCAAGCGTTCATAATGCGAAAAGATAATAGCAATAAGTGAAAATTCGTAAGGAGGTAATCATGCGTCAATATATCCATCCCGAAGTGCTGGTTAGCACCAAATGGGTATCTGATAATATCAATGATCCCAATGTGCGGATTGTTGAGTCTGATGAAGATGTCTTATTATACGAAACAGGTCATGTTCCTAATGCCGTTAAAATAGATTGGCAGTTAGATCTTCAGGATCCGATAAGACGGGATTATGTCGGTCAAGAACGCTTTGAGCAGCTTTTGTCCCAAAAAGGGATTTCCAATGACACCAAAGTAATTTTTTACGGCGACAAAAGTAATTGGTGGGCTTGCTACGCCTTTTGGACGTTTAAACTTTTCGGTCATGAGAATTGCTTAGTTATGAATGGCGGTCGCCAAAAGTGGTTAGAGGAAAATCGTAAAATAACAAAGGACATACCTCTGTTTCAGAAAACTAAGTACTGTGTAGGTAAAATAAATGAGAAGACAATCCGGGCTTTTCGTGAAGATGTCATACTTCATGTTGAAAAAAACAAGTCGTTAATTGACGTGCGTTCTCCGGATGAATATACTGGCAAACTTTTGCACATGGAAAACTATCCGCAGGAAGGAGCGCTACGAGGCGGCCATATTCCTGGCGCTAAAAACGTTCCCTGGGCACGTGCCGCTAACGCAGACGGAACCTTCAAATCGGCAGATGAATTAAAGGAGATTTATGAGACTGAAGTGGAGCTCAAGCCGGATGATGAGGTAATCGCTTATTGCCGGATCGGGGAGCGGTCGTCTCACACCTGGTTTGTACTTACTTTTCTACTGGGATATAAAAACGTTCGCAATTATGACGGCTCCTGGACAGAATGGGGTAATTTAGTGCGTGCACCGGTCGAAAGACCCTGAGAATGTACATTTATTAAATTGAGTTGCTGAATTTCATGAACAAACTAGAAGAAATCATCGAAACTTTTCAGGACCTCGATAATGAGTCTCGTCTGCAACTTCTGATTGATTTTGCCGAGAAATTGCCCCCTATACCTGAGGCGTATTGTACCCTGGTGCAGAAGCAAGCGCATCGCGTACACGAATGTCAAACGTCGGTTTCTCTTTGGGTAAATGTCGTTAACGGTAAAGTTCAAATATATGCAGATGTTCCTCGTGAATCCCCAACTGTCAGAGGTTTTATTGCACTTTTAATCAAAGCCTTTACAGGTGCTTCTCCTATCGAAATAGATAAGGCTCCTACTGATATTTTGAACCGCACTGGTTTAGCGTCTTCATTGGGTATGATGCGACTGCAGGGTTTGAGTGCAGTCTATCGACGAATTAAAGATGAAACACGACGGGCGAGCTTTCTTAATTCAAGGAATTGATTGAATTCTTATGTTAGGCAAAATTGATGTTTGTCTATACTGATGTTTAGAAAACGAATAAATGGATGATCAGGAAATGGAACTATATCCTTCACATTTTGTTGCAGTTCTTGGCGGTGCTGTGGCTGGCTCAGAAGCTGCATTTAATTTAGCACAAAGGGGCATTAAAGTTATTGTCTTCGAACAAAATCCCCGTCCTTATGGCAAAATTGAAGATGGGCTGCCCAAATGGCATGTTAAGCTTCAAGCCAATGAAATAAGCAAAATAGATAAAAAGCTATCACACGTAAATGTTCTGTTTGTTCCAAATATAGGATTGGGAAGAGATCTCAACATTATTGATTTAGTTAAGAATTGGGGTTTTAGTGCCATATTGCTTGCTAACGGCGCATGGCGGGACAGACCGCTGCAAATCGATGGAATTGATGAGTTCGTTGGTAAAGGTTTGCTCTATCAGAATGATTTTGTCCACTGGTTTAATCATTATCATGAAAGCGATTATGCTGGCGAGCATTATCAGATCCCGGATTCTGCTATTATTATCGGTGGCGGGTTAGCATCTCTAGACGTGGTGAAAATAGTGATGATTGAAACGGTTTTAGCAGCCCTGAAAAAGTTAACAATACAAACTGATATCCTGGAACTCGAACGTGAATCCATCCACAAGGTGCTTGCCCGGTATAATTTAACTCTTCAAAAATTGGGACTAAAGGGATGTACTCTGTTTTATCGCCGCAGAGTAATGGATATGCCGTTAGCGCAGATGCCGCACGATGCATCACCGGAAGCCAGAGAGAAAGTCTATTTGGTACGTAAAAAAATATTGAGAAATTTCCAGGATAAATACCTTTTCAAAGTCCGGGAATGTCGTGTGCCGTGGGGAATAATTACTAATAATGCTCGTTTAGCCGGAATCATCTTTAAAGAAACTGAGATCATCAATAGCAGGGTTGAGGTGAAGAATGATACGGAACATAATGTTCTTTCGCCTCTTGTCATTTCTGCAGTTGGCAGCATTCCTGTGCCAATTGAAGGAATTGATATGAAAGGTGAATTATATGATTTGACCGATCAGGAAACGGGTCAGCTCAAACAGTTTAACAATGTATTTGCACTTGGAAACGTTGTAACCGGAAAAGGTAACATAATCGCATCATCTGAACATGGAAAACAAGTAGCGACCCATGTACTCGAGCACTTTTTAGTATGGAGAGAAGAGGATTATGAAAAGATCTTTCAGTTTAGTTCGGAAAGAACAAAAGAGAGAGTAGATAAAATCGCCAATATGCTAAACGAGAAGAAGGTGCTTAGTGTAGATAAGATTCGTTCCATAATAGAAAAAGTTGAGAGCTATCAGCGAAATACCGGTTACAGTGGAAACTATGCTGCATGGATTTCAAAGCATAAGTTGGAAAGTATCGTAGATGTTATTGTTGCACAAAGACAAACACAATCTCCGAATTTATATTAATCATTTTATATTATTTCATCTTTTTTTATTCTAATTTTACCCCGCTGTAATAGCATTTTCCGGCGTATGGCCGAAGTCTTGGCCAGCTCTGCCTGCCCTTAGGTAGCCCTGCTTAAAGTACGAAGACGTAGCCCCCAAGCACAATCCGGTTTATAAGGCCATAGCCAGGCTCGGTTTGTTTCTTCTTGTTTGTGCTTGCAACTTCCGTAAAAGTTGTCGGCAAAATAACGTTTTTAACATAGCCACACCTTTGGTTGTGCTTTCATTTTCTACCCATCACCTCATCAAAAACAACCTCGCAAAATGCGGGGCCATTTTTTCAAAATCTCATTGGTGTTAAAAGGATAAAGCTGCTTGTTGTCTAATTCACCTCAAGCTTTACCAGTTAACGATTCAGTTTAATAAATTCTCAAATCCCAAATCGTAATTCCCAAAAGATAAACCAACCTTTCATTTTTTTAATCACCTCATTACTACATTGTCAGCCAGATTTACATAACATACATTATTCAACAAGGCAATCATCTTTACATTTTCTAATCTTTCTGTCACAATCTAATAATGTGGGGTTATGTAAACTCGGCACAGAACCTTAACAGTTCATCACCGCCTTACTTCGGTGTGTTTGAAAATCCCATCTGCACACCTTCGTTCAGCTTATATATTTTTTTAAGTGCAAGGTTCGTGGTTGGCAAAAATTATTTATCTGCGCAAATCAGTTTAATCTGTGTCATCTGTGTGCCATTTCTTTTTGTGTTTATTTTTCGCCACCACATCAAAAGCTGCTTATAATTTTGATTAATGATTTCCATTTTTCGTATAATTAAACTATAATCAATCCCTTTCAGTACCAACTATCTTTAAAACCAAAATTGCGAATACGTTATGAATTCGCAAAATTGTTGTGGGCAGAGAGGGAATTGAACCCCCGACACATGGATTTTCAGTCCATTGCTCTACCGACTGAGCTATCTGCCCTTAAAAAATTCTTAGTAAAAATATGAATTTCTTAAGTAATCTCAAAAAAGATTAGTCCTAGATGCCAGTCAAATCAACTTGTGATTCGCCAATACTTTTTCAATGGTCAAGCTGCCAATTTCCTGTAGTTCGTATCTAACCCTGGTGCTTGGTTTGTTTATTTTCAAAATCCTTCCAAGGTCAATTGGTGTTCCGATAATTACAGAATCACAATCGGTTTTGTTTATTGTATCCTCCAGATCTTTAATTTGCTCATCGCCGTAACCCATAGCGGGAAGCAGCTTGCCAATTTTAGGATATTTCTTAAATGTTTGTGAAATCGAATTTACTGTGAAAGGTCTTGGATCAATTATTTCTTTCGCTCCAAAATCCCAAGCTGCTATCATCCCAGCTCCGTATTCCATTTCACCATGTGTAAGCGTTGGACCATCCTCAACAACAAGTACTCTCTTACCTTTTATCAGCTCTGATTGATCAACAGAAATTGGAGAATTTGCTTCAATTATTTCAGCTTTAGGATTAACATTCGAAATATTTTGTTTTACAGTTCTAACATTTTCGGGTTTTGCTGAACCAACTTTATTTATAATTGCCACATTAGCAATTCTTAATGAAGTGTTACCGGGATAGTACGAAAGCTCATGCCCCGGTCTATGTGGATCAACAACAGTAAAAACTAAATCGGCTTTGTAAAATGGAATATCATTATTTCCACCATCCCAAATAATTACATCAGCTTCTTTCTCGGCTTCTCTAAGAATAGCTTCGTAATCGACGCCTGAATAAATCACACCGCCCATTGCAATGTGTGGTTCATACTCCTCAATTTCTTCGATAGTACAATTATGTTTTTTTAAATCCTCGAGTGATCCGAATCTTTGAACTTTTTGTTTTACCAAATTGCCATAAGGCATAGGATGCCGAACTGAGACAACCTTTTTCCCATGATCTCTTAATACTTGAACAACTTTACGTGATGTTTGGGATTTGCCTGCACCGGTTCTTACTGCAATTACGGCAACAACTGGCTTGCTGCTCTTAATCATCGTACCATTAGTTCCCAGCATACTGAATGATGCACCCGCAGCATTGACAATACTTCCCTTTGTCATAACATAATTGAATGGTACATCAGAATAACAAAAAACAACCTCATCAACTTTAAGTTTATTGATTAATTGAACTAACTCTGATTCATCGTAAATTTTTATTCCGTTAGGATATAGTTCACCTGACAATTCAGGAGGATACAATCTGCCTTCAATATTAGGAATTTGTGCAGCCGTAAAAGCAACTACATTATAATCCTTATTGTTACGGTAGTACAGATTAAAATTGTGGAAATCTCTTCCGGCGGCTCCCATAATAAGAACGTTTTTTCGAGCCATATACTCTCCTTTATTCTACGGTTACGCTTTTTGCAAGATTACGCGGTTGATCTACGTTTAATCCTTTTTTAACGGCAATATGATATGCTAAAAGTTGAAGCGGAATTACCGTAAGCAGCGGCATGAGCATACTTGTAGTATCGGGAATCTTAATTGTGTAATCTACAAGATGATCAATTTCAGAATCGCTTTCGCTGGCAATAGCAATAATTCTCCCTTTTCGTGCTTTAACTTCTTGAATATTGCTGATGATTTTATCGTAAGTGGAATCCTTTGGAGCAATAAACACTGCAGGCATATTCTCATCAATCAGTGCAATTGGTCCGTGTTTCATTTCCGCAGCAGGATAACCTTCAGCATGGATGTAAGAAATTTCTTTCAGCTTTAAGGCACCCTCAAGTGCTACAGGAAAATTAAATCCACGTCCCAAATATAGGAAATTTTTTGCATCCTGGAATTCAGATGCAATAAATTCAATTTGACTATTTAGCTCAAGAATCTTCGTAATCTGTTCAGGGATTTTACTCAAGTGTTCGGCAATACATTTTCCTTCGTCTAATTTCATCCCTCTTTTTCTAGCTAATAAAAGTGTGATTAATGCCAAAACCACTAATTGCGAAGTAAATGCTTTTGTGGATGCAACACCAATTTCCGGTCCGGCATGCGTATAAACACCGCTCATACTTTCTCTGGCAATAGAGCTGCCCACAACGTTACATATTCCTAAGGCAAGCGCACCTTTAGTCTTAGCTTCTTTCATCGCTGCTAAAGTATCGGCAGTTTCACCGCTCTGGGAAATAAAAAATATTGCATCATCTGGATAAATTATTGGACTCCTATATCTAAATTCGGATGCATACTCAACTTCAGTTGGAATGTGAGCATACTGTTCGAACATATATTCCCCAACTAAACCTGCATGCCAGGAAGTACCGCAGGCGGAGATAATAATTCGTTTGCAATTTGATAATCGTTCCAAAACATTATCCAATCCACCAAGTTTCGCATTTCCATCATCAAGAAGTAATCTCCCTCTCATCGAGTTTGTAACTGAGTCCGGCTGTTCTATGATCTCTTTTAGCATAAAGTGAGAATAGCCGCCTTTATCAATTTCATCTAACGACAAGCTTATCTCGTGAACTTCTTTTTGTATTTCTTCATCGTGAATTGTCCTGGTGATGAATTTATCCTTAAAAACTTCAACAATTTCACCATCTTCCATGTAAACAACCTGGTTGGTATGCGCTAAAATAGCAGATACATCTGATGCGATAAAATTTTCACCTTCACCAATACCAAGAACTAATGGTGAACCTTTTCGTGCAGCAATTATTTTATCAGGTTCCTTTTCATAAATTACTGCTAAACCGTATGTGCCTTCAACTTCACTTAATGCCAATCTTACGGACTTTAACAGTTCATTGCCTTTTTTTAAGAAGCTATCAATTAAATGAGCAATTACTTCAGAATCCGTTTCACTGATGAAACTGTACCCCATATTCTTTAAGCTTGTTTTAAGAGTTTGATAGTTCTCAATAATGCCATTATGGATGATCAAAAGATTGTTGTTCGAGTTGAAGTGAGGATGGGCATTAACTTCATTCGGTACTCCATGAGTTGCCCAGCGGGTGTGACCTATGCCTAAATGTGATTCGTAAACATGTGAGTTCAGTTTTTCTTCAAGCAAGGAAACTTTGCCCTTGCTCTTGATAACGTGAGTTGAACCTAAAGAAAAAAATCCAATACCAGCGGAGTCATATCCACGGTATTCGAGTCTTTTTAATCCATTAATCAGAATGGGAATACAGTTTTTTTCGCCAACATATCCGACAATTCCGCACATAAATATCCTTAAAAAAGATTTGTAAATAGCTTAATCGAGCAAAAATAATGCCTTAGAAAACCATTATTTATTTAACTTTTGCCAATTTTTGTGTTATGATTTTAGTTTCGTCATTCAGTCGGCTGATAACTTTGTAAAAATAGATGCCATTGCTGATTTCATCACCATCCTCGTCCCTACCATCCCAATAGATTCTATTAAATCCAATGTTCAATGATGAGCTAGGTACCGTAATATCTTTAATTAACCGACCTGCCACCGTGTATATTTTTATTAGAAATTCATCCGGTACAACAGTTCCTCGTAGCTCAAAAGTAAAATATGTATCATTCTTGAACGGATTAGGATAATTATAAACATAGAGTAGATTTGGCTGATTATATACGTAAAACACCGTCCTTAATGAAGTTGTATCGAAAAAATTTCCGGATGCATCTTTTGCAAGGGCTTCAAGCGTATGTTTACCATCAGGTAGATCCGGAGTCCATCTTATTTTCGACTCTGAATTTGGATATGGTGTATAAGTGTATTGAACATCTGCCCTGCTGAATGATAATGGAATATTATTGTAAATTATTGTAAACAGTGAAGTATCTAAAGGCAGGGGACTATCATCTTTTAAAGTAATTAATATTTCGGGTTTAGCTGAAACAACATCACCATTAACAATTTCTTTACCGTCAATTGTAACAGTGAAGATAGGTTTAATCGAATCGCGCACAACGAAGAAACTATTATCAATAATATTGTTATAAACATAATACTCATCTGATGACTGAAGTGAAGCAATAGCTTTGATTTTGTGAGATGCATGTGGAGATAATTGATCGGTCTGGATTATGTATTCAACCTTATTTGATGTATCAGCAGGAACTTTAATATTTGTGCGATGAAGGACTGAATCGGAATCATTCAAATAAAACTCAATCTTAATACTATCGGCATTTTCATCGCCAACATTCATTACTTTCAATTCCATATAAATTGGAAAACCTTGTAGGATTGAATCGGGTTGAAATGTCAAATTCTTTCTTGTCAGAACAATTTCCGGAAGCGTTAGATATGAAACATTAACACTTTTAAACTTCAGCGGCAAGGAGACTCCAAAAGTCGTATCCCGAAGATCAAATCTTAGTTTAAGCTTGTTATAAATTGAAGCATTAAGGTCTACGAGAGAATAGGACGACGGAAGGTTTGCATTTAGCGTATCCCATAGGTTCGTATTTTTGTTGAGGCCCAAAAGCATTCCATTGTATGAACCGGCTGAACCATTTGATTCCATCTCATAACTTACTTGATTCCATTTTAACGCTGGACCGATTTCCGAACTTATTGTACTGCCATGTGCATCCAGATATTTACCTTCAAACTTAGAAATTTTCGGAAGGTTGTTACTTCGATATACAGATGCATATACATGATTGTTTTGCCAATCCCAACACCATGCATAATAACTCTTGAAAGGTTTAAAGGTGATCCATTCCTCTTCGAAAAAACCATCATCTACTCTAATGCGGCGCATAAAACCACTGAAATAATTTTCGTGAGGATATACATAACCTTCAGCAGCAAAAAAACCGGTAAAACCATAGTAGCTCGTACTGGTTAATTGAATATCAGGTCTCAATAAATTCCAATTATCTGAAGAATTAAAAGTTCTAAGCAAATACCTTTGAGCACCAAGAGAATCGACTAAAGCTAAATTATAAACATAGTTTCCATCCGAGGTAATATAAAAAGAACCGAGTGTTGGTTTACCTGTTTGTCCGTCTAAAATTCCTTGAGGTATGAAAACAGATGAAGTATCTCCATTAATCGGATTTATTTTCTTTAGTTGATATGGATCCCCCACAGCAGCATATAAAAAACCATCGCTATGGTAGAAAATCTGAAATGCTATTTTATCATAGAAATTTGGGATAGTTCCATAGTATCCCCCTTTTACGGTGCCATTGTTACCGGTTCCAATTTTATAAATAAATGATCTGCCCCCAGAATTGTAATATTGCGCATAATACCAAATATTTCCAAAGTATAGATAAGTGCCATCAGTAGTTATCGTTGTCAGCCCAACGCTATCAGTAATATTTGTATTTGGTATTATATCTTCAATAAATGTTTCATTGGACGGTCTTGGAGGCAAAAGCGACAAATTTAACTGTAAGCTTTTATCGCTTTCTGAATAACTTATATTATTAGATTCAAATGTTTTAAGAATATTATCAAAAGCAAGATATCCATCTTTAGGATTTTCAATTATAGAAAAACTCCTAACCTTACTCCAGTTACTAAAGTTCTCGCCATCAGAAATACGTACTCTCCAAAAGAAAACACCATTTGAAAGTGAAGCTGGTGAAAACCATTTTACAAGTCCATTTTCCGGACCAATTCCCTGAGTTTTAATTAGGGGATTTAGAAAATGGAGAGAAGTATCTATTTCAATAAAATAAAATAGATTTTTACCGACATTTTCACTGATATCAGCGAGCAAAAATTCTATTTTATTTGTAGAGGAACTAAATCCGTCAATTGGTCTGATGACACCTGGTTCGTTTAGATCGTAAATGGCAAAAGAAGCAGAGGCAGTATTATCAGAATGATCAACTTCAGTAATCGGATCAGTTTCATTTATTCTTATAATTAAATTGTACAAGCCTGCATCCCCGGGAATCCATTTTATTAATGCCGAGCCATTCTGTCCAAATCCCCCAAGTTTTTTGGTCCCCACCAGGTTAGAAATATCGGTTGAGTTTTTATATACCTCGACCGTTACAGAATCAGAAAAAATAATACCAACGTTTCTAATATTAATTTTAATGGAAACAGTGTCATTCTTCAAAGGGCTTTCAGGAATAATCGAGATATCAGAAGATTGAACTTCAAAATCAGGATATTTAGGCAGAGCAAGTTCTAGAGCCGGATCACCAAAGTATGTAAGCTGAGCGATCATATCAATAAAACCACCAACATGTGATTTTGCATTTAGGATCGCTTTGCCGATTACGTAATTCTTATTTGAAAATATCTGTTCATATATTCTCCTGTTCATAATAGTACCGGGTCCCCAATATGTAAGTCCTGTGCTTCCCAAAAAGCCAATTGCCCCTTTATTGGGTGTTTTAACAAATATTTCCCCAAAACAATCTTGATTATCGAATTGAGCTGTGTAACAAGTTACGCTGAGAACAATTGGAAGTTTATTTCCATTGTTAAGTTCTAAAATATCGTCGTTTGTAAAAATCAAATCCCACTGCCCCCCGCCGCCATGTCCATAGTAATTTACAACTGCAGCACCCTTGTTTAATTCTTCTCTCATTTTTGGTCCGGAACCCTTATAGATAAGATCTCCGGGTATCTTGGGATCAGGATAATTGAATACTTTCGCTGTCGTAAAGCCTTTGGGAAGCAGTAGGTCTCTTTCCAAAGCTTTCGAGGAATCATTAAATCCAAACAAAATCTGATCACTTTCACTTAGCCCCGATGCTAAAAATAAAATATTTTCCTTCCAGGCTTTTGAATTATCCGCCGGGTAATTGATAATCTTATCAACCAGAGTATTTGCTTCTTCAACAGTTTCACATGAAAGTCTACCGACAGCCAAATCTGGATACAAATCGTTCCCAACAACATCAACAATCAAATTATCGCTCGGTACATGCCCAAAAGTACGAGAAAAATATAAAATTGAAGGAACGAAATTCGAACGGCTCGTGCTCATAATCTTTCGGTAGTCGGAACTCATATCCCCTATAATTACGATATAGGAAGGTGATGGAGATTGCCAGTTTTCGAAGGCATATTTAACAAATTTTTGAAGAGAATTTGGCTCTAACAATCCAAATGAAAACTCATCAAAAATTTCATTAACATCAATAATCTTTGTCCTGGGAGCAGTAAATCCAGTTAAATTACTTGATCGAAAATCAGATAATTTCTGTGCCGCACTAATAAATTTCGGATGAGTAATAATTATATAATCTGCACCATTACCTGTATTGCGCAAATCAGAAGATTGATCGGCAACAATAGAATCGGGAAGAATAAAATAATCATCACCCGCACAAAAATATTCCGTTTTTTCTGACAACGTATCAACAAACAACACTGAATTATACTCGTCATTTACTATTTGCGGATTCGAAATAATTTCACCTCTTTGAGGAATGTAGATTTTCATGTTATTTCTTTGCCAGCCATACAACCAGAAACGATTTATACCGACATAAGGAGATGCACATTGAAAGGAAAAATTATTTTCATTTGTCCTGTTCTCCTTCCAGTATTCAAATTCGAACCAATTAATTCTTATTTCATCACTGTCAGTGATAGGACAGGCATCACCTTTTACAGAAACATTAAGAGTATTACCAGTGGGATAAATATTAATGCTGTCCTGTGAAACATAAAATGATTTTATAAAAGTATGTGTATTCTGATTACTCCAGATTGCTGTTCCTATTGGCTGACCGGTAATTGATATGTAAGCCTTATGGTTATTTAAACACTGAAAAGAGCTTGTCGTCGTCATGCCATGCATATTTACTCTCAGTGTAACTCTATTGGAATCTAAGATATAATTCTGAAATGTTTGAAATGTTCCGGTGAAACTTTGAGTGCTATTTCCGCTTCGAGCAGATGCTTTTCCCCAGAACCAAAAATCACGCTTATCGTCATTTGCATAACCCAGCTTTTCACTGAATTTATCCTCTTCATAATGGATTGTAGCAAGATTAGATTGATAAGAGTTTGTCCAAACTGCAGGAAAACCATTTTTGTTTTCATATCGAACGGGCTCAGATGTACTTTGATAAGAAAACCAATATACGTTGCTTAGATTATAAATATTCGAGGTATTATAAGGAGTTGGAGAAGGCGGATAACCAATGAATTGGAAGTAATCTCCGGAAGTAAATATATTATTACTATCAGAATCAACAACATCAATAGGAATATTTTCACCAATATTTATCAACTCTAATTTATTTAACGATAATCCAGTAACGGGAATACCAGCTCCGCTTAAATAATCATGAGTTATTCTGTAAACACCTTTTTTATTTAAATAAATTTTATAATAATTTTTTTGCGGATCGTACCAATAAGGTTCTGAAGATACTGATGAAGTTGCTGCACTAATAACCTTGCCTGTAAAACTAATTGCTTCTTTAGGATTAATTACATTTAGTTTAAGCATATCATCTGTCATTTGATCACTTATTTTAACTATGGATCGGGGACTAACTTTATCGATTGAATAATCTATCATTAAAGTTATTTTCTTATTTAAAATTAATTCTCTTGTGATGGGATTAAACTGAAAGGGATAAACCATTACTCCGGCCACTCGCGCATATCTAAAACTCGCAGTGGACTTAATATATGCAGGTGATCCTGGGAAATAATTATTTGAATTATAGATCGTGTCATTAAAATTTAATTTATTAAATGGCTGACCTAAAGAATCAGGGTATGGGATTAGGAAAACTTGTTGGATTTTTTCTTGGTCTATGCTTAAAACTTTTACTGGCGGATTAGAATTGAAAGGAATACCGATGTTTAATAATACTCCAGGAATATATGGATCACCCGGGTTTCCAAAAAAGTATTCATCTCCCTCGATATATTGAAATTTATTCCCTTCGATTAAAGTATCACGAATTCTATACTTATTTTCAAAATTGAATTCTATCTTTATGTTATCAGAACTAGACTCAATAATTTTATAACTCTGAGCAAATGTTAACGAACAAGCGACGCAAAGGTATAGAGCTGAGATAATGAGAAGTTTCATTTAAACCTTGCTAATTAAAAATTTTTGTGAAACTTAGATTTTTAAGGAGAACAAATCAAGGTGAAAAATTACCTTAAGTGATTTGAATGCAGATAATTAAAGCACTTAAAAACTAACCCTCAAAGATCCCCATAGTATATTATCCGTTATCTTTTTTTCTACTGAAACAAACCTTTTATGCTGATACACAGCTTCAAGATAAAGTCCATATAAAAACTCATAGAGCAAGTTGATTGAAATAAAATCCGTTACTTCTCTTTCACCATCAAGTAAATATGCTGTTTCAGGATCGTTTATCGTATTATTCTCATAAATGTTTCCTCCCACATTTCTGACCAACTTACCATCCTTATCGTAAAAATTTTTGCCATGTATCGAATGATCGTATCTTAAAGCCAAATTCATTCTGGCTGATAAGCGATAGCCTAATTCGGTAGAAAAGCGAATCGAGTTAGGCGGAAGATCAAAACCAAGCATGTATGTATTATTCGTATATGTTAGCGATTCACCCAGACCCGGATGAATAAAAATGTATGGCCTTATCTGCAGATACTCCATTTTAATTGTCAGATCATCAAAAATCAACGGACTGGTAATCATTGAACCAGCCTGCCAAGCAACCCTATTCTGAATAGTTGACCAACTGTTGAACAACTTTCCAAAATTTATATCATCTATAAGTATCGCTGAATTTATTTCCAGTCCATCGGTGATTTTATATCTGCCGTCAAGTGAAAGAAAAGAATTATCTAAATCGTTTAATGAACGCTGAGCCGATTCCCAAATTAGAAATGGATTTAAATATGCGACTTCAAACGGACGATTTGCATATATAATTATTTGAGAAATACCTAAAGACACATTTTTATTCGGTGTATAGCTTAGTCTGCTTGCCGCTAAATACTTTGCAGGTTTGTTTCGAGATTCACCTCTCAACGAATCAATATAAACTATAGTCTTAGGATGGATAAGCCAAGCATGAATGAAATCATACTTAAGAGCCTTATATGAAATGTTGAACTTAATAAAATCAAATAGAGGAGGATTATCTGATAAAATCATTTTATTCAGATATCCCCTTCCCCACAAAATCCTTTCTCTTCCTAATTGGAGATCAAAAAAATCTTTGTAAAGGCGCAAATATCCTTGTGTACCATCAAAAAAATTAATTTTTGTATCGTTGAATGTAAAGCTTTGTTCAACCCGTTTATCTATTCCGGCTGTATTACGATTTCCCCAGACTACACCATTAGTTCCCTCAACATAAAATCCGAGCCAATCACTTAATGTGCCAGTAATAGCTCCGCCATAATTCACTAAGGAAGCGCTGGATTCAGAAAGAGATGAATGAAGATATTTATATTCAAAAATGGGGTCGATATAAAAAGTAACCAATGAATCGTAGTAATAATATAAATGTTTTTCTATATCTGCAGTAATATTATTTTCTATCTCAGCAGGGAAACCATCAAACAGATTAATTCTCTCATCCTTTATTAAAAATAGTTTTTCTTTCATTCTATCTAAAAATTTCCGATCGGAAGGGCTTAATGAATTTCTGCTGCTGTCAATCTGCAATAAAAAAGAATTTACTTCGATCCTCGACAAAGGAATTATCATGTCATCATAATTTTCTAAAACACCCTGTACTTGCATTTTTTTTAAGAAAGGATAAATGGGATGCCGCGATGGTACATTTTCAATTTGTGCAAATGAATAAGTATAAAAGCAGAATGAAAGTAAAAATAAAACTGAAGATTTTCTAAAGAAGGAATAGCTCATTAAATGAAATCGGGCTCGTTGTTAAAGTTTGACTAATTTCTTACCGAAATATTTTAATTTTTATTCTTTGGAGGTAGAATAAAAACTGAGTCATCGAACTCTTCGGGCAGATTATTTTTATAGAAAGACGGCTGATATGTTGGGACGTAATACCTAAATAAAACTTTCCAATCTTCTTTGGCAGTATGACCGTTCAGACTTCTAAATTCATCAACCATACTATCAATCGATTCCTGATTATGTTGGCTGATCATTTTTGCTTTGAATATTTTTTCATGAGAGGTTGGAATTACTCCCTCCTCAGCAGTTAAAACTTCTTCAACGAGTTTTTCGCCTTCTCTCATACCGGTATATTCAATTTTTATATCCTTGTTAGGAATCAGGTTATGAAGTGTGATTAAGTCTTCCACAAGATCAACAATCTTAATTGGTTCACCCATATCAAGAATAAAAACATCGCCATTCTTTCCAGTGGCTGCAGCCTGCAAAACTAAGGCTACAGCTTCCGGGATGGTCATGAAATACCTTTTCATTTCAGGATGCGTAATAGTTATCGGCCCACCATTTTTTAATTGATTTAAGAAGATTGGCAGTGCACTGCCCCTGCTTCCAATTACATTGCCAAATCTAACAGCAACAAAAGTAGAAGGACTAGCCATACCAGTGACAATCTGTTCAGCGATTCTCTTGGAAACTCCCATAATACTAGTCGGGTTTACCGCTTTGTCGGTAGAAATTAAAACGAAGTTGCCCACATTAAACCTGTCCACAGCAGTTGCAAGGTTATGCGTTCCAATTATATTCACTCTTACAGCTTCTTCAGGGAATTTTTCCATTACCGGTACATGCTTATAGGCGGCGGCATGAAAAACCACATCAGGCTTAAATGCCTCAAACATTTTATCAACTTTGCTCTTATCTGAAATATCGCAAAGAAACATTTTAACTTCACTGATTTTAAACATTGATTTTAATTGTAATTCAAGATCAGCTAAATCGCTTTCATTAATATCCACTAAAGCAATTTCGTTAGGCTCATAAAATATCACCTGTCTTGATATTTCTGATCCAATTGAACCAGCAGCACCGGTAATTAATACTCTTTTATTATTGAGATAATTTCCTATAACCTTTGTATTAATCGCAACAGCTTGGCGCCCGATTAAATCGCTAACATCAATATCACGAACATCTTGCATTCTAACTTTTACCGAATCAGATATATCGTTAATTGTAGAAATTACCTTAACGTCCATAACCCCGGCTCCCCGAGCAATGTTTAAAATTTTTCTATGGAATTTTCTATCAGCAGTCAGAACTGAGATTAAAATAGAATCGACTTTATATCTTTTAATGATTTCTAATAACTCTTTCGTGTTTCCTAATACTCTGATTCCTTGAAGATATAAATTTTGTTTCAGAGGATCATCGTCTATGAATCCGATTGGATAAAATTTTCTCGTATCACTGCGATTAATATCTCTTAATATTTGTTCACCGCTGGTTCCAGCTCCGATTATTAATGTTCTTTTAAGATCGGATCTTCCAATACGCTGCCGCATAACTTCCAGGTACATTCTCTTTGATATTTTAAAACCGGAAGAAAGCATAAAACTAAATATAAGATCAACAAGCAAAATGCTTCTAGGAAAACCGGCAAACAACCTCAGATTAAATCCATAAATAATTATGAACAGAATACCATTACTTAGCAAAATAGCTTTACCGATGTTTGCCAAATCCTGTAATGACACAAAACGCCATGAGATGTCATAGAGTCGGAATGCATAAAAAACAGTAATTTTTACGGTTATAAAAACTATGAGAAAGAGGGGTAAATTATAATTAAAATTTAATAATGGATTAAATTCAAATCTGATTTCGAATGCTAGAATAAGAGATGCGGAAAAAGCTATAATATCAAAAAGTAGAAAAGTCACTCTTCGCATGAAATATGATTTTGGAAAGAGATGAAAATTATTTTTTACCATTTGAAAATTAATTTGAAAGTGGAGAAAAGAATCTTTAGATCCGTGATTAGACCAACTTCTTGTAAATACTTTTTATATAAAAAAATCTTTTTAGGAAGAATTTTCATTAAGTAAAAGGACTCACTTTCAGATTTCCCGTTTAACATTTTTGCCTCATTTCGGAAAATTATGGATGCATAGTCAGTAATTCCAGGTTTTAAAGTAAGAATTTTGGAGTAGTCATCTTTATAAAACTCTGCGTATTTAGGAAGTTCCGGTCTGGGTCCAATCAAGCTCATTTCGCCCCATAACACATTAAAAAACTGAGGCAGCTCATCAAGCTTATATTTTCGTAAAAATTTTCCTATCCTGGTTACGCGTTTGTCGTCTTCGGCTGCAACCCCTGGGCCAACTTTATCTGCATTATCAATCATTGTGCGGAATTTAATGATCTTGAATTTTTTCCATTCTTTACCAACTCTTTCTTGCAAATAAAAAATTGGTTTTCCGGAACTGATTAAAATTGCCATAGAAATTAGTATTAGTACAGGTGACAATATTAAAAGAGTTAATGATGCAATTAAGATATCCGATAGTCTCTTTACAATTATGTACATATTACTCGAAAATGGTCCTTACTTAAAAAGAATAAATTTGACTACAAAATATAACGCCCTTGAGTCCACATAATCAAACCAACAATAACAACTATTTTTTGAATTTTCTGGTTAGTAAATTTACACTATCCGTTACTCTATGAATATCTTCACTTTTCATACCGGGCCAAATGGGCAAAGTCACTAAACGTGGATATATTTTTTCTGAAACGGGAAAATTTTTTAACTCCAATTCAAATGTGTCTCGATAATAAGGATGCCTATACAATGGGATGAAATGAACGCTAGATCCAATTCCTAGATCTTTTAATTCATCAATAAAGCGAGAACGATTGATTGTAAGTTTTTCGAGGTCCAAAAGGATTGGATAGAGATGATATGCCGATTCCCGATCTTCTTTTATCTTATAAATTTTAATAAATTCGTTTGAAGCAAAACCTTGATCGTATTGATTTTTAATATCCTTTCGACACTTCCAAAGAAAATCTACTTTATTTAATTGTGCTAATCCTAAAGCAGCTTGAATATCTGTAAAATTGTATTTAAAGCCTGGAGCTATCACTTCATAAAACCAGGAACCTTCAGATGTATATCTTTTCCAGGCATCACTGTTAATTCCATGTAAACGCATGATCGAACTTCGTTTAGCGATTGCTTGATTATTCGTACAAAGCATCCCGCCTTCACCTGTTGCAAGAGTTTTTGTAGCATAAAATGAAAAACAAGTTACGTCACTGATTGTTCCGATTTTTTTCCCTTTGTAGGTAGCCGGAATAGCATGAGCTGCATCTTCAATAACTTTTAAATTATGCTTCTTAGCAATTTCAGTAATCTCACCCATGTCGCATGGGTGACCACCATAGTGTACCGGAATAATTACTTTTGTTTTAGAAGTAACCGCTTTTTCAATTTCGATTGGATCAATGTTGAAAGTATCGGGCTGCACATCCACAACAACTGGTTTTGCTCCAAAATAACAAATAATTTCTGCAGTAGCAGTGAATGTTATGGCAGGGATAATTACTTCATCTCCTTTTTGCAAGCCAATGGCTTCAAGCGCTAAATGTGCCGCCGCAGTCCAGGAATTTGCGGAGACGGAGTATTTAGCCCCTATGAAAGAATTAAATTCTTTTTCAAATTTTATTGTTTTGGGGCCCGTTGTCCACCATCCGGAACGGATAGTATCAACTACCTCGTTGATTTCTTCCTCTGTTATATAAGGTTTGTGAAATGGGATAAAGTTATTGTTCATTTAATTGATGATTAATATTATTACGATTTTTCTATCCAACATAATAAATGTGTGCGCAGGAATGGAAACATATTGAAAATATGATATAAGCTTGGGTGAATTTTAGTCACTGTTCGACTTATTGGTGGTGCTAGTGTTAATCGCCAATGATTAATTTTACCTTCAGGGAATAATTCTTTAATTTTTTTTAGCGGGATCCCCCTAACATCTCTATTCTTAGGATTATCATAAGTAAAATCATACCAAAGTATTCCACCTTCTGGTTTTGCAAAACTCCACATTTTTCTTGCTAATTCTTTTTGAAAGCTTGAATCTAATATTGAAGAAAACACTGTTGATTGGAAAACTATATCAAATGAATTTGGAGTAAAGGACAATTTAAGAGCATCACCTTCAATTATCTCAATCTCTTTAGGAATAATTTTTCTGGCAGCAGCAGCACGCTCCGTAATTAGTTCATTACCAATAATATTTCTAGGTTCAAAACCGAGCTCAATAAATTTAGCCAAATTTGACCCACCACCACAGCCAACTTCAAGTATTTTTTTTTCTGAGAGACTTAGAAATTTTTTCCAATTTAACCATTTAATTATCGCCCTTTCAAACTCCTGTTTTCTTTGATGTACATCAGGTAGTAAAATATTGTAATAATTTATTGGATATTTTCCCCTACGATCAAATCTTTTTTTTATTTCATCAATTTCTTTTTTGAATTCTTCAGACAGCATTCTCTTTACCCGGATTAATCCTAAAATTTTCGAAAACTTTTCCGTATAAATCATCCATCTGTTTCACATTATCTTCCCAATTATAAAGCTTCTTAACTCTCTCCCTGCCATTTTTCCCAAGCCATATCCTCAATTCCCTATTAAAAATTAATTTTTCTATCGCCTGTATAATTTGTTCAATATTGAAAGGATCAACAATAATACCAGTGACATCATTCTCAACTACTTCAGGAAGTCCACCAATATTAGAAACGATAACTGGCTTTTCACAAGCTGATGCTTCAATTACAGAAACACCAAAACTCTCATTTGATAAAAATAATGATATAGTAAGCATGTTGTGATATTTATGGATTTCTTCATGCTCAATAAATCCAGTAAAAATGGTATCATTCATAATCCCTAAAGATTGTGCTAATTCTTTAAGTTTTTTCTCCTTAGAACCTTTCCCAACAATAAGTAATTTTAATGAAAGTGAAGGATATTTTTTTTTTAGTTTCTTAAAAGATTTAAGAAGTAAATCAATCCCGTATTTATCCTCTAAACTTTTTATCGTACCGATTACGATATCTTTTTCATTAAATATATTTTTAATATACAAGGGTTTAAACCTTTGTAAATTAACACCAAATGGAATAATCACAATTGATTTCGTAGAATATTTTTCGACTTCCCGAGCCATTATTAAGCTGGTAGAAAGTATTTTATCTGACTTTGATAAATTATATTTTAAAATCTTTCTATGTATAAGAGAACGATTTGGAAAATTAAATACATCTGATCCCCAGACAGAAACTATAAATGGATGAAAATTTGATAATGCACCAATTAATCCATAGCTTGAAGCATAATGAGAATGTACAATATCAGGTTTGTACTTCTTTATTATTTTTTTTACAAGCGGAATAGATTTTAAGTAGATAATTTTTGAAATATCGGCTTCTTCGCTGAGCTTTTTGATTGCCGGAATCCCAGCTGTTATAACCACTATACTTTCATATTTTTTATAGATATCCGTCACATTTTCAGTCAAACTAAATAGAATTATTTCATAACTTCTTTCAGCAAGAGACGTTGCCCATTTAACTGTATGTGAACTATTAGAATCTGCCAATAATAAGATTTTCATTATTTTTTCTGAATTTTTTCTGTTCTAATAACATAGAAATGAATGATAATAGCAAAACAAATCCAGAATGGAAGATCCCTTGTAATCCAGCCATGAGAAAGAAGACCTGTTGATTCAAAGAAGGATCGAATTAACATCCCAATTCCTAAAGAAAAGATCCCAACAAGCAGATAATAATTTCTCCTATTATAGAAGTTTCGTTTCATAACCTTGAAACTTAAATGGATAAAGATCGCCGGTAAAAGAATGGCTCCCAATAATCCTAAAAAGCCTAGCTCGGCGGTTCTAAATAAAAAGAAATTATGTGATTCACCCAATCCTGCATTCTTAAATATCCAAGCGATTTGACTTTCATCCCATGAACCAAGCATTACAGGAATATGGTGGTACATGAAATTTTTAAATTGCCCAGGACCGGTTCCCCAGATTGGATTATCTATGATTATCCCTATACTCATATTCCAAAGATAATACCTGGTATTTTCAAAAACTCTGTCAGTTCGAAAATAGATGGCGAACAATTCTGAGATAGAGGGCAAGATAAAGTAAAATAGAATAAATGATAATGATGCAAATAAAATAAACCTTTTGAAAGTTTTTCTATTAAGAATAAAAAGAATAATTGAAATACTTATAAAAACTGCCATTAATCCTGATCGAGAATTCGTTAGAAATAATCCTATAACTTGAATTAATAAAATGGCATATAAAGAATATGTTAAAATCTTATTCATCTTAAGGTTGAGAAGCAATAATATAAAAGTCAGCGGAATTGTTACTGCAAAAATACCTGCCGCCGCTGTGACATTCTTAAAACTCCCTCCTTCGTGTATAATTCCCTGCGTCTGGAGTAAGTAAATTGATATATCTGAAACAATAAATGAATAAATAATAATAATTGCGACTATTGCTCCTGCTGAAATCAAGACTAGAACATAGTTGTACGAGTCTTTTTCTTCACTTAAATATGCAAAAAGAATATACCACATTACGAAGAAAAGGATTTGCCTTAAAGTTTCATCAAAACCCGTTAGAATATTGTCCGAAAAAAGTGAAGAGAAAACCATGATGACAATAGTGAAAGATACATAACCCTTGATTATTGAAGGAAGTTTTGGATATGAATTTATTTGAAGTCCGTAATCTTTAAAAAAGACATACATTAAAAAGATTAATGCAGAAGTATTAAGAACTATTCTTAATGTTTCACTTATATCACTCGATACAACCAATAATGATAAAATGAAGAATAGTATAAAATTTTTAGTAGAATATATTTGGAAAGCTATAAGAAATATTAACAGGATAATCCCGATCCATGAGTACGGATCTAATTTGATCGCTAAAATTGAAAGAAGAATTGAAACAATAAATATTTTCTTATTGTTAACTACGAAATTATAAACCATTCTGACCATTAGACTTTATTTGTAATAAATTTTTATTTTATCCCAAGTTCACTTATAAAAGATTGAAAAGTGTTATAAACTTCTTCAACCTGAAGCAAGTTCATACATTCGTTCGAAGGACAATCCAATCCTGCTTGTGCAAAACAATATTGAGTGCCGTCTGGAGAACAAGAAATTTTTTTTTGAATAAACTTATGATGCTTTCCAAATGGATGAGAGAACTCATGATTAGTGGGTCCATAGATTGAAAACGTAGCTTTACCAAGCAAATTGGCTATGTATAACGGTCCGGAATCATTCGAAATAAAAACGGAACATTCCTTAATTTTATTTACAAGATCATTAATTGAAGCTGTAAAAGATAGTGGTACTTTATGATTTCTAATTTCATGTACAATATCGTTCGGAATCAAGTTTCCAGCAGAAATCATTTCTACTTCGTACTTATAATTCAATAAGCGTGCAAGCTCAATGAATTTATTTAAATTCCATTCTTTAGCTTTCCAACCGGCAAAAGGATGGATTAAAATCTTTCCATCAGTTTGAAACTTAATAGGGAATTCTTTGATGATTTTATTTTCATCAAATGTTAAGTTTGCTTTTACAACATCCAAGTAACGATCTATCAAATGAGGTTTGTGTCTAATCGGCACAAAAACATCATAGATTGATTTATAATATTTTGTATTCATCCCTACGATTTCCTTAGCATTGGAAACAGCTATCAATGAAGCTGAGGCTATATTTCCTGTTAGATCAAAAATAATTTTGGGGTGTAAGCCTTTTAGAGTGTTTCTCGCATTCCTTGAGGCTATTCTAGTTCCCCAGGAGAATTCACTTTTTTCTATAGTTATTATTGACTCATCCTTAAAAACAAGGTTATAAACTTCTTTATTATCGGAGAAAGTTAGAACATAAACGTTCTTAGCAGAATAATGTTCATATACTTGTTTTACAGCAGGAATCGTGAATACTGTATCGCCTAATCTATGCAGCGAGATTATTACAATATTGCCGTTGATATTTTTTCTTATGAATTTGCGAAGTATTAATAATAAAGTATTTGATATGAATTCTAAAATTGAATCAAATATTTTATTTTTTTCTAATTTCTTAATTATTTCCAATATTTGATCACGCAATTTAGAGAGTTAAACTTAACTTAAAATTATTTCAAAAATAATTGCACATAAATTTAAACATTTAATTTTTTACATTAAAAGATAATAAATTCAATTCACAGAAAATTCATCAGGAAATAATTTGCTTAAAATTGTAACAATAATAGGAGCACGACCCCAGTTTATCAAAGCTTCAATTGTAAGTAAAACTTTTAAAGAATCTGACTTTATTAATGAAACGATCATCCATACTGGTCAGCATTTTGATTTCAACATGGATCGAATATTTTTTAATGAACTGTCAATTCCAATCCCAAAGTATAATCTAAATATTAATTCCGTATCTCATGGAGAAATGACTGGCAGAATGATTATAGATCTGGAAAAGCTACTCTTACAGGAAAAACCAGATCTTGTTTTAGTTTATGGAGATACAAATTCCACACTTGCCGGCGCTTTGGCAGCAAAAAAGCTCCATGTTAAGATAATCCACGTTGAAGCCGGATTACGAAGTTTTAACATGAGAATGCCTGAAGAAGTAAATCGAGTATTAACAGATCGTATTTCAGATATACTTTTTTGTCCTACAGTTAAAGCAGTTGCAAATCTTGAGAATGAAGGCTTTAATAATTTTGATTGTAAAGTTATTAAAAATGGGGATGTAATGTTTGACCTTGCTTTGCGCAGTAAAAAAATAATCGATGATCTAAAGTTCCCAATCAGAAAATTCAAAAATCAAAAATTCATTCTATGCACAATCCATCGCGAAGAGAACACAAATGATGCTGAAAAACTAAAATCAATTTTAAATGCGCTTAATCGAATAGCAAATGAAATTGAAATAATTTTACCTCTACATCCAAGATCGAATAAAAGTATAGATTCCAATAAAACTAAGTTAAATTTTAAAACATACGATCCTCTTGGTTATTTGGATATGCTGAAACTGCTTAAGCATTGCGCACTAGTAATAACTGACAGTGGAGGACTACAGAAGGAAGCTTTCTTCTTTAAAAAAAATTGTGTGACTCTTAGGGAACAAACGGAATGGACTGAATTAGTTGAAAATGGTTTTAATGTTCTTGCAGGATCGAATGAGAATATAATTTATGACTCATATAAAGCGATGATTCATAAGAACAATAACTTTGATATAAACCTTTATGGAAATGGCAATGCCAGCCAAATCATTTTAGATACCCTATATGAACTTCAGTAATTTGTTTAATCCTTCTGAATGAAAATTTTATTTCTCACACAATATTTCCCGCCTGAAGTCGGTGCGCCACAAAATCGGTTATATGAACTTGCTATCAGATTGCAAAATAAAGGGGCTGAGATTACGATCTTAACTGCAATGCCGAATTACCCCAGAATGGTTTTAATGGAAAAGTACAAAGGAAAATTTTATTGTTTTGAAAATTTGGATTTACTGAAAATTCACCGTGCATATATTTTCGTAAAAAAATCGAGATCACTATTTGTAAGATTATTGAATTTTTTTTCTTTCGTTATTAGCTCGATAATTATTGGTATCATCAAAATTGAGAAACAGGATTATATTTTTTGCGAGTCTCCTCCCCTATTTCTTGGTATATCAGCATTGATCCTCGTCAAAATTAAAAGGGCTAAATTAATTTTTAACGTGTCGGATCTTTGGCCGGAAAGTGCTGAAAAATTGGGACTGGTTAACAATAAATTTTTATTGAATATTTCCAAAAATCTTGAAGAATATCTTTATAAAAAATCTTACATTATAACAGGCCAAACTCAAGGCATTATAAATAATATCTCTGCAAGATTTCCTGCTAAAAAGACTTATTGGTTAAAAAATGGTGTTGATACTAGACTATTTGAAAAGATTAGCAATTATCAATGGAGAATTGAAAAAGGCTTCTCCACAAATGATTTCTTAGTTCTGTATGCAGGAATTCTTGGATATGCACAAGGTTTAGATGTGATTTTATATGCAGCGAAAATCTTACAATCTAATTCCGAGATTAAATTTATTATCCTTGGAGATGGTCCGGAAAAGGAAAGACTAAAAAAGTTGAGTGATGATTTGAATTTGAAAAATGTTTTATTCATGGACCCCGAGTTAAAAGAAAGAATGCCCTTAATTATAAAATCGATCAATACTTCAGTAATTCCCCTTAAAAAGATTGATTTATTCAAAGGTGCCATACCTTCAAAGATATTTGAGATATTAGCATCTAAAAAACCTATTTTACTGGGAGTTGAGGGCGAAGCTAAAGATTTATTTATTACTGATGGAAAATGTGGATTAAGTTTCATCCCTGAAGATGCAGAAGATCTTGCAAAAAATATTATCGAGCTATATAATTCTCCTTCACTTGCGGATATTTCAGGATTAAATGGATTTAATTATGTAAGCAAGAATTTCAATCGTGACTCAATCGTTGAAGAATTTTGGAATGTGTTAATCTCTCAAAAACTTAACTAGGATTTTATGGCTTATGAATATTCTCTCTTTATTGCACAATGTAACACCAAAACCGTTCTGGAAAATTGGAAGCCGCTTTTATCATTCATATTTAAAGAACAAATATTTGAAGAGAAAAAGACCTTTTGTTCCTGGTGAAACCTCCAAGGCCAAATCTAGGAGATTAAGAGAGGGTTTCTATGAAAAATATTTAAATGGGAATGGGCTAGATATTGGATTTGGAGGTGATTTAGTTTTACCAAGCGCACAAGGGTGGGATTTTGAACATGGCGATGCACAATATCTTAACGGGCTTGAAGATGAACAATTCGATTTTGTATATTCCTCCCATACGTTAGAACATATGCAAGATCCTGCAATAGCTTTAAAAAATTGGTACAGAATATTAAAGAATGGGGGATATTTAATTATTTATATTCCTCATCGTGATCTTTACGAGAAGAAAAAAACCTTACCATCACGATTTAACCCGACACACACTTTCTTTTTTTTAATAGATAGAGATGAATTACCCGACACTATTGGTATAATTCCTCTTATAAAAAGAAACTTAACCGGATATGAATTAGTTTATGCAAAAGAATGTAATGAAGGTCATACTATTACAGATCCCATGCTCCACAGTGATGGTGAATATTCGATTGAGGTAGTGATAAAGAAGTGTAATTAAAATTGCATTACTAGAAATATTTTAGCAGTGTTTCTTTGAAAATCAAATATTCCTTGGGATTCATAATTACAATATTTAGAATGTAAACACCAACGAATATTATTAACATCAACAATAAGTTTATCAAATAAGAGAAGTCTAAATATTCCTTAACTGTAATTAAAATTAAGTAACCAAAAAGCCCATTAAGGCTATAAAACAAGATTCCGCTAATAACTTGCCTTGTAATCCTAAATTTCAATTTTTTTAATATTAAGATATAACAGCTTGCACTTAAGCTGATATAGCATATTGATGTGGAGATAGCCAAACCATTTTGCTTAAACTTTTCTACCAAAACAAAATTTAAAATTATTTTTAAAAGAAAAATAAAAATAGAGATAACCAAAAGATTCTTAATTAATCCAGCTCCGTATACTACTTTATTGATTACTGCATAAGAAGAATAAAATAATAGACTAAGAGAGTACAATCTTAAAATATCAAATGTTATAAATGTATCATTTGAAGTAAAACTCCCCCTTTGATAAAAAATTCTAATAATCGAATCTCCAAACAATATTAAGACTAATGTTATTGGTATAAACAGAAAAATATTTGTTTGTAACCCGGTTAAATATTGTTGTTCAATCAGAACATTGTTTTTAGAGCCAAACGATTGGGACAATTTGGGAAATATTGCCGTTGAAAGTGCTATCGAGAATATAGAGATAGGTAAAGAATACAACACTGTGGCATAATTTAAGGCAGCTATACCACCAGAATCTACACTTCCATAAAAATACCTGTCAACTAAAATGTAGAGCTGATTAATTACTTCTACGAGAATAATCAATAGTAATGTTTTGTTAACAAAACCTAATTCACGCAGATTAAATGCTACAGCTCTAAAGATAAGCTTCCTCTTATTTTTCAATAAAGTTAGTAAGTATAAAAATTGAGCTATCGTGCCAAACAAATATCCAATTGGAATTGTTAAAACTCCCAAAGCACCGGTAAAAACCAATACAAGGAGAATAATGATAATGTTTTGAAATAAGGATGAAATCGCAGGTGCTTTGAAATTATATTCTGATTGAAAGTAAGCAGATAGAATGGAAAATCCGGCATTAAGAGGAATTGTTAATAAAAATATATTAAATATTTTAAGTACTGCTTCATGAACTTGAGGATTGGTATTAGTTAAGTAGGATTTTATTAGAAATGGAGAGATAAGAAAAAGAATTATAGAAAAAATACCAGCTAAGATTACGAAAAGCCAAAAGGTATTGGAGAAAAATTTTTCGGCCTTGTCTTTTCCAAGTGATAACTTATTATGATAAGCCGGAATGAAATAATTTTGTGCAAGATAAATTACTGAAGTATTAAGTGTGATAGGAAGAACAGCACCAATCAAATAAATGTCAAAATTTGAGTGGAGACCAAAATTATTTGCGTAAACAATTTCTCTTAAAAATCCAAAGCCTTTTGAAACTAATCCTACACCTGTTATTAATATTGTAGCGCCTGCAATTGTCGAGGCGAATTTCTCAGACATTTTTTAGAGTGGGAATTACCTTCTTGAAGAAATCAACTGTAATTTTTAATCCTTCGCTCCTCGATACTTTCGGTTCCCAACCAAGCACTCTTTTGGCTTTTGAAATATCCGGTTGCCTTACTTTTGGATCATCTTCAGGTAATTCATGAAATGATAATTTACTTTTGGAACCGGTGAGTTCAATTACTTCCTCAGCAAATTTTTTAATAGTTATTTCTTCGTGGTTACCAATGTTAACCGGATAAATTTCATTCGACATCAGAAGCTTATAAATTCCATCAACTAAATCGGACACATAACAAAAACTTCGTGTTTGAGAGCCATCACCAAACACCGATATATCTTCTCCTCGAAGTGCTTGTCCAACAAATGCTGTCAGTGCTCTTCCATCATCTAATCTCATGCGGGGACCAAAGGTATTAAAAATCCTCACTATGCGTGTATCAACTCCATGATACCGATTATAAGCCATCGTGATAGCTTCAGCAAATCTTTTTGCCTCATCATAAACGCCGCGTGGACCAATAGGATTTACATTCCCCCAATAGTCTTCATTTTGAGGATGTATTGAAGGATCTCCATATACTTCAGAGGTTGAGGCAAGGAGAAATCTGGCTTTCTTCTCTTTAGCAAGTCCCAAAACTTTATGAGTGCCAAGAGAGCCAACCTTTAAAGTTTGAATCGGAAATTTAAGATAATCAATAGGGCTTGCCGGTGAAGCAAAATGAAGAATGTAATCTATTCTATCAGGAACATAAATATAATTTGTCACATCATGCTTTAGAAATTGAAAATCTTCTCTACCAAATAGATGCGAGATGTTTCCAACATTACCAGTAAGTAAATTATCAATGCATGTTACTTTAAGACCTTCTTTAAGAAGTCGATCGCAAAGATGTGATCCTAGGAATCCAGCGCCTCCGGTTACAACAGCAGTGCGTTTGAACATTTTGTTCTACCTCAGTTTTTTTTGAAATTAATAATTTTCATTTCGTTTGCCACATACAAAAATGCCATCAAAAGAAAAACAAAAATCCCACCGAGAACGGTTGAAAATATTAATCTTGGGCTGGATGCTTTTAAAGGTGGAATCGCTTCATCTAATATTTCAATTGTAGGAAGATCTCTATTCTCTTGGATTCTTTCCTTAAAGTATTGCTGCTGAAGAAGCATATAAACTTCATTCTGAACTTTAACTTCTCTTACAAGCTGAGCTAATTCTCTTCCAATTTCGGGCACATCTTTAAACGCAACAAGATAATCTTGATTACCCATTTCCATTTTATTGTATTGATTTCTAAGCTCTTGTAATTTGCTTTTTAGTGTAAGAAGTGTTCTGCTGTCTTCTCTTAAATTTGGCTGAACCAATCCCAGTTCAATTTCTGTTTTGACAATATCAGTCTTCAGATTTGCCGCAGCATCAATTGTAGCTTTTACTTGTTCAGGAAGCGAAACGGTTTTATTCTTCTTCTGAAATAACATTAATGAATTTTCTGCTGAATCCAAAAGATATTTAGTTTTCTGTAATTGTGATTCAATGTAAATCCTCGCGCGTTTTGCCTTCGACGATAATTTCTCTCTATTAATTATATCGAGCGATTCCACGAATGCATTCGAAAGGATAGAAGACAGTTTCTTGATCGAATCGTTTTGAGATGTAAACTTAGGAAATAAGGAAGTTGCGGTGTTTACACTTAGTTTAATAATCCCTTCCTTACTTAAATCAAGATTTAATTTTTCGGATAACTTATTTGCAGCTTCATTTTCATTCTTGGCATCATAAAACTTAACCAGATTATGTTTTCTAACAACATACAAAGCAGCAGATCTGCTTTTAAGCATTTCCATATAAAGCTGAGCGTTGGCATTTGACATTCCCGATGTCATTAAACCTGAAAAATCTTCTCCGCCTAGTAAACCGCCAAGACCGCTCATTTGATTATTTTTTTCAGGAGGGAGAATTGTTACCGGAGCTTCATAAGATACGGGATAAACAAAAAGCAAAATAAGGAATAAAATACCGGAGGTAAGTACTGTAACTTTTAAAATTGGGACACGATAAAATATTATTGTATTAATTATTTCGTGATAGCTCATCGTTTCACCTCGTTGCTATAATTACTGCAACAGTTGCTGCAATTACTGCAGCTACCTGCCCAAGTACTTGTAATGAAGTTGTGAAAACATCCCAGAATTTTGACCCCGGCGGATCTTCCGGAATCCAAATTGTGTCTCCG
Organism: Ignavibacteria bacterium RIFOXYB12_FULL_35_14; assembly: GCA_001803045.1. Taxonomy (GTDB): domain Bacteria; phylum Bacteroidota; class Ignavibacteria; order Ignavibacteriales; family Ignavibacteriaceae; genus XYD12-FULL-36-8. The sequence continues at coordinate 62,595 of MHAR01000028.1, read as the reverse complement.
GGCTCTATAGATTCGACATCTTCATCGTCAATCCACTCACCAGTATTTGATTTAATTACTCTCACATCACCTTCAACAGCTCTCCAGCCAAATCCCCCTGAAAGACGGATATAATCATCTACCGTAAAATTTTCATGGTATAAAACATTTCCTGGATTAATAACTTGTCCTAACATCGTAACGTAATTTTTAGCCTCAGGTACATTAATGACATCTCCACGCTTTAGAACAACATCTTCATCAAAATTATTTTTAATAAATAGCTCTTCAAAATCCACAACAACTTTACCTTTGCGCTGGCGTGATTTTGCCTTTAAATAATCATACTCATCATCTGTCATGTCCGCACGAAGTATGAGCTTTAACCTTTCAAATTCCGGATCAAAATCAACTTCACCTGTTGTTCTTGATAAAGCAGCATCTTTAATTGATGCATCCTTCCTAAATCCACCCGCCTCTTTCATTATTTCAGATAATTTTGTTTGATCTTCTTTTATTTTATAAATCCCTGGATATTTTACCCGACCCTCGATACGAACAAAGTTATCTAAGTAATAGTCGGGAATGAGGCGAACGATAACATTGTCCTTAAAATTTAACGACATATTTTTTTCTACAATCTCCCGGTAAGAATAATAATAACTTTTCTGATTCTTACCTTCTTTATCATATCGCACTATTTCGATTGAATCAGTTTTGGAATTGTATAAAAATCCGCCTGCTAGTTTAATCAAATCATTAACACTTTCCCCCACTACAAATTCATAAGTAGCTGGAAATTTAATGGCACCCGAAATAGTAACAACTTTATCTGCCTTATCAACAAAAACAACATCGCCGTCATTTAAGAGTGGGTTGTTTTTCTTTTCTCCATATCTTAAAAATTTTAGAAAATCATAATACTTGACTTCACCATTAACATTTTTAACTTGAATATTCCTAAAGCTAGAAGTTTTATTGAAACTGATGGAGTCCAGTAATAAATCAAAAAGTTTAGTATTACTTTCAACCACGATTGATGCTGGTTTTTGAACATCACCTACAAGAAATACTTTTATTTTTTTTAGATTTGCAAGCGAAATAAATATTTCAACATTCCTATAATATTTTTCAAGTGTTGATTTGATTTTTTCTTTGGCCTGTGCAAGAGTTAAGCCTTTTAAATTTATCCCGCCGACTTTGGGAAAAAATAAATAGTTTTCCATGTTAACATATAGGTTGAAGTTAGTCTCTTCAATTCCGCTTATGGAAATAAAAATGTTTTCACCTGGTCCAATTTTATATTGATCGGGATCAATCGTCGCTTCACCGATACCTATTGCTGAAAATTTTTTAAGCGAATCCTTAGAATTTTGAAATAATCTTTCTTTGTAATCGGGATTGGTTTGCGCTAATTGGAATTCGGGCAGACTCATCAGAAACAATAATAAAATAATTAGCTTAAATCTTACGCTAGTATTTATGAAAATATCATTTTTCTTAAACATTATTAAAATATAGGATTTGAAAAAATATGACGCATAAAACTATCAAATAATCGCTCATCTTCAAATTTTGAGAGTTATTTTCCTTAGCACAATTACAGTGACAATAATGCTGATTGCTGGTCCAATCAAGAAGATTATCGCTAACAATTCATCGGGCGGCTCATAAAAATTTGTGAGAGAACTATACTTAGAAATAAAAATGAACAATATTTTGATAAGAATAAATGATAACAGGCTGGCAAGAAGTCCTGTAAAAATTTCGTTTAGAATTATAGGCATTTTAATTGTCGATAGTTTTGCGCCAACTAATTTCATAGTCTCAAGCTCATCGCGTTTTAAAGTTGTCACTAATCTTATTGTGGTATAAGTAATATAGATTGAAATTAAAATCAACACCGCAGTAATAATAAAAATATATTTCTGAAGACCTTTAAGTGCATTTACAAGCCTATCTAAAATTTCGTGCTCGAATACAATCTCATCGATACCGGCGAAAACATTTAATCCTTTCTTGATCATCTCAATTGAATCCTTATCAACATAATCGGCTTTTAACGTAAGCGACAGAGAAGCAGGAATTGGATTGTAATCCAAAATTTTTCGAAAATCTTCTCCTGTATCCTTAATGAATGTTTTGGCAGCTTCTTCTTTATCAATAAAAGTTATGGATGAAGTAAAGTTCTTATCAGCTAATTCGGTTTTAAGATTCGTAATGCTTTTTATGGAAAGACTATCATTTAGAAAAATGTTTAGGATAAACTGCTCCTTAATTTTTCTTTCAATTTCTTGAGAAAGAAAAATTGAGTAGAAGCAAGCAGCAATTAACATTATCGAAATACTTAGTGAAATCAGAGAAAGTATGAAAGAGGATTTTGCCCGGCTAAAAATTCTTAATGCTTCTTTAAACCAAAAGATTACCATCTCAAACCAAAAATTTTAAAAATTCGATTCATCAATCCACTTCACAATAGCCCAGGTTTCAGCTATTGGATCTTTTCTTAGTGATAAATTAACTCTTCCGTTTACACGAACAATATCCGTGGGATTGAATGTAATTGTTAAATTAAAGGCACGAATGATTATAGCATTTAACGAATCTTGCGTATTTAATACTTCATTATTCCAAATTAAATCTAGTCTTTGGGAATTTTGAAATAAGCCGTAAGTGGTTTTCATCTCTTCATCCCTTCCCCAGGATACGTCGATTCCTTGATCATAATCGCGGTATGTAAAAAGAAAATCCCCGGCAATTAACTTACCATAAATTGTAGTATCCTTAAAAACATATGCGTACTGAAAATTCTTGAAAACACCATCAACATTTTTTAAATCTGAAATTGTGGAACCATCCTCGCTCGTACTTGTATCTAAAGCAGGAGCAAAAGGATTTTTACATCCTGTTATTACTAAAAAAAATAAAACACCAAGTTTAGATAAATAATTAATAAAATCTCCCTTTCAATTCACTCCAGCTTGGCGAATCGATTCTTTTAATATCTTGCCAAAAATATATACTCCAAACAAATCGTGAATCTCTAACCAGTTCGAAAATCAATTCACCTTGATAGTTTGTCGGAATTGTTGTTTCATTAAGAGGAACATTTAATGAATACGAAGCCACAAAAGTAATACTGTCACCATGAACGCTTGATGATGAATTCGATAAGATTAAAGTTATTGGCAATTCATCAGGAATTTTAACTTTAAGATTATTCATGTATTGCGATTCATTACTTTTGTTCCAATTGTTTCCCAAAGCAGGAAACTGAGCAAGAGCCTCGCTTGAGGGCAAGAATGCAAATATCTTATCAGTAAAAGCCGGATCAGATAAACATGAAAGATAATTTTCTGTGTCTTTATCTCTAAGGGAATTAATAAAATTCGAAATTAATATCTCTGGAGTAAAAGCTGTTTGATAATCAGATCTAGGTTTTTCTGGTGGTTGGGCATCACGGGTTGTAAAAAGATCACAACTACTGATAAAAATTGATGTAATTATGAAAATTATTTTCTTCATTTTCTTGCAATGATAATAATTCTTGGGGAACTAGCTTCCTCAAATTCATGCCCATGGTAATTTCCAAATATATTTTGAATTTTTAAATGATTCTTAATCATCAAGGAAACAAGCTCGTCCTTGGTGTAAGTTCTAACCGATTCATAATAGTATTTTTCATTAAATTTTTTTGTGCTAGTAATTTTTTTGACGATCCTATCTCCTTCGATAACTCTTTCCTGCTTAATTATTCCGTCCTCAATTTTATCATAAGAAATTGGAATCAGATTATTCTTTAAATAAATGATATTGAAAAAATCCATCACAAAATAGCCGTTATCAACTAAGTGTTGGGAGGCAATTTTTATTACCTCGTCATTTTCATCATCACTTTCAAAATAACCGAAACTGGTAAACAAATTTATTATCAAGTGAAATTTATCAGTAAGATCGAGCTTTCTTAAATCATTTTTAATAAAATTAATATTTAGCTTGAATTCTTCGGCTGTTTTTCTTGCAACATTCAAAAGATTATCGCTGATATCGACTGCGGTAACATCAAAACCATTTTTAGCAAATAAAATCGAATGTCGTCCGGCACCGCAAGCCAGGTCCAATACCTTGGAACCATTTTCAAGTACAATATTTTTCCTTATCAGATTAAAAAGATTTTTCGCATCCTCCTCGTTTCGATGGCGATAAACGTTAAGGTATTCTTCAGTATTAAACCACTCTTCAAACCATTCCGCCATTAGAGAGTAATTCTTCCCAAAACAGCTCGTCCAATAGTAGCTTCATCTGCAAACTCTAAATCACCGCCAATTGGCAAACCTCTCGCAATCCGGGAGACCTTCACTCCGAGCGGTTTGATTAACTTGGCAAGATAAAGTGAAGTTGCCTCTCCTTCGGTATCGGGATTAAGCGCTAATATGATTTCTTGAATTTCTTCTGTCTCAAACCTTTTCAATAATTCTTTTATGTGAAGCGATTCAGGTCCGACACCGGATAACGGGGATAAAACTCCTGCCAATACATGATAACTACCGTGATACTCGTTACTTTTTTCAACGGCAATAACATCACTTGCTTCTTCAACAACACAAATTAATGAGTGATCGCGTTTGTGATTACTGCAAATGTCACACAAATCTTCAGTTGAGATGTTAAAGCATCGATTGCAAAAACGAAGTTTAGTTTTAAGATTTTGAATTGCAGAAAGAAGCTTTTCTACGGCATCTATATCACTCTTTAAAAGATGTATGGCTAATCTCTGAGCAGTTTTTCTACCAATACTTGGCAGCTTACTTAATTCTTCAATAGCTATTTGGAGAGGTTCAGCTATTTGCAATTTTACAATCCCGGAATATTTAGTCCTGGAGGTATCATTCCCTTAGTAACTTTAGCTAATTCCTCCTCAGCCATTTTTGATGCAGAATGAATTGCTTTGTTTACCGCGGCAACAATCAAATCCTCTAAAATTTCTTTATCCTCACTTTTAAGTACCTGAGGATCGATCACAAGTGAAATCAGTTCTCTGTTTCCGTTAGCAGTTACCTTAACCATTCCACCGCCGGAATCTTCGGTTACGGTCAAATTTCCAAGTTCACTTTGTACTTTTTGCATTTCAGCCTGCATTTTTTGCACTTGCTTGAACATTCCTTGCATTCCACCTTTCAGCAAAATTCCTCCTATAATGTTAAATTCTTATTAAGCTTATTATTTTTATTATTGTACAAATATAATATATTGAAGTAAATTTCTTAAATCTAATTATAAGCACCTTATAAAAATGATTTTTACTATCCAACAAACCATAAGAAAATATGAATAACGGTAGCTCTAAAACGATTACTCTTTTAGATAACAATCATATTCTTCATCATTATTCAGATTCGTTTTCCGCTGATGGAAAAAGTAAAATAAAATGTAAGGGACTTGGAGCGAAGCTCGTTGCCATCAATTCATTTTTTCTTGAATACTTAAAGGAATATCAATTGCCGATAGCTTTTATTAAAGCTTACAATAAAAATTCATTAAGATATTTAAAGCATGATAAGCTTGACTTTTACATAAAAATCTTAAATTTATGTGATAAGCGAATCGCAAAAATATTTGGTAAGAAAGAAAGTGAACCGCTAACACTTCCCCTTTTTGAATATCACTACAGCAATGATAAAAATTCTATTATATCCGAAAGTCATTTGATTACTTTTAATTTGTGTACGATAGAAGACATAAAAATAATTAACCGGATTTGTTTAAAAGTAAATGCAATTCTTAAATCATATTTTGCAAGAAGAAACTCAACCCTTGCCGAAGTTTCATGTTATTTCGGAAAGATAGAAGACAAAATTTATTTGATTGATGACTTCACGCCAAACAGCTTGAAAGTAATCCCATTGGATAAAAACCATAGCGCTATTGATCCCTATAATTTGCATTCAGCATCATCAATTACACACTATACTGATTATTTACATAACCGTTTGATTGCCTAAAAATGATTACTAAATACGGATATTCCACGCTCGGAGTAATTGCCATTATAGCCTTTTTGTTAATTGTGATTAGCTTTATTGTTCAGAATAATTTCTTAAAAGCTCTTCTTATTATTCTACCAATTTTATTTTTTATATTCGCAATAAATTTTTTCCGTGATCCGGAGAGAAACACACCTAACAAAGATAATGTTGTCGTTTCCCCTGCCGATGGAAAGATTATTATTATTAAGGATTTTGAAGATAAGAAATTTGTAAATGGACCCGCAAAGCAAATCTCAATCTTCATGTCTCCGCTTAATGTTCATGTAAATCGAATTCCGATTGACGGTTTAGTAACCTATGTTAAATATCATCAAGGTGATTACATCATGGCTTTTGAGGAAAAAGCGTCCGAAAGAAATGAGCGATCTGAATTTGGAATTGAAAGCAAGTATGGTAGAGTTTTCTTCATGCAGGTAGCCGGATTTGTTGCACGAAGAATTGTCTACGAAATCAAAGAAGGCGATTCTGTACAAATTGGGAAAAGATTTGGAATGATTAAATTTGGAAGCCGTGTTGATGTAATTGTTTCAAGCGATTGGAAAATTAACGTCGCTATGAATCAAATTGCAAAAGCCGGCGAGACAATTTTATTCGAGCATCAAACCAAATAATGATTAAATATCGTTTCACACCTTCAGTAATACCGAATCTATTCACCGCAATGAATATGTTCTGCGGTTTTCTTTCCATCATAAACACCAGCCAGCAAAAATATTATTATGCCGCATGGCTCATAATTATAGCCGCAATCTTCGATATGTTCGATGGTCTAGTCGCTCGTTTAACAAATTCAGCAAGTGAGTTTGGAGTTGAACTCGATTCACTCTCGGACATTGTTAGCTTTGGAACTGCTCCAGCTTTTTTGATTTACAGCGCTTATCTAATTCAGTATGATGTTTGGGGCGTGCTAATCAGCTCTTTGTTATTAATTGCCGGCGGTTTCCGGCTTGCAAGATTTAACGTCCAATTAGTTGGCTTTGATAAAAAATTCTTCAGAGGATTACCAATCCCAACAGCGGCAATTATTTTAACATCATTCATGTTAACCTTCTACAAAGACGGCGAAGGATTTTCACAATTTTATGCTCAGTTGATCATTCCGCTCGTAATTCTCTTATCAATTTTGATGGTAAGTAAAATTAAGTATGACACTCTTCCAACCTTAAGTATCAGCGGCTTTAAGGAAAAACCTGCAACGTCAATCTTCTTGGTGCTGGCATTCATTACAATGCTTATTACAAAGGGTAAAGCTCTGTTCTACATTTTTGTTTTCATACTCGTATTTGGTATTTTTCGACATGTTTACAACTTATCAAAACAGTGGATAAAATAAGTTTAAGGAAATCACATTCGGGAGAATGATCAGAAAGGATAAAGTGAAATTACAAATTTATGATGGACTAAAGTCCAAATGATCGCTGTCCACTGTTTAACCCCAGCTTTAAAGCTGGGGTTAGCAGATCCTATGATTTATTTGGGCTTTTCCGAAGGAATCCTTTGGATAGCCCACAAAGTGGAATTATTTAACTAAAACAAATAACTAATCTCAACAAAATGTTCAAAGCGAAAGTAATTATTAAAAGACGACCCTCAATCCTCGATCCGCAGGGAAAAGCTGTTGAAAAAGGAGCAGAACTATTAGGGCTGACAAATATTAAAGATACCAGAATAGGAAAATACATTGAGTTTAGCGTTGATGCAGAAAATAAAATTGATGCGGAAAAAGAAGTGAATGATTATTGCAAAAAACTTCTTGCCAATCCAATAATGGAGGATTACGAATTTTCTCTTGAAGAAGTGGAATGAAACCTAAATTTGGAATAGTAGTATTTCCAGGTTCCAACTGCGATCACGATGCATACTATGTAATTAAAAAAATTTTGAACTATGATGCTGTTTTTCTTTGGCACAAAGACACGTACATTCAAAATTGCGATGTGATTATTCTTCCTGGCGGGTTTTCCTATGGTGATTATTTAAGAACAGGTGCAATTGCCAGGTTTTCCCACATCATGGATTCGGTCTTTAACTTTGCTGAAAAGGGCGGTTATGTTTTTGGAATATGCAACGGCTTCCAAATTCTTTTAGAAGCCGGATTATTACCTGGCTGTATGTTGAAAAATAAGTCTCTACAATTTATCTGCAAAGATGTTTATCTTTCCGTCAGAAATAAAGATACCGTTTTCACAAAAGGAATTGAAAATGTGAAGACAATTAAAGTTCCGATTGCACATGGTGATGGAAATTATTTCGCTGATAAAGACACATTAAATTCTCTTGAAGAAAATAACCAGATAGTTTTTCAATACTCTTCAAAAGATGGTGAAAGTTTGGAAGCTTTTAATACCAACGGTTCAGTGATGAATATTGCGGGAATTATTAATAAGAGAGGCAATGTGCTTGGAATGATGCCGCATCCCGAAAGATGCAGCAGCAAAATATTAGGGAAAACAGACGGTTCATTAATTTTTAATTCATTAGCTAAAAATATTTTTAACTGAGGTAAAACATGTTTGGAAATCTTGGCGCTACTGAGATAATTCTCATCGTGCTTGTTATTCTTCTGCTTTTTGGAGCAAAGAAAATTCCTGAGCTTGCTCGCGGTATTGGTAAAGGAATGAGCGAATTTAAAAAGGGTTTGAAAGATGTTGAGGATGAAATAAAAACGACAGATAAACCTACTGACGAGAAGAAATAGAACTATCTATGGACTTGGAGTAAAAAGCCCATTAGACTAAACACTTGGGGATTATTTATATTTATATACAGAGGATATTTTTAGATATTTTGAAATTGAACAAATAACTAAGCGTATAAATTATTGCATCATTACAAAAATCACTCAGAAAAGCTAAAACAAATTATTTCGGGGAAACTATCCCTTAAAGAAAATGTGAAGCATTTTCTTAAAAGAATCTCTGACCATTCTCATCTCAACGCTTTTAACGAGGTTTTTGAGCAAGAAGCTATTCAGCAAGCTGAGTTAATTCAACAAAAGATTAAAGATGGGAAGCACGGTAAATTAGCCGGACTTGTTATCGCAGTGAAGGATGTTTTGCAGCTAAAAGATCACAAAACAACCTGCTCATCAAACATTCTTAAAAATTTCACTTCGATATACACTGCAACGGCTGTTCAAAAACTTATTGACGAAGATGCAATAATAATCGGGAAGACTAATTGTGATGAATTTGCAATGGGTTCATCAAATGAAAATTCAGTATTTGGTCCGGTTCGAAATCCTGTCGATACAGAACGAGTTCCCGGCGGTTCAAGCGGTGGTTCAGCAGCAGCAGTTGCAGCAGAACTATGTGATGCGGCACTTGGAACTGATACCGGAGGATCAATTCGCCAACCTGCTGCATTTTGCGGTGTGATTGGTTTAAAACCGACTTATGGGAGAGTATCCCGTTTTGGACTGACTGCCTTTGCTTCTTCCTTCGATTCAATTGGACCTTTTGCAAATAATATTCACGATGCCGCTATGATTCTTGAAACAATCTCAGGCAAAGATGAAAAAGATTCGACAAGTTCTGATCTTCCTGTCCCATTCTATTCGACAAGACTCGATCAAAGTGATAAACTAAAAATTGGAATTCCAAAAGAATATTTCGGTGAAGGTTTAGCATCTGATATTCGCACAGCAATCGAAAATGCAATTTCTAAATTAAAAATAAATGGATTTGAGATAATTGACATTTCCCTTCCTCACACCGAGTACACAATTGCCACTTACTATTTACTCACAACGGCAGAAGCATCTTCCAACTTAGCACGATATGATGGAACACGCTTCGGATACCGTTCGGATGAATTCGATGCACTATCAAGCATGTATAAAAAATCAAGGTCTAAGGGATTCGGCAGTGAAGTGAAAAGAAGAATTATGCTTGGCACTTATGTACTTTCTGCTGGTTATTATGATGCTTATTATCGCAAGGCACAAAAAGTTCGCAGATTAATTAAAAATGATTTTGACGAAGCATTCAAACAAGTTGATGTTATTCTTACTCCAACCACTCCAACGACTGCATTTAAAATCGGGGAAAAGTCAAACGATCCTTTGCAAATGTACTTAAGCGATATTTACACAACTTCGGCAAATCTTGCCGGCATTCCGGGAATCAGCATTCCAATTGGAAAAGATTCATACAACTTACCGATTGGCTTGCAGCTTCTTGCAAATCAATTTGAGGAAGCGAAACTCTTTCAGGCGGCAAATTCTATTTTGAATGAAATCCATTCCTAAAATATCTCTGCGTAACTGGACTAAAGAAGATTTCCAAACCGTAAGAAATATTTTACTTGTAACCTGGAAAGACGCTTACAATTTCATTCCCGAAAAAGACATCATCACTCATCTCGAAAATTATTATGGCGAAGCTAAACTGCTCGAACTATTTGACAATCATCTGGTAATGGGAATTTTAGCAGAGATCGAAAACAAATCTGTTGGATGGATGAAACTATTTAATGACGAATTGAGAGATAAATTTTTTATTTCCTCACTTTATGTTCTTCCGGAATTACAAGGGTACGGAATTGGTAAGAAACTCTTAGTGAAAGCTGAAGAAATTGCAGCAAAATTAAAGTATGAGAAGGTTTGGCTTGGTGTAATGAAGGATAATGTTAAAGCACTTGAATGGTATAAAAAAATTGGCTTTCAGTTCGTCGAAGAAGAACCTTTCAAAATGGGCGATACGGAAGTTTTACATCTTATCGGTTATAAAGTTATAGCTTAGATTCGGTTTATACTTCTGAATAATTTCCTTATTTTTGTCTTCAAAATTTTATTCAGTTAAAGGAAAATTTCATGAGCATTTTAGTTGATAAAAATACAAAATTAGTAGTTCAGGGAATTACCGGTGATGAAGGTTCTTTTCATACTCAGCAGATGATTGAATATGGAACGAAAGTAGTCGCGGGAGTAACTCCAGGAAAAGGCGGTACTCTTTTCAACAATATAATTCCTATTTACAACACCGTTGAAGAAGCCGTGAAGGAAAAGAAAGCCAACACATCAGCGATCTTTGTCCCTCCGGCATTTGCTGCAGATGCAATTCTCGAAGCGGCAGGAGCAGGAATAAAAGTAATAGTTTGTATAACTGAAGGAATTCCCACCCGTGATATGATTCGCGTATACAATTCAATTCGTAATAAAGATGTGAGATTGATTGGGCCTAACTGTCCTGGAATTATTTCTCCGGGCAAAGCTAAAATTGGAATCATGCCTGGATTTATTCACCATGAAGGAAAAATTGGTGTTGTTTCCCGAAGTGGAACTTTAACTTACGAAGCTGTAAAACAATTAACCGATGTTGGATTAGGACAATCAACTTGCGTTGGAATCGGCGGTGATCCTGTGATCGGTTCCAACTTCACGGATATAATTAAACTTTTTAACAATGATACTGAAACTAAAGGAATGGTAATGATTGGAGAAATTGGCGGTACGGCTGAAGAACAAGCTGCCGAGTTTATCAAGAAAAATGTTAAGAAGCCTATTGTTGGATTCATTGCCGGAAGAACTGCGCCTCCGGGGAGAAGAATGGGACACGCAGGTGCAATTATTTCGGGAGGAAAAGGAACCGCAGCAGAAAAAATGGAGGCGATGAAAAAGGCGGGAATTCATGTAGTTGAAAGCCCGGCAGAAATTGGAACAACAATGTTGAAAGCAATTGAGAAACTGCAATCCAAAAAAGCTGCTCCGGCAAGGAAAGTTAAGACATTTAAAAAAGTGAAGGTTATTTCTAAAAAAAGTAAAGCCATAAAACAAAAAGTAGAAAGTAAAAAGAGATAGTCAGGTAATTAAAGACCCAGTTTCTTTGAACAGTACCATGTATCGTGAGAAACTAGGTTTGTTTAAACGATGACTCATCTAATTTCTTAAGATAGATAAATCAAAACTGATTCTCAGAATATTTTTAAACAACAGAGGTACAAATTGGGAAATAGAACTTTAGCAATACTCAAGCCCGATTCGGTTAGAAAGAATCATATCGGCGATATTATTAAAATGATTCTGCAAGCCGGTTTCAAAATTAAAGGTATGAAAATGATTAAGATGACAAAGGAATCTGCAAAAGTATTTTATTTTATCCACAAGGATCGTGCATTTTATAATGATCTTGTTGAGTACATGACTTCAGGACATTGTATTCCAATGGCATTGGAAAAAGAAAATGCTGTTACTGAATTTAGAAAATTAATTGGGGCTACTGATCCAACTCAAGCCGACGAAGGCACCGTAAGAAAATTATATGCAAAAGATAAAGCAGAAAATGCTGTACATGGTTCAGACTCGGATGATAATGCAGAGATTGAAATTGCACATTTCTTTTCGACACAAGAGCTTATTTAACATTTTAGTCATCATAAATCCAGTTCCTAGAACCAACACTCACATCTTGAGGAACTGGGTTTGTTATTCCCAGTTTTATTCGTTTATCTAAAAACAAATTCAAAATGAAATTACTTTTTATTCTTATTATTAATTTACTGCTGGCATTAAATCCTATTTGCCAAGCACAGAATGAAAGTGATTTCCAATTCGGTGCAGACCAATTGATATCAGAATATCTCCATCACATCAAAAACAAAAAATTAGGAGTAGTCACAAATCATACCGCAGTTTTATCAAATGGAGTACATTTGGTTGATACACTGTATTCGTTAAAAGAAATAAAGATTAACGCACTCTTCGGACCTGAGCATGGCATTCGTGGAGATAATGCGGCTGGATCGACAATTGAAAATGGAATTGACTCAAAAACTGGAATACCGGTATACTCCCTTTATGGTAAAGATAGAAAACCAACAAAAGAAATGCTTAAGGACGTAGAAGTTCTGGTTTTCGACATTCAAGATGTTGGCGCAAGATTCTACACTTACATTTCAACATTGTTTTATATTGTTCAAGCAGCAGCAGAAAACAATATCCGCTTAATAGTTTTAGATAGGCCTAATCCTATAAATGGAATTTATGTTGATGGACCAATTCGAAAACCTAAACTAAATTCTTTTGTGGGAATTGCACCGATACCAATTACTCACGGAATGACTGTTGGTGAGCTTGCGCAATACTTTGTTGGCGAAAGGTTAATTGGCAATAATCTTAAAGTTGATCTGAAGATTATTAAGATGAAAAATTGGGATCGGAATTTATTTTATGACAGCTTTCAATCCTCATGGATAAAGCCATCACCAAATATTCCGTCGCTTGATGCCGCAATTGCGTATCCTGGAACTTGCTTAATAGAAGGGACTAACATTTCAGAAGGCAGAGGAACCGATTCGCCTTTTCTAACTGTTGGTGCTCCATTCATAAATTCAAGAGAGTTAGTTCAAGAATTAAACAAGCAAAGTGTCGAAGGTATTAATTTCGAACCAATTTCATTTACTCCAATTGAAATTCCTGGTGTTGCGATTAATCCCAAATATAAAAATGAAAATTGTTACGGAGTAAAAATTAAAATAACAGATCGTAATAAGTTTGAGTCAGTTAAATTTGGAATTAAGTTGATTTCAACTCTTCATAAATTATATTCGACTGATTTCAAGTTTAGAGATAATTCTTTTGATAGACTGACTGGCGAAAGGTCAATTCGACTAAAAATCTTAGATGAGATTTCGGTTGAGGAAATTATTAAGTTTTATCAAATTGAACTGAATGACTTTAAAGAAATACGCAAAAAATATTTATTATACTAAAAGGAAAAACAAATGAAACACTTACTGATTTTATTATCATTACCCCTAATCCTGGTTAGCTGTAAAAAGGAAGATGATAAACCCGTAGATATAAAAGACAAGTATGCAACTGATACAACTGAAATAAAAACGGTTCAGCTTGAGAATCAGAATGAGCAATTTTATATCAAATATGCTTTCGATAAGGGTAATGAGTATGAATATCGATTGACGAATATTGCCGAGAATACTCAAACTGTAAACGCAAATGATACACTTCTTTCACAAAAAGTTAAGCAGACTCTCACTTACCTGATTAAGCTGAAGGTTCTCGATATTGATATCGACAGCATTTATGAGATAGGATTTAACATAGCATCAGTAAAGCTTGATGCAAATGCAAATGGAGAAAAATTTCACTTTGAGTCAAGTAAATCAAAAGATTCAATGGATCGAGTAAGATATTCAGAGTATGTTGCAGTGCTTAATAATCAATTTAATGTAAGAGTCAGCAAAACCGGTGAGGTAGTCGAGATTTATAAAGCCGATAGAATTATTAATGAATTCCTTAAACTAAAAGGTGCCATAGATTCAGTAACAGCATCTGAGAAAGATTATTTGAAAAAAGATATGATAGAGCGTGCATTAAAACCAATTGTGGTTCAAGTATTCCGTCAGCTTCCGGATGAAATAATGGCTAAGGATTCGCTCTGGTCAAATCCACAAGAACCAACAAAGCTTATGGTCTTTCAAGTGCAGAACACAAGCACATATAAAGTCAAAAGTCTTGAGTTGTTTAACAATGATAAAATTGCCGTAATAGACGCCGGCCTTAAAACAGATATTTCAGGTGATAACAAAGTAACTGATCGCGGAGCTACCTATGTTTTTAAGAAACCGGTAACATTCGCCGAAGGAAAAATTTATTTTAATTTAACTAAGGGATGCGTTCAAAAATCTAAGACTAACAGTAAAATTCAGATTTCATATTCTATGGAAGTGCCAACCCCGAAAGGGCTTGAGAAAGGTGTGAAAACGGAAACAGTTGATAATACAAATATTTTGGAGTTGCTGTAGTGTTTAAAAACCTTCAAGGTTAAGATACGATCAGGCGTTTCCCTAACCTTGAAGTTTTCCGTAGACTTCATTGCAATATTATATGTCCCAGCTTATCTCTTTTAGTTTTGAGGTAACGTTCATTATTTTTATTAGTGGGCATTTCGATTGGTACGCGTTCAATAATTTCTAATCCATAACCTTTAAGTCCAATAACCTTTTTAGGATTATTGGTTAGCAAACGAATTTTGCGAACGCCCAGGTCGAGAAGAATTTGTGCACCGATTCCGTAATCCCGCAGATCCGGTCTGAATCCCAATGCCTCGTTAGCTTCAACGGTATCTTTACCTTCATCTTGCAACTTATAAGCTAAGATTTTATTAACAAGGCCTATTCCCCTTCCCTCTTGCCTCATGTAAACGAGCACACCGTTTCCGGCAGTTTTAATTTGTTCTAAAGCAGAGTTTAGCTGATCATGGCAATCACATCGCAAAGAATGAAAAACATCTCCCGTTAAACATTCCGAGTGCATACGAACGAGTATTGGTTCGGATGGATTAATTTTACCTTTTACTATTGCAATCTGTTTTTTCTGGTCGAGTAAATTTTTATAGAGAAATAGGTGAAACTCACCATGTTTTGTTGGAAAGTTAATATCGGTAATTCTTTCGACTAATCTATCCTTTGTGATACGGTATGTGATTATATCTTTTACAGTAACGATCTTCAAGCTGAACTTTTTAGCTATCTTTTGAAGATCGCCTACACGAGCCATCTCACCATCATCTTTTAATATTTCACAAAGAACTCCTCCCGGGGTCATCTTCGCCAATCTACACAGATCAACCGCTGCTTCAGTATGACCTGCTCTTCTCAGTACGCCTTCTTCAAATGCTTTGAGTGGAAATATGTGTCCAGGTCGTGCAAAATCAGATGCTTTAGAATTTAGATCCGTTAATTTTTTGATAGTCATTGCGCGGTCGGCAGCAGAAATTCCTGTAGTAGTACCTTCAATTGCATCAACTGTAACGGTGAATTGAGTTCCATGAAGTGCAGAGCTTTTGTCAACCATCAATGGAAGTCCCAGATCATCCAATCTTTTACCGCTAAGTGCCACACACAACATTCCTTTACCATGAGTAACCATAAAATTCACAATATCAGGAGTTATATACTCGGCGGCACAGACGAAATCGCCTTCGTTTTCACGGTCTTCATCATCAACAATGATGATAACTCTGCCCTGCTTTATTTCTTCAATTGCTTCTTCAACTGTACAAAACATAAAGTCGTTTTATTATTAGTTATATGTATTTTATTCCAAAAAGAATACGCTAAGAGCTAAATTAAGTACCTTCTTTAGAAGCCGAAATACTTGCAATTGCTGATTTTTCAAATTTCATTTTGATATTATCACCAACTTGCAAAAGAACTGTCTTTTCATCAAGACCGGCAATAGTACCATGCAATCCGCCGCTTGTAATTACTTTATCACCCTTTTGCATATTGCTCAGCATTTTTTCTCTTTCCTTAGCCCTCTTTTGCTGTGGTCTGATTATCATAAAATAAAAAATTAAAAAGATAGCACCAAACATTACCAGTGTGCTGATTAGATTTGCGCTTCCTCCACCTTGGGGAGCCATAGCAATTAAAAGTTCCAATTAGTCCTCCGGATTATTATTTAAATTTATAGATAGTTTATTAATTATTTTCGATTTCCATTCGGAAAAATTTCCGTTCATAATTTCAGTTCTTGCTGTCCGCATAAGGTTTAGGTAAAAGAATAAATTATGAATGCTTGCAAGTTCAAGGGCAAGAATTTCCTTGGCAATAAATAGGTGTCGAACATAAGCACGAGTAAAATTTTTACAAGTGTAACATTCACAGTTACTGTCCACTGGATTAAAATCATCTTTGTAACGAACATTCCGCATTGAAAGAATTCCATTGTATGTAAATAGATAAGCATTCCTAGCATTTCTTGTCGGCATAACACAATCAAACATATCAATTCCTCTTTCAATTCCTTCAAGAAGATTTTCAGGTCGCCCAACACCCATTAAATATCTCGGTTTATCAGCAGGCATAAAATCAGTTGTGAAGTCAACTATATCATACATTGTTTCAGTTGGTTCACCAACAGCTAAACCACCAATCGCATAACCATTGAAATCCATTTCAATAATTTCACCTGCCGAACGTTCTCTCAAATCTTTGTATGTGCTGCCCTGAATTATTCCAAACAGGTTTTGATCATAACCATATTTTGGTTTTGAATTTTCGAATGTATTCTTAGCTATGGAAGCCCAATTAGAAGTAAGCTTAGCTGATTTTTGCGCATACTCGTATTCACAAGGAAACGGATTGCATTCATCAAGAGCAATCATGATATCCGAACCGATACTTCGCTGGATTTCGATTACACTTTCAGGCGTAAAAAAATGTTTAGAACCATCGAGATGAGATCTAAACTCCACTCCATCATTTTTCAAATGTCTTAAATCAGCTAGACTAAATATTTGAAATCCTCCACTGTCGGTTAGGATAGGTCTATCCCAATTCATCAGCATATGTAAGCCGCCTGCTTTTTCTAGAACCTCAGTTCCGGGTCTCAAGTAAAGATGATAAGTATTTGAAAGAACAATTTTAACGTTAAGATGATTTTTTAAGCAATCTTGATTTACCGCTTTTACAGTACCTTGAGTTCCAACAGGCATAAAAACCGGTGTTTCAACAACTCCGTGATCAGTTCTAAATAATCCGGCTCTTGCTTTAGAATTTTTATCTTTAGCTGAAATCTCAAAGCTTAACAAATAATAGTAATTACCTTAAAAGTATTCGAAAATTTTCCTTATAAAATTACTTCAAATAATCTCAACTGCCAATTTGGAAATATCGAGTCGCAAATGGAGGAATACCACACAGATTAGACTGATCGTCACTGATTTTTGAATTAGTTTATTTTGATCATTTATTCGTGATCAGATTCTACAACGATCTTTACTACTTCAACAGTTTTATTTGATGCTCTTGCGATAAGAAAATTAAAATGATCAATTTTAACATTCTCGCCTTGAATTGGAATGCGACCTAATGAAGTGATAATGTAGCCGGCAATAGTTTCATAATCGCCTGTTGGTAATTTTAGATTATACTTTTCATTTATAAAATCAATTTCAACTTTACCGCTTATTAGAAAGGATTTTTCAGCAATCTTTCTACAAATATTTTCCTCAACGTCATACTCATCTCTAATTTCACCGAAAAGCTCCTCGATTATATCTTCCATAGTAACTAAACCTGCGGTGCCGCCGAACTCATCAACTACAACAGCAATCGTAATCTGATTGGATAAAAACTCATTAAGCATTTCAAAACTTTTTTTCGTCTCCGGTACAAATAAAATTTTTCTTGTTATTGCCTGAACATTTTCAGGTACTTTAAAAATATCGTACGAATAAATAACACCTTTAATATTATCAACGCTATCTTCATAAACAGGCAGTTTTGAGTAGCCGGAATCGATAAAAATTGAAAGGGCTTCATCAATAGTTTGATTTATCTCTACCCCAACAATTTCGGTTCTGGGACGCATCGCTTCGTAAACTCGCTGATCAGCCAAATTCAATACTTTGTTGATGATATCACTCTCCTTTTGGTCAACAATTCCAGCCTCACGACTTTCTCTAACCAACGAATCAATAGTCTCTCGATTGAATAATGAATTTATACCGATTTCGCTACTTGGTGTCAGTTGAGTCAGAAATGATGAAATCCAAGAAATAAATTTTACAAAAGGATATAAAATGAATGATACAACCCGGAGTGGAATTGAGGATAACAGAATAAAGCGATCAGCTATTTCTCGTGCCAAATATTTTGGAATAAGCTCTCCTATAAACAACAGCACTATTGTGGAAATAATAAGTATTGCAAATTCATCAAGGTTGAAAAGTGTTGACAGGAGAACCGCACTGATTGAGGCAAAGGCAATATTACCAATATTATTTCCGATAAGCATCGTTGAAAAAAAATTTTGAGGATGCTGATTGAAATACAATGCGTTTTGAGCAGCAAAATTTTTCTTACGAGCTTTGATTTCCAGCTTAATCTTATTTGAAAGTATAAACGCTATTTCAGATGCCGAAAAAAATGCGCTCAATGCCAGAAGTATGATCAATATCAGAAGATCATTAATCACTTACAAACCTTTTCAACTTTTATGTTTTCAATTTCATATATAAAAGAATCATCATATTCCTAAAATAACATTATAGGCTTAATCGGTAAATCAACATCAAGCTCTTTATTTATTGTTATGCCTGATTTAGTGTAAAACAGATAATATTTTTCAGCTCTAGAGGGAATGATGTCGGTTTCAGGTTCAGACTCAAGCCATGGAATAGAAATTGGGATAAGGTCAGTAGGATGGGGAATGCAAACCTTTGGCATAAAAGCAGGAGTAAAGGAAAATAATTCTATATTATTCTGCATAACTGTTATATTACTTAGCAACAGATTTTTAGCATCAAAATCTTCTTTGCTTTTTATTTTCAACTCACCAGTAAACTGGAAGGATCCGGGACTACCGGGTATTAAGTTCAACCATGAATCTATCTTAGCTGCCTTCATGGATAAATTCAATCCACCTCCGACCGGCTGATGTGCACTTCCTAAATTTAGCGAATACATTGCTATTATTATAATGATTGAAAAACGAATTCGTTTCATGAGCAATTTATCTATAAATGATTACCACAACAGTTAAAATATAAAATAGCAAATTGATCATCATTGGGAGATCTGACAACAAAAGTTCTGAAGTGTTTTCTCCTTTCTTACCAATGTAAACTAAATACATATATCTAAAAATTCCAAATACAACAAATGGCGTAGTATAAATTAAGTTTTCCGTCTTGAATATTGAAACTGTTCTTTGCGATACGGTATAAAGTGCGTAACAAATAATAACCCCTGCAGACGTTACGGTTGACATCTGATCTATAAAATCGATAGAATAATGCACTAAAACTTTCCGGGTCGAAGAATTATCTTCCCCGGTAACATGTTTAAGCTCTGAACGCCTTTTCATCACAGCCAGAAAAAGTGATATGAACATTGTTGTTAACATTAACCAGCTTGAAATTTCAACATTGATGATGAATGCACCGCCTAAAATTCTCAGTATAAACCCCGCGGCGATTGTGAACACATCAAGTATAACAATGTTTTTTAGACCCGCAGAATACAAAATGGTTATTGCAAAATACGAGAATACCGTGATACTAAAGTAAGGATTAGTAAAAGGAAGTAATGAAAAGGAAATCGCCGCTAAAATCGCAGCAAGTACAACAGCTTTGCTTTTTGAAATTAATCCGGCGGGAATAGGGCGGAACTTTTTTACAGGATGAAGCTTATCTTCATTAATATCTATCAAATCATTAATTATGTATATGCTGCTTGAAACAAGGCAAAATAATATAAATCCGAGGAGGGATAATTTTACATAATTCTGATCGAATAAGTGCTGAGAGAACACAAGAGGAACAAATATAAAAAAGTTTTTAATCCATTGAGGAATTCGTAAGAGATTAAAATAAATTTTAAACATTAGAATACTGCCGTTTCTTCGTAAACACCAAAAACTTTTTTAAGTTCCTCAGTCATTTCGCCAAGTGTAACATAATTTAACGCAGCGTCAACAAATAACGGCATAAGGTTTCTGTTTTCAGCTGCAGCTATTCTTATTTCTTCCAAACTATTTTCAACAGCTTTTCGGTTTCGCTTTGACCTTAATGCAGTTAATCTCTCCCGCTGCATTTTTTCAACTTCTGGTGATACCGTGAGAATTGGAATATCTATCTTTTCATTTTCTTCAACAAACTCATTTACTCCCACAATAAATTTTTCTTTCCGCTCTATTTCTTTTTGATAACGATATGCCGCATCAGCTATTTCCTTTTGAAAATAACCAGATTCAATAGCAGGAATAACGCCACCTAAAGTATCAATCTGTTCAAATATTTCATTAGCTCCTTTTTCCATTTTATCTGTAAGAGCCTCAACAAAATAACTTCCACCCAATGGATCAACTGTATTGATTACACCTGTTTCATATGCTATGATCTGCTGAGTTCGCAAAGCGATCTTTACGGCTTTTTCACTGGGAAGAGCAAGAGTTTCATCCATGGAATTTGTATGCAGCGATTGAGTTCCGCCTAAAACTCCTGCCAATGCCTGGAATGCAGTGCGGACAATATTATTTTCCGGCTGCTGCGCTGTAAGTGTACATCCTGCAGTTTGAGTGTGAAATCTCATCCACCATGAACGTGGATTTTTCGCTCCGTATCTTTCCTTCATTCTCTTAGCATAAATTTTTCTTGCTGCTCTGAACTTAGCAATCTCTTCAAAAAAATCGAGATGTGAATTGAAGAAAAACGAAATTCGAGGAGCAAATTCATCAACATCCATTCCACGCTCGATGCAAGCTTCTATGTACGCAAAACCATCGGCTAAAGTGTAAGCAAGCTCCTGCACAGCAGTTGATCCGGCTTCACGAATATGATAACCGCTGACTGAAACCGGATTCCATTGAGGAACATCTTTGGCGCAATACTCAATCATATCCACAATAATTCGCATTGAAGGATGAGGGGGATAGATATACTCTTTTTGTGCGATGTATTCTTTAAGAATATCGTTTTGCAAAGTTCCTCTTAGATTTTTCAAATCAACATTTTGTTTTTTAGCAACAGCAAGATAAAATGCAAATATCATCGCAGCCGGTGAATTGATCGTCATTGAGGTTGAAACTTTATCGAGCGGAATTTTATCGAACAATATTTCCATGTCCTCCAAAGATGAAATCGAAACACCGCAAATTCCAACTTCGCCTTCACTCATCGGGGAATCGGAATTCCAGCCCATAAGCGTTGGTAAATCGAATGCTACAGACAATCCGGTTTGACCATGATTTAATAGGTAGTGAAATCTTTTGTTTGTATCTTCAGGAGAACCAAAACCGGCAAACTGCCTCATAGTCCAAATTTTACCACGATAACCATTAACATGAATTCCACGCGTGTATGGATATTCACCTGGAAAACCAATTTCACTTAAGTAATTAATATTTTCAATATCATCAGGACCGTAAAACATTTCAATCGGTTCACCACTCACAGTCGTAAACTTCATACCCGAATTTTTTGCGGCTTCAGCTTTTTTCTGGTAATCGTTTCTTCTCTCTTTATAGTTTGATTTCATTCTTTAACCTTTTTGATTGATACACCTATGAAAATAAACATCAATTTTGTTAGGAAGTTCTACCGAATCTACGATCAAATTCATCCAATGAAATTTTAATTACGATTGGTCTGCCATGAGGACAAACATACGGCATCGATGTTGCAAACAATTGGTCAATCAGTAATCTCATTTCTCTTTCCGAGAGCTTATCACCCGACTTAATAGCTGTATGACAAGAGTATGATTTCGCAATGTTATCTCTCTCCTCAAGCGTTTTTTCTCTTTGATTATCTGTGTACTCATCAATTATTTCGAGTAAAACTTTTTCTTCGGAACCGGCAATAATATCATCGGTAACGCCAACAATTACAATGGTGTTCTTGCCGGAATACTTTATATCAAAACCAAGTTTGTTAAGCAATGTATTTATCTCTTTTAGAACTTGATATCTTCCCGGATCTAACTCAATGGTTTTGGGAAATAATAACTGCTGCGAAAATGGAAGATCGGCATCAAGACGTTTTAAAGCTTTCTCATAAAGAATTCTTTCATGGGCAACATGCTGATCAATGATCATTAATCCTGTTTTAATCTGCGAAAGAATATACTTGTTGTGAAGTTGAATAATGAATGGAAACTCTTCCGATAAATCACGAGTATACTTTGCATCCGTGTGAACTATTTCTCGTTGCCTGGTTTCCTGGAATGGATGATCAATGGGTTCAGATTTACCCTGTGTTTCAATATCAGGAAGAGAACTAAACAGTAGATCAATTTCTTTATCACTAAAGTTTGTTCTTGCAGAAGATCCTTTTTCTTTGAAACTTGGCCTGTCTGAGAAATCATCTTTCTCCGTTTTTGAAAAAGTGATTTGCTCTAATTTTTCAGTTTGAACAGGTGAATCGCTAAAACTCATATTCGGAACAAGATCATAAAGTCCCAGACTTTTTTTGATAACCGCAACAACGAACGTGTAAATTTCTTTTTCATTTTCAAATCGCACTTCAAGCTTCGATGGATGAACATTTACATCCACATGATGGGGATCGATGTCAATAAAAAGAATAAAGAAAGGATAATCTCCCTTCTCAAGAAAATTTTCGAAGGCAGAAAATACAGCGTGATTTATTTGCTTGCTTATTACATAGCGCGAGTTAAGAAAAAGATATTGCTCGCCTTTACTTTTTTTGAGAAGACTTGGCTTACCAATAAATCCATGAACATCCAAGTAATCAGTTTTTTCTTCAACAGGAATTAAAGCATCCAGCATATTAGCGGCAAAAATTGATTCGATACGGTTTTCCAATGTCCCGGCAGGATAATCAAAAATCAAATCATCATCATTGTAAAACTTAAAATGGATTTTAGGATGACCCAACGAAGCTTTGTTGAATGTGTCGATAATGTGCTTGAGTTCAGTCGCGTCTGTTTTAAGAAAATTTCGTCGAGCCGGTGTATTATAAAAAAGATTTTTAAGCGAAACACAAGTACCTTTAGCAAATGAACCTTTTTCCTTAACAAGACTTCCGGATTCATCAATTCTAACTAGTGTTCCTATTTCGTCTTCTCTGCGTTCGGTTCTAATTTCAAGCTGCGTAACCGCTGCCATGGAACTAAGAGCTTCTCCTCGAAAACCAAGCGTTTTGATTGCCTCCAAATCTTCGTACGTGGAAATTTTACTTGTGGCATGTTTCTGAATGGATACTACAACATCTTCTTCGGACATCCCAATTCCATCATCGTAAACTTGAATTAAAGCTTTACCTGCGCGTTTTATCAGCACTTCAATTCTTGTTGCCTCGGCATCAATAGCATTTTCCAGAAGTTCTTTCACAGCGGATTCAGGCCGCTGAATGACTTCACCTGCGGCAATTTTATTTGCAAGGTTCTCAGGTAATATTTGAATTTTGTTCGACACTATTTCATTCTTATATATGTAACTATTTCAAAATCTTTTCTCTTTTCCCGAGATGAGACATTCCATTTTAAAAAATCTATTCTGGGAAAATATACATCGCCTTCCGCATTAAAATCCATGTAAGAAATAATCATCTCATCTGCCTCAGCAATGGCTTTTTCAAATATTTGACCGCCGCCGATTATAAAAACCTTCTCATAATTATTGGCTTCACAATATTTATAAGCATCTTTTAATGCGTCGTAAATGATTAAACTTTCAAATTTTTCTTTTATCGCTGAGTTCTTTGTAATAACGATATTGATTCTTCCTTCCAAAGGCTTACCAAGAGCTTCAATTGTTTTTCTCCCCATAATAACTGGAAAACCCAGAGTAGTTTGTTTAAAGTGCTGAGTTTCCTCTTTTGAATGCCATGGCATTTCACCAGTTGATCGACCGATAACATTATTCTTCGCAACTGCAGTTATCAGAATTTTAAGCATCTTTAATCAAACCTGAAGATTACAATGGTGACTTGATTTTCAATTTTTCAAATTTTTCTTCGAATTCAAAAAGTTCCCGGTTTGAAGTTTTCTTGGTTCCATCTTCTTTAAGCCATCCGAATTCCCTGGCATACTCGCTTACCTTTTTGTTTTCACCGTTCAACATTGCCGTAATGATTTTTATTTCCAATCCGGAAAAAGTCATTGAGTTCATACGATAATCCCAAAACGCCTGCCATGTAACCGGGCACCATCGTTTTACAATTTCATTGCAAATTACTTCAGCATACTGTCTTATCTCGAGTTGAGCGTTCAATTCCATCCTCAAGTGTAAAAAATGAAGAAGGTTATGCAAATCAATTTTCCAATACGCTTCAGTGTATGTCGATAGCGGCAGGTCTTTTCTTGCTTGTTCTCTCGCAACTCCGGCATCAATTCTTTTCTGATAAACATCTCTTGTAAACCTGTGAAGTTCACTTTCTTGTTTTGTTAGTTCCTCACCAATTGCAGTATCAAGAAATCCTTCGCTTCCCTGTCGGTTTGTAATTGCTTGACCTCTCCATTCATCAACCTGAGTTGTTTCAGCAGCGTCAATTGCAATTGAATACCTCGTTGAATATTCATTAATATTTGCAGTGCGATGTCTAATCCATTGCCGCCAGCAATCCATAGGTACACGAACATGCAGCTTGATTTCGCACATTTCAAATGGAGTCGTATGTTGATGTCTTAACAAATAGCGAATCAGCGCTTCATCTTCTCTAATTTTTTTTGTGCCCTTTCCGTAAGAAACTCGTGCTGCTTGCACAATTGATTCATCCGAACCAAGGTAATCAATAACCCGCACAAAACCATCCTTCAGAACTTTAAAGGGCACACCAAGAATTTCATCTATAGCAGGAACACGCAATTTTTCTAATTTTTCGGAAGTTTCAGCCATCAGTTTTACTCATTTTAGGTTAAAATTATTTTTTCAAAAGTACTAAAAAAAAAGGTAAAACCATGCATTGGGCTGCTGACTGGAGTCTTTTCATAATAGTAAGAATTTCATGTTCGGCTTAGCTCAGTCACGATTGGTACTTTGGTTAATAAGTATTTATCAAAATCTATTGCTCTGATAAAATTATTTAATAACACCGAATTGTGAAAAGAAAATTCAAGTTGTAATGTTTTTTTGATTAATAAATCCTTTCACCTCATTAAATACTCTTTCTACACTAATTCCCCCCACCCCTTCGAAATAACATTGCTTGGGATTGCCGGAACAAACAACGCCGCAATAATTTTCATCGGGTAAAATATTTATTGCTTTGTTTCCTTTCGGTCCCCATAATTCCGGTGAACAAGCTGGAAGCGGGCAGAACAAAGAAATAGTAGGGACTTTTAATGCCCCGGCAATGTGCATTGGTCCTGTACTCGAAGTGACCATTAAATCCAAGTTGGAAATAATCTTGATTAAATCTCTCAAGTCTTTTTGTTCAGGATATATCACTCCCTCAATTTCTCTGATTTCATCCGGGATCAATAAATCTGTTATTACCACTCTAACATTGTGAAGAGATTTTAACTTAACTATCAACTCACAATACGCTGACGGTTTCCAGTTTGGTGAAGAAATTCCGCTCGTTGAATGAACTCCAATTAAGACTTGCTCTCCAGCCCCAAACTTTTCTCTCAGCGAGGTAATTTGCTGCATTTCTTCCTGGCTTAGAAATATTTCAGTATCAAGATTATAAGTTTCGACTCCAATTTTTCTTGCCATGTCCATACAGTAATCGGCTTCATGCCGAAGCGGTATGTACTTCCTGCGATAGACACTTTTTGCGTTGGTAAGAAATTGATAGAACTTGTGCCCAACGCCGATCCGATATTTTACTCCGGCAAAAAACAGAATCCAGCTCATTCTTTCTGTCGGCAGAAGCATGAAAGCATGGGTAAAGCTATGAGAGCAAATCTGTTTTATCAGTTGGAATTTATACCTCAATTCCTTTTTACCTAAATCAATGATTACATCATCAACATGCGGATTATTTTGATAAATATCTTTTGTATAATCTCGCAGCAGTACTGCAACGAAGCTGTTAGGATACATCTTTTTAAGTTCGCGGGGAATTGGAGTGGAAAGCACAACATCGCCAATTCGATCTGGACGAATAATTAAAAATCTTTTTTGTTTATCTTCACCCACAACAATTTCTTAGATTTGAATATGAAAAAGAAAATTGCAATAATTACTTCTGGTCATCCCTACTACGATGAAAGAATTTTTTACAAGTTTGCCCGTTCATTGAACAAGCACGGTTACGAAGTTTCAGTCGTCTGTTCAACTGCTGAAGGCAACCTGGACTTTTTGAAAGATGATATTCACATCATCGGATTTGACGGGGGCAACTTAAAAAAATCCGAAAAGGTTAGCAAGTTTGAAACGTATTTGAAAAATCTTGAACCGGATTTAATGATATGCTGCGAGCCGCTGCCAATATTGGCCGCGAATAAAATTAGGAAGCGACGAAAAGATGTTCGTATCATTTATGATGTGACTGAGTGGTATCCCGAAAATTTTGCGTTTAAACAAAGCGGAATTGGAAAATACACTGCATATGCTTCACTTTTTCTTTTCAATATTCTTACTTCGAATTTATGCGATGCAATTATAATTGGAGAACCAGGTAAGAAAAAACGCTATGATCTTATTGCTCCATTTAAAAAGAAACAAATAGTATCATACTATCCCGTATTAGAATTTTTTAATTACTCGGCACCAAAATTCGATAGAAAAGAGATAATATTTTGCTATGCCGGGTTGCTAAAATTTGATCGCGGAATCAAACAATTATTAGAGGCTGCAGAAAGATTTTCAGACTTAAATACAGATTTATTAATAAAATTAAAGTTGATTGGAAAATTTGAGTCTCTGCAAGAGGAGAATAAATTTAAGCAAACAAATGAATTCGAGAAGAAAATTAAAATTGAGTTCACTGGTTGGACTGACTATCCTATAATAGCCGAACTTCTATCCGATGTTCATATTTGTTTCGATCTTCGTGAACATAATTTTATTTACAGTAATTCGCTGCCGATTAAAATTTTTGAGTATATGGCATGCGGTAAACCATTTATTTTTTCAGATATAAAACCTATTCGAGATGAATTAAATTATAGCGATTACGGATTTCTTGTAAACCCTAGTGACATTGACGAGATTGTAAAATCAATTCAGACTTATGTAGATAATGAGAATCTGCTTCTGAAGCATTCCCAAAGTGCAAGAAAAATAATTGAGACTGAAAAAAATTGGGAGCAAGAATCGAGTAAATTGATATCGTTTATAAATTCATTGTAAGACTTTTAATAATGACGCGGGTTTTAGTTTTATGACGAAGATTAGTAGAGCCAAGAACAAAATAACAAGGAAAACTTGAATCAATAAGTAATTATAGATCATACCAATCACTAGGGATAACATCCCGGCAAAACAAATGATTATTATTTCCTTCTTTGGGTAGACAATTCCAATCTTATCCTTAGAAATAATATAAAGATAGCCCGCGGCAATAATAAAACTTATACTGGTAGCAATTCCAGCTCCAAGCAAACTATAAGACGGAATTAAAATAAAATTAAGAGCTAAGTTTGAAATTATTCCAAGTCCGTCAGAGATCAAGAAGTGATAGCTTTTATTTACTGTAAATGGATATAAAGAATAAAAAGATGCTAATGAATTAAAGATATAACCTATAACCACGTAAGGCAAAATTATTAGTCCGGTTTCATAGATCGGATTAAATAAATTCTTCCCTAATAATTTTATATTGAACAAGTCATCAGCAAAAAAAGAAACTGTCAAAAGAATAAATACACCGATTGAAAGCACTTTAATTAATATCTTACCAAAATTTTCACGATAATTTCCTTCTTTATATTTGTTCAAAGCATATGGCATCCAAGCAGCGCGAAATGAAATGACAAAAATATTTGTAATCATTGCAAGCCGATAAGCAAAGCTGTATTCGCCCACTTCTTTCTTTCCAAAAAAATGATCAAGGATGAATCTATCTGCTACGTCCATTCCCGAAGAGAATATTCCTGATATAAACAACGGTAAAGAAAATATTACAGCCGAAGTCAAGATTTTTTTATCAATGCTGAAAGTGTAGGTTCCTTTAACTAACGGCAGTAAGAAAATAAAAACAATTATTGAGGTAAAAAGATGGGCGAAGATTATTCCCTTAATGCCCATTCTTAAACCATAAACAAACCAAATATTTAAAAATAAATTTATCATGGCTCCAACAAAAAGATAGATGACTACCTTTTTTGATAGTTCTTGAGCTTTAAATAATTGTAAAATGTAATTGGATATCGTTTCAACAAAAATTATTATGATCAGCAGCACAAACAAACTTATATACTCATTCGATCCTAGAATTTTTTGGGTAAGGAAAGGTGAAATTATGAAAGCAATTACTGAGAGAATAAGACCTAATACAATTACTGAATTGATAACAGTGGAGAAAATTATTTTTCTTCTAAACTCATCATTCTCCTTCAAATAAAAATTGGTTAAGGAAGCACTCATGCCGAATTGATAAAAAACTCCGGCAATAGCATATGTAGACATCATCAAAGAATATATGCCGAATTGTTCAACCGGAATTAGATTGGAGTAGAGCGGCAATAAAATAAATCCTACTAATCGTACAAATAAATTTCCTATTCCATACCAAGCAGTTACTTCAAATAAACCGGATTTTTTTTGCATCAAATGATATTTTTCAATTTATACAATTCTTTCAATCTTCTGTTCACAGATTCATAACCGTGGAATTTCTTCACCCAGACTTGCCCTCTTTCACCAAACTCTTCACGTAAATGTTTGCTCTCTATCAATTCAAATAATTTCTTGTAAAGTTCATCGGCAGTGTTTGCAACTACAAAAGGATTTTCGGAAAGCCAATCAGAATATTCTTTGGTCATGTTTGTAATTGTGGGAATTCCCATTGCAAGGGTTTCGAGACCAGCTTTGCCATAACCGGTTCCACCCATTGCGCCGCCCACTTGATCGATACAAATATCACTTTGACTTTTTAGAATCAGTACTTCATTTCTCGGCATATTTTCAAGCAGCAGAAAATTTATTTTCCTCTCAGATTTGATTTTCTCTATTACCGATACAATTAAGTCGGTACCCTTATATTTTCTGTTTGTCGGCGAATGGACGATTGTAAGCAAGTTATTATCTCTTTTTTCACGTGCAGGCAGTTCGGACAGATCATATGGATAAAATATATATTCCAAGTCTGATTTTAGCGCAAGATGATCGTATTCTGAAGTAAGATTTAGGTCTGATATTTCATCCATCTCCTTGATGATTCCACGAATTCTTAAATCGCTTCCGTAGTAGCAGCTTACGATTTTCTTTCCCTGCTTCTTCCATTTTTTTGCCAGCTTTGAATTGCGGAAAAAATCTAATCCGGAATCGTAGTGAATGATATCAAACTCATCGAGCTTTAATTCATTAACAATTGAAAAAACTTTTTTTTGTTTGTAAAAATCATTCATCGTAAAATAAATCTGCTCGATCAAATTTTTCGGCTTGAAGTATAGTGACAAAGAGGATTTATCTTTCTCCCGGAAAGCAACTTTCTCCTTCCGCCAATATTTTGCTAAAGTAGAATTTGGCAAAGGAAGATTAAGGCAAATATCTTCAGGAAAATCGCGCTGGTTTTTATGAAAAGTAATTAGCCGCGAATAATCTCCGCAATTATTGTGCATATCATAAAAACTGTAGGGAACGCCAGCAAAATTTATCGGAGCTAAATGTAATATCTTCAGCATTAAAGATCTTTGTAAAAAGTATCTCTAAAAATTCCACGTGCGCCAAAATTTTCTTTGAATCTCCCTAATCCCCAATTTGGCTCCATATTCACAGTGAATATTCCGAAATCGAGAAAGCGAAATCCCTCCTGCTGATACTGCTTCATGATTTCATAGAATAAAAGATTTACAGGACGATACTCTTGA
Organism: Ignavibacteria bacterium RIFOXYB12_FULL_35_14; assembly: GCA_001803045.1. Classification (GTDB taxonomy): domain Bacteria; phylum Bacteroidota; class Ignavibacteria; order Ignavibacteriales; family Ignavibacteriaceae; genus XYD12-FULL-36-8. Next base: position 32,155 of record MHAR01000028.1, on the reverse strand, counting down.
TATGCTTCATCGTGACTGATGTAAAAAGCAAGCACGACGTTTGGATTGACTGAAAAATTGCAGACTCCGGCAGTAAGTCTATCGTTAAGAAATGCGCCCCATAACCTAATTTCCAATGGGAACATTTTTTTAAGAAGCTTCAGTTCATTTAGTGTGTGAGCTGGGTTTACATTGTGACGCAGCTTCAAATTCTTTTTTAGAATTTCATAATACTCATCAAACAAATCGCATTCAACAATTTCAATTCCCTGCTTCATTGCTTTCTTAGTCGCTGTGCGAGCTTCTGCACGGTAAGTTTCGAGTAGCTTATCCTTATCAAAGTCAAGCTGAACAATACTCGAGACATCACGTTTTAGATAAGTGAATCCATTTCTGTAAAGAGCAAAATCAATATAGTTTGAATATTTTGTCTGATAAATTATAGGCGGACTTGTGAGTTGAATTCGATCAACTTTTAATGATTGTCCATAATCCAGCAGCATATCAACCAAATCATGAGCATCCTTGAAGTTTAGATCAGAATCATAAACAAATCCTCCATAACTTGCCCCTGGATGTGAAACGAGTATTTTTTTTCCATCCCTTTCAATTACAGCGGCTGTAAGAATAGAAAGTATCTTCCCATTTTTGGTTACATAAATTGAAGCATCATTAAATCTGTCTTTGGGATGGTAATTTAGGAAGGCACGCTTGTGAAAAAGAGTGCCGTTATCGGATTGATTGACGAAATTATCCCACTCCTCTTCTTTGAGTTTGGATTTGTTGAGCAAAGAATATTCGAGCATAATAAAAGTATTTGTTGGATAACTGTTATGCTAAAATAGCATTAGTGGAGGATATAATGAAAGCAGATATGCAACTCACACATAACGCAATAAAATAATTTATAAGATTTAAATTTTAATTAATTTGATTTTAATCTTCTAATCATGAGGAGCAAACGTAATTGCTGCTCCTCCACCCGGAGCTAAGTGCAATTTGATTTTACTGTTTTTATCTACCTGCATCGATTTAATTTGATATGACATGGGATTATCTTTCCAATCAGAATTTTCACTATCAAGATACATGGTGGCGGAATAATTTTTATCTTCATCAAGAAAATCTAAATTTAAATTAAATTCTCTTCCCTGTTCATCGGTAATTGCTCCGATAAACCAATTTTCACCGTCTCTTTCTTTTCGAGCTGTAATAATGTAGTCGCCCGGTTCAGCAGCAAGTATTTTGGTTTCATGCCAATCAACGGGTACATCTTTAATAAACTGAAATACATCGGGAAATCTCTCATAATTTTCCGGAAGATCTGCAGCCATTTGCAGCGGGCTGTACATTGTAACATAAAGTGCTAACTGCTTTGCAAGAGTTGAATGCACGTGTTCTTTTTTATTCTTATCGTAATAGTCCATTTTAATCTGGAAAATTCCAGGAGTGTAATCCATTGGTCCGCCCATTAAGCGAGTAAACGGGAGTATTGTTTCATGTTCCGGAGGATTACCGATACTCCAAGCATTAAACTCATTACCGCGCGCCGCTTCTGAAGATAACCAATTCGGATATGTGCGGCTCAAACCTGTAGGACGAACAGACTCGTGTGAGTTGATCATAATATTTTTGTCTGCAGCTTTTTCAACAACACGGGTAAAATGATTGATCATCCACTGGCTATCGTGATGTTCCCCTCGCGGAATTATTTTACCAACATAACCGGTTTTAACAGCATCATATCCATACTTTTTCATGAAGTTGAATGCTTCATCAATTCTTCGTTCATAATTTGTTACTGATGAAGAAGTTTCATGATGCATTATTAACTTAACTCCTTTTTTCTTCGCATAATTGCTGAGTTCTTCAACATTAAAATCAGGGTAAGGAGTTACAAAATCAAAAACTTCTTCCTTCCAATTGCCGAACCAATCTTCCCATCCAACATTCCAGCCCTCAACCAACACTGCATCAAATCCGTGTTCAGCAGCAAAATCAATATATCTTTTGGTCCTTTGTGTCGTTGCACCGTGCTTACCATTTGGCTTAACAGTATTCCAATCCATATCCTTAAGCGTTACGTTCTTTAAATCAGAATAATTCCAGGTGGAATAACCAACGTGCATTTCCCACCAAATGCCTACATACTTTTGCGGTCTTATCCAGCTTACATCCTCGATTTTATTCGGCTCATTTAGATTTAGAATAATTTTTGATGCTAAAATATCTTCAGCCCGGTCACTTACTATAATTGTACGCCAAGGAGTTTTGCATGGTGTTTGAAGATATGCTTTGTTTCCATACGCATCCGGTGCAAGTTGTGACTGAAGTTTATAATTTTTCTTGTCAACAGTTAGGTGCATTGCAGGATAATCGAGCAAGGCCGCTTCGTGAATATTGATGTGTAGTCCTTCCTCTGTCTTCATCATCAAAGGAGTTTGAACGAAGTTATCATCAATTAAAGATTTTACTTCAATTTCACTAAACTTACTTCCTATACTCGCATCTATTTCGCTTAGTTTTGATGTGCTATAAGTATATTCTTGAGAATCGTAATCCCCGGGAATCCAAAACGCTTTGTGGTTGCCAGTTAGAGCAAACTCGCTAAGTTCTTCGGAGATAACAAAATATTGCAGATTGTCTTGAACAGGGAATTCATATCTAAAACCAATACCATCATCAAAAACACGAAATACAATATCAAGACTTCTTGGCAATTTTGAATCTTCAATAAGCGATACTTTTAGTTCCTTATAATTATTGCGCACGAATTTCTGCTCGCCCCACACTTGAGTCCATGTTTCATCAAAAGCATTTTGAGTAGTTGATTTGATTTTAAAGTTACCATTGAGCGGTTCTACATCATTAAATAAAAAACCTAATCTTGATGGTTTAATAACTACTTTGTTTTTTCTTGAAAGCCAATAATATGGAATTGCATTTTCAACTTTGAATGACAGTTTTAGAACATTTCCGGGAGATGTTACTTCATAAGACTGCGAATATGCAAATTGACCAAAGTAAAAAGCAATAAGTGTAATTATCATTTTTTTCATTTAAGACTCAAAGTGGTGTGAAAATATTTAAAAATTATTTTATCGGAAAGTGAACCAGAGATAAATTAAAACAATTACCAGTAAAATTGAAAAAGAAATGTTGGCAGTTCTCCATGCACTTTCTTCTTTAACTGCATAACGATTGTAAATTAGTCCAGTCAATTTTTCTTCGGCTGGTTTCTGAGTTAAAAGACTCACAATCACCAAAACGAACGAGGAAAGAATAAAAAGGTATATGGCAAAATGAAGAAAATTTATGGATGCAAAATCCTGGAATATAACAGTGGATATTGCTTCAGTCTTACTTTGTATTTCAATTATCAATCTGAATGCACCGACAAGTAAACCCGTTATAAGTGCTGCCATTGCGCCTTTTCCATTAACTCTTTTCCAAAATAATCCAAAATAAAATCAAGCAAGCAAGCCATTCAAAATGCCCGACTGCTAATCCCGATTTTGAACTGGTTCCGGCTAAGCCGAGGAAATGTTCGCTTGAATTATTTGTGGCAAAAAGTGAAGCCCCGATTGCTATCCAACCGACGCTTCTGCCAGCTAGAAAATACTGCTCACTATTTCTGTTTCTTTTTCAAAAGTAAAAGTCAATGAACAGTACGATTGAATAGTAAGTATTAATAATTTTATAGACCATCCCACATTTGAAACATATCAAAATTATTTTTATGATAATAATTAATATTAGTTAATCCTAACAAAAAAGGGTGACCAAACTATCACCCATTTTATTTCCAAGAACATTGTACGAATCTTATTTGAGCATTATCATTTTCTTTTCATTTACGAAATTACTGCCGCTTGCCCTTTCGATAGCAAACATTCTGTAAACATATAAGCCACATACTAAACCGTAACTTCTTTCACTAAATCTATTGTATATTATTCAACGGTTAATTTCTTCTGCCTGATCAAGTATCTGTTTTACTTGTTCTTCATATTTTATCAACTCCAAATCTGAAAATAACTTCTTAATGATCGACTAATTAGCAAGTCATTTTTATTTTTCAGCCCAGTAGTAATTTTTTCAAGCAAAGAAGAGAAATCATTTGTGAAAACAAAAGTGCTTTCATAATTAGGATTGACATCTCCATTCGCTCGTTTATTGCCCGGACATAAGTAGCATTGAGGATCGTATTTTTGCCGGACATCTTTTTCCGATATAGAAATCTCATCTTGTCAAGGACGTTTTGTTCTGTGAGGAGAAACTAAAATCCATTCTCCGGTTAAAATATTTTTCCTTCTATGAGGATAATCGTTTAAATCAAATTGTTGCATTTTCTTTAATCATGACAATACTTGTCCCACCGCTAATATTTGTTACATAAGTCTTGGCTTCGAGATTAAATTTTTGTTTATACATTTTGGTAATTGTTTTACTTACAGTCTCAATTGCATTATTCTCAATTAGATTAATAGTACAACCTCCAAATCCGCCTCCCATCATTCTTGAGCCATAGACTTCCGGATTATCTTTTGTCAATTCAACCAGGAAGTCGAGTTCTTTACAGCTTACTTCAAAATCTTTACTCAGTCCTTCATGCGTTTGGTACATCAATGATCCAAATGTTTTTAAGTCATGCACTTTTAACGCATCGCATGCATTCAACAATCTTGAGTTTTCTTCAACAACATATTTACAACGTCGGTAGATAACCGGATTTAACTTGTTTTTATATCCGGTAAGAAGGTCAATGGAAACATCACGGAGACTTTGTATTTGCGGAAATTCTTTTTTGATTTTCTCAACACCTTCGCTGCATTCTCTTCTCCTTTGATTATATTCCGACGAAGCAAGTGAACGAGAAACATTTGTATTAAATAGAACGATCGAAATATTTTTATAATCAAATGGAAAATATTCATACTCAAGCGAGCGGCAATCAATACGAAGAGCGTTTCTGCGCTCACCAAAAATATTAATATATTGATCCATAATTCCGCAATTCACACCGACAAATTCATTTTCGGCCTTTTGCGATAACTTAACGAGCGAGAGTTTATCAATTCCCAAATTAAAAATATCATTGAGTGCAAATGCTAACCCCGCTTCCAGAGCCGCTGACGAGGATAAACCGGCGCCGAGCGGAATGTCTCCGCCGAACACGCAGTTAAATCCTTTTGTTTTGTATCCTCTCTTGTTGAGTTGATCAACAACTCCCATCAAATAATTTGGCCACTGCTTTTTTGAAAACTGCAAATTGTCAACTGAAAACTGATAATTGTCATTCATGTCTGCTGCATAAAGTTTACATTGATCATCGCTTCGCGGTGCGATAGCAAAGTAAATTGCCTTATCAATAGCTGCCGGAAGAACAAAACCCATATTGTAATCGGTATGTTCACCGATTAGATTAACTCTTCCGGGTGAACGGATAAGCAATGGTTCTTCGTTAAAAAGTTCTTTGAATTTTTTGCGGACGGATTTAGTAATATTCATTTGTTACTCTACAGTCTGCTTCCTTGTTTTCCAATACATGATACCGCCAAAGATAAACATTACGGCTCCCCACCATATAGCCGGATGAGTTTCGGCGAGAACAGTTTTTACTTCCGGAGGATTTATAAATTGATAGATTCCCGATAGAAAAATTATTCCGCCCATTACAAGTAAAATTAATCCAACAAAAAACCAGATCGGTTTCATTTATTTTCTCCTTTAAAATTCTGAACAACGTGAAGAATCTCTAAACCTATATTTGTGAGATTGTTCATCAAACTCAACTTCTTTTCGTTAAATGTAATTTCTTATGATGACAATTTCGGTTTTACCAAAACCAAATGTTCAGAAGAGCTAATATGATCAAAGAAATAATAGCAGCAAACTCCGGGTGTTTTACGAATGGTAAATGCTGATCATGTTTTTCTTCTGTTAATCCTTTCACTAATCCCACAAGTTCTTCTTTTGGTCTTCTTTTTGTGATAAGACTGACGACAATTGTAATTGCTGCGCAGATTGACCAAGCCCACCAAGCGCGCCAAAAGTTTGCGGCCATATCGCTTTGAGTATTAGACAATGTTATAATACTTTCGCTGAACCAATGAAACTTTACTGCCAGCCACATAAAAAATGATGACGACATTCCCGCAACCAATCCCCAGAATGCACCGTTAGGAGTAATCCACCAAACAAACATTCCGAGAAGCATCGTTGCAAATAGTGGCGCGTTAACCCAAGAAAAAATTGCTTGCATATAATCCATGATGCTCGGAAAACTTTTTGCCCAATATGCAGTACCGAGAGAAATGATAACTCCAACAATTGTTGAGGCACGTCCCATCCAGAGTAAGTGAGCATCTGAAGCTTTTCTATTCAAAACAGATTTATAAATATCGTAAGTCCATACAGTGTTGAACGCACTTATATTACCTGCCTGTCCTGCCATGAATCCTGCAAGTAATGCAGTAACACCAAGCCCAACCAATCCCGATGGATAATATCTCGCAATCAGGAGAGGAAGAGCCGAATCGTAATTTATTTGCCCTCCATCCTCCAAAAGCTTGAAGCCGCTATTTGGATCTATTGAAAGAGCAATCGCAATCAATCCTGCAAGAATTACGAGAAATGGCAAAGCCATTTTAAAAAATGACGCTAAGATCGGTGTCATTCTCGCGGAGCGTAAATCCTTTGCAGAGAATGCTCGCTGAACAACTAGAAAATCCGTTGTCCAATATCCGAATGATAGAACAAAACCAAGTCCCAAGACAATTCCGCTCCAATGAATGAACATTCCGTTCTGAGTTGGATCCGATGCGGTTGACCAAAGAGTTGTGAACGAAACCTGAGAGCTGTATTCATTAATGCGAGCAAATATTTCTTTCATGCTTCCAATTTCGATTATTCCAAGAATTGAAACGAGAAAGAGTCCAAACCAAATCATAAAGAATTGAATTATCTCTGTAAAAATTGCCGACATCAATCCGCTTAATCCTACATAGCAGGCAACTGTAATTGCTGAAACCCACATACTTATGTCCCAGTTCCATCCGAGAAAAGTATGAAGTACAAGCGCCATAGCGTAAAGATTGATTCCTGAAACGAGAAGCGTCATTATTGCAAATGCAATTCCATTTAACACGCGAGTTTTTTCATCGAAGCGTAACTTGAGATAACCCGGTACAGAGTTAATTTTACTGCTATAGTAGAACGGCATCATGTAAATACCAAGAAAGAGCATGGCCGGTATTGCACCGATCCAGTAGAAGTGCGCCACATACATTCCGTATTTGAATGTATTGCCTGTCATTCCAAGTAGCTCGAGCGCACCGAGGTTTGCAGAAAGAAACGCTAACCCGGCGACCCACGAAGAATTTTTTCTACCCGCAAGAAAAAAATCTTCTTTAGTTGTTGTGAATTTGCGGAGATACCATCCAATACCAAGAACGAATGCGAAGTAGATTAAGATTATAATCCAATCAACGATTGATAGACCGATAGATTGCATAAATGTTCCTTGTGCTAAAACAAAAATATTGTTTCGTGTTTGGGGATTGATTTTTTCCTAGTTCGTCTAACAACTTTTTCTTTTTTGCTGGTTAAAAAGTAAAGACGAATTTCTGCGGCGAGTCCTTTGTTAACAACTTCTAATTCGAAATTAGAGGCATTGCTAGAATGCTTTAGAAAAAGATTTATCTGTTGTTGAGGTTCAAGTGTTATTGGAAGCATGTTTCCTAAATAAAATAATTTAGTAGTAACCTTAAGCACGTCCAAAAGCTATTAAAATTGATTTTCTATTCCAATAAGAATTCAAAAAAATATTTTTAAAGAAAAATTATTATCTATTGACAATTGTTATCTGACTTCAACTTCAATTTCGTGTTTTAAAAAATCATTTCCGGTTCCGGGAATATTCACAATCAATTTTCCATCCTTCAACTCAGCGCCGGAGATAGATTTTACTAATTCGTAATTCATAATTTCCAATTCATAATCTTTGTTCGGCTTCCCTTCGCAATGAACGGTTAACTTCTTTCCATCCAAGTTTTGAGATACAATTTTCAGTTCTTCATTTGTGGCTCCGATAGGTGTCATGTGATCTTGAAGAAAAACCGAGACGGTCGGTTTATACATTAAAACAACGGAGGACTCCTCTTCCAGATCAAAAGTGATCTTTAATTGCTCTGCTTGTTTATGATGAATCAGCGCCGGTTTCACCGGTTGTCCGTTCACGTGCATAGAATTACTCTCTGTCCCAAGCGGAAGATCGGGAGAGAATTCAATTTGGATATTTCTGCCGGATATTTTCTTCGCTAAAAATACCATCCGACCATTCTCATTTATTAAATCCAAATTAACAATTGCGCTACCGATATTTACATTATGAACTTTTAAGAATTTCCAATCCACCGGAATTTTGGGGGAAAATGTGATTTTGTTATTAAGAGCATCAACATCCAATCCAATCAAGCCGCGTATCATCGGAAAAACGTAACCGCTAACAGAAAAACCTTGATTATGATAAGCTTCGCCGAGTTTAGTGTTAATATCACCGGAAAAAACTTCCGGCACAATTCCGAGACCATAATCAAAAACATGTTGCGCTGACTTTCTTACTGTTTCTAATCCTTGCAGATTAAAGTGAGTATAAAATTGCGCTGCGCCAATAAAATAAGACGTGAATGGCCAAATAGTGCCATAATTGTAGTTCATCGGTTCATACATAGAAGATTTATTTGAAAGATTGCGTACGCCCCAATCGGTCACCATATCGCTTTCGTTAAATTTTTCTATTGTACTTACGCTTCGTTCATTGTTCATCAAACCAAAAAGAATTGACGCCGAAGAATAAATGTTTTTTTCACGAACTTGTTTGCCATCTTCTGCTGCACCGAAACTGTAGAACCCCAGATCATCAATCCAAAATATTTTTTCCAATGTTTGCTGTGCTTTTGGATAAAGTATTTCAGTTTCTTTTTCTATTTCTTTATCATCACAATACTTTGCCATCAAGTTTACTTCTTTAATTCCTTGCGTCCATAAACTCTGAGTGTAGTTATCGTTGAAAATTTTCACGAGTGCACCAAACTCGAGCACACCAAGTCCCGCGCCTTTGAGGTCCATCAAGCCGTCACCATTGCTGTCTTTACTCTTTGACCAATTATATGCTTGCACAATTGATTTCCAACTTTTCTTTATGAATTCAACATCTCCGGTTTTTCTAAAATAATCTCCCATAGCTACAAGATACCATGGAGATGTATCTGCGTGGTTATATCCATAGTGATAATCGTTCCACCAATCAATAAGTCCATCGCTCTGAGAAAGCTCGTGCGACATTTTGCCAACATCAATATTTTTTTCTTCCTTCGACTTTTTCCTAATCGGGAAATTATCTTGCCGCTGCCATTTTTGAGTGAACTCGAGTGCAGAGCGAACAGTTGAGTAATCACCATAACTATTCATTGCCAGTGAATTGATAAATGCATCACCGCCGAAAAACCACGCAAAGCCGGGACGTCCGCCACCGCCGCTTAATCCATACCCAGCAACTAATCCATTACCGAGAGTTGGATTATCAACCATCAAATTGTTCAACGCAACTTTTCCATATTCAAATGCAAGATTTAATTTTTCATCGGGCGTTATTACCTCAACTGTTGATTTACGTAAATTCTTATAGTGCTCATAAGTCTTGTTATATAGATCTTCAACGTTGGCAGTAATATTTTTATAAAGCGACTTCACAGAATCATATTTTGTTTTAACCGGACTACCTGCAATCACAATCGGTATGAAATTATTTTTTGCTTCTCCGGGTTTGATATCAATTTTAAATTGAATCGGGTTATCCGCGAACATGTGGGCGGGCGGGGCAGCCATTTGCTGTGCGACAGGCGAACCGCACAAGAACAATCCTCTTTGCTGTGATTCCGATATTACGTAAGCTTTCACATTGTCATCCCAGTAACTATACTGTCCGCCAATTCCAGCCGGCCATTGCGGCTGCATAACGGGCATGAATCCCGGAACAATTGTTAGTGGAGTTGTTGTATTCACATCAAGAAGAATTATTGCACCGGGTTCATCGTGAGGAATGAAAATTATTTCTTTAACTGTGAACGATTCATAAACAAATGTGAGTGTTGTAGCTTCCGGAGTTACAGAAATATCCCTCAAAATATCTTTAGCAAGAATCGGTTGTGTGGTGGTTCCTACAAAAAATTGTATTTCAAAATTGCGCAGAACTTTCCACGGCCAGATCCACATTTCGAATGAACCGTTTTCAAATCCTAACAGAGCAGCTTTGTTACCAATCTTATCCATGTACTGAATTGATTGTGCTGGACGTGTTAGAGTCAGATCGTTTTGTTTTATTTGAAACTTCTTAATCAATCCATCTTGGGCAGAGATAGTAATTTGAACTATAGATAAAATTGCGAAAAAGATTTTTAATTGTTTCATTTTTTAACCACTCATTTGTTATAAGTTTTTATTTTTCTCTACCGATACACGAGACATAATTAAATCCATATTTTCTAATCCATCAAACACAATGTAATTCCACAACATGCAAGCCGAATAATCTCAATGGCAAGTTCAAACCCGAAATAGATTGCAATAATCAACCAATCAGAAAAAGACAATTCTATTTTTTTCTCGTGTATCTTTCCCTTTAATTTTAGTTATTGTTTTTGTATGAAATTTTTCTTTCATCCGATTCATTGTAGAAAACCTCTGGTATGCCTTGAACTAAAGTAATCTTTAGAGTCCAGTTATGTTCTCCAAACGAACCAAGTTCCGAATAATTATCTTTCTTGACTGCCTCCGCAAGTGAGTCAGAATTTCCATTTGTTGGTTCCAATCCAATAGTATAATGCTTCTTTTGCCAACCTATAGGCCAACCGCCGTAACACAGCCAAATCCCCAAATAAGGAATCTCATCAGCATCAAATGTGAATAAAATTGTTTCGTCTTTCTGTTTCTTATAAAGACCTGCGTAACCTTTGGTTAATTTCCCGGTAAAGCATTTCATTGCAATATTTGTAGATTTATTCGGTACGACTGAAAAATCAAGTTCGTTTTGATCCCTTGTAATATAAGATAAGTTAAGAAGATCTCCCTGTTTCCCAATTACTGGATCAGATGCCCAATACAAAGCAACAGCCTCCGTATTTTCCGGCAGAAGCAGCTTATCACCTTCAGAAATCTTAAGCAGCGGATGTGCAGACCAAATGTATGGAAAGGTACGGGAAGATAAATTCCTTACAGTATAAGTTATTTCAATTGTGTCTTCTATTAGCCCGATCTTCTTTTTAAAAAGATATCTTGATTTCATTCCTTCAATTGATAAAGTGATGAAGTCGGCTACTTGTGAAAATTCCCATGCTCTTGACCACAGCTCACCATGATCGGGAAAACAATGTTTTTTATCTTCCTTCAAATTTTTTTCACAAGCTGAAACTGTAGGGAAACATTCATCAAAGCCGCTGACATCGTATTTTAAAAAATCCGAACCATAAAGAGCACGGGAATAAACTTTATCTTCGCGCTGATTCTCTTGCAAAAATTGCGTACCTGTTTTCAGATTTATTAACTCCTTCATTTTTCCTCCAATCTCTGGAAGAAAAACCGCTCTTATTTTTTCATTTTCAATTACCAAATGTAAAAAACCGTTTTCCCTATAAGTACGAATCATTATTTTCAATAAATATTTTTTTGTGTTACGAACTGCTGTTTAATTATGGTATGAATATATTTATTGTTTTACTGCAACATTACTTTAACCGTTTTACGCCCAATCCAACTTGACAAATCGTCAAAATTTACTTTCAAATTTATGATACCTTGCTTTGGAGTTGTTTCAAATTCAGCATTGGCAACATATACAACCTTCTGATCGAAAGCATTTAAAATAAAATTTCCTTCAGTTCCGGATTTGCCCTCCACTATTAACGTATATTGTTTCCCTGAGAGAGAAGTGGAAATGATTCTAAACCCTTGAGAACTATTACCGGGTTGAGGATGTGGAACAACAGGGTACATCCCAATTCCTCCAGTGTGTTCAAAAACAATTTCCACAGTTGTTTTTAGTTGAATTTGTATTGGAATTGCCAGAAGTCCTCTGAACGTTGAATCTTTAATTGCTATTTCTTTCTTATCGATAAATGCCTTTTTAATTTTCATCCCATCCGGAATTTCAGGAGAGAATTGAACTTTTAGTTCCGGTCCCTCAATAAGTTTGATAGAGTACACCGTTCTGTTTAATCCGCGTTTCATCGAGAGTTGAAGCAATGACTTCCCTGATCGTAAATCTGCAACAGAGATAGTATCCCAAGAAAGCGGGAATCTCGGTTTGAGTGTCGCACTTTGTTCAACCGCATTCGGTTTCCACCCAATCATGCCAGTGATTGCTGGATGAAGAATATTTGTTTCAGACCAGCACTGATGTGGACAAACACCTGATGGTTTATATACTGAGCCATTCATTACCTCTTCAACATATCCAAGCGCCCAAAAATTTTTAATTGCAAGATTTTCATTGAAGTGCGAGAACGCTTGTACTGAGTTCCCATACTCGTACTCCGCCAAAGCAGTCCACCCCGTAAAAAGCGGCCATACAGCTCCATAATGATATCCTGTTGGTTTGAATAATTTTGAAGAAGAACTCACAATACGAGTACCCCAGTCTGTACTAAAACTATTTGAAGCATAAGCATCAAGCATATATTTTACTTTAGCATCATCTAACAAATTAAAGTACGCACCTACAGCTGGAAGTACGGTCGGTTCGGTTTGATAAGTTCCATCTTTCAATTTCCCGAGATTATAGAATTGAGTTGAGTCATTCCAAAAATCAGTATTTAATATTTTTTGAACTTTTTTCGCATCCATAGAGTATTTTGCTGCCAGGTCATTTTCGCCGATTAATGCAGCAATAAAAGACATGTCCTTTAATACTTGACCCCAAGACGATGAAAGATAAAAAGAACTATGGGCTCCAAACAAAGCACCACCTTCAACCCAGCCGTGTCCTTCGTTTGTATTCTCAATCAACCCATCACCGTCTGTATCAGTTGAATAAAGAAAATCAATTGCACTCTTAAGATGCATCCAGCTTTCTTTAATGAATTCAATATCACCTGATGCACGCAGATAATGACCGGCAAGAATTATATACAATGGAGTTGCATCGGCTGCATCATAATGGACAACCCCGCTTGTAGAGATTTCATGGAATATTTTTCCGGATCTATCCTGATACCGTTGTAAAAATTTTAGTTGTTCTTTCACTAATTCTGTATCGCCGTAGTCATTAATAGCGAACCCGGACCATTCTGAATCGCGCCCAAAATACCAGGCATAGCCGGGACGCCCACTGTTTTTATGGCCTCCATTCCAGCCGTGAGCTGAGGTTGCAAATCCGGCAAGTAAACCCGTTCCAAGTCCAGGAGTATAGGCAAGAAATTTATCTGTGCCAACAATCGCCCATTTGAAAAGCGCATTAAATTCTATATCGGGAGAAAATACTTGTACTGTGCGTTTTAAAAGATCGGTTGTATGCACAACCTGTTCAGCATACTGTTCTTCAGGTTTTTCGAGAAGTATTCGGTAATCAGTAAGCGCTTTTTCCTTCCCTTCATTTGTTCCAAGAAAAGTATAATTGAGTGTGAAATTATTTTTCATACTCAGATCATACATAACCGCATGATATACTTGATTCTCATTCGTTTCGGTTCCTACAAATCCTTTCGGCGACCATTGAATTTTTTGGAACTGCCCACTGATTTTTAATGAGGGAATTATATCACCACCAAACAAACAATAAAATTTCCCTGTTGTATCTTTTAAATGAAGGGTATTCATCGTCTCATCGTAAGCATAGTGCACATCCCCAAGTGCATTAGCATCGTAGGGCCACATCCAACGCAAATCGCTACGAAAGCGAATGATAAGTTTCGTTGAAAAAGTTGAAGTATAATGAGCAATGCCTCCAGCTTTCCATAATGAAGCAAAAATAATTTCTTTCAATTCGCCGAAAGGAGTCGAATAAATCCGATTAAAGGATTCAGGGCGAATTTCAACGTTCACCGGGTAATTCTGCAACCATGTTATCGAATCACCTGTTAAAATTCCAACCTCATAATCACGAAGAATCCTTAATGGATGCACCCATACTTCCTCAATTCCGCCATTTTCTTTTCCCATGATAAGCGCACGACGTCCGGAAGCTTCATAATAATTATTTTGCGGTTCTAAACGAGTAAAAAGCAATTCGGAGTGAGGAATATTTTTCATTTCCCTTTCTTTTGAAAGAACTATAGGGACATTCTTTTCAGTAAAAAGAATAGGTTTATTAGTAAATTTTTTCCAGTAAGTAACGGGTTCATTAAATTTTTCACCGGCAAGATACTGAAGCGTATTCTCCATAAAATGTTCAAGATTGTTCCGAAGATTGTTTGACTTGCTGAAATAAATACTTGAACCAATTGAAATTACTTTCCCTTTTTTATTAGAGTGCTCAATCACAATCTTTCTTTCCGCATAGACAAAAACGTATGCCTTGTCTATGGCAATTACTTTCCCCTTTTCCGGAAAATCTTTCCCAAAATATCCCACAAAAGACATTATTTGATCTTCATTGGCATCCCATACGTACTCACCACCAAAAAATCCTGCAAATAGCGGATGACCCAAATGCCCTTGAAATCCACGCTTATCAAATAACCATTCGTTCTGAATCGTATCATGACGGATTTCCGGTTTCTTAGGTTCAATACCCATGGCATTCGGTAACATAGCAGCATAATCCGTGAAAAGAATTTTCCCACCATTTTGATAATATTTATTTAAATGAGAAAGAATGTTTTTTTGTTTAAGTAGATTGTTTAATCCAATTGAATCAGGAAGGTGAATCCATAAAACATCCGTTCCAACAAAATCCTGATTTCCTTTTTCTACTTTTTTAATAATTTTACAATTGAATTTCTTCGAATTATCTAACCATGCTATTGCGGCATCATCTTCTTTAGATATCTCAAGAGCTGATGTCAAATATCCAATGCAATATTTTTGCTGAGCAATTGCTATAGTTGTCACTGCGAACAAAAGCATGAATAGTAAAAAATATTTACCCATTTGCAGATCCTTATTTACAGTTTTTGTGAGTGTTGATTCTCATCTCAGCAAAACCATTTTTTTAGTTTGAATAATGTCCCCGGTTTTTAATTGATAGAAATATACCCCGGAAGAAAAGCCTTGCGCATTCCATTGAACGTTGTGTTGTCCGAGACTCATTATCTTATCAATCAATGTAGCTACTTCCTTTCCAAGCATATTAAATATCTTTACCGAAACATGTGACGGATTCTCCAATGAATAGTTTATAACTGTTGAAGGATTAAACGGATTTGGATAGTTCTGTTCAAGTCCAAACTTTCGCGGCGGATTAAGAGAATTTTCTTCACGCAGACCAACCGGATGTGTACTTTTTGCAAGTGCAACCGCAGCTTCATAATCCACAACATAATGCCACCAATTGTTCAACACTCCATTACTTACACCTTCATATCTTGGAATATGACCGTACCACCATCGCAAGAACCCTAAATGATCCTGTCCTTCGGCGAGTGGTTCTCCTGGAGTGTAAAGCCACGTAGCTACATTCACCTGACTACTTTGATCGAGAAGATAGGGATAACGGTACCAGTTTTCGGCAAACGACTTCACTATAGTTGAATTACCATAATCGTAATCGTGAGCACCGTTCGGTGGAAAATGAACATTGCCGACGTGCGCCTCACCTGGCATATCTTTCTCTATCCTCGTAAATAGATCCCACGGAGTTGGATTAGTCCTTGTAGAATTCCAATTAAGTCCCGTGGCTTCAAAATATGCATATGCAAGAGCGCTCTCTACGCGATGTCCAAAACTGTGAAACGCTTGGTCAACGCCGCGTTCGTAATTCAATCCCATCACGGAAAGAAGTTTATTCAATGCTGTTCCGTCTTTAATAGGAGGAGAGTTCCACCAGAATGCCTTGGGTCCCATCAGTTGCGATTCATACATGCCGAGGAATGGAGCGGCAAACACCCACACCTCATCAATGGAGTTATTGTTTCTCTTCTCATCAAAATGATAGTATTTCACCATTTCGCGGTAATCGAACCAGATCTGTCCTGAATCTTCAGCTGCGCGCAGTGTTTTCCATCCGGGTTCTTTGAGCAGTTCAACATATTGGGTAACGCTAAGAAAGTTTCCGTAAAAGCGAGTGAAGAGAATGTTTGCATCAATGATCTCCACGAATTGAAAATTCACGACACTGTCCGTCGCTTCTTTAAAATGAAACACAAGTTTATTCGACAACTGCTTCGGGTCCCGCCAGCCAAATTCTTCATGAATTCGATTGCTCGATGGCAGCCACGGATCCTGAATGACCAATGCTACTTTCACTGTCATCGGTTTTACTTTTGTTGAACGGAAATCTTGCACAACCATCAGCGGAGCAAAACCTTTTAGTTTGTTGTCCAGAGTCCGCACGGTGATCTCACATTCTCCCAGAGCAAATGCGGAAACTTTACCAAATTCATCCACGGTTGCAATTGAATGGTTAGAAGATTCCCATAAAATCGGTGAAGAAATAAAATTTGAATGGAAATTCCCTTGTTCATCTTGAATCTTCAGTTGCAATTGCAGAGATGTGTTGGGAATAATTTGAATCGGTTGAGGTAAAATAATAAACTTCGTGAATGTGATACTTCCTTCTAAGACTAATTCACCGAAGCGAATAGTTGAATCAGAAGGATTTTTTATTGACAACCGTATTAACGAAACTTCTTTCTTAGCAAATGCGGAAGAATCCCATTGAAAACTATTTGCCGACTTTTTAGGAACAAGTAATGAGTATGTCCCTAATTTTGAATTTAAGTCGGTAAGTGAATTAGCAGATTCGAGAAACCATTCAGCATTATGCCAAAAATATGTTTTTGCTTTTTCAATACTGATTGCTGAATCAAATTGAACGGTTAGAATCAGAGAATCTGTATTCAACATTTCTAATGCATTAAACGGGTTGCCGTCAAACGGTTTTAAGGTATCGCCGGAATATGCCGGAACAAAATTTGGGTGTGCCTTTCCGGCTTTCCATAGCGCTCCTATATCAACTGTACGAAGCTGTACTATCTGCGCCTGTGTTACTACTGCGCATACGAAGAGAATAAACAATATTAAATAGTGTTTGCGTCTTTTCATATCAAATCCTTATTTACATATTTATGATAATCGATTACTAATTGCATCTTATTTTTCTATTACAGGAAATTGTGCGATCCGCAGTTTTGTGCAGCCATACGGAATCAATGTAACTTCCTCAACAGGTTCTTTCGAACGGATCGGACTCCACGGTACCGGACCGGCTACACCGCCATATTGCTGCCATTCAGGAATACGTTTTGCTTTAACTCTTAATGTTAATGGAGCGGCATTTGCAACAAACGGTTGAAGCTGCATGTCATTTTTTTGAAACGTAAAACTGGAATCAGGTTCGTTTTCATCGCCGATGATCAATCCATAATTCCACGGATCGTTAGAATAAATTCCATACGTTGCGTAAGGTTCTATCCCCTTTATTTTTCTCCATTCTTCACTCATCTTTAATGCGTACACTAACGGACCACGCTCCACTCCAATCGTTTCTTCATGCCATTTTGATAACCGGACTTCCATCGGAAAAATAATTTCAACAACATCTCCATTTTTCCATTTTCTGGATATTTTTTCAAGAGAACCTGCTTTACGGGAATTTTGTGGAATTCTATTTATGCTGATCGTAGCAGAGCTGCACCATGACGGAATACGAAGATAGAGAGGAAATTCAACATCTTTTGTTCCTGTATATTTCAGCAGAATCTTTTCATCAAACGGATAATTTGTTTCTTCTACAAAATTTACGGCGATTCCATTGCCAACTTTCGCAGATACTTCCGATGGAGCGTAGGTCATAATTGCAAGCCCATTATCCTGCGTTGCAAGCCACAATTGACTTGTGAACTTTGGCCATCCTTGATGATAGTTTGCCGTGCAACAGCCATATCCATCTTCGAGTCCGAAGAGATGAGTTCCCCAGTGCCTTGTATTGAAGTTCTGGTATAAAGTATCACAGACTATCTGGTTTGGGGTTTGATAATATTGCCGCCCTGTAAAGTCCGGTTCAATACCGGCAGGTAATGCATTGAAAGCAAGTTTTTCCAATATCTCTGCAAACTCTAAATCGCCGGTTATTTGCAGCAAAGTTTCAAGACTGAACATATATTCTACAACAGTGCATAATTCTGTTCCGTGAGAAGGATCCGTCCCATGTAAAATTTCATCTCCCGAGAACATTCCGTTTACCTGACCATGATATTTCATCAAATCAGCAATCCCTTTTTTTACTGCTTTGATGTGACGCTCGTCTTTTGACTGCTGGTAATAGACTCCGGGCTGCTTTATTCCCATTCCCGTGTTCACCCCATGCCAGTATTTTGGATCACCGGATTCAAACATTCCCGTCCAATCTTCGGTTTGAGAAAATACAATCTGTGCAAGATCAAGCAGCCATACCTTTCCTGTTCTGTTATAGAGCCAGTAGATACTTTGCAGATTCTCTCCACCGCGAGATCTTGCCCAATGTGACCAATACGAAAGTGGCTTTGTAGGTAATTGCAATTGCTGGTATTGGAAATATTTATGCATGAATTTCAAAACGCGTTTATCGTTTGTCGCATCATAGTATTGCTGCATGACTTTCAACATTATCATGTGGGGCCACCAATCTTCTTTGCTTTTTTCCATCCATGCCTGCCAGCGTTCTTTGTCGGAAAATTTTCTTGTGGTGTCTCTCTGAGGTCCAAAATATCCATCCGATCTTTGTGTTTTCAAACTCCATTCTATCCATGCTTGGGCTTTCTTGATGAGGATTGGATCTTTTAATGTGTAGGCAAGAGGTACTAAACCGTCCAACCAGTATGGTCCCCGTTCCCATGGATCTCCCTTTCCACCAAGCCATCCGTTATCGGGACCGACATCTTTCCAGATTTCATCGAGGCGCCCAGTCATTCCAATTGCAGAAAGTTTGAACTGCTGCAACAGCCATCCTTTTGGAGAGATCGATCCGATAGGAAGCTGGATAAATGGATTTTTGATAAGTGGTTGGCGGTTAGAAACATAATTTTTGTTTTGTGCAAATACCTTTGTCGTACAAACGATTAACAAAAAAATACTAAATAACCATAAAATGTTTTTCATAACTGTCTCAGATTACTTTCGATGTTTGTAATGAATTTCAGAACTATTGCGTAAACGTTCCGCACTAAATTCGGCCGTAATATCCCGCTGAGGATTCGCCAGCATTTCATATCCTACCATAAATTTTTTTACTGTTGCCGAACGGAGTAACGGCGGATAAAAATGCATATGAAAATGCCATTCGGGATGTTCATTTTTATCGGTGGGCGACTGGTGAATGCCGGCTGAATAAGGAAACGACACGTTAAATAGATTGTCGTATCTTGTCGTCAAGCGTTTTAAAATATCCGCGTACGATATTTTTTCTTTTTCGTTTAGTTCCATCAAACTTCCAAAATGTATTTTTGAAAGGATTATCGTTTCAAATGGCCAGACCGCCCAAAACGGAACAAGCGCAATAAAATCTTCATTATCACATACGAAACGTTCTTGTAGTTTTTGTTCCAAAACAAGATAATCGCACACAAGACATTTCGATTTTTCGGAATAATAATTAGCGAATTGAGTAAGTTCTTTGGCTGGTTCTACCGGGATAGAATTTTGCGCCCAAAGCTGGGAATGCGGATGCGGATTACTGCACCCCATTGCTGCACCTTTGTTTTCAAATATTTGTACATAATTTATTTTGGGATCAGAAGCGAAAGCACGGTATTCTTCCGTCCAGATATCAACAACTTTTTGAATTTGTTCAACAGGCAATTCGGGAAGCGTTACATCGTGCTGAGGGGAAAAACAAACAACTTTACAAGTTCCCGATTCGCCACGAGCAATAAGAAGAATATCTGAACTGAATTCATCTAAAGAAGTGTCCGGAAACAATGCAGGGAAATCATTTGTAAAAGAGTAGACCGAATCATATTCCGGATTACGAATACCATTGGCTCGCTCATTCCCCGGACAAAGATAACAAGCTGAATCGTATGCCAGCAGTTTCTGTTCTTGTACTTTTTCTTCTTGACCACTCCACGGTCTTTCTGCTCGGTGAGGCGATACAAGAATCCATTCTCCTGAAAGTATATTGTACCGACGATGTGTGTGTTTGTTGAGTTTCAAATTAATTCTATCCTATTAAGACATTATTATCGGTTCTTCGTATACATTTCAATCAATACTTTCGCCATAATGGAATCCCATATATAATTTGACGGGCTTTCCTGCACTGGATAATCCGGACTATATGATTCCCAGAAATGATGATTTGTTTCAAGCTGTGTTGTTACGGCAAGCATCATTTTATCAGCAACTTGCCGCGCAAGTTTGTCGTATCCATAATTATTTAATCCTACCATTACCATATAATCCCAAAGCAGCCATACAGCTCCATTCCAGCGACAGCAGCCGTCAATGAACGGTGTATAATTCGGATCATCAGCAGCTAAAGTGGGAATTCCATATTTCCGCCAGAATGATTTATCGTTTGTTAAATGCTTAACAAGTTCACTTGCTTGCTCTTGGGTTGCAACGCGCGCCCACATCGGTAAAAAGCCGATCAGTTCTTTTCGTTTTAAACTAGCCCCTTCAAACTCAAACGAGTTATCTGCCATCGAGACGTTATAATAAAATTTATCCTTTTTGTCCCACATATATTTATTGATAAGCTTTGCAGTTTTATCAAATTTTTCTGTCCACTCGCGAATGCCGGCAGTATCTTTTAACTCCTTTGCCATAGATTTGAGATAAAACATTTCATTTGCAACTTCTGATGTCAAGTCGAGAACATCAAGTTCGTGGGAAATATCTCTTCCTTCATCCGTTCCTTCAGAAAATAATTGAAAGACTACATTCCAACCGTCACGAACATTTTCTATTATTCCATACGGTCCCCATTCATACATTCCGTCCTGATCCTGATCCCGTTCTTTTTCGAGGTAGCGGATGTACTTCGAGCCGGCGTCATAACTTTCTTTTAAGAATATTTTATCTTTGCTTACACTATAAATTTCCCAATTAGTCCACGAAAAAAACGGCGCTGAAGTTGAAGGGATTCCTTCATGCGGATAAACTTGAGGTCCGCGGGGTCCATGGCGATAAGCTATCAATCCATCTTCATATTGCTGTTCGATATAAACCCGTTGAGATGCCTGCGCTGATATTGGATCGAGATACGCATAAGGAATCATCGAGAGTGATTCATGCATTACTTGATGCCCATGCCCCCAGCCCCATACAGGATTACGTGAAAAAACATAAAAATTATGGGGTGTTTGTCCGCTGGGAGGAAGCATGCATTGGCGCACAAGATTAAACGCACCGATGTAGACTATCTTTTCTTTAGCTGTTTTAAATTGTATTCGTGGAATAGTTTTGAATAACTCAATATTCTCATCCACATATTTTTGTAGCTCAATTGTCTTAGCAGATTTTGAATCCGTTATCAATTCACTTTCAGGACTTCGTTCATCTTGAACCGATCTTATAAAACGGACGGATGTTTTTTCTCTTGGTTGAAGTTTTATATTTTTTTGCAGCGCTGCTATATTAACAAGTCCACTTTTTTGTTCATTAAGTGCAATAACATTTTCGTGGACTTTGCTCAAACGTTTTATGTCAAAATAAAATTGATCGAGATCGCACACATTATAAGCACCGTAACTTTGAAGAGAAGTATTACAGGAAAGCAAGTTCAGAAAATTAGATGGATAACCGCGTTCTTTATACAGATTGCTGTGCAATCGTTCGTAAGGTTCATGATGCGTAAAAACATAACCCTGATTTGATTCATCATATTGCATAATTTGCATCGAATCTTCCGGCATGTAAACCAGCGAATAAAGCATAATATCGTACGGAATGTTGCCGGTATTTTCGAATGTAAGCTCTATAATTGCAGACCCTGAAGTATAGACGAAAAATACTTCTTGAACTTTTATGTTTTGGAACGGTTCATACTCCAATATAGCCATATCAGGGAATGATGCAATCACAACAGGTTGTTTTGCATAATCACGAATGTTGCTGATCACCATATTGTTCACTTTCCAAATCACAGTGAAATCTCCGGCATATTGACTGGAGTATGTGATCGGTTTGTCTGAAGTGAAATAGTTCATAAAGTATGATTTATCGGCAAAAAACCGCGACCGTGAAATTGCAGCCGCGTAATTTGTAAAGAGCGGATCGTTTGTTTTTGCATTGAGTTTTAAAAATTCATCATGCACCGTCACCTGCGGATCACTTTTCTCGCAGAGAAAAAGCGAGACAATCAGAATCAGGAATGACACTTTAAATAAATTCACAATCATTCTCCTTTATGAAATATCTTTACTTTGTAGTTCTCCGTGTAACAAAATTATAATGACCCAGCGAAAGAGAGAAAACATTGATATTTCAATTCACTTAAGTTCAACTTGGGTCTGTACGGAGAACAATCCATCATTTGCAACAACCAACATTAGCAGCATTTTATTGGGAGCCGTAGTTCTCCGACATGCCGATGCAAGTAAAAAGTTCAAAGTAAAAAAAAATATCAAAAATATTCCCGCAACCACAAATACTATATTGCAAATAAGAAAAATGAAAACGATAATACCTGTTTCCATTTTTTCATAGTATTCACTTTGTTTGTGAAAATATTTTATTTATTGAATTTAATTTTAAAGAATATTGAAAGTCTCGACTATTCATCTAAGACGGTTATTGCAGAGCATCTAACATCATTCGTGTTATAATACCAGCCCACAAATACGTTTTGTTATAACCTGCCCATTGTTCATCAGGGCTGTAGAACTCCCAAAAATTATGATCTTTTTTCAGTTGTTCAATCATATTAGTTGCAACGCGGTTTACTAATTCTCTTGCTTCTGCTTTATACCCATAATCAATCATGCCACGTTCTATTAAATAATTCCACTGCACCCATACAGGACCATTCCAATATCCTTTAGGATTATAATATAAATCATCTGCAGCAAGTGTCGGTACACCATACTTGCGCCAAAATTTTTTGGGATTTGTCAACTTCTGCATCAGTTTTTTTGCCTGCTGTTCATCCGCGACACCAGCCCAGAGCGGAAGGAATCCGATAATCTCCTCACGCTTCAGATCGTTGAGCTTTTTGTGAGTGAACGTGTTTGTCATCTTATCTACATTATAATAGAATCCGGTCGAATTATCCCACATTGTATCATTGATTTTTTTTGATCGCTCCGCTGCTTTACGATTCCATTCTTTCGCTTCACTCTTTTCTCCAAGTTCCATCGCCATTGCTGCAAGAGATTTTTCTTCCATGACTAACATTGAATTCAAATCAACCGCCTCAAAATTGCTCGGCCAACCGACTTCATCCCACACAGCAACTTTTCCATCACGAACACATTCTAGTACTGCGTGTGCACCCCACTCGCATAATCCATCGCCGTCACTGTCTCTGTTACTTACATAGTAATTGTAGAATGATTTGCTCGATTCATACATCTCTTCAAGAAATATTTTATCCTTTGTGATTTTATAAATTTCCCAATTCTGCCAAGCATACCATGGAGCAGAAGATGTAAGTTGGTTTTCATACGGAATGGTTTCATTGAGAAATGCACCGGTGCGGTAATTGATATACCCGTCTTTATATTGGCGCTCTCGATATACGCGTTGAGAATTCATCGCGCTTACATTATCCATCAACGCATAGGCAAGCATCGTTAGACTCTCGTGAAAGACTTGCCCGCCGTGTCCCCATCCCCACTGCGGTTCGCGTGAAAAGACATAATAGTTGAAGCTGCTTTCCCCTTCCGGCGGAAGCATTACCTGGCGCATAAGTGAAAATGCTGTCCAGTATAACATTTCTTTTTCAGAGTTATCGAATTTCGGCGCCAGAATTGATGAAAAAAGTTTTTCATTTGCCGTGAGATATTTATTTATATCTTCCGAAAATAATTTTCGCGATTCGGTAATAGTTTTATCCTCGTCATCTGTCGGTCTTCGCACTGTACGAATAATGCGAAGTTGTTCGCTTTCTCCTGCAGAAACCTCAAAACGCTTAGATGCAGAAATAATTTTTGCAAGATCTTTTGCATCCCCTTTTACTTGACCAGGATATTTAATATCAGTAAGAAAATCGCTTCCTTCGATATTGTTTACTTCATCCGAATGCATACTCATACGTCCTTGTGCATCAACTGCTGTAACGACATAACCATATACTTTATCATCGGGAATATTTTTATCGGTAAAGAAAGGTTGTTCAAGCGATGAGGCTATCAATTCATAAAAACCGCTTTTTAAATAATCACGACGATAAACATTATACTTAACGCCGGTTTCACTTTTTTTCCAATATAGACGCAACTCAGTTCCGCTTCCCCAGATATCGCGTTTCACTCCTTGGGGGGCGTTGATCAATGTAGCATCATTCAGTTTACCATCGATCCGCTGATCGCGCTCTTTCGATGTATCTGTCACTGTTCCGTTGATAACGACATCCTGATTCGATTCTTTACATGCAAGGATAAATGTAAAGGCATCTCCAATTTCTACCGCACCGAAATTTCCCAATTCAGCGCCATACAAACTGTAGGAATTCACATTCGTTTCCGCACTTCCCCATCGTGGCGCGTTTTCAGTTAGGATTCTGCTTTTATCGTTATTCAACATCACCATCATTTTCAGTTCAGGAGGAAGATGACGACAACGTTCTCCATTCTTATGTAAAATCCTTCCCCATACCACATACTGGCTTTGTTTTTCAATTTCAATCTTTTGAGGGATTTCCACCGGTCCCCATTTATAGCTTCTGAAACTTGCATACCGATCCATCGGCTCAGAAAAAAGAAATGCATCGTACACTTTGTCAACATACGGCACTTTATGGTCAAGCACCCAACTATCAGGAAACTCTTCATGCGAAAATGTCATTGCATTTTTTTCTTTAAGAATTTGCACTTCGTTGAATGAACGATAATTGTTTCTAAGATAAGGCAGAATATCGATAGCTGCTTTTTGTGAACCGAGATTTGTGATTGTTATATCCTGAATCGCGGTATGCGAGCTGTACACTAAAAACATCACATCAACTTTGATGTTTTCAAATGGATAAAAATTATAATTCACTAAATCCGGATAGGATGCAGTAATAATAGGTTGTTTGTACATTTCATTGATTGATGAGACATACTTTGCTCCTTTCCGAAAACCGAGGGACCAATCACCTGCATTATCAGTTATAAAATCTGCTCCACGTGTCGAATCGTAAAAAAGGAAATGATACCCCTCGTCAAGCGTAAATTCCGACCGTTCCATTGCTGCGGCATAAGTTGTATAGAGCGGCGATGTTTTTGTTGCATTAAGGTTGGAGAGATAGGGCTTCGTCTGCTGCGCAAATGAAACAACTTGTGCAATTACAAAAAGAATGATTATTTTTTTCATCGATGATTTCTCTATTGAGTTGAGGATTAAATGATTTGTCTTTTAACGAAGCAATATCATCTTTCTAGTTTCATGAAAACTTCCTACCTGAAGATGGTAAAGATAGACTCCGCTTGGTTGATTCACCCCTTTCCATTCCACACTGTATTTTCCCGCATCTTTCCGCTCATTGACGAGTGTTGTAACTTCTCGTCCGAGTAGGTCAAATATTTTAAGTGACACAAAACCGTTTACAGGCAATTGATAACTGATCACTGTTTCGGGATTGAATGGATTTGGGTAGTTTTGATCCAGCGAAAATGTGGAGACAATTCCTTCTTGTCTATTCTGTTCCTCCACGCCCACAGGTTTGTCAACAACAAAGTTTACAAAGCTATAACGGTCGAATGTTGATGCCCAGAATGCAGGGACGTATTTGACATTAGAATATGTAATGTTTAATCCAATTTTACTTCCGCTCGTTAATGTTAATCCCCCGTAATCGCTTTTGGGAATTGCCATTTCAATTTGAGATACTGTGTTACTGTAATTAACTTTCAAGATCGTAGAGGAAGGATCAATCACCCTACGTGAGAATTTTTGTTGATATACAGCGTTGTCATCCCACATTCCACCGTACTGATTGAGCGACAGGGCATAGGCTTGAACCTCGGGGCTCGCATCCCACGTATGGAATTCTGTGAATTGCCCTTGCGATGGATTAATAGTCATGATCGTATTTCCGGTTCCCCACCACCACCCATTTGCACCAAAATCCAACTGCAGTTGGGGAATTCCCGGATAACTCAAGTTAAAACCAATATACAAATAATTGTCGTCGTAGTTAATATAGATTTTTGGTTCGTAGTTAATAGGTGAGAAACTTATTGTGTCATTCGCAAGATGCCATCCGCTTTCGATGACACCGTCAATTGTAGGGGTAAAGATAGGAACAGGAGTGTTCACAGGATAACGCGGATAAGGATCGTTCCCATCGGAAATACTGTCACCGTCAGTGTCACTATTGTTTGGGTTGCTTCCGTTGTAGATTCCATCCAGAGCTTCCTGACGATCCGTATAGCCGTCTCCATCTGTATCAACCTGGAAAGCGCTACTGCCAAAACGCACTTCATCCAAAGGCAGAAGCGGCTCATTGTCCGGAAACCCATCCTTATCACCATCAATCGCTTCTTGTATTCCACCCCACTGAGGCAACAACCTCTCATACCCAGTGAAATCACGGAACATCTTTGCTTGAAAATCCAGTTGTTCGCCGGCGGGAACAGGAAATTCATGCGGTTGATCGCCATGGTACATTTGGGGTTGGCCATTGGCTTCATAAAGCCCATCGAGAGCGTGTTGAACTTCGTGAATATATATCCAAGTCAATCCGAAATTAATGCCGGGTTGATAAGCGGGGAACTGAACACCTGTCCCGACAGGCCACTCTGAATGTGAAAAACCTGTACTTCGGGCGGGACCTGGCAAATTCAAATTCAGCACACCGAATGACCAATAGCCGCTGGTTGCAGGAGAAATGCGAAACACAATATCGTACTGCGTGTTCATTACACCTAGAGCTTGAAGATCATTCGCCGTTCGACTCACGGCATAATCATCCCGGCTTGGAAAATCCTTGTAGGTATCAATCAGATAGTAGGTAAATGGGGTATTCAATTTCATTAAAGAATTCCGCCAATAAAAAAGTCTTCCGACTTCAAGCATCTTGCGAATCTTTACTACTTCAGCATCTGAAATTGAACCGCGATTGGTATTCATATAAATCACTACAGCAACTTTAAGGTTTGCGTACGTATAAAACCCGTCCCTTGAAGTCAAGGTGGTTGCGGCGATTTCATTTGATTCACCGATTTCCTTTGCGGCATCGATTCTGCCTTTTACTTTATAGAAAAATTTTGTTCCAAGCGGCAAACGAGAAACAATGAATGATGTATCTAAGCCGCTATAACCAATCGGCTGACCGTATGTACTATTTTCAGTGCGTTTATAAATATTGTAGCCCCTTACAACGTGGTTTGAATCTGTTATCGAACTCCAAGAAAGAGTAACTGTCGTCGCGCTGGGGATGACACTAAGCTGGAATCTATTCGTGTCAGGCTCGGTCACTTCACTCGATGCGGCGCTGTAAACGCCACCACTCGAGATGGCAAAAACAATGTATCCGTGATAGTAACTCGTAAAGGGGAGGGAATCAACATAAGCAGTAGTTGTAAGATTTGATGCAAGAAGCTCATAGAGACCGCGCGACTTTCCATTTGATAATGTGTCAGAAAAATTGCGGCGATACACAGTGTATGTTACACCCGAAATTGAATCCCATTGAAGCACCCGGTGTTTTTCAGGGCTGAATGATATTGTCAAGTTCTCGAGTTGCTGCGGAATATTTTTCTTAGTAAGTTTCAAAAAAAGTGGAAATCGCACTGGCGGAATATTGTTCACCACGTCAGAAAGTACTTCTTGTTCTCCATTTGCGGAGCAGGTGAAACGAACGAAAACACTATCCCCCACTTTCAGACTTGGATTGATGAAATTGCCGAGTTCAACTCCAAACACACCCTTGCCATCGATGTTTGGATCGGGTGATAAACCCCAGCGGGCGGCATTCTCAGTGAGTGTTCTGCTCTGATCCCCATTAAGATAGCACACGAACGTCGCTGTAGGCGCAATGTGATTGCATAGCGAACCATCAGAGTGCTTAACAAAGTTCGCATACCAGATCGAGTCGCGGAAAGTTCCTTGCGAAAAACACACATCATTCGTGAGTAAGAATAAAATGAGTGTAACAGCAATGACGCTTAATGTATTTTGTATAGCTTTTTCTTTCATATAACTAAGTACATCATGGCTTCAAGAATTTTATGGTGCTGTCAACTTCATTCTATTTTTCATCGCTGTGTCAAAATCTCCTACAAAAATCCACCAGTTGGTCAACGGTTTGCCTTCGGAGGAAAGTCCGCTGTTATAACCAGGGAGGTTTTGCATCCAGTATTGAAACCACGATAGACTATTACACTTCCATCTTTCACAGTTCATGTTTTGCTTAGTACCCGTCCCGTCCGGTTTCCAATCTTCGATATCTGTATCAACATACTTTTTATTAGCCCAGTCGTAATCTTTCTCTCCGTTTGGTGGATAGTGTACCCAACCGCAACCAGGTCGAATTATCTTGTGGCTCTTATCGCTACCGACAAATTTCCCCCAGAAGAGAAGTTCGCTCCACTTGTCTTCATCAGTAGAATCACGTCCATCTACAAAATTCAGGAGTGCTTCAATTTGATGCATGTGGTCTTCAATTGCCTCAGACAAACCACGCTGATAATTATAATGAAACAAAGTAAAGGTCTTAGAAAAAATGGGAAGATCATCTAATGCACGGTCGCTATTGCTGATATCACCAAACGGACCAGCCATATTGGATTCCCATAACCCAACTTTACCGCCGTGATAACCCCAAACCCAGATTTCCTTTACATCTCTGTTTTCGATCCAATCCTTTCCATCAATACGTTGGATAATAGTATTGTAATCTGTCATTGGTGGGTCGAGATGCGTTCCTCTAACTGTAGGCATCGGTTCGTAAAATTCGAATGTACTAACTATTTCGTATTTGATGCTAGGCTTAGCGTCTGGATTTTTGTAACCACGGTAGCAGGAAGCATTACCAAGTAATTTAGCAAGTTCGGCTGTTATACTATCCACTTTTTTCTGAGTAAACACTAACCCCTTTCCCCAATCTCCAGTCTTTTCAATGTCGATGTTGTCTCCATGGATGGGAAAATATTTTACAACGACAACATGAATCACGTATGGTAACTCCTCCGAAGAAACAGAACAACTCGTATAACAGATGAATAAGAGGAAAAGAGGAAAAATCGTTCTCATGATTGTTAGTAGTCAGTATTTATTTTTTCTTGAGTGACTTGAATTTTAATTTATTCGAATTTGATATACATTCCCGTTAACCCCATCGAAAGTAAAACTCCTACTCATCATATTCTCTTTGAGAATGTAAAGCTCTTTCCCTCGTTCATCAAGAACCGAAAAAGATAAAGGTGTTGATGCATGATACTTCAATGAAACTAGAAATTCATTCTCATTTTGTACGGTATAGGTCACGTCAAAAGTAAAATTCAAATAATGAAGATTCCGAATAGTGTAGCTCATCCCACTTTGCATATATTTTTTCGGCAGCATCGGTGCAAGTGTAAATCCTTTAACCCGTTGGTGCGACGATTCTCTAAAACCTATGATATTTTTTATGATATAGAGAGGTAGTGTCGCTCCCCACCCATAATTTTCTCCACCTGCAGGGACGAAATCCGACGGCCAGAATTCATTTGCCACCCCTGGGATTCGATATGAAAAGAGTGAATCGGAGAACAGTATTGTTTTCATATCGGTACGCTCATACACACGATTTGCCGTTGATACAACAACTTGAGACGCTATTTCACGCTCCCCTGCATTCCATGCAGCTTCAGTAAAGGTAAAGACACCCGGCGGCCATTCGAGCCGGCGGTTAGACGCAAAATAATGGAGCATCGGTTTTACCTGCTCTATCTGATCCGGCGTTGCTACTTTACAGGCAAGCGGAGTCAGCATCATCACATCATAATACTCTTTCAGGAGAATCGGCTTTCCGTTTCGCGCATCCACATCTCGGAACCAATTATCGAAAAACATTGCGTGCGTATTTTTTATCCGTTGTTCAGAAAGTATTTTCCAGTTTTCCTGATCGTGTTTTTTTCCAAGAATATCGGCAAATTTTTCCATAACCATCATTGCTTCTGCCATACTTGCTTCAACATCAACTGTACGTACAAAATCTGCAACCGCGCCCTCGTTGTGTTCGGCAACGATAAATCGCTTTGAACCATCCTGCCCCGATTCCCAACTGTTGTTGCAGTGCAGCCAACCTTCGGAATCTGTGCGGTACCGAAGCCACCATTCTATATACGATTTCAAATACGGATAAAGTGAATCAACCCAAACCGTATCACCCGATAATGCAAAAATTAATTGTATAACATGAAACGGATAACCCCACATTGGAGCGGTACCACACTCCGAACCATCAGCAGAAACCATATTGACACTGCCATCTTCGCGTGAACAGGGAACATTGGGCGCGATCGCGTCGGCAAAAGTTCCATACAAAACTTTTTTTGCCAACTCAGGATCAGAGTAACTTAACGTCATCATATCCATACACGTTTCGCCTAGCACAACACGCGGCGAAGACACTTGCATGGCATCCCACGGATGTTTATAAATGCCGAGAGGTTGGCGCACATTCATGCGCAGAGTTTCAAAATCGTACACCCATCCATGTTTCCATGTTTCAGGCCAATCGCCAGAGAGCATCGGAGCTTGCGACCAGAATTGGTTGTCTTCATTGATCTTGTTTTGGAAAGCGGTCATTACATCTGCTTTTGCATTGATAAATTCTTTCTTTGCCCATTCCTCATTTTTCCCCCGACATAAATAGAGAACTAGCGATCGCGAACTTTTCGCCGGCACACTAATGTTGTAGCTCAGCAATGAATGCATCGGACCTTTTCCCATGAGCGATGCACTTTCGATACAACCCACAACACTAGATTTCAACCAATCTTTCCATTGTTTTTCAGATTCGGTTGATGTATGTGCAACACTGTTCTGGTCAGAGCCAAAAACAAAAATATCACCGTACGCCCATATTTTGCTGATGATTGCGTCGTTCTGGACGGAATAATTCGACGCTATTCCGTTGCTGCCCCACCATTTCACATCTCCAATTTTGAATATATGTGTACCATTGACTCTCACAATTTTGTCATCCTTACCAGAATTTTGTAGTTCGATAATACACACCAGTGAATGTTCGCGCAGAAGAAAATATTTTATGCTGACATTAATGTTGTCATAATTCCAATCGTAACTGAAAATATTTTTTGTATGATAGGCAGAATACAATTCTACGCCAGCTTTTGAAAAATCATCTGTTGTCGTGAATGAATGCCCGTCGATAGTGATTCCAATTTGCAGCAACGATAAGTAATTTTGATGATCACGCGGTCCTTCCCCATAACTTCCTTTAAAATCTGTCCGCCAAAAACCAAATCCCATCGGTGGAAAAGAGCGAAGAATTCCGCTCCGGTTAAAGATCATACTATGATATGGATTATCAAGATAACCGTGTGGTGTGTAATGCGAAGAAGGAAAAGATAGGAAAGTTGAATCATTATTTGAGGAAACCTCCGAAGAAGGTTTTGGATAATTTCCGATGAACGGCTGACTATACGGTACAGTAAAAAAAATAACAAGTATAACCGTTAAAAATTTTTTCATTAATGAACTTTAGGTATCGAAATGAAATAAAAACCGTTTGGGTCCATGAAATCACAGCACTTTACTCAAAGAAGGAATAAACTGCCGATCAATTTACAATGTTATCCCTAAACCAAAGCGGTGAACTGCATTCAGTAAAATGAAATTGCTGAATGAATAATCGAAGCGGAACAAATAACCAACGACATCAACTTTG
>MHAR01000027.1 GCA_001803045.1 Ignavibacteria bacterium RIFOXYB12_FULL_35_14 | reverse complement strand
GTTATGCAACACTCCCTGAAGTCAACTGGAATGGGAATCCATGCCTTCGGCATAAATACTTCTGCAACACTCTCTTTAGATCGGGATGTTTATTGCATAAGTAAATTAAGGGCTTTAGCCCAACTCAACTGTTCATAAGAGTAAAGTCCATTTTAACACGAAATTTCTATCTCTAGCATAAATGCCGGAACTATTAAAATTTATATCAAGATTAACAGCATCCGCCGCCATCATAAAACCACGTTGAATTAGTAATGAATATATCGTCCCTTTTCAAATTCGTTAACGCTTTTGCAGTTTTATCACAGACGGACAGGGGCTGGTTCTGTTTAAGAATATGCCCTTTACCGTCATCAAAATATTCTCCATTACCAAAATATAGTGCGGCTTTGCCCGTAAACACACACGGACCATCTTCTGGAATTGGATCTTTAATTGCGCAAATCTCAACACTCTCTATGTAAATTAATTTATCAGTCTCATAATGGTTTGGAGATAAAACTCTATATGGTCGTTTTGCTCGCACTTCGATTGTTCCAAAGCCGGTGTCTGTGAGAACCTTTAAATAATCTGATAAAGGAATTGCACCACTTAAACAAAGTGCTCTTAACCTGTCATCTTCTCTAAGAGTTTGGGGAATCTCATTTTCGCATACTGGATCTGAAAGGATTAATCTTCCATGAGGTTTAAGCACACGGTACATTTCGCTCAATGCTTTTGTTAAATCTTCATGTTTGAAAATATTGAATAAACAATTTTGAGCTGCCACATCAACAGACTGATCTTCAACTGGCAAATCAAGTGCATTACCAGATTTTAAGTTCACAAAATTAAGGTGAAACCAATCATTTTGTTTTTCTGCTTTAAGAAGATTTGATTTACAAGCGTATAACATTTCAACTACTGAATCTATGCCAATAACGCTTCCTGATTTTCTTGTAAAATAAGCAAACTGAAGAAGCTCCATTCCCCCGCCAACTCCGACATACAACACAGTCGGATTATTAACCAGATCTCTTGGATGAACTGTTGAGCCGCAGCCGTAATTCATCTCAAGCATTTTAGGTGGTATATTTAAATCGGGCAACTGCCAGATTGGAGTTGTTGTACAACACAATCCAACATCTGGATTTTCTGCAGCTTTTTTATAAACATTATTAACCGTGCTGAAGTAAGGGTCTTTCAATTATTGTTCTCCTATTTAATTAATAACTAAGCCGGCTTTACACTTCAATAGAAGATAAAGCCGGAATTGTTTGTTTGTGACGATATAATTTATTTTTTCTTCATTGCACAAGGATTACATTATCCTTTTTTCATATCTTTCATTGCACAAGTATTGCATTTCCCATCCTTCATGGCACAGGGATTACATACGCCGCAGGGGTTATCCCCGGAAGCATTTTTATCGCTTGCAACAAAGTTTGTTGTAATTTGAACTTCTTCATTGACTTTGCCTACTACCATATCAGGAATCTTAACACCGTAGTCTGATAATTTTATGTTAAAATTAGCATTTGCTACTAAAAGATTACCTGGTGCTTTTGCTTTTGTTTTTTCACTTTCCTTAAAGTATCTGAACTCAGCAGGAACTTCAATATCTTTTGTTACACCATGAACACTGAATTTACCCAATAAAGTTACATAAACTTTTTGTCCGTCATCTAATTTTGTTGAGGAAGAATTTTTAATTCCAGTTAATTGAAATTCAGCATACGGATATTTTCCAG
Source organism: Ignavibacteria bacterium RIFOXYB12_FULL_35_14 (assembly GCA_001803045.1). Classification (GTDB taxonomy): domain Bacteria; phylum Bacteroidota; class Ignavibacteria; order Ignavibacteriales; family Ignavibacteriaceae; genus XYD12-FULL-36-8. The sequence goes on along the minus strand of MHAR01000027.1, from coordinate 154 downwards.
CATTAAGCCACATTTCACCTCTCAGATGTTCATCTCTAAGATCAATACCTGTTTTAATATTGTTGGTTCTACCGTTAATAGTGTGAAAATAATAATTTAAAGATATGGAAACGAAAGAATTATTCAACCGTTTATTACATCTCCCGGAAGAATG
>MHAR01000026.1 GCA_001803045.1 Ignavibacteria bacterium RIFOXYB12_FULL_35_14 | reverse complement strand
CTGCATTAGTTACCCAATTCGATTTAAGCATAGACGGCTAATCTTAAGCCAACCATATAAATTGTCATTTAAACTATTTTTAATAAAGGATCAAGAATATTAATGAGCATTTTGAAGAATATTCAAAAACGTAAAACGTTTGCAATTATAAGTCACCCCGATGCAGGTAAGACAACTTTAACGGAAAAGCTTCTGCTTTACAGCGGTGCGATTCAGATTGCAGGTGCAGTCAAATCAAATAAAATTAGAAAGACTGCTGCATCAGATTTTTTAGAGATTGAGAAGCAGCGTGGAATTTCTGTTGCAACTTCTGTACTATCTTTTGATTATAAAGATGCGATTATAAATCTATTGGACACACCGGGACATAAAGATTTTGCTGAAGATACATATCGTACATTAACTGCCGTTGATAGTGTTACCCTTGTGATTGATAGTGTGAAAGGAGTTGAAGAGCAAACGGAAAAACTCATGCAAGTCTGCAGAATGAGAAACACACCGGTCATTGTGTTCATTAACAAATTGGATAGGGAAGGTAAAGAACCAATTGAGCTTCTTGATGAACTCGAGCAAAAATTAAATATTCACGTCCGACCATTAAGCTGGCCTATGGGAATGGGACTTTCCTTTAGAGGAGTGTACAATATTTATAAAAATAGCTTTGCATTCTTTCATTCTAATAAGCAGCAAGTAGAGGAAGAAGTAAGAGTATTTAATTCAATTGATGATCCCGAGCTTCATGAAATGTTCGGCGACGCAGCAGAAAAATTAAAACATGATGTTGATCTAGTGAAGGGCGTATATGGAGAGTTTAACATTGAAAAATATAGACACGGTACGCAAGCTCCTGTATTTTTCGGCAGTGCTCTGAATAACTTTGGTGTTAAGGAACTTCTTGATACTTTTATTGAAATTGCTCCATCTCCAGTGCCTCGCGAAACTACCAAAGGATTCGTTAATCCTGACAACAAAAACTTTAGCGGGTTTGTTTTCAAGATTCATGCAAACATTGATCCAAAGCATCGTGATAGAATTGCATTCTTACGAGTTTGTTCAGGCAAATTTGAACGTAATAAGTTTTACCATCATGTGCGGCTTAAACGGAGTCTAAAATTTTCCAGTCCCGCAACATTTATGGGAAAGACTAAAAGTATTGTTGATGATGCTTATGCAGGAGATGTAATTGGACTCTACGATTCGAGTACATTTAAGATTGGCGATACTCTGACCGAAGGCGAAGAGTTCATGTTTAAAGGAGTACCAAGCTTTTCGCCTGAAATCTTTCGTGAACTTAGAAATACAGATCCGTTCAAATCAAAGCAGCTTGAAAAGGGGATCAATCATTTGACTGATGAGGGATTAGCCCAGCTCTTCACTCAGAATCAAGGAAATCGAAAAGTGATTGGTGTTGTAGGCGAGCTTCAGTTTGATGTTATCAAATTCAGACTGCTTCACGAATTTGGTGCAAGCTGTGAGTTTATCAGTTATCTATCTTACAAAGCATGCTGGGTCAAATATGAAAATGAAAATGAAATTGAAAGTTTGAAGAGTTTGTGGTCAAACAATTTGTTTTTGGATAAGAATAAAAATTTGGTTTACATTGCTGAATCGCCCTACACTCTTCAGCGTGCTAAGGAAAAAAATCCTAAAGCACAGTTTTTATTTAGCATTGAACACAATGATCATACACTCGAGATGGATAAAGTTGCGTAGTTCGCTGTGAATTCATTTGTCTATCTAAGTCTTTAGATTTATTTTTGTTTTGTGTTTATGCCGAAGTGGCGAAATCCGCCTGCCTGCCCATCATAGAAAACGGGTGCCAGGGAGGCGGATAAATTGGTAGACTTGTCCACCTCTTGTGGATAAACTGGACTCAATATTCAGTTTACCAACCTTAGAGGCTGGTCAGGCTCACACCGAATGCTGATAGTAAACTTAATAGTGTTGGGCTATTAGTGGTTATATTATTTGTTGTTCTTTAGGCCGAAGTGGCGGAATCCACCTGAGGCGGATAAATTGGTAGATAAACTGTACTCAAAATCCAGTTTACCTAACTAACTCGTTTGGTAGGTCTGGTTCACACCAAATGGTTGTCGAGAGTTTAATCGTTAGGAATGTCTTTTTCGTTCTTATGCCGAAGTGGCGGAATTGGTAGACGCGCTGGACTCAAAATCCAGTGGGGCTCACACCTCGTGCCGGTTCGAGTCCGGCCTTCGGTACGAAAATTAAAATACCTGCCTTATGTTTACAGTTTATGCAATAAAAAGTCTTTCACATAATTTTATTTATGTGGGGATGACAGAAAACTTGGAAGTGTGAATTTTATAAATCTTAATTATCACGGACAATGAGCGAAAATACTACTGCAAACAAACCCAAAAATTTCATTTACGAAATAATTGACGAAGACTTAAAAACCAATAAATGGGGAGGGAAAGTCTGTACGCGTTTTCCTCCTGAACCCAATGGTTATTTACACATTGGTCATGCAAAATCCATCTGCTTGAATTATGGAATTGCCAGAGACTACAATGGTAAGTTCAATCTTCGATTTGATGACACAAATCCTGAAAAGGAAGAAACAGAGTATGTTGAATCAATAATTGAAGATGTAAATTGGTTAGGAACTGACTTCGGTGATAAAGTTCTTTTTGCATCTGATTATTTTGAGCAAATGTATCTCTGGGCTGTTGAGCTTATCAAAAAAGGCAAAGCTTATGTCTGCGATTTGAATGCGGATGAAATCCGTGCTTCCCGCGGAACTTTAACTGAACCTGGGAAAGAAAGTCCATACCGTAATCGTTCCATTGAAGAGAATCTCAATTTGTTTGAGCGGATGAAAAATGGTGAATTCGCAAACGGTACGAAAACTCTGCGTGCTAAAATTGACATGGCTTCTCCCAATTTTAATTTGCGTGATCCAATAATGTATCGTATTATTCACGCTGAACATCATCGAACCGGAAATAAGTGGTGTATTTATCCAACTTACGATTGGGCGCATGGTAATGAGGATTCAATTGAGGGAATTACGCATTCAATTTGTACACTTGAGTTCGAGAATCATCGCCCGCTTTATGATTGGTTTTTAGATCAGCTTGGCGTTCATCATCCACAGCAGATTGAGTTTGCCCGGCTTAACCTAAACTATACCGTGATGAGTAAAAGGAAATTGCTTCAGCTTGTTCAAGAAAAATATGTTGATGACTGGGATGATCCACGAATGCCAACCATCTCTGCATACAAAAGAAGAGGATACACTCCCGAAGCAATCAGAAATTTTGCTGAAATAGTTGGGGTTGCAAAACGTGATGCACTGACAGATATTTCATTATTGGAATTTGCAATTCGGGATGATTTGAATAAGCATACTCAGCGTGTAATGGCTGTGTTAAATCCACTTAAAGCAATTATTACAAATTATCCTGACGGTAAAATAGAAGAACTGGAAGCAGTTAATAATCCCGAAGATCCATCGATGGGAAGTCGTCGTGTTCCGTTCAGTAAAGAAATTTATATCGAGCAGAGTGATTTCATGGAAAATCCACCGAAAGGATTTCATCGTTTAATTCATGGCGGAGAAGTCCGTTTACGTTATGCTTACATTATCAAATGCGACGAAGTTATTAAGAATGATAATGATGAGATTGTCGAACTCCGCTGCAGTTATGATCCTGAAACAAAAAGCGGAACCGGAACAAGCAAGAAAAAAGTAAAAGGAACAATCCATTGGGTTTCTGTAAATCATGCAATTGATGTTGAGGTTAGATTATATGATAGACTATTTACTGTAGAAAATCCTGGCGTCGAAGAAAACTGGCTGAGTTGTATTAATCCTAATTCGCTTGAAGTTATTTCCAATGCAAAGCTTGAACCATTCTTAAGAAACGCAAAGAAAGGGGAGAGGTTTCAGTTTGAACGTAATGGATATTTCTGTGTTGAAACAAAACATGCTACCAACGACAAATTAGTTTTTAATAGAACAGTAACATTGAGGGATAGCTGGGCTAAGAAATAGAATTTCAGAGATCAAACAAAGATGCGTTTACATTTATAAATTTTTAACTGGTTCAAAAACTTTTTTTATTATTCCATGCCCTCCTACAAAATAAAAGCTCCTCGTTACATTTTTGTATTTTAATTAAGAAAAACATTGAATTTTCAATTTTTCCTAATTACATTTGCATAAAAGTTTACCTTACCGGTATAAAATATCGACTCATAAAGATCATATTTTCATTATTGCTGGCTATAAGCTGCAATTATGTTTAGAGTAACCCACAAAGTTATTTACCATTTGAGAAAACGGAGAACTACTACTGATAGGTATTGAAGGATAACTCAATTTAAAATCCTTTGATGTTCACGTTAACAATAATTATGAACTTTAATCATAAGCTTGGCGGAGACAATGAAAATAAGCGATTCCCATTCATCTTTTGATGGATATCATACAATTCCATAGATTTTTATTTCTCCTCTCTTTTTTGACCAAGATAAATTTGATAAAACAACTTTAGCTAAACAATTAGACTTATGAATCGAACGGATAGAAATATTTTTACTAATCGAAGAGCGGATGGACGATTAATTCCTAACGGGTTGTACGATCCGAGATTTGAACATGATAACTGCGGTGTTGGATTCGTTGCAAGATTAGATGGAATCTCAACTCACACCATTATTGAAAACTCAATTACAGTTTTAATAAATCTTGAACATAGAGGCGCACTTGGCGGTGATAAATCAACTGGCGATGGTGCCGGCATAATGTGCCAAGCGCCAGACGATTTTTTGCGTGCAGAAGCTCAATCAATAAAATTACCTCCAAGCGGTGAGTATGCAATTGGAATGATTTTTTTCTCGAAAGAAAAATCTCTGCAGGATGAATGCAAAAAAATTTTAACAAGAATAATCGATGAAGAAGGATGTGATGTTTTGGGGTGGAGAAAAGTTCCGGTTAATAGTTCCACTCTTGGCGATTTAGCCAGAAGAACAGAACCCAATGTTTTTCAACTTTTTGTTCACAGAGGAAAAATCAGCTCCGACGCATTTGAAAGAAAGCTTTATGTAATCCGAAGATTGGCTGAAAAGGAGATTGCCGAATTACCTCAAGATACATCACAATTTTATGTCTGTAGTCTTTCATCGAATAGGATAGTCTATAAAGGATTATTAACTGCACATCAATTGCCGATTTATTATCCCGATCTTTCGCATGAAAAATTTACTTCGAAGTTTGGTGAAGTGCATCAGCGATACAGCACGAATACACTTCCAACCTGGAATCTTGTTCAACCTTTCCGATATATTGCGCACAACGGCGAGATAAATACATTGAGCGGAAATATTGGACGGATGATGTCGCGTGAATTTAATTTGCGTTCAGATCTTTTTGGTGACGATATCGAAAAAATTAAACCCATTATAGTTGAAGATGGCAGTGACTCAGCAATTTTTGATAACGTTCTGGAATTGCTTGCGCTTGGTGGTCGGTCACTTCCGCATGCAATGATGATGATGGTACCCGAAGCATACGGTCCTAAAATTCAGATGAGTGAAGATAAAAGAGCATTCTACGATTTCCATTCTGCAATCATGGAACCCTGGGATGGTCCAGCCGCTATCGTTTTTTGCGACTCGCGCTATCTCGGCAGTATCTTAGATCGAAATGGATTGAGACCATCACGATACACAACAACAAGTGATGGGATCGTTATCCTTGCATCTGAAACTGGTGTGCTTGATTTAGATCCTGAAAAAATTATAAAGAAGAGTCGTCTCTCACCAGGAAAAATGTTGCTTGCAGACTTCTTGGAAAACCGCATAGTTCCTGATAAAGAAATTAAAGCAAAAATTTCCCGCCAAAAACCATATAGACGATGGATAAAAGAAAATATTATTACACTTCGTGGTTTGTTCAATCCATCAAATGCTCCTGTTGAAAAAGATGAAACTCTGCTTCAAAAACAGCAAGCATTTGGTTACACCGATGAAGAGTTGAAATTAATTATAACTCCAATGGCTTCACGAGGACAAGAAGCAATTGGTTCCATGGGGAATGATACTCAACTGGCAATTCTTTCGGATATACCTCATTTACTCTTCTATTATTTTAAGCAAAGATTTGCGCAGGTTACAAATCCGGCAATTGATCCTTTACGTGAAGAGCTTGTAATGTCTCTCGAAAGTTTTGTTGGAGGAGAAGGAAGTCTTCTCGAAGAATCTCCCGAGAATTTTAAAGGATTTAAATTCTCTCACCCAATTTTAACTCCTGATGATTTAATCAGAATTGAAGCAGCTAATCACCCTAACGTAAAACTTCATTATGTAGATATTCTATTCGATAAAAACGGTGGAGAGAATGCACTTGAGTCTACGCTCGATTCAATTTTTAATGAAGCTACGGAGGCAATTGAAAAGGGAATTTCATTAATAGTCCTTTCCGATAGAAAAATAAACGCTGATAAAGTTCCTATTCCATCCTTACTTGCGGTTGCCGGTCTGCATCATCATTTAATGAGGAATGGGTTACGGAACAAGGCAAGTATGATAATTCATTCAGGTGAAGTTAGAGAGGTGATGAATTTTGCTATGTTGATTAGTTACGGTGCAGATGCTATTTGTCCGTATCTCTGTTTGAAAACCGTGCGAAGCATGGCTGAAAAGGAATTACTTGAAACAAAGCTAAAACCTGAAGAAGCAATCGATTCATATATCATTGCGATCAAAAAAGGATTACTTAAAACGATGAGCCGTTTAGGCATCTCAACTCTTCACAGCTACTTTGCCGCCCAAACTTTTGAAGCCGTTGGTTTATGTAAAGAAGTAATTGATAAATATTTCACCGGAACAATTTCCCGGCTTGGAGGAATTGGGTTAAAAGAAGTTCAGTTGGAAGCAATCAAACGTCATTCAAAAGGATTTGCTGAAGATGGTTTTAGAAATGTTCTTCTTGAAGCCGGAGGTGAATACACTATTCGCATTAATGGTGAAAAACATTTTTGGAATCAAGATACAATAGTAAAATTACAGTTGGCAACAAGAACCGACGATTATGAAATATTCAAAGAATATGTAAAACTTGTGAATGAAGGTGAATCGAGTCCGCGAACTATTAGAAGTCTTCTTTCTTTCAAGAAAAGAAATCCAGTCCAAATTAAAGAAGTCGAGTCTGTTGAAAGCATTATAAAAAGATTTGTTGTTTCTGCAATGTCGTTTGGTTCAATCAGTAAAGAGGCACACGAGACGATTGGTACTGCGATGAACAAACTTGGTGCAAAGAGTAATTCCGGTGAAGGTGGTGAAGACCCGGAAAGATCGAAACCGAATGAGTACGGAGAAATTTCAGCATCAAAAATTAAACAGGTTGCTTCCGGGAGGTTTGGTGTTACTCCGGAATATTTATTAAGTGCTGAGGAACTACAAATAAAAATTGCACAAGGAGCTAAACCTGGAGAAGGTGGCCAGCTTCCTGGACACAAAGTTTCGGATGAGATTGCTAAAGTACGGCACACCACACCTGGCGTGACATTAATTTCTCCTCCGCCTCATCATGATATTTATTCAATTGAGGATCTTGCTCAATTAGTTTTTGATTTGAAGTGTGTAAATCCTTCTGCAAAAGTTTCTGTTAAGCTCGTGTCTGAATCAGGCGTAGGAACAATTGCTGCCGGAGTTGCGAAAGCTAAAGCCGACCTCGTTCTTATTTCCGGTTATGAAGGAGGAACCGGTGCATCTCCGCTTACATCAATTAAACATACAGGTATTCCATGGGAAATTGGCTTAGCCGAAACTCATCAAACTTTGATCTTTAACAATTTGCGAGATAAAATACGTGTACAAGTTGATGGACAACTAAAAACCGGAAGGGATATTGCAGTGGCTGCATTACTCGGGGCAGAGGAATTTGGTTTTGCCACTTCGATTTTGATTACAATGGGTTGTATAATGCTTAGAAAATGTCATCAAAATACATGTTCAGTTGGAGTTGCCACTCAAGATCCTGTACTCCGTGCTAAGTTTGACGGTAAACCTGAATATGTTGAAAGGTATTTCAGATTCCTTGCTCAAGATTTACGCGAACAAATGGCTGAATTAGGATTTAAGACTGTTGAAGAAATGGTTGGGCACACCGAAGTGCTTGAGTATAATCCACCGGTTCATATGTGGAAAGCACAAAAATTTGATTTGAATCCATTATTGAATTCTATGGTACATGAAACCGGAAAATCGTGCTGCGCATCTGGTACGAACCAGATAGATACTTTCGATACAGAATTAATTAAGCTGGTTAAACCGGCACTTGAAAAAAAGAAACCGATTGAATTGAACTTAACGCTTCGTAATACACATAGATCGGTCGGTGCAAGATTAAGTGGAGAGATTGTGAAGCGATATGGTGCTCCCGGTTTACCTGATGATACAATTAAAATAAACTTTAAAGGATCTGCCGGACAAAGCTTCGGTGCATTTTTATCTCCAGGAATTTCAATGAAAGTAGAAGGTGATGCCAATGATTATCTTGGTAAAGGGATGTCAGGCGGAAAAATTATCTTGGTTCCTCCTAAAAAATCTGCCTTCACTCCGCATGAAAATACAATATGTGGAAATGTAGTTCTCTATGGTGCTACCGGGGGTGAAGTTTATATTAATGGTAAAGCCGGTGAAAGATTTGCAATCCGAAATAGCGGGGCTAAAATAGTTGTTGAAGGGATTGGAGACCATGGCTGCGAATATATGACCGGCGGTATTATCGTTTGTCTTGGTTCTACAGGAAAAAATTTTGCCGCTGGTATGAGTGGGGGCATTGCATACATTCGCGATCAAACACAGTTGTTCGATACAAAATGTAATTTGGATATGGTTGATCTTGAAAGCGTTTGGCACGAAAACGACAAATTATTTTTACGATCTATGATTGAAAGACATTATAGTTTCACCAAAAGTCCTCTTGCTTTGGAAATATTAGCAAAGTGGGAATCGAACCTGCCGATGTTTGTAAAAGTTATGCCAATTGATTATCGAAAATCTCTTGAGCGAATGAAACTAAGTGAGTATCCTGATTTTGAAACTGTTGCAGTTACTGAAGAGGTTTTCAATGGCTAAACCAACAGGCTTTATGGAATTTGCAAGAGAAAATCCTTCAAAACTGTCAATCGATGAAAGAGTAAAGAACTTTAGAGAATTTGAATTTCTTTTACCCGATGATAAAATTATTAATCAAGCGGCAAGATGTATGGATTGTGGAATTCCGTATTGCCACTCTTACGGATGCCCGGTTAATAATCGCATACCGGATTGGAACGATATGGTTTATCGAAATCAATGGAAAACCGCACTTGAACTCCTTCACTCAACAATTAATTTCCCGGAATTTACAGGAAGAGTATGCCCTGCACCTTGTGAATATTCTTGCACACTTTCTATTAATCAATCGCCTGTTACAATTAAACATATTGAGCTGCAGATAGTTGAAAGAGGATGGAAAGAAGGGTGGATTGTTCCTCAACCTATACGATATAAAACTGGAAAGAATGTTGCTGTAGTTGGTTCGGGACCTGCTGGACTTACAGCGGCACAACAAATTGTTCGAGCTGGACAAAGCGTTACTGTTTTTGAAAAGAGTGATCGTATTGGTGGTTTACTTCGATATGGAATTCCAGACTTTAAACTAGAAAAATGGGTAATTGATCGACGATTGGAGCAATTGAAAGATGAAGGAGTGATTTTTGAATCTGGTGTAGATGTTGGCATTGATATTTCCTCAAAGTATCTTAAGAGAACTTTTGATGCAGTCGTAATCGCAGCGGGAGCAACAATCCCAAGAGATTTAAATATCCCGGGCAGGGAGTTAAAAGGGATTCACTTCGCAATGGATTTTTTAACCCAACAGAATAAATTGAATTTAGGTGATTTCATTTCTGAAGAAAGAAGAATCAGTGCAAAAGGAAAGCATGTTATAGTTATTGGTGGTGGTGATACAGGTTCGGATTGTGTTGGTACAGCGAGAAGGCAAGGTGCAGCTTCTATAACACAAGTAGAAATTTTACCTCAACCGCAGACTGAACGAGGCGAATACAATGCATGGCCTGCATGGCCTCAAATTCTATTCACATCTTCTTCTCACGATGAAGGATGTGAACGATATTGGTCGCTTGAGGCAAAAAATTTTACGGGTGAGAATGGAAAAGTATCGGGTATTAATTTTGGGAAATTAGATTGGACAGACCCAGATAAGAATGGTCAGAGGAAATTTGTTGGAGTGCCACGTGAAAACATTTTTATTAAGGTTGATCTCGTTCTGGTTGCTATGGGATTTCTGCATGTTGAACACGGGAACCTTGTAAAAGAACTTAATATCGCTACGGATACTAGGGGAAATATTGTTGTTGATAAAGATTATAAAACCACTGAGCCGGGATTTTTTGCAACCGGGGATTCCATGACCGGCGCATCACTTGTAGTTCGAGCAATAAATCACGGACGGAGAGTTGCCGATTCAGTTAATCAATTTTTGAAAAGAAATTAGGTTGTAGAGATGTAACATGCAGCATCTCTGCAAACATTAATTTTTTATGTTTTCAAATGCAGCATCAATTCTTTTAATGACTTCTTCTTTACCTAAAATGAAAAGTAAATCAAAAACTCCCGGTCCGGTGCTTTGCCCGGATACTGCAAAACGTAATGGATGAATTAGTTTTCCTTTTACAATTACAAGTTCTTCCGAGACTTTAGCCAGTGCATGTTCATAATCTTCTTTAGTAGGATTTTCTAATCGTGAAAAAGCATCTCTCAATTTTCTTAACTGCATAGGAGTTTCTGGTTTCCAATTCTTTTCAATGGCTTTTTTCTCATATTCTTTTGGTGCTTCGTAAAAGTATTTACAATTATCTATAAACTCATGAACGAATGAAACTCTCTCCTTCATAGCTTCAATAATCATAAGCAGAAATTCATCCGAATAATTCTGAATTTTGAATTCTGTCTCCTGTATTCTGGCTCTCAACATCTCAAGAATTTCCTCATTCGGTTTTTTACGAAGATGTTCAGCATTCAATGAATTGAGTTTAACAATATCGAACACGGCTCCTGATTTATTTACGCGTTCAAGTGAAAATGCTTCAACCAATTCATTCAGATAATAAAATTCCCGATCATCACCGGCATTCCAGCCAAGTAAAGCAACAAAATTGATGAGAGCTTCCTTTAAATATCCTTTATCGCGATACTCTTCCACGGCTACATCACCTTGCCGTTTACTAAGTTTAGAACGATCCGGATTTAACAGGAGAGGGAGGTGAGCAAAAGTGGGTCTTTCCCACCCAAAAGCATCATAAAGTAAAACGTGCTTAGGCGTTGATGAAATCCATTCCTCGCCGCGAATTACGTGTGTAATTTTCATTAAATGGTCATCAACAACATTTGCGAGATGATATGTCGGATAACCATCGCTTTTAATTAATACTTGATCATCGACATTATTACTGTCAAATTCGACCCGGTTACGAATTGCATCACAAAAAATAATTTTTTGATCTGGCAGAACGTTTAAACGAACTACATAAGGGATCTTATTCGAGAGATTATTTTCTATTTCAGATGTGGAAAGATTTAAGCAATGCTTATCATATTTAGTTTGAGGTAATTTCTTTTTTTCTTGTTCTTCCTTTAGATTTTTTAGTCTTTCGGGAGTACAAAAACAATAATACGCTTCACCTTTTGCAATAAGTTCATCGGTATGTTTTTTATAGATTTCTAACCGCTGTGATTGAATGTATGGTTCAAAGATTCCGCCTATATCCGGACCTTCATCATACTGTAATCCTGCCCACTTTAGCGCTTTAATAAGATTGTCAACAGCACTTTCCACATAGCGGTTACGGTCTGTATCCTCAATTCGTAAAATGAATTTTCCGTTATTATGCTTCGCAAATAAATAATTGTACAATGCTGTGCGCAATCCTCCAACGTGTAAATATCCTGTTGGACTTGGGGCAAAGCGAACTCTCGGTGCTTCGTTAATCATTTCTCAACATATTTTTATTTGAATGATTCAAATATAAAAATAAATCGAGAGTGTTTGGAAAGGTAATAAAGAATTGGAAAATGAGATGCCAGTGAACCTTCTTGCGGTTATGCTACCGGCACAGTGCTTTCGGTATAATGTTTTACTTTCTGAACAAACTCTTGGCTGTCAATTGGTTTGGGGATATAATCCGTAGCTCCTGCATCTATGCATTTTTCGCGGTCACCTTTCATAGCAAAAGCTGTGAGCGCAATTATCGGTGTCTCTTTATACTCGGGAATAAGCCGGATTTTTTCCATTGCTTCAAAGCCGTTCATAACCGGCATTTGCATATCCATAAGGATTAAATCAAATTTTTGTTTCTTCACCTGATCAAGGGCTTCGGCACCATTTTCAACAACAACAATATGATTGAAATTATTTTTCTTCAGCAGCCTCGTGACGATAATCTGTGAATGCTTGTAATCCTCGGCAAGAAGAATTTTAACTACATCATAATCTTTTTCTTTAGCTAATTCTTCAGGCGGAGTAGGTTCATCAAATTTGTTTATCATAGCTGTAACTGTATCTGCAAGGTTCTCGATATTCGAGCTTCTTTTTTCTAATAAATGTTCGAAAAGTCCATCAATATTTTTTAAATCATCTCTATAATTTTCTTTGCCTGTGTAAATTATTATTGGGAGCTTAGCAAATTTAGGATTCTCCTTAATTTCTTTGATGAGATCAAATCCGGAAACCTCCGGCATATCAAGATCAACAATTGCAAGATCAAGTTCCTTATCTTCGATTAAGTTCATAACTTTAGCAGAGAAGGCTTCGGCTATTGGATTGAATCCTGCTTGTTGAACCGCTTCTTTGATCAGATTTAATGTTGGAACATCATCATCGACTATAAGAATATTAGAATCTCTTTTTAATCTGTAGCTCTGAAGCACTTCTACAAGGAAGCTATATTTAATTGGTTTTACAAAATATTCTACGGCACCCATTAAAAATGCTTTTTGCTCTTCTGCTTCGATAGAGCAAACAATTACCGGAGTTCGTTTTGAATTAGGATGAGAACGAATTTTCTTCATTAAGTCGAATCCATTCGAATCCGGCAAAACGATATCCAGTAAAATTGCTAAAAATGTTTCCTTCTCAATGGATTTTAATGTTTGTTCAGCCGAATTGACGATAACGGGATCATATCCCCATTTATTCAAATAATTGCTGAGCAGTTTTGATGTAGCGTAATCATCTTCAATAACTAAAACGCGATTTTTCTTTCCTGGTTTTGGCAAGGCACTAATCTGAGACTCGATCTTAGAAATGGCATCAACTCCAATCTTTATATTATATGAAGTTCCTTTACCTGGTGCACTCTGAACACCAATTTCTCCATTTAGCAGCTCAATATATTTTTTTGCGAGAGTCAATCCTAAACCCGTAGCATTGCCAAATTTAAATTTTCCTAAATCATAAATAGCGAATGGGTTAAAAAATTCTTTCACCTTTGCTGAAGAGATTCCATCGCTCGAATCATTTATTTTAATATGGATTTGATTTGAATCGGTGTAAGCTGAAGTAACAGTGATTTTACCTTTTTCAGTGAGTCTGATAGAATAATTAATCAGGTTAATAAGAATATATCGTAACTTTTGAGTATCCAGCTTAATTGTTTCAGGAATTTCTCCCTCAAAATTGTTGATAAAATCAATTTCCCTTGAAGGAAATTTATCTTGAAAAGATTTAAGAATTTCGTTTAAAAAGTTTATATAGTTTACACTAGCTTTAGATTCTTTTACTAAACCATTTTCAAATTTTGCAAAATCAATCAAATCATTCAACAAGGAAAGATGGTTATAGGCATTTTCTTTAAGGGTGTTAACATATTCGGCTTGAGAGGGTGAAAGGTTATCTTCGTTAAGCAGCGAAGCAAATCCCATGATGCTGTTTGTTGGGGTTCTGAGTTCATGGGCAATATCGGAAATTAATTTACTAATCGATGATGAAAGATTCCCTTCATGCGTAAACCAAATCTTCAACAAGCTTTCTAATGCACTCGCTAGTAATTCAATGTTTTCTTTTTCAGCAGGAGAAAATGGGGTTCTCTTCGCAAGCTTCAATAAAACTCTATTATCGTCAGAAACCTTAATGAATAAGCAGCCTTCGTACATTACAAAATCACTGGCTTCAAGCTCACATCCAGGTTGATTGCTAAAACTTAATTTTAGTGAGTTTGAACCAATCAGCTTGCACTCCGAGCATTCGAACATGGAATTAAGCTCGTACGATTTTTTTGTTGAACCAGATTTACCAATTACTTTTAATGATCTATTGCCAATTATTCTAAACAAAACACAGGCTTCAAATTCTTGATCGGACAGAATATAATCGCAGAGACTGCTTGGGAATTCTGGTGATCCTGCTGAGGCAAGTCTGATAAGGTTATCGTAGCTTTTTAGAAATTCTATTTTGGAATTTTGCATTTATATGATATCGTAAAAATAAATCAATAAGCTATGGTTAAAAATTAACTGCTGAAAAATTACAAAATATAACCGTCACAAAAAAAGTTTTTTTTAATCAAACTCACAATTGGCAAGCCATTAAGTTTATGGGGTGAATAATTTTGTCTGATATTAATGTTCTTCAAATCAATTAATATGAAATTTTTATGCGCACAAAATTTTTTTGCAGAATATAATTTTCAAAATTATCTTTTGTGAATTACCAACTAAATGGTAAAAGTTGATATTTATCACATTTTTTATTACAAAATTCGAGCCGTTAATTAGGTATTGCTCATCAAGGAGATTGGTCTAAATGATTTATTTTTCGATGAAATTCAGATGTGATAAATGCACAATCAATGGACTTAGGACAAATTAAATTATCTTAGTAACTGAAAATGTAGTTTTTACAAATTCAAGTTCACTTTTTACTTACAATTAGTCGAGCATTTTTCATGGCAGAATTCAAAAAGAGAATAGTGATAGTAGGCGGAGGATTCGGTGGTTTGTCGGCAGCACAAGCATTGAAGAATTCACCTTATGAAATAACCATTATAGATAAAACGAATCATCATTTATTTCAACCATTACTTTATCAAGTTGCAACTGCGGCTCTCTCACCAGCAGATATTGCGATGCCGATCAGGGCAATCTTTACTGCTAATAAAAATATTCAAGTTAAAATGGACGAGGTATGGTCAATCGATATAGAAAATAAATTTGTGGAAATCAGCAATTCAAAAATTAGTTTTGATTATCTAATTCTGGCTCTCGGCACAAGACATTCATACTTTGGTAAACCTGAATGGGAAAAAATTGCTCCAGGATTAAAAACTTTAAACGATGCTCTTGTTATCAGGGAAAAAATTCTTCTTTCACTTGAAGAAGCAGAGAAATTGAATGACAAGACGGGAATTGATAAGTACTTAACTTTTGTAATTGTTGGTGGAGGTCCTACTGGAGTTGAACTAGCCGGTGCAATAGCTGAAATCGCAAAGCAAACTATGATGAAGGATTTTAGAAATATTAATGCTGAGAAAACCAAAGTTATTTTGATTGAGGGCTCAAGTAGAATATTGTCATCTTATCCGGAAAGTCTTTCGAAAAAAGCTAAAATAGATTTAGAAAAATTTGGTGTTAAAGTGATTCTAAATCAAATAGTACAAGAAATTGGTTCGGATTATGTTCGAATTGCTGATAAAATAATAAAAACAAAAAATATAATTTGGGCTGCGGGAAATGAAGCTCCATCTCTGTTAAAATCCCTTCATACTAAAATGGATAAAGCGGGCAGAGTTTTAGTAAACCAGGATTGTTCGATTCATAATCATGAAAATATTTTTGTAATCGGCGATGCAGCATCCTTTCTAGATAAGAAAGGTAATCTGCTGCCAGGAGTTGCTCCTGTTGCAATTCAACAGGGTAAGTATGTTGCAAAAATTATTTTAGAAGAAAAAAAATCCGGAATGCGCGTGCCATTTACTTATATGGATAAAGGTAATCTTGCAACTATAGGTAAAGCTAAAGCAATAGCTGAAATTAGAGGACTAAAATTTTCTGGATTATTTGCATGGCTAACATGGTCCTTTGTTCACATTCTTTTCTTAATTGGTTACAGAAATCGTGTCAGAGTGATGGCTGAATGGATTTGGAACTACATCACAAAACAACATGGAATAAGACTGATAGTCGGTAAAGCAAAAAATAATTAATACTTTTGCTTAGTAATAAAAAATCCTAAATTCGCCTCGACGATAAATTAATTTGCAGATAAATTCAGCATTGTTCCATTATTTGCCGTTATAGCTCGTTTGAGAAAAATAATCTAACTTGATAAAAAAGATATAACCCGTTGTTAAAAGAAAAAAACAGTCCATCAAACAATCTTAGTGTTCTCATTGTGGAAGATGAGAATATTATAGCTAGAGATTTATCAAGAATAATGAAAAAGTTTGGCTACGAAGTGGCGGATATTGTATCTTCAGGTGAAGAGGTTATTACCCGTGCAATTGAATTAGAACCGAGTTTAATTCTAATGGATATAAAATTAAACAGTAAAATGACCGGTATTGAAGCTGCTGAAGAAATAAAAAAAATTATTGACGTTCCGATTATTTACATCACGGCTTATGCTGATGCAGAAAGTATTCAAAAGGCAAAATTAACCGAACCGTTTGCATACATTGTTAAACCTTTTGATGAAAAAGTTCTTCACACTTCCATAGAGATTACAGTGCATAAGCATCGTATCGGTAAAAAATTAAGAGAAAGAACCATCGAGCTTGAAGAAGAAAAAAAGAAATCCGATATCCTGATCCATAACATTCTTCCCAAACAAATTGTGAAGGAATTAAGAGATACGGGGGTTATAAAGCCACGCGACTATAAAATGGTAACACTGCTCTTTACCGATTTTCAGGATTTCTCCACGCTTTCCGCAAAAATGAAGCCGAATGAATTGGTTAGCGAGCTTAACGGTATCTTTATACATTTCGACGAAATTGTTGACCTTTGCGGTCTTGAAAAGCTAAAGACAATTGGTGATTCATACATGGCAGGCGGAGGTTTTCCGGAAGAATGTCCGGATCATGCTCTTAAAGTTGTTAAAGCTGCAATTGAAATGCAGGACTACATCACTGAAAGAAATAAGAAATCGCGATTAAAATGGCCCATGCGTGTGGGGGTCCATTCAGGGAATGTTGTAGCTGGAGTAATTGGTAAAAATAAAATGACATACGATGTTTGGGGAAACACCGTTAATATCGCCAATAGAATGGAAAGTAATGGCAGACCGGGAAAAGTAAATATCAGTTCAGCGACGTATAACCTGATTAAAGATTACTATGAATGTGATTTTTATGATACTTTAAAGTTAAGCGATAAGAAGAAGATTGACATGTACTTTATTACCGGTACTAAAAGCTGATTGCCCTGCTTTAGAAATTAATTTCAGCTTGAAAGCTTACCTTATTATCCACATTATTATTTATTTCGGAAAATCCTGAACCCAGTTTGCTTTCTAACGGTTTATAAGTTTCCGAATATTTTGCTGAAAGAGAAATGAACTTCAGCGGTTTATATTTGATCATTAAATACCATCTTACGCCTGTTCCATACAAAGCTACATTAGAAAGTATTCCCTGCAAATCATTTTCATATTCGTATACGGCTGAGTTAAATGAGTCCGTTTGAAATAATATGATTCTTCCATTAATGCTTAAATTTTGAAGAGGGGAGAATCGAACATCTTGAAAAGCCATCAATCCCTTTTCTTTAATATTCATCTCATCGAGATGGTAGCTAATAAATTCCAATCTGCTCCTTAATCTTAATTTATTTGAAACTTCATAAGTAATTTCACCTCTGATGGCTTGTCTTAATCTTGGCAGTAGAGACGCCAAGTTTTCAATTTTTTCAGTTACTTCTTTCTTTTCGTATTTGAATCTCAAATTAGTTTCAATTTTGTTAATTGGTTTAGACCGAAGGTCAAATAAAAATTCATTACCGCTTGAAGGCAAAGGATTCTCAAATGTTGCGTACGGAAATTTGAATTGATCAAAATAAAAATTTATTTCACCCAAAAAAGTTCTCCACTGAAAACCGGTGTAAATACCAAATTCATTCTGGGTAGCACCGGGATTTTCACCAAAGGCAAACGAATGAATGTTTCTGTAATTACGGGGATAATTTCTAACCAGCGTAACGAATGAAAAGTTTCTGTCGAGGGTGAAGCTTGCACTCACAAGTGATGCAATGGATCGCCCGTCAAAAGCTGATTCACCGAATACATTTATTCTTCCAAAATATAAATCGTAATAGATAGAATAGTAACTGAACTCATCACCGCTTAGATCGAATGGTGCTTCTTGCAGAAAGGGACTGCTGAACTTAGAACTATAGAATAATATTCCGGCATTTATATTATCATTCGGGTCAACGAAATCAACTCTCGCCCCGTAAAGAGTTTCCCTTGCCGATCTTTTTTTACCAATCTCATTCTCAGTTCGATGAAAACCATCAATTGGTGTCGATAATATTGAACGTGATACGCTGTCAATATTAGCGTCAAAAAAATTATTAGAGTAAAAGCCTGAAATCATAAAAGCATGGTACGCAATAGTAACTGCAGCTCCTCTGAAAAAATTATTTTCATTTGTACTTTTGTATGGATTAATCATTTTTGATTTACGTTTTAAAGGATAGATCGCGTTAGTTCCTTTTGAAATTGCATAGGGACTCCAGAGGGCAAGCCCTTGACCAAACTCCAAAGTATAGTCACCCAATGCAAAAGTTTTTATAATTCCATAATTTTTTACTGCAAAATGAAATGATGTAAACTCGTTTAATGATTTTTCACCGGCATCTTTTTCCGCAACCAGTCCTGCGTCAATCAGACCGCCGTAATTAAATAGAAATCTGTTATAAATCTTTGGACTTGAACCCTCAAATTTATTTTCAGTAAAACCTCTTCGTTCTTGAATATCATTTATAATTCTGCTTCTGACACTCAGCTTAACACTTTCACTCCATCCATCCCATAGAGTTTTAAAAATTTCTTCAAAATTCGTTTCATCCGTAATATTTTGATGAACGACAGTAAGGAACGGTTTTACCTTTTCGACAATTTCTTTTGGCAATCCCTCAATTAGATATAATTCGTTTATGGAAAAAAATGCTCCAACCTTTTTTCTATGCTCGATAATTATTGAAGAAAATAGAGCGGTTAAACCCGGGACTCTTTGAAGTTCAGAAAGTTCGGCAGTATTCAAATCAATAGGATTAATTGAAAGGTCTTCTAAAATTCCATAAATATCTTCATTATCACCTTCAATCGTCGATTCTTGAAGTAAATCATAAATTATTTGCTCGGTATTTGCATCGGTTGAATCTGTTTGAGAAAGTATGTGCTGGTTGAAAAATGTAAATAGCAGAGTTATGAAGAGTAAAGTGGTTCTAACATTGATCAATGTGGATTGAAATTCCGTTGTCATTTTCTTTAAAAAATATTCTATTCTTGTCCTAAATATTTTCCGATCTTTTTATTTCTGTTCCCTTCAGAACCAAAGCTGATGACTAATCCGGCTTGATGTGTGAGCCCTAAATCCATATGAGTGAAAAAAGCATAATCAAGACTGAAATAAGAATAGTTTATTCCGATACCAGCAGAATAACGCGATGGTTCATTTGAAAAACCGGATCGTAAAGAAATATATTCTAATAAATTATATTCAATACCACCGCACAGCGAGTAATTATACCGAATATCTTTCTCAACTGCCAAATTAAAAGTCAGCTCCTCCATCACTTCGTAGCTGAAACCGGTATTAAAAACCATTGGGATATTATCCTTTTCATTTCCGAACGATGCCCGATTAAGATTTTGCACCGAGAATCCTAATCTAAAATTTTGTGTAAGGTAATATAATCCACCTATGTTCAGATAGAAGGTATTATCACTTCCATAATTTTTAATCGAAACGGTGTGAAGATTTACTGCAGCGCCGGCAAAAAATTTGTCTAAGTAATTGTAAGAAAATCCAATAGCGATTTTATTCTCACGGTAAAGCTCAAATCCATAAGTCATTGCACCTAATCCAATAGACCCAAAATCAAATGGTTCATGGTATGCAAAAAATCCGTTTGCTAATTCTGAAAACCCAAACGGTGAAGGCGAGTAGTAAATTCCGAGTTCTCTCCAATTCATTTGTGATAAGCCTGCAGGATTGTTGAATAATGAAAATACATCATTACTTAATGCTACATCCGAGTTGGACATTGAGATTTGTTTAGCTCCAGGATTATACTGTGCAATCGATTTGGTTTGGAAGGAAGCAAATAACGCTGTTATTAGTAAAAACCACATAAAAATTTATATAAATTAGTTTGTTGTGTGATAATATCGAAATTCATATTTTTAATCAACTATTCATTTAATAATTAGGGTGAATAATGAAATCCTTGGTATTCTTCATTCTTTTAATAACGACTGCTGCTCATTCACAAGAATTGAATTGTAAAGTAACGATTAATTTCGAAAGCATTCCCGTAGTTAACAGAGAATTACTTTCTGATTTTGCACAAACTATCGAAGATTATCTTAACAAAACACGCTTCACGGATAAGTGGGAAGGGGATAAAATTGAATGCGCCTTTAATATATTTTTCGTTGGTGCGTCAAGTGATATAAATTACTCCGCTCAAGCTGTCATTACAAGCCAAAGACCCATTTACAATAGTGCTAAGAACTCCCTTATGTTAAGCATTAACGATGCCCAATGGACTTTTATCTATGAGAAAAACCAAACTCTTTATGCCACACAATCAGTATTCGATCCACTTACAAGTTTTCTCGATTATTATGCTTATGTAATAATTGGTTTTGATTTGGATTCCTATGATGAATTAGCCGGCAATCCTTATTTCGCAAAAGCTTTTGATATAGTGAACCTTGGTGCGAACAGTAGTTCGAGAACAGGGTGGGAAAAAACAAGCAGCTCATACAGCCGCAGGGGCTTGGTTGAAGATCTTTTGAACGAGAAATATCGTCCATTTAGAGAAGCTTATTTTAATTATCATTATAATGGATTAGATATTTTTTCAGATAAAAAAACTTTGGCTGTCAAAAACATAATTAAGCTTATTGATGCTTTAGAAATCCTAAGAACTAAAGTTGATATAAATAGTGTGCTGTTAAAAACTTTTTTTGATGCGAAAAGCGGGGAGATAATTGAAAATTTGAAGACTTATTCTGATAAATCGGTCTTTAAAAAGCTTAGGAAAATAGATCCGTCGCACGGACTTAAGTACGATGAAGCTGCGCAGGACTAGCAAGTAGAACTAGATAGGTATTTCGTAAATTCTATACTTTTTATAAGCATGAGCATTCATTACTTCAAGCCCGCGATTCATCATATCATTATCTTCTAAAACCCAGCTTGCTTCACCTAAAAATATATTTAATTTCGCTGCTCTTGTGACAATCTCATAGTAAAATACTGCGTCCAATCCGCGTTTTTGATATTCAGGAATTATTCCTAAAGTAATTATTCTTGCCCAAGGAATTTTTTTCTTTTGAGTTAGCAACTTAATGATACCAAAAGGAAATAGACGCCCATTCATTTTTTTGAAAATAAAATTATAATCAAATACTACTAGAGCAAACCCGACAAGTTTTCCATCTATCTCACCGAATAAAAGTAAAGAAGGTTCAATAATTGCTTTAAAATCTTTTGCCATTGCATCAATTTCTTCCTCCGTCATTGGAACAAAACCCCAATTAGGAGCCCATGCTTTATTATAAACATATTTTACTTTATCTAGCTCAGAGTCAAACTTTTTCATATCGATCTGAAATATTTTTAAGCCAGATCTCTG
Organism: Ignavibacteria bacterium RIFOXYB12_FULL_35_14; assembly: GCA_001803045.1. Taxonomy (GTDB): domain Bacteria; phylum Bacteroidota; class Ignavibacteria; order Ignavibacteriales; family Ignavibacteriaceae; genus XYD12-FULL-36-8. The sequence continues at coordinate 11,749 of MHAR01000026.1, read as the reverse complement.
CTGAGCGATATCAGCCACTCGTTTTAACTTTTCGGAAGAAAGCACTTTATCGGTTTCAAGCTTGAATGCATTTAGATCTTTGGCTTTAACAAATCCATAATTCTCACAAAGATTAATGTAATACTTAGGATTGTACGTCATTAAAATTCTTGGTGAGTCATTGAATCCTTCTATCAGCATACCGTACTCATCGTTGCTAGATGGATTAGCAGGACCACGCATAGCATTCATGCCTTTTTCTTCAAGCCATTGTTTTGCAGAATCGAAAAGCAAGTTAGCCGTTTGCTGATCATTCATGCATTCGAAAAATCCGAAAAAACCAACCTTATCATTGTGATGTAAATTGTGAAGATCGTTTTTAATTGCAGCAATTCTTCCCACTATTTCATTATTTTTCTTAGCCAGAAATAATTGAATCTCCGCGTGTTTGAAGAAAGGATTCTTTGAGGTATCTAAAAGTTTTTTTCTATCCATAATCAACGGTGGAACCCAGTAAGGATCATTGGAATAAATTTTCCATGGAAACTTAATGAATTTCATCAAATCAGCTTGTGAAGTAACTCTTACTATGCTAGTGTTCATTCTTAAAAATCAATATTAAAATAAAAAGCATACCTCCTAAAAAGGGTATGCCTAATTAATTAACAATTTTTTGGATTACTAAACCTAAACTAAATTACACCTAGTTTTTTACCGACATCCTTAAAAATATCTACAATGCTGTCAAGATGTGAATCTTCATGGGCTGCCATGTAGCTTGTTCTCATCATTTGACGGCCTGCAGGAACACCTGGTGAAATGAATACATTAACAAATACACCTGCATCATATAGCATACGCCACATTTTGAATGCAAGTCCATCGTCTCCAACAATCACAGGGACAATTGCCGTTCTTCCTTCGGTAACTTTGAAGCCTGCTTCTTTAAAAGCATTCCTAACTTTTGTTGCATTTCTAATCAGCTTAGTAACTAATTCAGGATGAGCCTCGAGAATATCGAGCGCAGCTAATGCAGCGGCAACAGATGCAGGTGTGGGAGAAGCACTAAAAATTAATGCGGGAGCGTAGTGCTTTATATAATTGATCACTCTTTCTTCGCCGGCAACAAATCCGCCTAACGATGCAAAGGTTTTGCTGAATGTTCCCATTGTTAAATCAATTCCATTTTCAAGATTAAATTCGCTTGCAGTTCCTCTGCCGCCTTTGCCTATGACTCCAACAGAATGAGCATCATCAATCAGGATTCTCGCTTTATATTCTTTTGCAATTTTATTTAGCTGGGGTAAATTAACTATTTCACCGCCAGTGCTGAAAACACCATCGCTTACAATTAATTTTCCAGAGTCTGCAGGCAGTTTTTGAATCACTCTTTCAAGATCGTCCATATCGTTGTGTTTGTATCTTACAAACTCAGCCATGGCTCCTTTTGCCATCAAGTTGCCTGCAACTATACAGGCATGATTGTCTTTATCAGATATAATATAATCGCCGCGTTGAACAAGCGTTGGAATAATTCCCTGTGCAGTTTGATACCCCGTACTGAAAAGAAGCACTGCTTCTTTGTTGAAGAATTTTGCAAGACGGTATTCTAATTCAATATGAAGATCAAGCGTTCCGGTTAAGTAACGAGAACCTGAACAACCTGTACCATACTTTTCAACAGCTTTAATTGCGGCTTCTTTTACTTTTGGATGTGCAGTTAGTCCCAGATAATTATTAGAACCTGCCATAATAATTTTTCTGCCTTCAATCTGGACAACAGGTCCTTCATTTTCTTCGATTGCCCGGAAGTAAGGATAGAGCCCGGTCTTTTTAATTTCATCAGCTCTGGTAAAGTCATAACACTTACTAAATAGGTCCAAAAATGCCTCCCAAGTTAATTTATATTTTTAGGATGAGATATAAAATTGATGTGGTTATTTCTTAATTTTCGATGTGAAATCTATATATAATCGTTTTAAAAACAAATAAATCCGATCTTATGACTTCAAATATTGCGGTAGTTACCGGTGCAAATGGTTTCGTTGGCAGTCATCTTGTTGATTATCTTCTTGAAAAAAAATATGAAGTAAGATGCCTGGTTAGAAAAAGCAGCGATTTAAAATGGCTGCAAGGAAAAGAAGTGAAAATTTATGATTGTGGATTATTGGATGTTGATGGAATGATTAAAGCATTTAAAGATGCAAATTATATTTATCATGTTGCAGGCGTTGTAAAATCCAAAACACCTGAAGGATATTTCAAAGGAAATGTTGACACTACAAAAGCGCTTCTCGAAGCCGCGAGCATGAATGCCTCATCTCTGAAAAGGATTGTGATTGTTGGAAGTTTAACAGCAGTAGGACCTTCATCCGACAGAAAACCTGTAAATGAAAATACTGTATGCAATCCTATCACGACTTATGGCAGAAGTAAACTTGCACAAGAGCAGCTTGCACAGTCTTATATGGACAAAATGCCGATAACCATTTGCCGTGCACCAGCTGTGTATGGTGAACGTGACACAGAGATTTTTATTTTCTTCCAAACCTTTGATAAAGGATTAATGACAACAATTGGGTTTGATAAGAAAATAATCAGCCTGATTCATGTTAGAGATTTAGTTGAGGGTTTTTATCTCGCTTCAATAAATGAAAAGGCGAGAGGGGAGACTTATTTCATAAGTTCGGAAAAGTATTACACATGGGGTGAAGTTGGAGATGTTACTTCAGAAGTTATGCAGAAAAAACCATTTAAAGTTGCAGTGCCGCACACAATTGTTTATTCAATTGCAGCAATTGCTCAATTCCTTTCCTTGTTCAGCAAGAAACCTGCGACTCTGAATCTTGAAAAGGCGCGAGATATAACCCAAAATGCATGGATATGCGATACTACTAAAGCAAGCCGTGATTTAGGTTATCATCAGCAAATATCTTTAGAGGATGGAATAAAGCGAACGGTAGATTGGTATAAACAAATGAAGTGGCTATAAATGCTTTGAGCTAATATAATTTACTAACTCATGTTACGCAAAATGACAAACCTCCGAGGTTTCAATGAATGGTTTTATGAAAATATTTTCAATTAAGAGCCAAAAGATAACTTTAGGAATATTCTAATTACAAAACCTCGGAGGTTTTACACGAGATTTTACACTCACTTGCATAAGGTGACTTACTAAATGAACTCGATTTTTAACTTTCGTTAATAATAAATTATCAATCATCAATAATAAATCATAAATAATAAATCATCAATTATTCAGCGCTCCCTCCGTAATCCAGGTTTTAATACCAATTCTTTGTTCTTCTGTTAAGCCGGGGTAACCATCCGGAGGCATCCATTTAGCACCGGGAAGTCGATCAATTGACCAAACCAATTTACTTGTGCTTGGATCACCTTTAACTACGATGTTTGGATCTGTGGCGTTAGACCATGAAGTTAAACTCACTTCTCCTGCACGGCTTTCATCATTGTGGCATCCTGAGTTATTACACTTAACATTAAAAACCGGGTAGATGTTCTGAGAGAAACTTACATTTGTTGCGGGAATTGGTTTTTTATCAATGTCCTCGATTGTTTGTGTATCGTCGCAGGAAATTAGCAACAAAGAACTGGTGAGGGGGATACAGATTAAGTTTAAGATTAAGGATATTTTTTTTTGATATTTTCTAAACATGTGTGTCTTTAACTTGTGGAGCTAAGCGGGATCTCCGCCAGAGGCGGATGAGCCTTTGGCTCAGATCCTTAAGTGGAGCTAAGGAGGATCGAACTCCTGACCTCTTGAATGCCATTCAAGCGCTCTCCCAGCTGAGCTATAGCCCCAATTATTTCAAATTTTTAATTTACCTTAGGCAAAAGTGAAGGATACAAACCCTGTTCCTAAGGCACAGTACTAAAAATCAAAGGAACTGGGTTTGTTTGCGAATTTTCATCATTCCATTTGTAACATGAGTTGCTAATTAATATCGCTCATGTAAAGTTAGCTAACTATTAAAAGTTTGTCAAAGGTTTTATGTTGGGATGAAAAGATCCCACTCTCTATTGAAAATAAAATAGGGCAGACACAAGCGTCTGCCCTATCTACAGGAGGGGAAGGAGAAAGTGTTACTTTGTCAATATCATTTTTTTCGTTGAAGAAAAATTATCTGTTGTTAGTTTATAATAATATACTCCCGAAGATAAATCGCTGGCATCAAACTTAAGTGAATGACTGCCTGCTTCCTTCCATTCATTTATAAGCGTGGCAACTTCATTTCCAATAACATCAAACAACTTAATTACTTGCTGGCTGCCGACTGGAGACTGCCAACTGATTACGGTGCTTGGGTTAAATGGATTGGGATAATTCTGTTCAAGTGAATAATTTTTTGGTAAACCTAAATCCACTTCAACCTCTTTGCTGTATTCGTATTTACCATCAGTATCAATTTGTTTTAGACGGTAAATGAACTTACCGCTCAATATACTTCTATCCGTGAAGCTATAATCCTTAGGTGAGTTGCTGTTTCCGTGTCCATTTACAAAACCAATCTTCGTCCAGCTATCATTGTCATTCTGAGTGGAGCGAAGAATCTCAAATCCGTAATTATTTACCTCGGTTTTAGTATGCCATTTTAAATTAACTGCGCTGCCATTAACGAAAGCAGAAAAGGATGAGAGTTCGACAGGGAGAGGAGCTTGTGACCATGATGTTGCAATACGAATACCATCAAGCACAATTTGAGGTTGAGTTGTACTTGAACCTTGTCTGATTCCAAATGCGTCAATTACATCTTCTCCATCAAGTGAATTTGTAACTTCGGCAATTCCTGCACCAATCTCGGTGGAAGGTACACCAGATGAAAAAACCCAGAGCGACACGTCGTCCACACCAGAAGTGTTAATAGTGTACTTTACAATTAATAAGTAAGTAATATTCTTTGAGAAATTTGTAGTACCATAAGTTGCTGTTGATGTATTGGAAATACCAAAATTAATATTATCGCTTGATATTCTGGCGAATATGCGAGCAGCAAATTGTGTAAAACTAGTTAAGGAACTTCTATTCCCAATGTGGAAAAAATAATCACCGGATTTGGAAGATGCAGCATCAGTTACATTCACTAAAAGTGAATAATAAATTACTGCACCGTCCGTGTTTACTTCAGTAAATCCTTTGTTCACGTCTTCACCACCTGCGTTTCCAATTAATACGGCATTGCCAATATCACTACCTAAATAACCACTATATGTTAAACCAGTTGTTGTGGCTAATGGGTTGGTACCTCCAACGCTATGAGCAGTATAACCATTATCTGTTAAATTGCCAGTAAAATTGAAATCTTCAATAAGTAATTGCCCAAATACATTGATGTCTAATAATAAATTGAAAAGAAAAATTGTAAGTAATAATATTTTTCTCATAGCACTTCCCACTAATTTATTTTGTAATGGTTAAAAACTATTTGTGAACTTAGGTTTATATTTTGCCCTTGTCTAAAGTTAAATTAATAAAACACAAAAGCAAATAGGGAAGGAAAATTTTATTAATTATTCATGACGATCATTACGCAAAGGTGAGACTCACATTTAAGGTGAATCTTACCTTATGCTAAATCAAAAGCGATTTAAGAAACTGGGTTTGTTGTAAAAAAGAAAAGCCAAGCTATTCGCCTGGCTTTTCATGAAGAATATTAAGAAATGATTTTACTTCGTCAGCGTCATCTTCTTTGTCTGAACAAAATCACCTGCTTCTAATCTGTAAATATAAGTTCCGCTTGCGAGTGTTGAAGCATCAAATTTGAATGAGTAGCTTCCTGCAGTCATGAATTCATTATTTACAAGCGAGATGATTTCCTGTCCGAGTAAATTAAACACCTTCAAATTAACATTCGATTCTTTTGCAAGAGAGAAGTTAATTGTTGTGCTTGGGTTAAACGGATTAGGATAGTTTTGAGCAAGACTGAATTCAATTGGGCTCAAAATAGAAACTTCAACAATGCTCGAAATAGAGTAGCTTCCATCAAGATCGATTTGTTTCAAACGATATTGATATTTACCGGATTGAACGTCGTTATCAACGAAAGAATAGCTTTGTATTTGAGTGGTTGTTCCTTTTCCTTGAACATATCCGATTGCAGCAAAATCATTTCCATTTGCTTTTCTCTGTATTTCAAATCCTTTGTTGTTAGTCTCTGTTGCAGTAGACCAGGTTAGATTAACGAATCCATCAGAAACAGAAGCGGAGAATGATTTCAGTTCAACAGGCAATTGCCCGGTTTCATCAAGCACAATTATGGGTGCCATTTCACCGGTTCCCTCACCGTAAAGAACTTCCTGGTTTGCATCTCCATCGACTTCTGCAATAGCAACATGCATCCATCTGCCGGGTCCAAAAGCAGGTGTAACATAACCTTTGTCTATTACCGATGCAGCATAACTAGCTGATTGAGTGATATCTCCACCGAGATATTCTAATCTAAATATTGATGCATTATCGGGATTAGCATCTCTGGTTCCAAAAACAAAATCCGCCATACCGTTAACACCAATATCACCCGCAGCGCCGCCATACAATCTGCCGCCAATACCAGCTAATGCAGCATAATCAGCAATAACGCTGCTAATTAAAGTATCACCAGATTGCTGCAGCAAATAGATTTTACGTTCGGTACTGCCATTGCCGGCAACCAATATTTCTTTTGATGTATTACCGTCAATGTCAACGACACATGCAGAATTCCATGAACCACCTGGAACTAAACCTGCTTGGGCAGGCAATGCAGCCCATGCACCGGTTTCATATTTAAAAGGCAGTACATTTCCACCGGTTAAAATAACATAGGCTTTGTTGCCGATGTTTGCGATGTCGTAAGCAGTTCCAGTACCACCGCTGTATTCCAGTGTCCATGTCTCAGAACCATCTCCATTGTTGGGAATGCTGCTGACAGAAGCCACGCCAAAATTGAAACCTCCGGCACGTGTGCAGAACATTAATTCATTAGTTCCATCGGCATCGGGATCACCAACTACCATACGGAATGGCCGCAGGTTAACACCGGCAGTTGTATCAATTGCCCATTTGGAATTTGGCAGCCAATTACCAGGATTAGCAAGATCTGGTACGCCTAAATTATTAGAACCATCACCTGCATATTCATAAACGATAACTCGTGGATGATTTGAAAGATATGGAGAAAAATTAACAGGTCCCCAAATAATTTCTGGTCTTCCGTCTTTGTCTAGATCACCCCAGGTTAAAGGTGGCCATGTATTTTGAAGTACAATATCCGGAGCCAATGTGGCTTGCCAAACTAAAATAAATGCTGACCCATCAAATTCGTATGCATAAATCGTAGGAAGTAATTCCTGTCCTGCATCAGTCCAGTCATTATTGACAAGATAGATCTCAGTGTAACCATCACCATCAAAATCAACACCAGCAACCATATTCCCGAAACCTGCATTTTCAGGAGCGGGTAACGGGAGTTCCGCAACTCTTGTGAACAATTGCCCGAATGCAAGAGGAGCGGCAAAGAGAACAATGAGTAAAAGATTTCTGAACTTCATAGTAACCTCCAAGTTAGTTGATAGAAATTATTTAATTAAGGACATTTTTCGCGATAGTTTCAAATCATTATTTGTAAGAACATAAATGTAATTTCCTGATGCAAGCTTAGATGCATCAAATGTCAGCTTGTAATTTCCTTTTGTAAAGGTCGAATTATTAATTAAAGTCGTAACCAATTCGCCTGTAACAGCATAAACAGATAAAGAAATATCTGCATCTTGCGGCAGCGAAAATTCTATTGTTGTGCTCGGATTAAATGGGTTTGGATAATTTTGTGCTAAGCTGAATTGCTTAGGTATAGTGTTTTCATCCTTTTCAATTCCGGTAATCGTAAGTGGAATTGTAGGAATTGTACCTGAGAATTGCCACTTATCAACCGTCCAACCATAAAAGGATTGATTATAAACATTAAAATTCTCGTCAAAATGTACGTTGTAAGGTGAAGTATATCCCGATACGGTTCCCATTGTTCCACCCGGTCTGGAACTCCAACTGCCGGTGTTAGTAAAATTCCAGGCAGCACAGTCTATGGTGTCTAAGATTACTCCGGTGTTAGGATTAATTGCATAAACTCTTCCGTATTGATATCCAACACCTGTTTGGAAATTATTAGCCATCGAAACAAAAAGTACATTTTTGGTGTCCATAAATCCTAATCCCCATGGACCAGGATTTAAAGGTGCGCCTGTGGTTGCCGATAGAGTATCATGAACCGTGCAATCAAAAGCGGGGTTGAGTGCGTATCCTGTTGTTGGGTCTCCGGTAAAACAATAGACTTTATCAACATCCCAATTGGAAACGTAAATTACAGTTCCTTCGGCATTCACTGCAACTCCCCTTGTTCTTCCGGTATCCGGAAGACTTAATGTGGCTATGGGTGCAAGGGAATGATTTACAGCCCATGCATCTTGCTCCTTTTGAAAACCCTCAAAAACCAACACATTACCTACGTTGGGAGCAGTTCCAATAGTTGTTACATATACTCTGCCTGATTCATCAACATCAATTGCCCAGATCGAATCAGCTCCGGTTACAATTCGGTATTCTGTAGATACAATAGCATCTTCGGACATTTTGAAAACAAGGACGTTTCTATCAAGATCGTTATTAGTTACATAAACAAAAGAATCGGGAGTAACCGCAATATCACATGCACGTCTCATATCAACAGCATCAAATCCGCTGGACCATTGAGTGATTAAGTCCAATTGATTATATTCAAAAAAACCCATCCTCCCGTTAACTGAATCGGCATTAGTGTAGCCGACTAAGTATGAAAAAGTATTTGTTAACTCAGTTGGAGCAGGAGATACTAATGCTACAAAAGTATTTTCTTTTATAACGCCAACTGACATAGTCCTAAGCCCAGTAGCATTCGGTTGATCATCAATAGTTGCATATAAACAATTCCAGTCACCATCAAATGTTTGGGATTGTAATGCGGAATAAGGAATTAAAAGAGAGAGAAAAAAGGTGAGAATTAAAAGAGTATGTAAAAATTTCATAGCTGCCTCCAAAAGTTATTTTATTGTTACATCAATTTTTGAAAAATTTGGCACATTGTCAATGGTTTCAGATAATAATATTTTTTTTGTGCCTCTGATATCACAGATGGTCAAATGCCAAAAGGGTAAAATATCATCGCTATCTAAAAATATATTTAATACTCAGAAAAAATTTGGAAATCAAATCGTGTTGGATTGTTTTTATCAATTTCAGCTTTCTATCCCCCATTAAAGCATTTTTTCCTCTATTACTTAATCCAAAATATTTCGGTTGTTTGAATGGGATCCTTAAAACATGATTAAATCTAGTTTCTTAATCTTATAAATAAGCTGATAAGGTCAGTCCGATTTATCTTAGTTTGTCACTAAGGTTAACGCCTTTAGATATTTAATCCACAAAAGAATATTTCTTTTTTCAACCTTAGTAACCACAGATATCTATTGAAACAAAACCTTATCAGCTTATTTTTCATAATTGCACCATGATGTATAAAATTCTAATAAAAAACTCAGATTTATTTTGGACAGATAAGCAAAATATACATTCACATTTGCTGCTGATTGTTTTCATCAAATTTATTTTTTGAATTTGATTTTTTTTACGTGGTACATGTCGTTTGGTAATTAAAAATAATGAATTTGTGTTGCATCAATAAATCATTCCTTAATTTTGAGATGGGCAATTATTGTAATGATAAGAAAAAATATTCCGGTTATCGCAAAGGAAATTCTTAGTCCTAAAAGTCCGGCGCTAAAGCCGCCTAAAACCGGACCAAGCATATTTCCTAAAATCTGAAAGCTTGATCCGACTCCTAATACGCCGCCTTTTCTTTCTGAAGAAACATTGTTGCTGATTGCGGTAAAAATTAATGGTGATAAGGCACCGTAACCAAATCCAAGCAGAATTCGTATTGGTATGAGAAAATAAACATCATAAACAATAGAGTGAGCTACGTACATTACACCGGTTAATAATGATGCATAAATTACATTTTTAGCAATTCCAGTTTTTTCAACTCTGCGTCCCCACCATGCAGCGGAAAAAATAGAAAAAAAACCAACGATGCTGTACAAAGCCCCGGTAATCGTTGGAAGAAATTTAGTCGAAACCGAGAATGTTTCAATGTATAGAACAAACGTAGGTCTAATAAAAGAAATTCCGAAAGCGGTGAGCATAATCATTATTGCTGGAAGTAAAAGTTTTTGATTGCCAAGAAGATACTTCCAATTGTCAATAAAAGAATGGTCACTTTTTTCAACTGAGGATTTTTCTTCAATAACAAAAATGATAACTGTAATTCCAGTTATGATCAGCAATCCTGCGACGATAAAAAACACACTTCTAAAACCAAAGATATCTGAAATGAAACCACCTAGTAATGGTCCTAGAACAGTTCCGCCGGCAGTTGCAGATTGAAGTAATCCTAAAGCATAGCCCGTTTTTTCTTTTGGCGTATTTGCGGCAACTAATGCCATCGCAGCAGGAAGAAATCCGCTTAATAAACCTTGAACTAATCTGGCAAGAAAAAGTTGTGTGACATCTTGTGATAAACCGACTAAAACTTGTGCAATGGCTAATCCCAATACTGCACGTACAGTCATCATCTTTCGACCGTATTTATCTCCGAGATTTCCCCATATCGGCGTAAGAAAAAATGAAATGAAAAAAGGGCCGGCAAAAACCAACCCGCTCCAATAAGCAGTTTCTTCTAAGCTCACAACACCAAGTTCACGGACAAATAATGGAAGGAAGGGAACAATTGCGCTCATGCCAATCATTGCAACAAATTGGCATATCCAAATAACAATAAGATTTCTTTTCCAGCTATGCATCAGTTTATTTGTGCTTCAAATTTAACAAGAATTGAAATGTATTTTACCTAGATTTTGATTCATACATGAGTATTTTATAAATTATTAAAGGAAATAAATCGGTGATCCAACCTTCATAATTCGATACGGAGATAAATTTCGATACTAATTTTATTTGGCTGAGTCATCTTATTTTTTTATTACTGATACGTAATTTTGAAAGGCAACCAACATGGCTAACACTTATACACAAATCTATATTCAAATTGTGATTGTAGTGAAAGGCAGACATTGTTTAATTCCCGGTGCGAAGAAAGAAAATCTTTACAAATATATGACTGGAATAATTCGCAATAAGAAGCATAAGCTTATCTCAATTAACGGAGTACCAAATCATATTCATTTCCTAATAGGATTAAATCCCGCCGAAGCGCTTTCAGATCTTGTGAAGGAAGTAAAAAGATGCTCAACTAATTATGTTAACGAACAGCGATGGTTACATGGTAAATTTAGCTGGCAAGAGGGATATGGCGGATTTTCATACTCACGATCACAACTAGACAAAGTTATAAAGTACATTGAGAACCAAGAAAAACATCACCAGAAAAAAACATTTAGAGAAGAATATATCGAAATGTTAAAAAAATTTGAGGTTGTTTTTTATGAGAAATTTATTTTTGAGGATGTAGAATAGAGTTTTATCAGAGAGTTCAACTCCTACCGGAGTTGAGTAATGTTTTGTTGTTTTCTCAACAGGTATTACAAACATACAATCCCGCTGGGATTGTGAACATATTGTTTAAAAACTAAGGTTCTACCGTTAATAGTGTGAAAATAAGTTGAGTTTGCCGTTGAAGAAGAGAATGGCAATCCTCAGATTATCAAAATTTCTATAGCCTTG
>MHAR01000025.1 GCA_001803045.1 Ignavibacteria bacterium RIFOXYB12_FULL_35_14 | reverse complement strand
TGATGCTTTACTTAGGTCTTTATTGTACTCTTAATATCTTTACACAAAAAACAAAAACTTAAATGACAATACTATATACAAGTGACCATGGTTATACTGGAGGATTCGGTGGAAGGTTTGAAGGTGGTTTGTACGGAGTATTAGGAAGTTCATTTTCAGGAGTATCGTTCGATGGTGGATGTGGAGTCCGAGGTGAGGCTAGTGGGAATGGATTTAAAACCGGAGTTGAGGGTTATGCCTCTGTATCTGGTACAAATTATGGTATTAAGGGATGGGCAGGTGGTGAAGGTGGTTGGGGGGAAAATTATGGTATTTATGGATCAGCATCTGGTGGTCAAACAAACTGGGCGGGGTATTTTGAAGGTAATGTATCTGTAAAAAGTGATGAATCAACTAGCCCACATCATGTTCTTCATTCTGAGTTCACCGGAACAGGAACTTATAATGCAGCTGGAGTTTACGGTCAGTCAGTTCCTGCTGATGGATATGGTTTTGGTGGAATTTTTGAAGGCGGATATAGGGGTGTACAGGGCTCTTGTAATGGTGGGGCATTTGCCGGTGGTGGTTATGGTGTATATGGGTATTCATTTGGAACTGCCGGAACCAGGTATGGTGTATATGGATCTGCAAGCGGCGGTGCAACAAATTATGGTGTTTATGCATCAGGAGATCTTGCTTATACAGGGACTTTATTTGGTCCTCCATCAGATACAAAGTTAAAACAAAATATAAATTCCTTTTCTTCTATTCAAAAAATTTCACAACTCGAGCCCATTACATTCACCTACACATCTGATAACCAATATAATCAGATGAACCTTCCATCCGGCGTTCATTATGGATTAATTGCACAAGAACTTGAAAAAGTCTTTCCTGAATTAGTTGTAGATGCTGTGCATCCTTCTGCAACAAGTGTAGATGGTGAGATAGTCGGGGAAGAAATTCATTATAAGAGTATAAAGTATATGGAACTTGTTCCCATTCTTATCCAGGCTGTTAAAGAACAACAAAAAATAATTGGTGAATTGACAAAGCGAATAGGAGCATTGGAGAGTAAATAAATTTTAATGCTCAATTAGGAGCCATTTCAAGGTTGTCATGGCAAACCATGGCAACCTTTTTAATATTCTAAAAAATTATACTTTAGAATAAATTGCAGCGAAAGATCCGCATCTTCAATTTTTGAGAGGTAATAATACTTTAGCTCGCCGCCAATACTTATATCGTGGTTCAAAGAATGAAAGTAAGATAAGCTTGCGTAGTAGCCGTTGCTAAAAACTGAACTCGATACTTTGTTATTGTACGAATCTATTTCTGAAAAAAGAAAATAAACTCCAACTCCGGATGCAACTTCTAACCTATCAAACAATTCCATTGCAAAAACTAATATGATCGGAATAGCGGATAGAGATGACTTAACATCTGTCGTTCCATATTCAGAAGTAAATCCGCCTTGCTTGTACGAATAAAACGATAAATATCCCGACTCAATTCCAACTCTAAGCAAATGTTCCGGCTGCCACATTACTTTTGCGGTTGCATTGAACGAATGCGGATTCAATCCATCTAGTTCCGCAAGCGAAGTTATAAAGTATGAATAACCCAATCCCACAATAGCATTTACTTTGTAAGTTGTATCAGCCCCTTGCCCAAAGCAGCGAAAAGAAGCAACTATTAAGAAAATCGTAATTAATAATATTTTAGTATTAATTAGCCGCATAAAATCATTCTTTCGCATAGTAGAGCGATGCAACGATTGTTGGATAATTTGTAAGTATTCCGTCAAATTCGCTTTCATTAATAAACTGCTGAATGAACAAAGTTTGATCAAGGGTCCAAACAAAAGCTCGCTTACCCTCACCGTGCAGTGTACGAACATCCGGAATTAATGTGCCCATTGTCCATCTTGGTGCCCAGATTTTTGAACCCACCGAATGAAATTGATCTACACTCAGCTCACACAATGATGGAACGTTCTGATAATTTGGATATGCTAAAAGGTTGTTAAGCATAAACTCCGTTGGTAAACCAACCATTATCTCTAAATTTCTTCCAAGCAAAGCAGCGCGATTCAATATATCCTGCTGTATTTCAATAACCTGCGGCATAGAATTCCGTTCAGATTTCATATCGAGCCAAACAAACTTAAGATTAGTGTTGTACAAAACATGCTCAAGTGCCTCGCAAAGAGTTGGGATCTTCTCGCCGTTTTTCAATTCAACAAATGATTTTAGCTGAGCAATTGTAAAATTTTCAACAGGCCCAAGCAGCAATCCCTTTTTAGTTTCGCGGAGATTTATATTTGCATCATGATATAAGAACGGCACATTATCTTTACTAAGCATTACATCAATCTCAATTCCGTTTGCGCCATATTGTTCTGCGAGGGAAATTATTTCGAGACTGTTTTCCGAAGCACCAACAAAATCAGAATTTCTCCCGCCGCCTCTATGAGCAAGAATGTAATAATTTTTGTTTCGGACTGCTTCGCTGAAAGGCCTGATGTATTTGAGCTGAATGTCATTCGAGCGGAAATCATTCTCATTACCGAATGTACCAACTATTGAAAATGATTTTGCTCCAGATGTGTCGTTGAGGAGAGAATCAATACCGCTGCGCTTATTTATAACCAATCTTGTCAAGCCGGTTTCGGTGCTTACTGCATATCTCCATTTTCCCTCAAATAAAATCATCGTGTCTTTTGATCCTCCTTTCAAAATAAAATAGGATCCCAATTTGCGTCCAAAAAACGAGAGAGTTTCGCCGCTCCATTTTGCAACAATTATATCTCCAAATTGATCTGCTCCTTTTACGACTCGATAAACACCTTCCATCCTCACTTTTATTTTGTATGATAGAGAATCGGTATTCTTCAAAATACTTTCCACTTTAAATTCCGGTTCAACTAATTCATAAACAGGTTCGCATGATAAAAGGATCAAACCGAATAATGGAAGTATTACGAAGATCTTCTTCATATATTCAATCCTATCACAGCTTCGGGGATGAAGTGGAATCTATCCCATGTTGGAAAGGTAGCCCAGGCAGGAAAATAGTAACGCACATAATTTGCCCTCACACCCAGAATCACAAAATTATCTTTCCATAGTGGCTGCTCGATATAAAATCCGATTGAACCTCCCGATAGAAATTTACGATCTGTGGTAGTAACAATGTCATCTGCGGTCTGAGTCAGTTTTGGTATGGTCGAAAGTTCTCCTTTAACTGTAAACGTAAATTTATTAAATGCAGCTCCAAGTGAAATGTTGGGATAGAAAAGCCAGCCGGTGACCTTGTTGTCAAAACCGAAACCGCGTAATTTACCGTACATGTACGCTGCATCATATCCAAGCGATAGAGCAAAACGACTTAACCGCAAGCTCCATTGAAGTCCAAGCTGAAAATTACGAGTGATGATATTTGTGCTCACGCTTCCATTCAGTGAGAATCCATAAATCAAACCCAACTTAGCTTGGTATGCAAAGAACGGTGCATAAATATCAGCACTAACTTCTTCAACAATATCTTCCGGCAACTTAGCAAGATACATTGTTATCTGATCTTTAAATTCGGCGAAATGCAATGTATCGGGGAAAAGAAAACTATTCGTGGTTATGAAGTCGCTTTGACTGTAGATTTCCCGCGGTACAGAAACAAGAAGTAATAAATAGAAGATAAGAGATACTATTTTATGTCTGTCGGACATATAAAAGTTCATTCGTGTTGTGAATGAAATAGTAATTCAAAGCTCTGTAAGAAAAATAGCAATATTTTGAACAAGTTATTTTTTACTGGAAACCTTACTGAAAAATATTATCCGTGACTTCAAAATTACAACAGAATAGATTAATCATTAATTTTCACCATGCTAAAAAAAGTAACTCTCAGATTCTACGAAGAGCTTAATGATTTTCTTCCTAAAAAATAATCATGTCCAGATTACGTGAACCGTGAATCACCCGATGCACTTGAATTGTATGCCCAACAATTTTATAAAAAGCAATATATGATTCGATAACGAGAACTCTGTATCCTGATTCGCTCAGTTTTGGATGGCGGGGTAATCGTCCGGTTTTAGGAAAGGTCTCAAGAATTGAAATTCTCTTGTCAAGTTTATGGATAAATGAAATAGCTCGATCGGGACTGTCTTTTGCAATCCATTCAAGAATGGAAAGAAGATCTTTTTCAGCAGCCGGAAGATAGCGAAGCTTGTATTTAGCGAGCATTCAACTTTCGACGTAGCTTTGACATCATCTGTTTGTGTGTAATCCCTTTTTTCCCGGCAGCCGCTTGCGCTTCAGCAACACCAAGTTTTGCGAAAAGATCAACTTGTTCTTTTAACCGTTCATAATGAGATATACTCATAACCACAAGATCACCCTCACCGTTTGTAGTCAAGTATACAGGAACATCTTGCTGATGACAAATGGCTGCTATTTCTCTTGTTTGATGACGTATGCTGGAAATGGGTTTTATAATTGGCATAACGTTTTCCTTGTTTTTCTGAGTACAAATTAGTACCTAATTTGGTTATTATCAATACATAAAAGTAGATGTGCGGTTTTAATAATGCAACTATGCCAACCGTGAGGAGCTAAAGTCAATAAGTGTTAAATTTCACCATGCTTAAAAAAGTATACTTAAGGTTCTACGAAGAGCTTAATGATTTTCTTCCCTCAAATAAAAAGAAGAAAAGATTTGAGCACAGCTTTATTGACAGAACATCTGTCAAGGATATGATTGAATCACTCGGGGTTCCTCACACTGAAGTTGATCTTATACTTGTTAACGGAATCTCTGTTGACTTTTCATACTTAGTTAATAACGGAGATGACATAAGCGTTTACCCAATGTTCGAGTCTTTAGATATATCTAACCTTCAGAGACTGCGGGCAAAACCTTTGCGTAAACCAAAATTTATTCTGGATGTTCATCTCGGTACGCTTGCAAAATACATGCGTATGCTCGGGTTCGATACTCTTTACAAAAACAACTACAAAGATGAAGAGATTATTAAGATATCCTTAAAAGAAAGGCGGGCTATTCTTACTAAAGACAGGGGAATATTAAAAAGATCCGAAGTTACTCATGGCTATTGGATACGCAGCACAAAAACTGAAGAGCAATTGATCGAGGTGATGAAAAGATTTGATCTTAAAAATCAGATCAAAGAATTGTCGAGATGTCTACTTTGCAATTCGCTTCTCAAGAAAATTTCAAAAGAAAAAATAATTGATCGTCTCCCGCGCAAAGTAAAAGAATTTCAAAATGAATTTTACTACTGCAAGAATTGCGATAAGATTTTCTGGAAGGGAAGTCATTATGCTAAAATGCTGGCTGTTATTGAAAAGCTTAGATAGCCGCGGTTTTTACCGCAAAGTCGCTAAGACGCAGAAATTATTATTCATGGAATTATAAACAAATTGGAATAAATTTCAGTATTCATTATAAAACTTAACCTATTATATCATGTCATTCATAATCTGGATTCTTATCGCAATTGTTTTGCTGTTTGTAATTGAATATTACTTCCTCAGAAAAGTGCGAAGCTCGATACATATTCTCTTCCCAAAACTTCAGTTTTCAACATACAAGAAAATTATTATCGGCGTTATCGTCTACATCAACTTTTATATGATACTGGTAATTATCGCATATCTTTATTCATTCATCACTTCCGGTGACCGCCCCGTTCCTCCAGAAAGCAGCCTCTTCGATTATCTGATTCTTTTCCCATTTTGGATAAGCATGCTGATATTTGTTCAATGCGGATTGCTGTTCCTGCTGCTGGATTTGTTAAAACTTATTTTACTTCCACTTTACAAAAAGTATAAAGCAAAGCTTCTGCCAATTCAAGCAAAAATAGTTTTGGCGCTTGCAGCACTTTTTATTTTTTACGTTCCAATCAGAGTTATTTACGATTTTAATACTGTTTCTTTGAGATTGGTTGAATTCAAAAAACAAAATCTACCGGCAGATTTAATTGAATTTAAAATTGCTTTTATCTCCGACATTCAGGCAGATAGGTACACTAATGAAACTAGATTAAATAGATTTGTATCAAAAGTTAATTCAACTAATCCCGATTTAGTATTAATTGCGGGTGATATGATAACAAGCACTCCGAATTATATAAACACATCCGCTGAGTACGTTGGTAAATTGAAATCAAAATACGGAGTTTATTCGTGTGTGGGAGACCATGATAACTGGGCATATTGGAGGGATAATGGAAGAAGTTTGATGGAAATTACAACAGCGCTTAAGAAAAATAATGTGCAGATGGTTGATAACGGAAGAAAAGTTGTTGATGTGGATAAATCCGAACTGAACATTACTTTCATAACTAACACTTATGTTGAACGAATTTCCGATGAAAATCTTGACAGCTTAGTACAGCTTGACAGAAATTATGATCTTAAAATATTTCTCACTCATCAACCGAGGAATAAATTTATTGATGCTGCTATCAAGCATAAATACGATTTGCTTCTAAATGGCCACACTCACGGAGGACAAGTAACGTTCTTCTTTCCTTTTTACAATTTATCTGCGTCGTTAATTGAGACAAAGTACGTGCGCGGGGATTTTAAATTTGGGGACATGCTTATGATCGTTACTCGCGGATTGGGAATGTCGCTTCTTCCGTTAAGATATAACTCAACGCCAGAAGTAACGTTGATTAAACTAGATAAGAAATAATGCAGATACCCAAATCTCAATTGTTAAAATTCGTTGTTATTCATTTTCTATTCGAGACTAGAATCTAGCTCACAAATTTTTAGAGATGATCGCCGCGACAGCAAACACAAGCGCCGTATTGATTGCTATAAGCCAATGATAATATAACGCACCGACTCTGCCTGATTCTTCAAGCGTAATCTTTTTGTATCGATGAATATAAACCGGAAGCATCATGTTGATAATTATGAATTTGATCTTGTGATTTCTTTTCATCAGCTCATTTACTATCATCGCACCTGATACTAAGAACCAAACAATAGCAATTGCTGCAATAGCAGTGAAAAAATTTGTTAAATTCATTTTAGATTCACCTGATAATTTCGTCCATTTTTCGTTTAATTGACCATGTCACCCCTAACTTGTTTCGGGGTCTCACAGTACAATAATTGAGATGCTGAAATGAATTCAGCATGACACATTAACATTTCGTTATTGAAGACCTTAATCACACGGATTGAAACCCAAATTCCAAATGACGTATTTTATTTTTAGCGAATCGGCACTCGCTTTCTGCCATATCGTGAAGTAAGAGCCGTAATATGCCAACGGTTTCGGATGATCCTTATAGCTTAACGATACTCCGAACGTACCTCGTTCATATACTTTATCGCCGCTTTCCCAAATATCTTCAGCCGTACCATCGAAGGAATGATACTGAACTTCCATTTTTCTATTTTTCTCATAAGATTCTTTTACTGCGGCTTTACCCTTTACAGTTGGATTCAATCCCGGTGAAATAATTATATCGTCGGTGTAATACTGAAGCATAGCTTCATAATCACCCCTCAACATTGCTCTATCAAGAATGTTGTTGATGCTGTCTACCTTCTCTCGTAACGAAATGTCTGGTTTTACCTCTTCTTTTTGCTTTACTTCTTTCGTAGTGTTTTGATTCTCACACGAGATAAACAAAAAGACTGTGGCAAAAAGAAATATTGCAGCCACAAAAATTTTCTTGAACATGGCATTCTCCTTTTAATTATTTGGAATTATAAATTGGGCCTCGAAAAAATCGAGCTTAATAAAAATATTTTTTGTACAGAATGGGTAAGATTTTTAAGAAAAGTTATGCTATTCTGGGCAGGAGTATTAAAAAATATTCCCAATAGGAGAGTTTGTAAAAATGGTTTTATCATTTTACTTCTCGCGATTGATTTTTATGGTCGAGTTAAAGTTAAAAATAATTTTCCCCTTAAGCTATTTATTAACTTACATTACACAGAAAAGAAATTAATAAAGAGATGACATCTTTATTTTTCATATATTTTACATATCTGTCCAAAATAAAGTGAACTCACTCTGCCATAGGCATCACTATGTGATAATCTCTCTCTTAAAAGAAAGAGACTTATTGGTAATAAAATGCTAAATGATTATTTCTTGACAGCATATTAACATTTAAGTCGTAAAATTTTATAAGCCCTTCCCTTTGTAAGGGAAGGGTGGGGATGAGTTCAATCGGTTTATAAAAACATTAGAATTTGTATTTATTTCAAAACAAATTCTTCTTTACAAAATTATTTTTGACAACACTGATATTTTAGATAAAAGCAACATCTGTATTTTAATTTGAGCATTTATTAACATGTAAAAAGATGTCATCTCTCCATTTTGGGTAAGGTGGGTTATTAAGATGGGTGTGAAAACGACTGCATTTGTGTTTTTGATATGCTCAAAAATCATTCTTGCTGTGCTTGCTGCGTTCTTAATCATCCGCCTTTGGCGGAATCTTTATCCTCTCTCTTTTCCCTAAGCTGGCAAGTAATTATATTCACCCGAAATTGTTTTGAAAGACTTTGAACAAGCTAACCTTAACACATATTTACATCTACCCCATCAAATCCTTAGGTGGAATTTCACTTCAATCAGCTAAAGTTGAAGAACGGGGACTACAGTACGACAGACGCTGGATGCTTGTTGATAAAAACGGAATGTTCTTAACTCAAAGAGAACATCCGCAGATGGCGCTGCTTCAAGTGAATTTGAAAGATGATAATCTGGAAGTCACTCACAAAGTAAAACCAATTTCCAACCTGCAACTTCCAATCTCCAACGGACAAAAATCCAACCACATGGTGGTGAACATTTGGAATGATGTTGTCATTGCAAAAAATGTTTCTCATGATGCTGACTTATGGTTTTCCGAAGCACTCAACTTAGACTGCCATCTAGTTTTTATGGATAAAGACTCAGACAGACACACAGATCTAAAATACACGCCCGAACCAAAACAAGTTAGCTTTGCGGATGCATATCCGTTTTTAATTATTGGACAAGAATCTCTCAACGAATTAAACAGAAGATTAAAAGAACCGCTTCCGATAAATCGCTTTCGTCCCAATTTTGTTTTTAGCGGCGGCGAACCATTTATTGAAGATACATGGAAAGATTTTATGATTGGCGATTTGAAATTCAGAGCAGTCAAGCCATGCTCTCGGTGCGTTGTTACAACTGTAAACCAGGATACTGCCGAAAAAGGAAGCGAACCACTCGAAACTCTTGCACAATTTAGGAAAGTCGGCAACAAAGTTATGTTTGGGCAGAATTTGATAGCATACGATAAGGGAGTCGTAAGAGTTGGGGATAGCGTTACACCGTAGAGTTGATGCCGGATACTAGATGCTGGATAAAAGAATTTCGTATTAAAATAAAAAGAGAGAGTTAATTTTAAAAACTCTCTCTCACTCTCTAATTTTTATAAGATACTAATTGAGAAAATATAACTCCATGCACTTTTGATAAGATATCTTCCACTGGAGGGCGAATTCGGCACGTTTTATTTGTCAATGTACTCATTATATTGATGGTAAGCTAATATTGGGAAGGTTGTCACCTATCCCTCGGGGGTCGCACCATGACCGATGTTCACTTCTGTCAAGAAGTCGTCCCCCGAAGTTCAGGGCAGTAACATGATGATAAATTACTGTCACACTGTCCATTGGATTCCTATGGAGAGCCTAGTTTACCGCGATTTGGCGTATTAGCGTCAACCTAATTTTATTTATTATTGTTATAATTTGTTGTAAATAAATAAATTGCTGTTTTTATTATGCTATTAGTTCTTACAAATATTTTATATTGAACTCCTACGGAGTTCGTTTCATATGGGGGCTTACTCATTTCTACAAACATTTAACTCCTAACGGAGTTAAGAAATTCAGAGGGATCTAATATTAGCTCCAGAGGAGCTATATGTTTATAGAAAATACAAACCCCCTCGAAAACAGCACTCCTTTAGGAGTGCAATATTTATTTAATTATTTGAAATCTTCCGTGGATTTCTTTGTTACGTTGTTCAATTTTTGATTTCGTAAGTTGACGCCTATGCGCCTTGGCAGGGTCGAAGAGTGACTGAGAAAAAGAATTTTGTAAGTTTACCCTGTAATAAATAAGAGAGTTCAAATGAAAAACATATTGAAGTACCTGGTTATCATTTTATTATTCTCATCAGCAGTCGCTGCACAGGAAGTTAAGCACGCCCCGGGAGATTACGTGACTGTTAACGCTAAAAAACTTTGGTATGAAGTTGAAGGAAAAGGCGATCCAATACTTTTAATTCCGGGCGGACCTGGAAATTCTCATATTTATTTTCATCCGTGGTTTTCTGAACTGGCTAATAATTTTAAGGTAATTTACTTCGATGCTTACAGCAGAGGAAAATCCGACCGCGCAAAATCTCCCGATCAATATTCGTTCAAAGGAGATGTGGAAGACATTGAAGCGCTGCGCAAAGTTTTGGGTTTTGATAAGTGGACTGTGCTCGGACATTCATACGGCGGAATGGTTGCTCAGCAGTATGCACTCGATTATCCGAACTCCGTTAATAAATTAATATTAGTGAGCACTTTTTACAGCGGTGAAATGTGGCAGGAAAATGATAACAGCTCCAATTATGAAATAAGAAATCAATATCCCGAAGTCTGGCAAAAAGTTATGGAGCTGAGAGACGAGGGAAAAACTTCAAGCTCACAGGAACATGTTGATGCCTACTCTGTTCCCTCCGGACTGCTGTATTTTTATGATGCTTCGAATGCATATAAAGTACGCGGAGATTCTCTTTCAATGAATACGGATGTTTATTACCAGATAGCGGGAAAGGATGCCGACTTTCTGATTAGCGGCGATATTGGTAAACTTGATTTTAGAGATAAGCTGAAAGATTTGAAGATGCCAATGCTGATTTTACAGGGACGGTTTGATAGAATTTCAATTCCAAGGTTTGCAATAAAATATAAAACCTATGCACCGCAGGCTGAGTTTGTAATGTTTGAAAGAAGCGGGCACGATCCATTTATTGAAGAACCGGATAAAACATTTAAAGTGATTGCGGATTTTCTAGGAAGATAATTTTTGCTACTAATAACACGTGCCATAACTACCTAGAGAGGAAACGAACCGCTTGATACTCGCACTAAGTTTAGAAAAGTAAGAAACAAAGTTAATTTTGGGATGAATTTGGTGAGGTATGGTGCGGGAGTAGTGAGCGTTGGGGAGACACGTAGACTAACGAAAGTTGTTTAAAAACTAAAGTTGGGAAATTCTTTAAATATGATATTGGTTATATTTGTGTAAATGTATTATCTAATCATATACAATGGCTAATCTTTATTTTACGGTCGATAGCGCGCTCTTAAGTGAGCTTGGTGAAAAACTTGTTGAAACCGTTCACCTTGCGCTTGTCGAATTAGTTAAAAATTCTTATGATGCAGATGCTACAGAAGTGAAAATACGGTTTATAAGTGATGAAAATTCAATAAACGAAATCCAAATAATAGATAATGGGTCCGGAATGACGCACGAAGAAGTGCGAAACTTTTGGATGAGAATTGCTACAACAAATAAAATCAAAAAGTCTTTTTCTCCTATATACGGTAGGCCAAGGACGGGCTCAAAAGGCATTGGTAGATTTTCATGTCGTAGATTGGGTTTACATTTGAGGCTAGTTACTGAAGGAAAAAATAAAGGAATGCAAGAGAAAACCGATGTCATTTTTCCATGGGAAAAAGAATTTACTGCCGGAACAGACGTTACAACTATTAAATGTCCAGGTATCCTTTCGAAATCTCAAAAAGGAGAAACAGGCACAAAATTAATAATCAGCAATATATCACAAGAATGGAATAGAAGAAGTTACGATTATATTAAGAGGAAATTAGCTGTTTTAGTAGCCAACAGAGGGGCTAAAAGAGAGGGATATAAAATAGATCCCGGTTTTAATATTATGATAGAAGCACCACAATTTGATGAAAAGGTGGTTGACTTACGTGATCATTTATTGGACGCCGGCTGGGGAACATTGTCTGCCTATATTAATAAAAATGGAAATGCTGTTTGTAAACTTGTTGCCATGGATATAGGTGAAAAAAAATTTATCTCCAAAGAAAAGTTCTCTCATTTGAAAGATATTTATCTAAAGATAGGTATAATGGTTGATGAAAGAGAACAGATACGAAATAGTAAAATTTTAGCATTGGGTTCCCTTAGCCAAATACTTAATGAATGGGGAGGTGTACAGATTAGATTTAAGGGTTTTCGAGTTGGAAATTACGGCGATGATGATTGGCTTGACATTGATAAGGAAAGGGGCTTGCGGCGAACTACTCCTGAGAAGGAACTGTATTTATTTGCTCAAACATTAAAGGGTATAGATGCAAGCAGGGCGTTATTAAATATGTTATCAATGAGAAGCTACGTTGGAAATGTTAATATAAGAGAACACGCTACTGGGTTTGAAATGAAAGCGAACAGAGAAGGATTTATTGAATCGAATTCCTTTCAACAATTAAAGTTGTTTGTAAAATTTTGTATTTACTGGGCAACTATATATAGAGAATTTTATTTAAGGCAAAAAGCAAAGGAAAGTAGCGATGTTGCAAGGAAATATTTGGAGGGTGTTTTAGATGAAAAGATTGAAAAAGAAAAAGTGGTAACGTCTGCGGTTGACTATATTCAAAAAGAAGTTAGGAATATTGTAAATTATCTTCCTTCAAAAGAAAAAAGAATTGTTCAGAAGAGTTTATCAAAAGCCACAGATGCGATTCTTCAATATGAAAAAAGTAATACAGAAGAACTAAGGCACCTAAGATTAATTGCATCAACCTCCACTCTCCTTTTAATTTTTTCTCATGAAGTTAAATCTTTATTGGGACTTTTAGAAAACCATACAAATACTTTAGAAATAATTAAGGAAAAACTTGATAAAAGTGATCAGAACCAGATTTCTTATGTGCAAAATGATCTTAATGAGTCCAAGATTCG
Organism: Ignavibacteria bacterium RIFOXYB12_FULL_35_14; assembly: GCA_001803045.1. GTDB lineage: Bacteria > Bacteroidota > Ignavibacteria > Ignavibacteriales > Ignavibacteriaceae > XYD12-FULL-36-8. Next base: position 20,974 of record MHAR01000025.1, on the reverse strand, counting down.
ATTCGAAGATTTATTGGGTTTGACGTCGCTGATTAGTGTCGATAGCAAAAAAGCTTCGTTGACGAATCTTTCTTTAAAAGAAAGAATCGCAAAAGCAAGAAATGCCTTTAAAATAATAATAGATGATTATGATATTGATATATCATATGACGATGTCCCAAACAATATAATCATTCATAATATTTTAGAGGCGGAGTTATATTCTATAGTTCTAAATGTCTTGTCAAATTCCATTAAAGCTGTTATTGCTGGAGGTGAAGAAAAGAGAATTAAGTTTGTAGCAAGTAAGGTAGATGGTAAGAACGTTATTACGATTTTAGATACTGGAATAGGCGTTGGCAAAGATATGTACGAAGAAATCTTTATACCATTTATAGCAGATCCTTCTAATCTACTTTATCCCAAGTTAGAGAGGAATTTAAATCCCGCTGACAAATATATTGTGGGCACCGGAAGTGGTTTAGGTTTAAGTATTGTAAAAGATATAATTCAATTAAGAAATGGAAGTATTTCTTTTCAGGAGCCAACCGAGACATGGAAAACAAAATTAGTAATAGAGTTACCTTGAAAAAAAAGAATAAAATATTTTGGATTGATGACGATAATAAAAGAGAAACAGCTGCGATAAATCTTTCATATCAACTAAAATTAAATTATTTATTCAGAAATTTCAGAAATAAAAATTTTTTGGGTGACCTCCATGATTACTTAAAAGAAGCAAAGAATTGTCAATTAATAGTTATAGACCATCGATTAGATAAAATAAAAGATAAAGATATAATAAATGGCCCTTCGGTTGCAGAAATTTTTCGACAAAAACTTCCAGGTTTACCAATTATATCTATTACCGCAATTGACATTGTGAACATTGATACTCATGCTAAAAATGTATATGATGAAATTATTTCTGGGAGTAGAATTGGTGAAAATACTCTGAAAATAGCAGCTCTAGTTAAAGGATATCAGAAAATCAGGAGAAGAATTCCTAAAAATGAAAGACAATTACTTAAAATTCTTAATTCTCCAAAAGCGGATGACGATATGTTAATTTCAATTATACCCGATGTTATAAAAATGGGTAAAATCACTAGAGAATCTATAAAAAAAATATCTGATTGGATAAGAAAAGTTTTAATGGCTAAACCTGGTTTTTTAATTGATAAGCTATGGGCAGCAACTTATTGTGGAATCAAATTTGACAGTTTTTCTAAAATTGAATTGAAATTCAAAGAAGATATTTATGATGGAGTATTTTCAAACAAAACAGATATTCGATGGTGGAAAAGTAAATTGATATCAAAAATATTTGTATTAAATCCAACCTATAAATCCATATATCCATGGGAAGCAGCTAGGGTATTTCAAGAAATAAACAAAAATGATTTTAGCTTATGCGGTTATTGCAATCAAGAGTATCCGGAGATTGTAGGATTTACTGATAATGAAGCTAAAACCCCCATTCAATTGCATCAGCATTGTTCTATTCCTCATCCCAAATTTGAAAAATCTTTATTTTTTGAAGAAATAAGGATCATTAAGGACTAGGGAGATGTTAAAAGTAGAGGGCGGTTACCCAAATCCATACGATCTAAAAAAACTCGAATACGATACTATAAACTATCTTCGAAGTAACCCAGTAATTGCCGGAAATAACGAGTTTCATAGTTTCCACACCGAATTAAATCTTTTTTTCCATACAATTAGGGATATTAATTTACTTTATAGAATTCCATTTAAATTCGAATCTGGCTTTTATAATTTAGAAAATAATTTACATTTTACTTTGGGATTTATAATACAGGGAACACAAGTTAACCACAAAAAGAGGGGGCAATTACAAAAAGAATATCATCTAGTAAGTTATCAATTTACTATTTGTAGAAAAATAAAAAATTCTATAATTCCCATTCGTAGATTTCACTTTGATTATGCCGTAAAACATCTCAATCAACCTGGCCCAATTTTTCATATGCAATTTCCCGGTAGGTTAAGCAACTATATATTAAAATTGGGAGCAGATTGTTCGGCATATGATAATCGTTTTGAAAGTAGTCTGGATATACCTAGAATTAATTATATGCCGGTTACCATGGCATTTTTACTTGATGCAATTTTCAATGAATTTTCAAGCTTAATCACAGATAAGATTAGAAAGGATGGCAAATGGTTGGGTATTCTTCACGCAAATGAAATTATGGTAATGAAACCGCATTATGAAAATTGTTTTAATATTTTAAGATCGAGTGAATGTAAACCAACAAATTTATTTTTAAGAAATTTTTGCTATGGTAACAATAAATAATAAAAAGAATGGAGTTTATTATACTCCAAGCGATTTGGCATCTTATTTTGTAGAACCATTAATTGATAGGTCAAAACTTACAATTTTTGATCCGGCATATGGTGAAGGATCCTTATTACTCGCAGCCGAAAAAGTGTATAAAAGAAAATATCCTAAACTCAAGTTCTTGTCACTCCATGGTTGTGACAAATTACCAAAAGATGGCTTACTAACACACTTACCGAATGAAAATTTTACAAGAAAAGATTTTTTCCTTTTTCCTGTAGCCCAAAAATTCGATACCATAGTGTCTAATCCACCTTTCGTCAGACATCATCTCTTCCAAGTTTCTAGAAGAATCGAGTACTATAAAAAAGTAAAAGACATTTGCAAAATTAATTTATCAACAGATTTATGGGGATATTTTTTACTAAAATCTACTTCACATTTAAATGAGGGTGGAAATCTGGGTGTAATTTTACCATGGTCCTTCCTTCAAGCTGATTATGCGCATTCTATTCGCGAATTTCTCTTACAAAAGTTTGAAAGAATTGAATTGATTGCGCTAGATAGAAATTACTTTTTAAATGCCGAAGAACGAATTATACTATTATGGCTGTTCAACTATGGAAATGTGAACAAATCGATTAAAATTGGATATTCAAATACTATCCAAAATGAAATTAAGTTTAATGAGATTGATTCATACACGTGGTTGTCCAGAAGAGTTACTGTCTCAAGTTATTGTTCGATAAATAATTTGATAGACAAATTAACAAATGAACATGGTTATGAACCATTTGGAAATATCGCATCGGTAAAAATAGGCGTTGTCACAGGAGCAAATGATTATTTCATTTTTAAACGTGATAAGATAACCGAACAAAAATTTGATAGAAGAACACTTCAGCCCATACTCACGTCATTTCGAAATGTATGTGGCTTTTTATTAAACGGAACTATCCCTGAACAATATTTATTAAAAATCAATAAACGTAATTACAAAAACCATATTGGATTACTAAGAAGTTTCAGAGAAGATAAAATACATTTAAGAGCACACTCGATTAGAAGAAATCCATGGTACAGTGTAATAGTTGGTAAAATACCCGATGCTTTTTTTCCATATAGAATTTCTAAATGTCCCTACTTATTATTGAATAACAAAAATTATCAATCGACAAATTCAATTCATCGAATCTATTTTAAAGATAAACTCTCTCCTGAATCAATTCAGTGTCTTCAGCTTAGTTTTTTAACGTATCCATCTCAATTATCCTTGGAATCAAACTCTAAAGTATATGGCTCTGGTGTTTTGAAAATTGAACCCTCATCACTTCAATCCTCAATTATTAGGATCGGGAATTATAGCTGGGTAAAGGATTTATATATAAAAGCTGAGGCCATGTTAATGAACAGTCAAAAAGATCAGGTGATCGATTTAGTATCCGACTATTTCTATAAGGAATTAAAAATTTCTAAGCAAATACAAATGGAAATTAGAAAAACATATAATGAATTAGTGACGCGGCGCATGAATAGACTAAATTCTGCATAAAATTAATTTACTAATTGAGCATACTCTTAATGATGTCCTTTTTCCCGACTCTACATTCAAAGCTTATCTAATTTTTTAATAAAATTTGTTTCATCTAATCTTCAAAACCCTCAATTCAATTTATAGTTTTTTGCGCGAGTTGCTTCGGTATCGTTTGCGCACCCAACAACCCGTAACGCAGCACCAACAAGTCCGCTCCCTTATCACACAACTTTTTTGCATTTTTTAATTAATTATTGAATATTGCTCAAAAGATTATCCGTTATAGATTAAATAATCATCAAGGGAAAAAATGATAATAAAAGCCAGCTCACCCGAAGAGTACATCAGCAAAGTGCCGGAAGACCGAAAAGAAGCTATGTCAAAACTAAGACAAACCATTTTGAAGAACCTTCCCAAAGGTTTTATGGAATGCATGAATTACAACACGATAGGGTACTGTGTTCCTCATTCTTTATATTCAAGCGGCTATCACTGCGACCCCAAACAGCCGCTGCCCTTTATGAACATCGCATCTCAGAAAAATTTTATCGCTCTTTATCACATGGGTATATATGCAAAGAAAGAACTTCTTGATTGGTTCACTAAAGAATATCCTAATCATTGTAAAACAAAACTCGATATGGGAAAGAGCTGCATCCGATTCAAGAAAGTGGAGGACATTCCATACAAATTAATTGCCGAGCTTACAAAAAAAATGAGCGCATCAGAGTGGATAAAAATTTACGAGGCAAATTTTAAAAGAAAGTAAGATGCTGGATGTTTATCCGCCTCCTCCAAGGGCGGACAGGTCAGGCGGACTGGATGCAAGATACTAGATTCCGGATACCGAATAAAATGGGTATAGCCGATCTGTTTTTTTTCATTCAATCAATCAATCATTTCCGCCAGAGGCGGACAGGCATTCCCGCCAGACCTGTAAGCCCATAGCTTGGGCGGGCAAGCATTCTCCAAGGAGTCCTTCGGACAATCATTCATTCCTTCATTCCTCTGGAGGATAATCTGCTAACCACATCACCGCAATAATTTTTTTACCAGAGTGATTCTTTAACTGATTCCCGATAATCTTATACGATTGGGGCGTATAATTATTTGATTTTTTATACGACTTCATCGTATATTTGCATCCGATGGAACAAATACTTTACAGATATAATCCCTGGTGGGAAAAACACCAAAGTCTTTCGGGTGTTTACCCTAGACAAGCCCTTGTTGAAAAACTTAAAATGCTGCTTCTTACAAAAGATATTGTTATTCTAACAGGGCTAAGAAGAATTGGCAAAACTACTGCAATGAGGATGTTAATTGAGGAGCTTATTAATAACGAAGACATAAGCCCCAACAAGATATTCTACATAAGTTTAGATGACTATTTGCTGACCGGAAAATCAATAATTGAAATAGTTGATGAATACAGGAAAAGCCATAAAATAAAATTTGAAGAAAAGGTGTTCTTATTTTTTGACGAAGTTGCCTATAAGAAAGATTTTGAGCAGCAGCTGAAAAATCTTTATGATAATCAGAACGTTAAGGTATTTGCATCTTCTTCTCAATCTTCTGTACTTAAAAGCAAAAAAAGTCTAATAACCGGCAGAGCAAGAATTATAGAAATTCTTCCGCTGGATTTTGACGAGTATCTGCAGTTCAAAGAAATTTCTATCAGTAAAAGGAATTCGCACTTATTCGAAAAGCATTTTGAAGAATTTCTTTACACAGGCGGCATCCCTGAATATGTAATTAGGGGAGACATTGAATACCTCAAAGAAGTAGTTGATGATATCATCCTTAAAGACATTGCCGCTCAGCATAACATTAAGGATTCATTTCTACTTAAGGATTTCTTTTTGCTTCTTATGGAACGCTGCGGAAAAGTGTTCAGCATAAATAAGATTGCAAACATATTGAAGATCTCTCCAGATACAGTTAGAAGATATCTGGAATATTTTCAGAGCACATATCTCGTACAGTTATTGCCAAGATATGGAAAAACAAATGAACGGCTTCTATCTGCAAAAAAAATTTATGCTGCAGATCTTGGAATTAGAAATATTTTTACGGGATTTAGAGATAAGGGCAGCTTATTTGAAAATTATATTTACTTTAAACTTAAATATCGCAACCCAGCTTATGTTTATAAGGATGGAATAGAAATAGACTTTTTTACAGAGGATAAAACTTTGTTTGAAGTAAAATATGGAGGCGATCTCAAGGACAAACAGCTTAAGTTGTTCAACACCTTCAAAGCAAAAGAAAGGCATTTAATTACAGGTCTAAATGATTTGATGAGAGCAGGACTTCGAAATTGAAATACAATTATATATTTTCTGAAACTACCTGCTGCCTAACTAGATCCCAACCTCGCTGCTTGAGATGCTGGAGGCTAGATGCTGCCTGCCACTTTGTGGGATGGTGGATACAAGATAGAAATTGTCACTCTGAGCCTGTCGAAGAGTGACGGATAGCATGAAAAGTCAGCGACAACTTCCCACACTCATTCATCCATGCAAATCGTCCATTGAGTGGATGATAATCCGCTATCTTTTTGCTCGACAAACCACCTCCAACCATTCCCTCACTCATCCATTCGATCACCCCAACCCCGGCGGAATGTTTTTCTTTGCACGCTCCAAAACAAGCTGTATTCGTTTCTTCTTCGTCTCCTCTCGCTTTGCGTAATTAACCCAAAAGATGTATGTGTTCTGGTAGCTCTTGCCAAAATTCTGAAAATTCTTCCATGCTTCTTTGTCTGACATTAAAACTTTTTTCATTTCGGCTGACATAATGTAATTGTCTTGAGTCGTGTATGCGTTTTGCCACCAGCCGCTTTTCTTCGCTTCTTTAATTTTTACTAATCCGGCATCCGTCATTTTTCCGGCATCTATCATTCTCTTTGCTCTTTCCTTATTCACCTTTGACCAAATGCTTTTTGCTTTACGCGGAGTAAATCTTTGCACATGCTTTTCATCATCAATTCGTTTTACGATGCCGTCAATCCATCCGAAGCAAAGAGATTCTTCTACAGCTTCAGCATAGCGTACGCACTTTTTCTTTGTATGGACTTTGTAAAATAAAATCCAAAGCTCGGTTTGCTTCGCGTGGTTTTTAATTAACCACTTTCGCAATTCATCGCGACACTTAAAATGTTTTGGGTTTGTTATTTGCATAGTTATAATTTGACACTACTTTTATGTCACTCTGAGCTTGTCGAAGAGTGACGGTTACTATGGTAAAATCAGATTTCGACAGGCTCAATCTGACAAGCTATTTTATACGGATTCCCTCATACGCGGGAATGAAAACCATAGAAGCGACTTCGATCCATTCAACCATTCTGTCATTCATTCTTCCGGTGGAGTTGGCGGAGGATTTTCTTTCTGTCTGCCGGCATTTTTAAGAGCTTCCTTCAATAAAAATTCCATTTGAGCATTGATGCTTCGCAATTCATCAGCCGCCCATTTTTCAAGTGCGGAGTAAATGCCTTCATCTATTCTTAACAGAAATTTTTTCTTCTCAGCCATAATTTAACCTGCCGATCTGCGTCTGCTTTTATTAATCTCAACATAAATTATTAGTAGCAGCACCCAGGGATTTCTATCCAACACTTCAGATCTTTTTTCAATTTGAATTTCATAAGTGGTCTTAACATTCATCTTTCTTTTTAATAAAACCAGGCGTGAATTATAATGATCCAATATTTCCAGCGTTGTCGAAAGCAAGTTTGAATTAAGATTAACACTCTCTCCGCGAGGAAGTTCAAGCTTTTCTTTATTCTTTAGTATTGCCGGCTTATAACTAGCAAATGGCTGCGATTTCCCCGGCTCTCGAACTTCCACTAGGTTTTTCCACCACTTCGGTTCGTAGAACTCAACTTTTGAATCGAAGATGCTTGCTTCAGCTCTTACGCTAAAAAATTTTGGATAGATAAGTGTCCCAATCACTTGATTGCCATCTTTCAATTGAAACACACGTTTCCAAATTGACGGCTGAACGAAATGCAAAGTTTTTCCGAAGTAATCTGAAAATGTTTTCATTTATTATTCTATCAATGCTAACAAAATACACAAAATTAAAAATGTCAGATTGAGCTTGTCGAAATCTGAACGATTCATTTGCAGATTGTGAGTCACTCTTCGACAGGCTCAGAGTGACACCTATTAATCAGCTACTGGTACAGCGTCCCTGTATTAATTATCGGCTGCACTTCACTTTCTGAAACTAATGCGACCATAAGATTATTTACCATCGTTGCCTTTTTATCCTCATCAAGCTTTACAATGTTTTGTTCGCTCAGCATTTTAAGAGCCATTTCAACCATACCGACAGCGCCTTCAACAATTTTTTGTCGTGCTGCAATAATTGCTTGCGCTTGCTGTCTGCGTAACATTGCCTGAGCAATTTCCTGAGCATAAGCAAGATGACTGATTCTTGATTCAATAATATCAATGCCGGCAACTTCCAATCTTGTTTGCAAAGTGTTCTTCAGACTTTCGGCTATTTCTTTCGGAGTTCCGCGCAGAGATGGTTTGTCTTCTTCGTTAACATCATAGGGGTATTCCGCGGCTAGAGTCCTTATCGCTGTTTCGCTTTGAATATCTACAAACTGTTCATAGTTCTCTACATCAAAAAAAGCTTTTGCAGAATCAAACACTTTCCAAACAATCACAGCTCCTATTTCAATTGGATTTCCGTGAAGATCGTTCACTTTTATTTTCTGGCTGTTAAAGTTTCTTATTCTCAATGAGATTTTTTTCCTTAAAGTAAAAGGATTAACCCACCAGAAACCGGAATCTCTTACTGTTCCCGTGTATTTACCAAAAAGAATTAGTACGCGCGAGTTATTCGGCTGAACAACTACAAATCCGCTGCTCACTAAGATGATTACGAAGATCAGCGGAATGAAAATCCAAAGTACCTGGATATTATCCGTTTTGATTCCATTTACTAATAGATATATATCCAACACAATGAGGGCGATTAAAACAAACAGCATTAAAAAGCCATTTAATTTGTTCGCTGATTTTTCAGATATTTTTTCCATTTTGTGCTCCTTATTATTATTGCTATCGTAATGATATCATATTGATAGCAAAAAAATCAGGTACTTTTTGAGAAAATTCTGGAATTACAGATAAAAATAGCGTTTTTTACCAAATATTAAATCATCCGGGATTTTACAATATTATGAGCAGTAAATAAATAGGATTTAGAAAATTGCTTTTGTGATGAGTTAAATACTTTGAAGCATAATCAGAAAAAATTTTTATCTTTGATTAAACTTTCATCGGCAAAATACTAAAGAGTAATAAAATGGATATTTTAAACACATTGAAATCAGTCCTCGACAGTCAAGCGGGCAATCAACAGCCCGACCTCATGTCAGCAGTGTTAAATTTAGTTGGTGGACAAAGCGGCGGTTTGGATGGATTCATTCAGCAGTTTGCTACAAAAGGATTGGGTGATATTGCTCAATCTTGGGTAAGAACAGGAATGAATCTTCCCATCTCTCCAGATCAGCTTCAAAGCGTGCTGGGTTCTGATGTTGTTAAGGGACTTGCTTCCAAGCTTGGAATGGATAACAATGCTTTAACCTCGCAGCTATCAACCTTACTTCCTCAAGTAGTTGATAAGCTTACACCTGATGGAAAAATTCCTACAGGCGATATTGTAAGTCAAGGTATGAACTTACTTGGCGGATTGTTCGGTAAGAAATAGTAATTGCATCAAAAATGTCATCGGGATATGAGCCGTGATCATAACATCACGGCTTTTTATTTTAAACTGTTTATAGAAAAAAATTACCCAAATCAAACTTTCCATATCACATTCCCTGGTTGCTAAACTTTTTCATTTTATTTATGTTCAAAAAGTAAAATGAATGTTAAACTAAATGGGAAAATTATATGAGCAACCGAGTAGTACACTTTGAAATTCCATGTGACGATCCTGAAAAAACCATGAAATTTTTTGGCGATGCTTTCGGCTGGACATTTCAGCAATTCGGTGACATGGAATATTGGACAGTAATAACCGGTGATGAAAAATTACCAGGCATAAACGGCGGTTTAATGAAAAAGCAAAATCCCGGGCAGCCTGTAGCAAATTCAATTGATGTTGTAAACCTTGATGCTACCGTAAGAAAAATTGAATCGGCAGGCGGAAAAATTGTTGTACCTAAAATGCCAATCCCGGCCGTTGGCTGGCTTGCATACTTCAAAGATCCCGATGGAAACATTCATGGAATTTACCAGGATGATCCATCTGCGAAATAGCCGTCATTAATGAACGTGTAAAACGAAATGGCTTCTTTGTTCAACAAACCAATGAACTGCAAAATGCAGTTATCCAATAGGAATATTTTAAATGATAAAAGACTTTAGATTTTTAGTTACTGTTTGTTCAATACTTGTTACAATTGCCTGCACCGGTGGAAATTCTTTAGCTCAGACTATAGTGAATCCGGACAGTGCACTTCAAACAATTTTAATCAATTTGGAAGGAACGTCTTTATCTTTATCGCAAGCACAGCAGTATGCTTTAGAAAATTCTACTTCCGTCAAACAGGCTGAGGCAGTTTATTTGGCTTCACTTGGAACCTTGCGCAGGGAAAGGGGAACCTTTGATCCCGAATTTTTCTTGAGCTTTAATTACGAAGATCAAAAAATACCTTCAGCATCGTTTTTTGCCGGTGCGCCTGTTCTCTCCACTCAACAAACCGAAACAAAAACAGGCCTGCGATTAAATCTTCCGATAGGAACAAAGCTGGAGCTATCGCTAAACTCAACAAAATTAAAAACAAATTCCCAATTTGCTTTTTTGAATCCTGAATATGATGCCTTTGGATTCATTTCACTTCGTCAACCCTTACTATCCGGATTTACATCATCAGCACGCAGAGATTTGAACCAAGCCGAGTTAATTGTTGAATCTTCTAAAGCACAATATGATCAAGAAGTACTAAGAGCAAATTCAAAAATCGAACAGGCATATTGGAACTTATACATGGCTGAACGCAATTATGCAGTTCAAAAGCTCACCCTTGAACGGGCAGAAGCGGTGTTAAAAGTAGCACAGCTTCGCGAGAAAGTCGGACTTGTCGGTCCTAATCAGGTTGCAAATGCTAGAACGTTTTGGGCTCAACAAAAATTACTTTTAATTGACAGAGATGAGCAGCTTGATGCTCAATCTGATCAAGTTGCAGTTCTAACCGGTAGAAGACCGGAAAAAGGTAATTCAAAGTTTTTAACAGTTGATGAACCTCCGAGCAATTTTCCCATTGTACCGCTCGAAGAGCTTATCGAGCAAACATTAAATAGTAATCTTGAAATTCAAGCGGCACAAAAAAATATTGAGGCAGCCAATGTATTGGTAGATGCGGCAACCTGGCAAGCGCTTCCTCAAGTCGATTTTGTTGGTGGACTTACCAGCAGTGGTTTAGGCGGAACTTCGCAGAATGTTATTTTCGGCGGCGATACTCTTCGCTCATCAACAAGTGGAAGTATTGGAGATGTACTCTCACAAGTTTTTAAACGTAAATTTTCTGGATGGAGTGTTGGTGTAGAAATAAGCCTTCCAATAGGACTTAGAAAGGGATTGGGAGAGAAGGACCGTTTGGAAGCCGGTTCATTAAATGCAAAGCAGGGCTATATCGAATTATCCCGGTTATTGGAACAGCAAGTTCGAACATCATACCGTGAACTTTTACACGGTAATGAGCGCTTAAAAGCTTCCCGCGATGGTGTTGATGCGGCACAAGAACAAGTAAGAATTGGAATGATTGAGTTTCAGAACAGACGTTTATCGGCTTTTGAGCTTGTGCGGTTAAGTGAAGATTTTGCTGTTGCACAGCTGCGCTATTCAGATGCTCTAGTTAAAACCGTAAAAGCTGCCGCCGAATTAAAGCAATTAACATCCGGTTACTATCCTTCAAGAGAATTACAATAGAAACAGGTTTGATAAAGTTTAAGAAAGGAAAAAATTTATGTTGATCAAATTCAAATCAAAGAACAATCGGATGATTTATTTTTTAGCCGCAGCATTTGCCCTGATTTATTATGGCTGTTCAGAACAAAATGCATCCACAGGCGGTTTCACATTACCGCCCACACCGGTTGAGACAGCGGATGTAAAAGCACAGGATGTCATAGATAAATTTGAGGTGGTTGGAACAATAGAAGCAATTGAAGGCGTAACTATCGTTTCGGAAATAGATGCTTCGGTTCAAAGCCTTCCTTTTGAAGAAGGCAGCTTCATTAAAAAAGGCGATCTTATTGCACAGCTCGACGACTCACAACTTTCCGCGGAAGTAAATCGAACTGAAGCATTATACGATCAGAGCAAAACATCTTACAATCGTATCAAATCAATTGTTGAACAAAATGCCGGAACACCACAGGATTTGGATGATGCATTAGCCCGCTTAAAAGTTGCAGAAGCAAATTATGAACTTGCAAAAGCGCGATTAGCAAAAGCCCGTATACTGGCACCTTTTAACGGAAGTATTGGAACTCGCAAGGTAAGTGTCGGTGCTTTTTTACGGATAGGACAACAAATAACTGAATTAGCAAATCTTAATGAAATTCGTGTGGGATTTTCCGCGTCCGAACGTTTTCTTTCACAACTTAAAAGACACGCAGAAGTAACAATCTCTTCTTCCGTTTTTCCCGGGCATGAAGTTAAAGGAAGAATTATAGCCATTGAACCAATATTAGATTCCGAAACTCGTAATGTTAATATTGTAGCGCGTGTTCAAAATCCGGGACAAAAGTTTCGGCCCGGTATGTCTGCAAATGTATCTGCCGTGTTAAACAAAAGACCAAATGCGTTAACAATTCCGAATGAGGCAGTATTTGCAAATGGAAATCAATCTTTTGTTTTTGTTGTAAAAAATGACAGCAGTGTTGCGGCAACTCCTATTACTCTTGGTTTGCAGACTTCTGAGATTGTTGAAGTAGTAAATGGATTAGAGAACGGAATGCAAGTGGTGAGAACCGGGCATCAAAAACTTTTTGACGGGGCGAAAGTTATGCCCATAAACTCTGACCATGTAAAATCGATGCAGCAATAATTTTATGAATTAATTTATCCGTTACGCATGGTAAAGATAATAATCAGCAAACAAACCCCGTTCCTTTAATTTTTAGTACTATGCGTTGGGAACTGGGTTTGTATTCTTCACTTTTGCGTAGGACAGGTTAATAAGAAATTAATTAATTCAAAAAATAATTTTTGAAAAGTAATATCGTTTTATTTAGGAGTTTTTAAGATGAAACTTAGTGACATATCCATTCGCCGTCCTGTTTTTGCAACCGTAATGAGTTTAGCAATTCTTCTGTTCGGAATTATTTCTTTTACTCAGCTTCCTGTTAGGGAATATCCCGACATTGACCCACCCATTATCTCGGTAGTAACCATATATCGAGGAGCCAGTTCAAATGTTGTTGAAACAGAAATAACCGATGTACTTGAAGAACAATTTGCTACACTCGAAGGAGTAAAAACCATTACTTCATCAAGCCGCGAAGGTGGTTCGGTTATAACTATTGAATTTGAATTGAACCGCGATGTTAATGAAGCAGCCAATGATGCGAGGGATAGAGTTTCCCGTGTTCGCGGTGCTCTGCCGCAAGAAATAGATGATCCCATAATTTCAAAAGTTGATGCAAATGCGCAGGCTATTGTCTGGCTAGCACTTTCAAGTCAGCATCATTCCGGGTTAGAATTATCGGATTTTGCAGACCGTGTGCTAAAAGAAAAAATACAGCGTCTGCCCGGTGTTGGATCTGTAATAATTGGTGGTGAGCGGAGATATGCCATGCGTGTGTGGATAGATCCTCTTCGGTTGGCTGCACATGGTTTAACTTCGCAGGACATTGAAGCGGCAGTTAGAAGTGAAAATGCAGAAATACCCGGAGGAAGAGTTGAAGGTGTACAGCGTGAATTTGCTGTTCGTACACGCGGAGAGCTTTCTAAACCGGAAGAATTTGGTTCGATTATTATTTCTCAAAAGGGTGACGCTGTGATTCGTTTGAGAGATGTTGCAGATGTTAATGTCGGGGCAGAAGATGAACGAACACTTGCACGATGGAACAGTCAACTGGCTGTAGGATTAGGAATCGTTAAACAATCTAAAGCAAGCACTGTAGATGTTGCTGCCGAAATCAAAAAGTCATTGCCCGAATTAGCCAAGCTATTGCCTGAAGGAATGAAATTAGAGGTGGCTTTTGATAGTTCTGAATTTATTAATGAATCAATTTCCGAAGTGCAGCAAACTTTAATGATCGCTCTTGTTCTGGTTGTGCTTGTAGTGCTGGCGTTCTTAAAAAGTTTTCGTGCAACAATTATCCCTTCATTAGCTATACCTATTTCAATTATCGGAGCTTTGGCAGCAGTTTACTTTGCAGGATTTACAATTAATATTCTTACACTCCTTGGCTTTGTTTTAGCAATCGGTTTAGTAGTTGATGATGCGATTGTTGTACTTGAAAACATTTACCGGCATATGGAAATGGGCAAAAGCCGTTGGCAGGCTTCACTTGATGGCAGTAAAGAAATCGGCTTCGCAATTATTTCTACCACAATTTCACTCGTCGCAGTGTTCATTCCTCTTGCATTTCTTTCAGGTAATGTTGGAAGATTATTTAATGAATTTGGAATCGCTGTTGCGGTAGCCGTTTTAATTTCCGGTTTCGTTGCACTAACATTAACGCCCATGATTTCTTCTCTAATTCTACGACCTTTACATGGGACGAGCAAAAGCTGGGCTTCCAGATCATTCGATGCTTTCTTCAATTGGTTAAATTTTATTTATGAAAGTACACTTAGATGGACTTTACGCCACAGGCTGCTATTAATTTCAGGAGGTGTCGGCGTGGTGATTCTTGGAGTTTTTCTATTTAATCTTTTACCAAGTGAGCTTGTGCCGGTTGAAGACCGCGGAGTCAGCTTCGGAATTGTAATTGCTCCTGAAGGAGCCACTTTGGAATATACTGACAGGTATGTTAGAGAAATAGAAAATCTTTTGTTGAAACTTCCTGAACTTGAAGGACTTTTTACTGCAACAGGATTAAGTTTTGGCGGTCCTGGGAGTGTTACCAACAGTTTTATGTTTTTAAACTTGAAGCCCCGAAGCGAGCGTGATAAGTCTCAGCAACAGATCGTACAAGAGCTTTTTGCACAGCTCATATCAATACCGGGAGTTTTAGCATTCGTAATCAATCCGCCAAGTTTAGGTGCTAATTTTGGTTCAAGCTCTGTTGAATATGTGCTCCAGGCAGACACCTACGATGAGCTTAACAAATCCATGGGTTTAATGATGGGTGAAGCATCAAAATTAGGATATTTGATTAATATGGACAGCGATCTGCGGTTGAATAAACCTCAGCTTGATGTTGATATTGATCGCGAACGGGCTTCTCATTTAGGAGTATCTGTAACCGATATCGGCTCTACACTTGAAACATTACTGGGTGGAAGAAAGGTTACCGATTTCAAGCGCGGCACCAAACAGTACGATGTGGTTTTGCAGATGAAACCCGAATACCGTTCATCGCCCGATGCAATTCAGAATATCTATATCCGAAGTAGGGGCGGCTTAGTGCAGCTTGCCAATGTTGTAAAAGTTAAAACAACTGTTGCTCCTAAGGAATTAAATCACTATAACCGTATTCGGTCAGCAACACTATCTGCCAATCTTGCGCCTGGTGTTACTCTTGGGCAAGCTTTGGATGATCTTGACAGGATTGCACAGGAAAAGCTGCCTGCTAATATTAAGCATGAGTATGCCGGACAATCATTAGAATATAAATCTTCAAGCTCTGCGTTATATTTTATGTTTATCCTCGCAATCATATTTATTTACCTGGTACTATCAGCTCAGTTTGAAAGCTTCATACATCCATTTACCATTTTGCTTTCTGTACCGCTTGCTGTTTTTGGAGCTTTGTTAACACTTTTTATTTTTGGACAAAGCTTAAATATTTATTCTCAAATCGGCTTGATAATGCTCGTTGGTCTTGTTACCAAAAATTCAATATTAATTGTTGAATTTGCAAATCAGCAACGGGCACAAGGCTTTTCATTTATTGATGCGGTAGTAAATGCAGCAACCATTCGTCTTAGACCAATTTTGATGACATCATTCGCGACTATTTTTGGAATTTTACCAATTGCTATTGGTTTAGGTGCCGGTGCCGAATCTCGACGTCCATTAGGTTTGGCTGTTGTTGGCGGAATGCTCTTTTCAACATTCCTAACCCTGGTAATTATCCCTATTGTTTATACGCTGCTTGCTCGATTTACAAGTCCGGCAAAACAGGAATTAGAACAAGCTGAAAATAGTACAGAAATAATTTCGGGATCAGTTAATTTAATCCCCGAAGGATTTACTAAATAAATCTGAAAGTAATGTGATTGAATTGACTTAATAACTCACCATACACAAGATGGAGAGATGCATCTGTTTATCCGTTAGCCAATGGATAAATAGGTACAAACATTGGAATTTTAATTTTGCCAGCATCTAAAACCTATATTAAATTTTCTATTTAAATATCATACAATCTGAATTGCGAAAATAATTTAAGAAAGAAATTTTTATGCAAAAAATGACTCCATTTTTATGGTTCGATAACAATGCTGAAGAAGCAGTTGATTTTTATGTTTCCATTTTTAACAACTCGAAGATATTAAAGATAACCCGTTATGATGAGGAAAGCGCGAAAGTATCTGGAAGGCTGGCTGGCTCGGCAATGACGATTGGATTTCAACTTGAAGGACAAATATTTACTGCGCTCAATGGTGGACCTTACTTCAAGATCAATCCATCGATTTCATTTTTTGTAAGCTGCGAAACAGTTTCTGAGGTTGACAGGCTCTGGGAAAAACTTTCCGAAGGCGGCAGTGTTTTGATGGATATTCAAAAATATGACTGGAGTGAAAAGTATGGTTGGGTTCAGGATAAGTTTGGACTTTCGTGGCAGATATTCCTTGGAAACAAAAAGGAAGTTGGTCAGATAATTACTCCTTCATTACTTTTTGTTGGTATGCAGCGCGGCAGAGCAGAGGAAGCAGTTCAGTTCTATACCTCGGTTTTCAAAGATTCAAGTATTACTGGAATTTTAAAATATGCCGCTGGTGAAGCTGAACCCGAGGGTACTGTTAAACATGCTCAGTTCACTTTAAATGGTCATGTGTTCATGGTAATTGACAGTTCGATGGATCATCCATTTGGTTTTAATGAAGCAATATCATTTGTTGTAAATTGTAAAGATCAGGTTGAAGTTGATTACTACTGGAATAAGCTCACAGAGGGAGGATCAGAAAGTCAATGTGCATGGTTGAAAGATAAATTTGGTATTTCATGGCAAATTGTTCCGACTATTTTAATCGATTTGTTAAGAGATCCGAATCATGCAAAAGCACAGAGGGTTATGCAAGCAATGCTTCAAATGAAAAAGATTATAATAGCTGACCTCGAGAAAGCCGCTATAAGTATTTAATATTAAAACTAAACTTTAAAATTATGAACAGACTTAATTTCTCAATCAGTATTAGAGCACCTAAAGAAAAGGTTTGGAGCACAATGCTGAACCGAAATTCATATCAAGCATGGACGGCAGTATTCGCCC
The DNA here is from genome assembly GCA_001803045.1 of Ignavibacteria bacterium RIFOXYB12_FULL_35_14. Lineage (GTDB taxonomy): Bacteria > Bacteroidota > Ignavibacteria > Ignavibacteriales > Ignavibacteriaceae > XYD12-FULL-36-8. Next base: position 3,510 of record MHAR01000025.1, on the reverse strand, counting down.
CCGGTTCACATTATATTGGTAACTGGGAAAGAGGAAGCAAAATACTTTTCCTTGCACCTGGCAAATCCGGCAAAATGGATGGCATGGTAAGCCGAATAAAAGAAAATCGTAAATATGAGTTCATCTCGATCGAGCACAAAGGTACTCTGCTGGATGGAAAAGAAGACACTACAAGCGAAGCGGTGAAAGCATGGGCAGGCGCACTTGAAAACTATACCTTCAAAGAAAATAATGGAGTGACGGAATTGCTGGTGGAAATGGATTCTGCAGAAGATTATGAGGATATGTTTAAGAACATGTGGCCCAAGGCTTTGCAAAAACTTAAAGAGCTGGCAGAAAAAAAGGAACTATGAATCTCGTAAAAGGTTATCTTAAAATGGTTAATGAAACGAAATCGAGCAGTACCCGGGAAAAATTAAAATTGCAAATGCAAATGAGTATTGATGGATTTGTTTCAACCGGACCAAATGACGATCAATCCTGGGTGACTTTGGCATTAGATGAAATTTATCAAGATGTACTGGAATTGCTGGATTCCATTGATACAATTATTATCGGCAGAAAATTGGCGATTGATTATATTCCCTTCTGGCAGCGAACATTTACAAGGCCAGATGATCCGATGTATGGATTTGCTCAAAGAATAGTAGGCGTCAAAAAAATAGTTTTCACAAAAACGCTTGATAAATCTGAATGGAATAATACTGAACTTGCAAAAGGAATTCTCGTAGAAGAAATCAAAAAACTAAAAAACCAGAGTGGAAAAGATATGATTGTTTATGGCGGGAGTTCTTTTGTTTCAGAATTAATTAAAGAAGGTTTGATTGATGAATTTCATCTTTTTGTAAATCCGATTGCGCTTGGTAATGGAGTACCGATCTTTGATAAATTAAATAATCACTTACAGCTAAAATTAAAAAGCTCAAAAATCTATAATTGCGGTATTAATTTATGTACTTACGATTTAATTTAACCGAAAGAAAAAAATGAATCGCAAACTAAAACTGCAAGTACAAATGTCGATTGATGGATTCGTTGCAGGTCCCAACGGTGAAATGAATTGGATGACATGGAATTGGGATGAGGAATTAAAAGATTATGTTAGTCATCTTACCCAAACGGTTGATACAATTCTTCTTGGAAGAAAAATGACAGATGGTTTTATTTCACATTGGACAAATGTGATGGCTAATCCCCAAAATCCTGATTTTGAATTTGCAAAAATTATGGTGGATTATCGCAAAATTGTTTTTACAAAAACTCTCGATAAATCTGCTTGGGCAAATACGGAGTTAGCAAAAGATAATCTTGCTGATGAAATAGCAAGATTAAAAAATGGAACCGGCAAAGACATTATTGTTTACGGCGGGGCTGCTTTTGTCTCTAATTTGATAAAGAATAACCTTATTGATGAATATTATCTGTTCGTCAATCCAGCCGCTATAGGTAATGGATTGAGCATCTTTTCGAAATTAGAAGCAAAACCAAGTCTTAAGCTCATGGTTGCTAAAAGATTTGACTGCGGAATAACATTACTTAATTATCAAAGATAAAAAGAATACTTAATAAAATAACTTGGCATTTAAGGAGCAAAGTAAATGATACAGAAATCAAAGAAGGAAATTGCAACGGAATTTTTAATTCTATGTGCAAAAGGAAAATCACAAGAAGCATTTGTTAAATTTGCAGATAATAAATTCAAACACCACAATGCTTACTTTAAAGGCGATGCCGAGACTTTAATGTTAGCGATGGAAGAAAGTGCAAAGGAAAATCCAAATAAAATTTTTGAAATTAAGCGTGCATTAGAAGATGGCGATTTGGCTGCTGTTCATTCTCACATAAGACAAAATCCTCAAGAACTCGGAGCAGCAGTAATTCATATTTTCCGTTTCGAAGCTGATAAGATCGTGGAATTATGGGACTTTGGGCAGCCCGTTCCGAAAAATATTATTAATGAAAACGGGTTGTTCTAATTTTACTAATAACTCACGTTACGCTGTTATAAAGGGAAAAATCTCTTAATCTTAATCATAGTCTTTATCTTACTAACTTGGCATCAGTAACACTTTTTAATAGTTTCAAGTTCGACTTGATTGACCTGTCTGTTTTCAATTCCATGTACTTGCACACTGCCAATGCCATGAAGCAGATAAGAATATGCGTTTCAATCATCTGCTGTTTAAAGTGAAACATCGGGCGAATTAGCAAATCACTTTTCGAAATGCGAAATGCCTGTTCAACATGCCAAAGGTTATGATAATGCTCAATAACTGTCTGATCATTTACTTCCGGAGTTGTGAGATTTGTGTAGTAACCTTTAATGCCAAGCAGCGATTTAGTCTTCTCTATTAATGAAGCGTTAAGTCTATAGACTTGTCCTTCAGAACTAATAAACTTTGTCCGTTTGATGTTGCCGGGATTTTTCAAAAGTTTTTCTGCCTTTGTAATTTGCTTTTCCATTTCCCGCTTGTCTTTAGTATGTCGCTTCTGTGAAAATTCACAAATCAGACCACCATAGTTTGTTTGCATCCTAATTGTTGCACCATCATGACCCGAAATTCTTCTACTGACTTCTTCAATGGTTTTCATTGGCAGATTAGCTGCCCTGGCTCCAACAATATAATTAAGATGGACTTTAGTTAATGCCTTAATGTTTTCAATACTTATCATTGCAGCATCTGCAACTACCGTTAGTCTTTCTATCTTATGCTTACGCTTAAATCTCAATATTATGGGGATTAAAGTATGCCCCTCAAATTTCTTCCCTTCAAAGATTTGATACCCTACTGGAAAACCTTCACCACTTACCAACAGCCCAAGAAGGATTTGTGGCTGAGTAAATTTGTTATCTTTTGAAAATCCACTCCGCCGTAGCTCGTCTTCCTGAAAACTTTCAAAGTATAATGTCGTTACATCATAAAAAACCACAGAAAAATTAAATGCAAATTCTTTCTTTGCAATCTCCAGAATCCTGGATTCGATCGTATTTCTTGTCTTGAGAATTATCGGTATCTGGCGATACAACTCTCGCCGCCCATGCTCAACTCCAAAAAACTCTTTGAGAAATTCTATTGACCGTAATTTTGAAGAAGGCTGTGCTATTCGTGCAATGACTAAATCCAGCAAAAGCTTATTACGCAACCAATGAAAGTTAAAGCGCTTAAACACTTCATATAGACTTTCATACAGCAGTCCGTATCGGAATCCTACATATTGAAGTTGATTCAGTTGTACTACCGGCAATTCCACTGCTTGTGGAAATAATGATTGTTGTCTGGTTGTTTCTTCAATCCAGTTATTTGCATTATGTTTTAATCTCTGAACTTCTTTTCTATTATTAGCACTCCCTATATGTTTAACTATGACTAATTTACGTTTCTCGTATCGAAGGATTTGAACAGCAGTTTTTCCTGATCCGGTTTTTGAAGTGCGAATGTGAAACATGACTGAAATTGTCTCTTAGTATGACAAAGCGAATTAAATTTAACGATTTTAACCAAAATTCAC
>MHAR01000024.1 GCA_001803045.1 Ignavibacteria bacterium RIFOXYB12_FULL_35_14 | reverse complement strand
CTTTTTTATGAATGTATTTTCCATATTTTTTTTGTCCAACTTAATATGAATTTATCTTTCTATCAATACCTTTACATTAATCGAATACTCTAATCATTGCGGTTTACCGCGCTATGAAATAATGGAAAATAATTTAGCACTGCAAATTGAGGTTAATTAGAGTCTCTTTTTTAAAAGAAAGTAAATAATGTAGTATAGTTACTGCGTTAAAGCAATGGCTGGGTAGTAATTGCTTTTAACTTCAATTTTCACCTCAACAATAACGTCTTCTTCGTATCAATAAAATTTTCCGCCCCGCTTCTAGCGAGATAAACTTGTATTCTAAAAAAGTAAATTCCACTTGTTAATTCTGTAGCATAAAACTCTAATTCATAATTTCCTTATTATTATTTATTTTTTGTTTTGCTTACCCGTTCCAAATATATACGCAATAACAATACCTCCCAAGCCCTGTTCAACAATATGCCAAGCTGAGTCAACTAATACACCAGACAAAGGATAATTCCATATTCCGTGGAATACGAGTTGCATAGGTAATGCCCATATGATACCTATCACCGCACCAAACCTAAATCCTTCTTTTAATGGTGAACCACCTTTGTAAACAGATGGATATATAACCGCCATTAGAAAAGTAAGAATGAATACACCTAGAACAACAGGTAGCATATTCACCTCGGTACGAGCTAATGCGACATCATTTGAGGTATAAAAATCACCCAATATGACCATGTGCCATAAACCTGACAATACAAACATGACAACAAAGGCCGCAAAAACTGCAAAAATAATTTTCTTTTTATTCATGACCTATCTCCTATTAATTAATGTTATAAATAATTTAGGTGCTAATGATCTGCCTATAAAAGTTCTACCAATGCATGAGTTAGTCTTTACACTACAAACACTGGCAATTTGAATAGGTAACATTGCCTCCGGTGCGGGAGGTCTGTAACAAAGTGAACCGTGTGTTCTTAGCTAATTATTATGTTTTCTCCAATCCTCCGTAATTACTTTTTATAAAATATTATCAAACATTTTTGCTTCGGGAGAGAATTCAATTTGTGCCGTGGAAGATTTAATAGCAAAATTCTAAATCCGCCTCTCTCGGAGTAGATAGAATTTACTTGGCTTATATTGCAATTAATTTTTATTATTGTCAAGGAGAAAAGATTAATAATTGGCAAGTAAAAAGAAATCATTGATTTCAAGTGGTAAATGTTTTAAAGCAGCTCTAACTCGAATTTTATTTTATATCTTAAAGAACTTGAGTTTAGATTTTATAACAGAAAAAAATATATTTAAAATACTTATTGAGATTGTATTTAAAAATAAATTTAAGGTTCTAAAAAACTTTTAGGCCCATTTTTACGTAACCACAATTTTCTATTCTCTTTATGGCTTTGGAACAGAGTGTTTTATTTTATCCCATCCTTCTTTGAATTTAAATTCTTTATACACGGGACTTTTTTCATTATGGCATGTTTTACAAAATTCCTCAATTGCTGCTGTATCTTTAAATTCCCTCAAACCTGCACTAACAGATTTTTTCTTATCTTTCATTATTGATATAATTTTGTATTCGGACCCTGCTCCATGACAAGTTTCACACTGAACTCCATCTTTATAATTAAACTTTTTATCCAATAATTTTTCATCAACCCCAAAACCGATAACGTGACATTCTAAACATTCAGGAGATTCTGCAGCGGGTTTCTTCAAACCTTTGGCTTTAGCAATCTCATCAGCTTTCAGTGTAGTTAAGCTCTGAAAGGCTTTTGAATGTTCAGAATTTTTCCAGATATCAAACTGTTTCCCTTGCTTTTCAGATTTGTGACACATTGAGCAAGTTTTTACACCAACATATTTATTCTGTGCATTAACGGTATTTGTAAAAATTAACACAATCCCAAAAAATCCAAGTACTAAACGATGGTATAACATTATTTATCTCCTTATATAAATCTAAGTATTATAATGTTAAAAAATAGAATTTAAAAGCGTGTACGTCATTACGGTGTCCCCGGTAGATAACTATGTATCCTCTCCTCAACTTCTTTAAGACCTTGTTTTCGTCCTTCCTCAATTTCCCAAACAGAAATTAGAGGGAATATTTTTGCAAATACCATGAAACCAAGGATAAATACAGATATACCACCCGCTAAAAGTGCCCACTCGGTGATGGTAGGAATATAGATTCCCATCGGGAGTTCCATCCTTGGATTTGCCAATGAAGGTACAACGATTATAAAACGTTCCAACCACATTCCAATGACAACCGTAATAGATGAAATTAACACCCCTGTTATTGTCTTAAATTTATTGAAACTTAAGATAATAACTGGAATTATAAAATTACATAAAACCATTCCCCAGAAGAAAATTGCAAAAGGGCCCGTGAACTTATATAAAATGATATGCATTTCATGAGGTTCAGCGGCAAAAATCCCTGTTAGATATTCAGAGAATGTAAAATAAAACCATATAATGGACATAATTAAAAGAAGAGTTCCAAGATATTTAAAATGAATTTCTTTGAGATAATTTTCTAGGTGAAATACTTTGCGAAATGCAATCATCACAATTAATAATGCAGCAATTCCCGAAAATATTGCACCGACGACAAAATAAGGACCAAATATTGTACTATGCCAACCCGGTTGCAATGTCATTGAAAATATATACGAAATTACCGTATGTACCGAGATAGCTATTGGTATTACCATAACCATTAGAATATTGATTGCTTTGTTAAGTACTTTTTTCTGATGTTCGGTTCCTGTCCATCCCCAGGAAAGGAATGAATATAACCATTTCAATTTTCCACCCTGATCGCGTAGTCGTGCTATATCTGGGATCATCGGTACGTAAAGATAGACTGTACTAGCAGTGAAATATGCAGTAATACTGGTAACATCCCATAACAAAGGAGACTGGAGGCGTCCAGCTTCAACCAAGTATAACATGCGGTCAGGACGACCAAGATCAAGTATCGGATGAAGACCACCAATGGCCAAAACGATTGCAGTGATTACCTCTGCCATTCTTGTTATAGGACGCCGCCATTCCGCTTTCGATAGTCGAAGAATAGCTGAGATTAATGTTCCAGCATGGCTTATGCCGATAAAAAAAACAAAATTAACAATATAAAAACCCCAAGTTATAGTTTGATTCATTCCTGTAACACCAAGTCCAAACCGAATCTGATTGAAATACATAAAGGCAGCCCAAAGAAAAATCGCAATAAAAATACCAATTACAATGTAATATCCTTTTCCTGTTTCATAAATCGGGCGGAAAAGAGCTGCTTCAGGTTCAGATTCTAAATTTACTTTTTGCTTCGACATTAAGACCTCTTTGAGAGATAATATACTTTTGGTTCGAGACCCAAATCATCCATCACACGTGAAGCACGGTAACTTCTTGATAATTTATAGACCTCACTATTTTTATTCTCAGCATCTCCAAAGTAAATGGCATCTGCTGGACATATTTCGGCACAAGCAGGTTCATATTCACCATCTAATATGGGCCGATCTTCAAGAGCCGCATCTTCTTTAACCTTCATCAAACGATGGGAGCAAAACGAGCATTTCTCAACAACTCCAGTCATCCTAATTGAAACATCCGGATTAAAACACTTATATGGTCCATCAAGCCATTTAGGTTCATACCAGTTAAAGACTTTTGAGGTATATGGACAGGCTGTCATACAGTAACGACATCCTATACATCTGTGATATATTTGTGCCACTAATCCGTCAGGATTTAAATAAGTTGCTCTTACTGGACAGACTTTTGTACAAGGAGGGTGGTCGCATTGAAAACATGGTTTAGGCAGACGATCAACTTCAATATTTGGATAATCACCATGATATTGAGTAATCACATCCATCCAATTGAGAACACCTCCTTCATTTGCTTCTTTAGAATCAACAATTGGGATGTTATTCTCCATCTTACAAGCCGCCATACAGGAACCACATCCTGTACATTTATCAAGATCAATTACCATTCTCCATTTAGACATTTTGAATCTCCAATTTCAACTTGCTAAAGATATTTTTACTTTTGTCCCATCAAGGGCTGGTTTTCCACTTAAATAATCATAAAGATTGTGCATTATTGAATTAGGATTTACGCCATAACCTTTTGCATAACGTCCATATGATGTATGCCCAAGACCAAACGGAATTGCAATCACATTTGGCATTATGGCAGGAATAACTTTTGCCTGAACTTTTATCCGATTTATTGAAGATTCTATCCAAATCCAGTCACCATCTTTTATACCATATTCCTCTGCATTGATAGGATTTATCTCAACCCACGAACGCCAATAAGAACGGACTGAGTATCCAAACATCTCCTGCATTAGCGGTAGATTTGCACCTTTCCCATCACGATTTGGAAGTACTTGAAAAGTAGTAAAATAAAATGGCTTTTCTCCTTCGTAAGGCACTATTTCATGATGGGGAAGATAAACAGCATCACCACGTGCAGTTATGTTCAGACGACTAAGAATGGACTCAAGATTATGTGTTGAATCATTTTCTTTTTGATTTTTTAACAAAGTATCCAAGGAGTTTTTTAATTTTTGTGAATAAAATTCAAATTTCCCTGATGGTGTTTTAAAAATTTCATTTAATCTTTTTTCTTCTCGAATCGGGTTCCACCATCCACCATCCTTAAGGAGTTGATCCCAAAACTCCTCATACGAAGAATATCTGCTTATTTGCCAACCTCTTTGCTGCAGATACTCTAACCACATTTTTTTAACACCCTTAGAAGCAATTGCTCCACGACCAGAATTATAAACTCCTAGTAACTTGTGCTCAATTACTTGTTTGTAATTTTCAAATGGGAATGAGTCGGAAACAGTTCCTCCAATCTGTTTTGCCAAATCAATAAATATATCCCCCATACTACGAGTACTAAATAAAGGTTCAACCACTGGCTGTTGGATACCAATATGACTAAAACCAACTGACGGTATGTTGGAACTCTCATTCCAATCTTCCAAAAATGTATTAACCGGTAAAATTAAATGAGCATATTCATTTGTTTCATTGATAAATGAATCGAAACTAACTATAAAAGGTGTCTTCTTAAGAGCATCTACAAATTCATGATGATTTATGCTATGGAACAGAGGATTACCTCTAAATAAAAATAATGTATCAATCGGATAAGGATTATCTCTAAGTATATTTTTAGTAAAACTTTCAATTGAAAAATTAGTCAAGGGAAATGATATATCTTGTGGTTTGGCGTGTGGTTCTTTTTTATTACCATTTTTTGCGATGGAATCCTCAATGACTGGAGGGAGCTTGGAGTACGGAGGTTCGTCAATAAAATAAATCCCTCCTTTACGTTCATAATTTCCAAGTAGCCCATTTAAACTTTGAATTGCCATCATCGAAAATGTTCCATTTGTATTATCCAGCGCACCCCCACCTCCAAGAACCAAAGCCCGCGGAGTATTACCTAATTCTCTTCCTAGTTCAAGAATTAATTCACTTGATACACCGGTAATTTCAGATACTTTTTCGGGATAATAGTTTTCTAATACATAATTCCTAAAACCAATATGTTTTTTTGACTCCTTATCGATCCAATCCTCAAATCCAAAGGTGTATTTAGTTACAAAATCTTCATTATACAATTCTTCTCTGATTAACACATAAGCTAAACCTAAAGCTAAGGCACCATATGTACCGGGACGTATTGGAACCCAGCTATCTGCATTTGCCGCAGTTAAACTCATTCTTGGTTCAATCTGTATGTAGCGCGTTTGTTGTTCCCTATGATGACTATATAATTTTGTATAATAAATTGGAGAAAACCCTTCCTCTAAAAAATTTGATCCAAAACTCAGAATGATCTTTGCATTAAGAAAATCGTACGAAGGAATTTGTGACTGACCATGTACTAGTAAATAAGGTACAACATCATTTGGGAGTGATGAAAATTGATAATAGTTAGGTGAACCATATGCACTTGCAAAACGAGAGATGAGTTCCTTCATCACTCCCCTCTCACCCGAACCAAGAATGACAAGCTGATGAGTTATATTTTGTCTTCGAAGCTTGATTAAGCGTTGTGAGATAATTTTAAAAGCATCTTCCCAACTGATTGGTTCCCATTTTCCTGTTAAAGGGTTTCCAACTCTCTTCATTGGAATCTGAATTCTATCTGGGTTGTAAAGATGATGCAACGCATTAATACCAAGTGGACACATCCCACCTTGATTTACTGGATAATTGGGATTTCCTTTAATATGCACTGGTAAACCGTCAATCAATCGAACTTGAATTCCACATCCTCCTGAACAAAGACCACATATAGTGTTTTTCCATGTTTCGATTTTAGGCCCATTTTTAACTTTGTTAACCCAGGAAGCTGGAACTTCCAATACTTCATCGAGCCCACAGCCACCGAGAAGTAGTGCCCCTGAGAATCCACCAAAAAGTTTTAAAAAATCTCGACGTTTAATTTCCATTAATTATTCTCCAATTCTTATCGATGACATGCTAAACAATCGGTTGTAACTTTTCGCTCCTTATGGCATTTCATGCAGTTATTCATACTCATCATCTTAAATTGAGCTGAAACTGGACTTGTCATCTCGTTAATATTACCGTGGCATTCTGAACAACTTATTTCTCCTCTAATAACATGTCGACGATGAGAGAAATAAACATGATCAGGAATATTATAAATTTTAATCCAAGGAATTTCCTTCCCTTCAGAAATATATGTTAAAAGTTTCTTCTCCTCCTCTGACTCAGTTAGTGGATCACTAGAATGACAGTTTTGACAAATCTCAATTGAAGGAAGTGTAGCAAAAGCTCTTTGCTCTACTGAGACATGACAATCTATGCATTGCAATCCAGCAGTTTCAATATGAACTTTATGATTGTAAGCAATTGGTTGTTTTTGATTTTTTACGGGTAAAAATTGGAATAGTATTATAAATACTAAGAGGAAGATTAATGCAATAATAAAGAAGATTAATACAATAATAAATATGTTAAAAGGTTTTATCTTTAAGAAGTTTATCTGCATTTACAAGATTAGTCATTTATGTTATGATCCAACTCAACTTTCGGTATGGTTATTTTTGAGTTATGTATTTTAGATATGCATACAAATCACACATATCACCGGTATCCAATGTAGGCCAGGGTTTATTTTGTGAAATAAGTAAATCCTCCATTTCTGAAGCATGATTCCACATAAGCTGAACCATTTTTATCGGTGAGTCGAATTTCTTAATCTTTGTTAAATCAGGTCCCTTCCCTTCTCTCCCAGTTTTATGGCAACTATTACAGCTTTTATCTTTGAAAGTTCTTTCTCCTCTATTCTTATCTCCAGATTTATCTTCAAAACCAAGAAAATATAAATATGCGATTAGGTCTGCCATTTCATTGTTCACGAATATAGGCCAATCTATGGATTCTTTTTTCATTTCCTTCAACATCATGGGTCCGTGATTCCACATAGAGCTCGCTGTCTCAGTAACACTTTTTTTCAATTCAAGTTTTCTAAGATTCGGAGCAAGAATTCTCTTAGCTTTTCCTTCTGTTAAATGACAATTATCGCAACCCTTATTATCAAAAACTTCTTTACCCTTATTTGGGTTTCCCGGAGCCATCCGTATTTCATCATTTCCCATAGTAGCTTGACGGATATACATTGTGATATCCGCAATATCCTGTCCAGTAAGTATTGGGTATTTTACTCCAGATTTCTTTAATTGCTCTTGCATAGCAGGACCATGATTCCACATCGTCTGTACAATATATAATGGGGAAGCATATTGTTGAATGTTTTCGAATGATGGACCTATCGATCCCCCACTAGCTCCTATTGAATGACAACCAGAGCACCCTTTTATTTCTAAAAGTTTTTTACCTTTTGCTACGCTGCCTGGCTCACCCAAATACCGTAAATAATATAGAAACCCAAATAAGTCCAGCATTTCATTTTCAGTAAGTTGAGGTCGATTTATCGTCATCTGACGGAATTTTCTATTCATTTGGGGAGTGTGATTCCAGATAATTGTTGCTAATTCTAAAACACTTCCAAAATAAAGATCTCTTGTGAGTGATGGACCAGTTGTACCTCCGAAACCCCCAATGCTGTGGCATTCAATACACCCTTTTTCCTCAAATACCAAACGTCCATTTAACGGATTCTGGGGAATTATTATCTCCTGAGATAATAGTGATGGAGACAACACACTTAGAACAACGACAATAAGGAATGTAATTCTCATGACAATTTTCCTTATTAATTATTTAATGTTACTTTTTTACTCTTTGTAGCCCAATAAACACGTATGTCAATACACCCGCTAAAGTGATAAAAACAGGAATAGCAACTATACTGATGCCTACCGAAGCACCTGGAACGTCATCAAGTTCAAGCGATAACGAGATAAGATTAAGAATCCATACAGAAATGCTGATAACAAAAACCCAGATAAGTGACACACTAATCACTTGAGCGATGAAAATCGTCTTATTACCTTTATGGAGGTTTTGAAAATTCATCTTTTGGTTACCAATCTATTAAATATTCTCATCTTTCGAACATCACCACAAAATTGTTTATAATTTCTATTAATAGAAGTATAGTAATTTAATTGTTAAAAAGCATTAAAAATATTTTGCAAATAATTAATTATTATCTCAATGAATTTCAAGCTTTTATGTTTAGCTTTTTTCAATCCTTTTAATATAAAAAAACAATGACATTGCTAATATCGTTATAATAAGCGATGAAACACCTAATCCCCAACGTCTGAAATAATAATCATCGATTGCATTAGACATATCTTGTGTTACCGATGTCGTAACATTCAACCCCTTATCGATAGTCTCTGAAAATTTGGATTGATCAAAGGAATGGACCATCGTCCGAGATTCAAACAAAGCTTGTTTTGCATCTCTTAATTTGAATTTTACATCTGAGATTTCTATACCTTTTTGTTCTGCATCATTGATTAGAAGTAATGCGTTTTCCTCTTCGTTTACAAGACTATCTCTCAGCTCTCTCATAAATTTAGCAGTTTGAAATGCTTTCGATTCGGGTTTATCCCCATGACACCATTTACACACAGCACCATTTTGAACACCTAACAATTTATCAGTAGCTGTAATAATCGCATGGTCACCATGACAAGTTTCACACTCTGGAAGTCTCTTTTGATCAAAGGCCTTCTTGTGCGGACTTGAGGAAAATAATTCAGCATTTAATGCATGGCAAGTACCACATACCTTAGAAATAGATTCAATACCTGGAGGAGTTGCAGAATGATTTCCATGACAATCATTGCAGGCTGGCGCATTAAAGTCATTCTTCTCTAAAAGCAATTTACCATGTACACTGCCGGAATATTTATCAAATTGATCAGAAGGAATATTATACCCCTGCATATAATTAGAATTCGAATGGCATGTAGAACATGTTTTGGGAAGATTGATAGCATATACTTTCGATTTGACATCTTTTGAGGATCGAATTTCATGACTTCCATGACAACTTGTACATTCAGCAACTTTTGGATCACCTTTTGCATTTAAGATGCCATGTTTGCTCGTACGATATTTATCCAATTGATCAACAGGTAATGCAGGATTATATGTGCGCATATATTTAGCATCAGAATGACATTTGGCGCAGGTTTTCGGAAGGTTTACAGGGTAAACTGGTGATGAAGGATCTTTTACATTGACGATACCATGTGTATTATGACAAGTTGTACAACTAACAATTTGTTCTTTCCCAGAAACTGAAAGGTTACCATGCACGCTTTGAGCCAGTAAAGCTTCTTGGTTCCAAGGCAGTGCTGAATTATATTGTTTAATCATAATCTGTGCATTAGAGTGACATTTTGTACATACTTTCGAAACATTAGCACCTTTTGGTACGCCAATAAATCCATCAGCTTTGCTCATTGCCGTTTCCATATCTTCCGAAGTACTATCCCCGCCATGGCATCCGCTGCAAGATATTCCTTTTTTAAAATGAATATCTTTTTTATAGAGTTCAACTTCTGCACCGCCAATAGATTCATGACAAACAAAACATTGATCTTCAGTTGCGGACGCATTTGAATAAATCCCAAAGAAGCTGATTAGTAGAAGAAACGATAAAAATGATTTCATGCAATCCATCCAAGAATCGTGAGAACTATAATAAAGATGACAGCAAATAAACCGAGATAATTAATCAATCGGTTTTGCTGGCCTTTGGAGCTTTTAGTATCCCAAAAAGGAACTAACAACCAAAGTACACCTGCAACCATAAAAAGCAGAATCCCAACAACTTCTCCTTCAAAAATTAATAGATGTGCTGGGATATATTTTAGAGTTTGAAACATAAACAGAAAGTACCACTCCGGTTTGATACCAGCTGGTGCAGATGCAAAGAGATCAGCTTTCCGACCTAATTCGGAAGGGAAAAAAACGGCAAGAATTGCCAACACATTTAGGATTAATAACCAAAGAAGTAAGTCGCGCAAGAGGAAATTTGGAAAGAAAGGCATTGTCTTTTTTTCTGATTGCTTAAGTGCTTCTACTCTTAATGGTTCGCTCATTCCTTGTCGCTGAACCAATAAGAGATGTATAGTAAGCAGAGCAGTGAAAATTCCTGGCAGCAAAGCTACATGGAAACCAAATAGTCTTGATAGAGTTGCACCCGTAACTTCTTCTCCGCCTCTTAGAAAAATTTTGAGAGTTTCACCAATTAATGGAACAGCACCGGCAATATCAGTTCCAACTTTTGTAGCGAAAAAAGCTAGTTCATTCCACGGAAGCAAATAACCACTGAAACCAAACCCTAAAGCAAGAAAAAACATCAGCATCCCTGTCACCCATGTTATCTCTCGAGGTTTGCGATACGATTTTTCAAAGTAAACGCTAAACATGTGAATAAATGCAGCTAGGATAAAAAGATTGGCTGCCCAAGAATGAATAGAACGAATCAACCACCCAAATTGAACTTTGGACATAATGAACTGAATGCTCTCAAAAGCCAAATCAGCACTACCTTTATAATAAAACAGCAAGAGTATACCAGTAACAACCTGGATGATAAAAAAGAATAAGCTTACTCCCCCAAAGTAATACCACACAGAATTACGATGCACGGGTACATATTTCTTACCAAGAAAATTCACAAGATCTTCGAGCTTAACTCTTTCATCAATCCAATTATAAAGATTTTTAATAATATTCATAATAATATTTATACATTTTTTGAAATTAGAACTTCTTCACCCTGAATAACCACTCGAAATGAATCTAAAGGTCTTGGTGGCGGTCCAGAAATATTTCTTCCATTAAGATCGTATTTACCATTATGGCATGCACACCACAGAATACTCTGATCACTTTTAAATTGAACTGTACAATCCAAATGCGTACAAGTTGCCGAGAAAGCACGAAGATCACCAGCGGCGGTTCTCACTAGTATCACCGGTTTATTCCCAAACCTAATTATTCTTCCGGAATTCTTTTCAATTTCACTTAGTTTTCCAACCTTAACACTGGATACTTCGACTTCCCTTTGTTTAGGAGGTTTTAAATACGCAATGAGAGGATAAATCACAGCGGACGCAAAACCGAGTAATCCGCCTGTTAAGAGATACTTTAGGAAATCCCGTCTATTGTTTTGTTTCTGTGATGAAGATGAATTATTCATATTGATTTATAAATTTATTTTTTTTCGTGACACTCGCTGCAATTTATTTCCTTCCAAGCGTTACCGACATCAACCGGATGCTGGTAATCAATACCGCCAAGTGATAATCGTAATTCATCTTTTTCAAATTTTTGTGCAAGAATCGTATGACAAACATTGCAATCCCTTGAAAGAACTTTGCCCTCCTCGTTCACGTGTTTACCATCATGACACCTGAAACATCCCGGTGCATACAAGTGACCAATATGTTCCGGAAACTTTCGCCAACTAACCCCCATCGAAGGAAAATAATTTCTTGAATAAATCTTTTGAACTTCCTCCACAGCTTTATTTATGCTCGTTTTTTTTTCAATAAATACCTGAGGATAATTCGCACTGTAGAAATCTAAGATTGTTGATTTTATGCTATCTAAAGCAACTTGTTTACTTGTGTACTCATTTTCTAATGCATGAACAGAAAGACTTTTTATGTACGGTAACCTTTTATCAATCCATCCCAGCTTAATTAGGTGATTAACCGATCTGGCTGGAGGGTGATAGATGTGAGAAGGACGATTGTGGCAATCAATGCAATCCATTCTTCTCTTCTCAAGTTTTTCTACTTGTGAATCTGAAATATTTAGTTCAGTGTTTCTATAGATTGTTACTTTTCCATCAGCACTTTTTGATTGAACCCACGGTATAATCATTCGAAGTGAATCTAAGGTAACATAGTTCACCTCGTGAGCTATATTCATATGCCAATGAATTCCTGAGGTAGGACCAGCTTCAACATTTCCACCGCCAATTTTTATTAATAGATCAATAGTCCATTCCGTATTATTCTCATCGGAGAGGTAATATGTATTTACTAATTGCTTTTCATTAAAGAAATGCTTTGGCCAATGACATTGTTCACATGTTTCCTGAGCCGGTCTCAAATTTTCGATAGGAGTAGGTATTGGTTTTGAGTATTTATTGAAAAGTACAGAATAAACTTGATAAGCACCGGAAAACTTTGAACGCACATACCATTCTGCTCCCGATCCTATATGACATTGAACGCATCCAACTTTTGCATGTGGTGAGAACTGATAGGCCGTATATTCCGGTTCCATCACTTCATGACAAATTTCTCCACAAAATTCATCTGAATCCGTAAACTCATATGCCTGATAACTACCAAAAGCACTAAAGAGGAGAAGAAGAATTGTGCCGATCGAAAAAAATGTAAATGCAGCTCTATGTTTAGGATTATTGAGATCAATTGTTGGAAATTTTTTTTCTCTTTGCTTACCATGCTTTTCCCTTTTGTGCTCTCGATATATGCCAAAAATTACCAAAAACACCCCGCCAATTAAAATTGATGGCAGGATTACAAAAGCAATAATACCCATATATGGTTTTTGCTTTGTTCCAAGAAGTTCAAGTAAAAAGAGAAAAACAATCAGACCAAAGCTAATTGCTGCGATTGCAGCACCAGCTAAAGATGTAGGATTGTAAAAAGATGATGGTAATTTGTTTTTCATCGACTAGAAGTTAGGAAAAATAATTCAATTAATAAACGTAAACTATTAACGATATGCAAATAGCATAGCGTAAATTATCCAGAGGATAATGCTAAATCCGATTGAGAGTGCAGTCCAGCCAAAAATACGGATAGTTTTAATAACAATCTCAGGATAAGGTTCAGCTAAATATTTTTCAAGCTCACCCTTTTCGACCAATTCTTTGTATTCCTTTGGTCTATCTAATTTAAATTCTTCAAGCGGAATTCGACCGGTAAAGATTACAATATCCATTGGAAATTTTTCAGGTCGTAAGTGTGTATTAAAGAAATGAATTGTAAAAATAAAACCTGTTGCTAAAAGTGCTTCATCACTATGAATGATGGTTGTAACGTTTAATACCGAACCTGGCATGAACTGAGTGAAGAACTCGGGAAACCAAAGCGTAAGACCAGTGAAACCAATTATAAAAATTCCCCAGAACACTGCGATGTAGTCGAATTTTTCCCAGTAAGTCCATCTTCCATATTCCGGTCTCTCACCTTTTCCGATAAACCATTTAATTGAAGCAATAAAATCTCTTAAATCTTTCTTATTGAACAGAAGCGAATTCTCACCGAGGATCAATTCTTTCCAGGTCAATGCTTCTTTCTTCCGCATTCTTATCAAATCAACAAGATGGATAATAAAAACAGACACCATCACAACAGCAGCGAACCTGTGAATGTAACCTGCCGATTCAAATCCGCCGAAAAGACGCGATAAAAACACTGCCCATCCGGTATATGAAAACTTCAATGACATTCCAGTGAGAGCAAGACTGATGAAACTGACAATCATGAACACGTGTAAAGTACGATTCAATCGTGTGAATCTGACGACTTGCAATTCTCTTTTAGCAATATCATCTGTTTTAGCCGTTTGTGTTATTTCCATCTTTCGTCGACTCAAGATTGTTGATATTTTTTTCCAGTTGTCTTCGTTTAAGCTCTCTTCGCCATTGAAGTGAACGCGGCAGCCATAACAAAGTATGTAAACCCGCAATAACAAAGGTTCCTACAAGCAATCCGGTCATTCCCCAGAAAGTCCAGAATAACCAAGGATATTTATGGGGATCATGATGAGTTGCATGAGTGAAATAACCGGCAAATTGTCTATTTGCACTAGGATGACATTTCTGGCATGTTACAACTACATTTTTTCTGTGCAGATGAGAAATCGGATTTTCGATGGGAAGAATATCATGCGCACCGTGGCAATCATAACATTTAGCTGTTTTCGTATAACCTAATTGCGATACTTTTCCATGGTAAGTTTCAAAATAAGTTTTAGCAATCTCTTCATGACAATTGCCGCATTGAATCATAATTGTTTGTTTAAATCCTTCCGAATCCGCTCTAATAATTTGGTGAGCACTATGACAGTTTTCGCAAGTTGGAAGTTTTTTACCCGATTTAGAAACTAATGTTGAATGAATGCTTTTCTCAAATTGTTCTTGAATCCCATGATGGCAATTACCACAAGTAGCTGGAATGTTAGTAGGATTTATACTTGACGATGGATCAATATGTGGGAGTTCTCTATGCGCAGTATGACAATCTGTACAAGTCGCAGTAACCGTCAAACCGCTTTTTAATAATCCTTTACCGTGAATACTCTCAGTATAATTTTGGATAATTTCCTTCTCAGTTCCAGTGTAACGAACAGCTGCTTTTTTGCCTTCTTTATGACAATTACCGCAAAGATTTGGAATGTTAATAGGAAATATCGGAGACTTAGGATTCAACTTACCGAGAATATTATGATTTGAATGACATTCCTTGCAAGTTGGAGCATTGGGATCATTTTTAGATGCAAGAATCCCATGTACACTTATTTGATAATCTTCTTGAACAGCTGTATGACAGGAAGAGCAGTCAACTAAAGTTGTAAGTTCATCACAGGGTCTAGTATGAGAGGGTTTAACCCCTGAGTGGCATTGGCTGCAAGTAATATTAGTATGCTTCGAATTTTTTATTTCAGAATAATTTACAAATAGAGAACGCCCGTCCTCCGAAGATTTTAGTTCCTTCTTCTCGTGGCATGTTAAACAATCAGCATCGGCCATTCCCTGGTCGTAGAAAACACGTCTTGCTTTATGCGGTTGATGACAATCGACACACGCAGGCAATATGGCTGCTTCTTTTTCCCATAGAGTACCCTTAATAACTTTTCTATGAACTAGTTCAATTTCAGCATGGCATTTAGCACAAGTACCTGCAATGTTTTTACGTGCGATTGATGATCGAGAATCTGTATGAGGTAAAATTTCATGAGCGGTATGACAAGATGCACAAGTTGCTGTAACAATAAGCCCCTTCTTCATCAAACCTTCGCCATGAATACTTTCAGAATAGTTTTCGAGAATATGCGTTTGAGAAATATTTCTTTGAAGCTGAACAGGAGATCCTTCTTTATGACATTGCCCGCATAGATAGGGAACGTTAATTGGTGCGACTTTCGATTTGATATTTTTTACAGAGATAATTTCATGCGAACCATGACAATCCTGGCAAATCGGGGCAAGTCTATCGCCACGATTGAATGCTCTTGAATGTAAACTACCATCGTATAATTTCTGTATGTCTTCGTGACAGGAATTGCATGCTGCTCTTTTAACACTCGCAGCATGAGGAAAGTCAGAACCCTCCAAATCGACATGGCATTGAATACAGCTTACTTCTGAATGAACAGAAGAGGAAACAATTTTTTCATTAATAAAAACTGAGATTGTTCTTCCACCACGAGTGCCTTTTAACGTTTTATCTTCGTGACACGTCATACAGTCACTATTTTCCTGGGGAAATGCTCTGCCGACTAAAAGCACTCCAAATGTAAGAAGGAAAACAAATGCCTTGATCATTTTCAAATTAGCTTTCCTTCGATGATTCATCGATGCTTTTCGCCATAGATGCTCTGATTCTTTCCAATTCCTTCGGATGTTCGTGCATCATTTCTTCTTCAGAAATTTTTCCGGATAACCATGCAGTGTTCATCGGGTAAACGTCCGGATTAAAGATGATAAAATAGAAATGCCAAACGACAATCGACAAGAATGCTAACCATGCTTCATAGTAATGAATGGTTCTGGCTATATCCCATCCCAGCTTAGTTAGTAATCCAATGAACGTGTTATCAAACCACAAAATAAAACCTGTAACTGTCATTACAATAGTGCCCCAGATTAAAGCCCAGTACTCGGCTTTTTCGACATAGCTGAATCTATCAAGCATAGGTTTTTCTTTTGAAATTCCGAGGTTAAATTTAGCAACGCCCAGTGCATCCAGAATATCTTGATATCTTGGCAGTAAATCTTTAATAAGCTCCCTTCCTCTTGAAGTGAAGCTGACATAGTAAATATGATATAAGCTAACTATAACCATAACAACTGCGGAAGTTCTGTGAATTAAGCTTCGTAGATCAAAAGCATGTTCGCTTAAATCCCGAATATGCCTTACCCACCAAGCATCAGGATATCGCAGCATAAAACCGGTTATAACTAACAATATAAAGCTAACTGCTAAAGTTGCATGTTGAATTCTTTCATTTAAAGTCATTCTTAAATAAAGTGAATGGCTATGTTCTTCTGATTCGATATACCCCTTTTGTTTTAGCTTTTTTATTCTTGCTTTTTTACCAAAGTCTATTGCATTATGAAAAAACATTCCGCCAATTACAACTACGATTAAGCTAATGTACATTGTGGCAATCCAATATAGAATCGGCTCGTCTTTTTCTTCTAAAGTAACATGGATTTTTCCCACTGTGAAATTAATATTCGCACCGGGATGACAAGTTCCGCAAGTCTTAACCAAATTCGCTTTATTTACCATTGATGTTGGATCGTTCGATGGCTTAATATTGTGAGAACCATGGCAACTTGCACAATTTGCAACCTCTAATGAGCCGCCTTTAATTGCTAAACCATGATAGCTATCCGAAAAAGTTTTATAACGATCGGTATTTATACCATATTTTGCTTCTAGCTTAACTGAACTATGACAAGGAGAACATACCTCTCTAGACAAGTTTTTAAATGCCACTGGTGCTTTAGGATCATCGTGACGAAGAATATTATGTTCCCCATGACAATCGGTACAAACAGGAGCTTCTTTATTTCCCCGAGTAATAAAAACCCCATGAACACTTTCTTTATACTCTTTAGCTATTTGATTATGACATTTTGCACAAGTATTCGGAATATTAAACTTATTTACCGTGGAATTTTGCTCATTGCCAGGAACAACTCCGTGCGCGGTATGGCAATCAATACATGTTGCAGCTTTAGGATTACCATTCATAATTTCAGACGCATGAACACTAAGTTCATATGCGGTAATAAATTTAGCCGACGGTGCGGTTTTAGACATTATTTCTTCATTATCTAGATGGCATGAGAGACATAATTTTTCTTGTGCAATTTTTCTTTGTAGAGAATCTACCGCTGATTTTTGAGTAACTAAAGCGTTCCGATGGCACGAAAGACAATTTGGTGAACCTAAAACTCCTGTAGATAATCCTTGAAAGTGCTTTGAAGTAACAAATGTTTCTTTCACATCCTGATGGCATTGCCCGCAAGATTGGACCAGATTACCTGAAGACCATTTTGAATTTTTAGCTTTGAGTGGAATTACATCATGTGTCCCATGACAAGTTCTACATGATGTTCCTTTCGGACCATTTACTCCGCTCGCATTCTTCATCTGCGGATGAAATTGGTGCTTCACCCGAGCATCCTTATGGCAGGACATACAGTTAATAGCTTGAATATTTTCTTTGTGAGGAATTTCCTCAGCATCAAAACCAACATGGCATGATATGCAAGTTAATTTTTTGTGCGGAGAGTTTTGAAGTATCTTTACATCCACGTAAAGTGATACTGCTTTTCCTTTTCTCTCAGTTGTTAGGGTATTGTCTTCATGACAAGTTAAGCAATCTTCATTTGATTGTGGAAATGATGGTGGAAAGTAGAGAAGTAAGAACGTTGTAATTAAAAAATAAACTAGGTGAATTTTTCTAACCTTTAATTCACCCCTATTTTTATTGAACAATACATTTTTCATTAATACCATAAATTTCTTTAAGAATAGAACGATAAAGGATAATGGTTAATTAATTTCACCTATTTGGTTTTCTTTTCCAAATTTAATTTTTTCAACCGACGGAATAAATAAAACCGTACATTGCGACAATTGCAAAAATAAAAATAAAGTAAATAAGTAAATCTTTCATCTCTTGCTCTAATGTTTTTGATAACACACAACAAAACAATTTAAGTTTACACTTATTTTCAAAGAATATGCCGTAAAATCGATATGATTTCTTTATAAACCAGCTAAATTATTGCTCAAAACTCTCACATATTAGAATATAAGCAACTATAATTTTCATTTCCGAGAAGCAATTATTAAGCTTTATTTTTATTTATTTTTTACCGAAGTCTTACAAACCAAAGCGATTCATCCGGCATTTTAGATTACCAGGACTTCATTCTCTGTATTTCTAAATCATCCATTCGGAAAATATTAAGATTAATTTTTTTGGATATATTTCTTCTTAGATTTCAAACCTCCATTAAGGTCAAACATCCTATAAATATTTTCCTTTTCATAACCGTTTTTATGATAGTATTCATTCTTATGTAAATCATAAACATAATCTGCTTTCCAGCTTTGAATATTTTTAACTATTTCCGCCACAGCATTAACAATTAAATAAACTTCATCATCAGTCATGGTTGGATGCAGCGACATTCTAACCCATCCCGGTTTTTCTGAAAGATCACCATGATTAATTTTTTCAGTAATGTGTCTTGACATTTTTGGTGTTACGTGCAACAAATAATGACCATAAGTACCGGCACAGGAACAGCCACCTCGAACTTGAATACCGCAACGATCATTCAATATTTTCACCAATAGATTGTAATGAATTTTATCAACATAAAATGAAATTGCTCCAAGTCTATCTTCAACATTATCAGCAAGAATGTGAAGTCCGGGTATTTTTCTCAATCCTTCGAATGCAATTTTCACCAAATGTTTTTCTCTTTTCAGGATGTTTTCAACTCCCATTTCTTCTTTAAGTTTAATGCTAAGTGATGCTTTTATTGATTGAAGGAAAGCAGGAGTTCCACCGTCTTCTCGTGCTTCAATATTAGTGACAAATTTATGCTGACCCCAAGGATTTGTCCAATCAACAGTTCCACCACCAGGATCATCGGGCACACGATTTTTGTACAACTTAGAATCAAAGATCAATACACCGGCTGACCCTGGACCTCCAAGAAATTTATGTGGAGAAAAAAATATTGCATCAAGCTTTTCAAGTAAATCGGCCGGATGCATATCCATTTTTTCGTACGGTGCCGAACAAGCAAAATCGACAAAACAAAATCCATTATTCTCATGCATCAGCTTTGCCATTGCATGATAAGGGGTATTAATTCCGGTTACATTTGAACATGCCGTAAAAGAACCAATTTTAAGCTTTCGCTTGGCGTACTTCTTTAATTGTTTTTCTAAATCGTTAAGATCAACCAAACCTTCGTTAGTTGGTTTAATAACAATTACATCTGCAATTGTTTCCAGCCAGGATGTTTGATTTGAATGATGTTCCATGTGAGTTATAAAAATGGCAGGCCTTAGTTCTTCAGGTAATTTTAAAAAATCCTTTAGCTGCTCGGCAACTCTCAAACCTAAAATTCTTTGAAACTTATTCACCATTCCCGTCATTCCCGCTCCAGCAGTAACAATTACATCATCTTTATTTGCATTAACATGCTGCTTAATAATATCGTGTGAATGATGGTATGCTAAAGTCATCGAAGTACCGGTGATGCTTTCTTCAGAATGAGTGTTGCCAACAAATGGTCCAAATACTTCGCTAATGGCTTTCTCGATTGGCTTATACAATCTTCCGCTTGCAATCCAATCGGCATAAACTATTTTTTTCTCCCCATACGGTGAAACAAAAGTCTGATTAAACCCAATCGTATTTTTTCTATACCGATCGAAATATTTTTCTAGTTTATCCATTTTGTTTGTTTATAATTGACGGTCAAATTAAAAAAAATTGCCTGAAAAGAGAACTCAAAAATGCAGGAAACATGATTAAATATTTTTAACTTCGTTCTTTTTTTTCTATTTTTCTTATTAATTCACCACAAATTAGATTTGCTTACTGGATGAGCTACATAATCGGCATTGATGGAGGAGGAACAAAAACCCACTGTTTACTTACAGATTTGCATGGCACTATTTTACATGAATGCTACGGGGGACCATCTAATTTTCTTGTGCAGGGATTAGAACCAGTTTCTTCCACTCTTTTCAACCTTATAAACTCATGCGAAGAGAGGTTAAAAATATCAATTGAGGAAATTGATATAGTGTTACTTGGCACAACCGGAGCCGGCAGAAGAACCGATGCCGAAAGACTTGAACAGGGATTTGCAAACTATATTTCTAAACAAAAAACTAAGTTGAATTTATTCAGAGTCGAAAGTGATGCCCGTATCGCTTTAGAAGGAGCATTTTCAGGAAAACCCGGAAGCATTTTAATTGCAGGAACAGGATCAATCATGTTTGGAAAAGATGTACAAGGTAACATTCATCGTGTTGGTGGTTTTGGCAGATATTTGGGCGATGAGGGAAGCGGTTATTCATTAGGAAAAAAAGGATTGGCAGCAGTTTCAAAAGAGTTTGACGGACGAGGGCAAAAAACTTTTATTTCAATTTTATTAAAAGAAAAATATAAAATTGATTCATCGGAAATTTTAATTACAGAAATTTATAAAAACAATTTTGATATTGCCTCAGTTGCACCGCTGGTTATTGAAGCAGCTGAAAACAAGGATGAGACAGCTAAAAAGATAATTGAAGATGAAACGGATGAATTACTTCTGCATATTTCTACAATGCACTCAAAGCTAAGGGAAAAAATTTTATACATTGCTTTCATTGGCGGAATTATCACGAACAAAAATATCTATTCAAACACTTTACAAAAAAAAGTAAGTGAGAATCTGCCCAATGTTATAGTTAAAGAGGTAGAAAACTCTCCCGCAATGGGCGCTGTATTGATGGCAAAGCAAATTCTTAAAGTATGATCTTTTAACTATTATTTTGAATAGGTGATCTTTGATTCTAAATGCGGCTAAAACCAAATAATTTTTTAATCTTATTCGGCAAACTAACAGAATTCCCGTTCACTTCAGTGAACAGACCAAGAGACAACCTGATAATTGGCTTTAGCCATATTAAATAGCGACGATAGTTTTTTATCTCAATAGTTAATTCTTAATTCAGTTTAATTAATTGCTGTAGTATCACGGAGATAAATATGTTCGGTAACAAACCTTCCTTTCGAAATCCCTGGGCATGGGTTCCAACACTTTATTACGCTCAAGGAATTCCCTATGTGGTTGTAATGCTCGTTTCTGTCATCATGTACAAGCGAATGGGAATTTCAAATGCAGACATTGCATTCTATACAAGTTTGTTGTATCTGCCTTGGGCGATAAAACCACTTTGGTCCCCTTTCGTAGATATATTCAAAACGAAAAGGTTATGGATAGTTGTAATGCAATTAATAGTTGGATTAGGACTCGCAGGCGTTGCATTCATGATTCCCCTGCCGAGCTTTCTTCAATACACATTGGCTTTTTTTCTTCTGCTAGCATTCAGTTCAGCAACACATGATATAGCTGCAGATGGTTTTTATATGCTTGGTTTATCTGAACACGATCAAGCATTCTTCGTTGGAATAAGAAGTACTTTTTACAGACTTTCGATGATAACCGGACAGGGATTATTAATTATTCTTGCAGGATATTTTGAAACCCACAGTGGGTTGCCGCCTGCAACGATTGAAGTCACAACAAGCTCGAATCTCAAAATTGAACGAATTATTTTTCAGGAGAATATCCCAAGTGCTTCGCCGGATGATCAATTAAAAGTTGTGACTAATTCAAGTTCACTAAATCTTAGTACCAATAAAAGAACTAAAGCTGAGGTTGATTCCATGGTGAACCTCGTACAAGCAAAAAATATCAAAAATGGATTTTACAATACAAAAGGAGAACAACCTAAGATCCCAGAACTGAAATTAAATTCATCAGATTACACAAAATCAGTTGGAAATATTTCTGTAATAGCAATTGCACTTTCATCAGAACCAAAAGAGGATAAGGATTACATTGTCAATTTTGATCGTGACGGCGGTGATAAAAGCATTTCAATTTTGGAAGGGACAAGATTTGTTTTCAACAAAACCAATTGGAATAAACCTGCATATGCGATTTTGCAGCTCGATCCAAAATTAAAAACCGAAACATCTGCTGCTTTCAAAGCGATTTCAGGAGATATTCCGTGGGCTTGGTCAATGACTTTTTTAATTTTAACCGGTTTGTTTATTGTATTTTTCCTTTATCACAATTTCATACTTCCCTATCCCTTAAAAGATGGACCTGCAGTTAAAGATGCATCAATAAGTGTTGGAAAAGAATTCATCAGAACCTTCTCTCTGTTCTTTAAGAAGAAAGAAATCCTCATCACTATAACATTTCTACTTATCTATAGATTTGGTGAAGCTCAATTAGTTAAGCTCGCATCACCTTTCTTGCTTGATCCACGCGAAGTTGGCGGGTTAGGTTTGACAACCGGAGAAGTTGGTTTTGTTTATGGTACTGTTGGAATAATCGCTCTAACTGTTGGTGGATTGACGGGCGGCTTTCTTGCCTCAAGAGATGGATTAAAAAAATGGATTTGGTGGATGTTTGCAGCAATAAATATTCCTCATATTCTTTACATTTACCTGGCTTTTACTCAACCGGATAATTTTATTATTATAAACTTATGTGTAGCTGGTGAACAATTTGGTTATGGTTTTGGATTTACTGCTTACATGCTATACATGATTTACGTTTCCGCAGGTGAATTCAAAACTTCTCACTATGCAATCTGCACAGGTTTCATGGCTTTAAGCATGATGATACCTGGTATTTTTGCCGGCATGATTCAAGAAGCCTTGGGCTACCCCAATTTCTTTGTATGGATTCTTCTTACAATGATTCCCGGATTCTTCATAACAAAAATGTTGAAAATAGATTCTGAATTTGGGAAAAAGAAAGTTGAGGAGAAGTAACATGAAAAAAGCGTACCTAATTTTACTTATACTAAATTTATTTGTAATAGCATCATGTTCTTCATTCTTTAAACCAACTAATTCCGATCATATATCCTTTTTAGAAGTAGATTCGATAATTGAAAAAGCAATAAGTGATTCAGCATTCCCTGGGGCAGTTCTTCTTGTTTCCAGAGACATGAGGATCGTACACGAAAAAGCTTACGGTACTTATACCTACGATCCCGCTTCACCTAAAGTTACTACCAGCACAATTTTTGATTTAGCTTCTGTATCTAAAGTTGTAGGTACAACTACAGCTGCGATGATTCTAATTGATAGAGAGGAATTAAATTTAGATGATAAAGTGATTAAGTACTTACCTGAGTTTAACAATAACGGAAAAGAAAATATCACAATAAAAAATTTGCTTCTTCATAATTCGGGACTTGCTGCTTTCAAAAAGTATTATGATGTATACTCAACTGCCAAAGAAGTAATAAATGACATAATGAATTTAACTCCCGAACAAGGACCCGGAAGCAAATATGTTTACAGTGATCTTGGAATGATTACCCTTCAAAAAGTTATCGAAAGAATCACTGGGCAATCTTTAGATAAATTCTTGGAGGAAAATTTGTTTGCCCCTTTAGGAATGACTTCCACAATGTACAATCCGCCGACAGAATCAAAAGATAATTGCATGCCGACTGAACTTGATGATTTTTGGCGAATGCGTCAATTGCAAGGCGAAGTTCATGATGAACGAGCATACATGTTAAATGGAGTTGCCGGTCATGCAGGACTTTTTTCAACTGCAAATGATTTAGCTAAATTTCTCCAAATGATTTTGCGAGAAGGAAATTATCAAGGGAGACAATACATAAAGCCGGAAACAATTGAGCTATTTACAAAGAAACAATCGGATCAAAGCTCGAGAGGTCTGGGCTGGGATACAAAGTCGCCTGAAGGTTCGTCAGCAGGAAAATATTTTAGCTTACTTTCATGGGGACATACGGGTTACACAGGGACTTCTGTTTGGACTGATCCGGAATTAAAGACATTTGTTATTCTTCTAACTAACAGAGTTTACCCTACAAGGAATAATAACAAGCTATCTCAAGTTCGACCGTTAATTCATGATGCCATTTATAGAGCAGTAATAAAAAATTATTATCCTTTTAAAATGTGATAAAAAAGAATTTTTCTTATCCTTCAATATTTGATCTAACTCAAGAAGATAAAAATTGGATTGAGAATACGATTGATAACCTATCTCTCCGAGAGAAGTGTGCACAGCTTGTCATACCCTGGGTTCTGGGAAATTTTCTGAGCGAAGATTCTGCAGAGTACAGAAGACTTGAAAGATTGGTAAAAGATTTGAAAGTCGGCGGTTTGATTTTCTTTTCCGGCGATATTATGAATCAGGCTGTGCTTACAAATAAAATGCAAGCATTAGCTGATCTTCCCCTTCTCATTGCATCGGATTTTGAGCGCGGACTTGGAATGCGATTAAAGGATGGATTAGAATTTCCTTATGCTATGGCGCTTGCCGCAACAGGAAATTTAACACTGGCATTTAAGCTTGGCAAAGCAATAGCAGAAGAAGCACGCGCAATTGGGGTTCATCAAAATTATGCACCGGTCGCTGATATAAACAATAATCCTGAAAATCCTATCATAAACATTCGTGCTTTTTCTGAGGATAAAAAAATTGCTTCGGATTTTTGTTCGGCTTTCATCAAAGGGACAACTTCAGCGAGAGTCCTTACTACTGCAAAACATTTTCCGGGACATGGAAATACTCACATTGATTCACATTTAGAAATCCCAACAATCAAAGGAAATATAAAATCACTTCTTCAAAATGAACTTGTATCCTTTACAGCTTCGATTAAAGCAGGTGTTCATTCAATTATGGTTGGACATCTTGGAATTCCAGGAATAGAAAAGAATTCAAAGCTCACTGCAACTCTTTCACAAAAGGTAATAACTGATATACTTAAGAATAAAATGAAATTTGATGGCTTAATTGTTACAGATGCGATGAATATGGATTCTGTTTGTAAAAACTTTTCTGCTGCAGAGGCAGTGGTAACGGCTTTCAATGCAGGGAATGATCTCATTCTCTTTCCTCCAGATGAAGAAATTGCAGTTGAAGCTTTACACACAGCAGCCAAACATGGCGAAATTAGTGAGGTAAGAATTGATCATAGCCTTAGAAAACTTTTAGGTGCCAAGCGATGGCTTAAGATACATGAGAACCGCTTCATAAACTTAAATGATATACCTAAGACTGTTAGCACAAAAAAGCATTTTGCTTTAGCAGAAACAATTGCTGAAAAATCAATCACTCTGGTTAAGAATGATAAACGAATAATTCCGATTGATAAATCAAAATATGAAACAATTTTCTGCATAACCATTACAGAAGGATTAGGAAATGAATATGACGAATTTTTCCAATCACTATTTCAAGCAAAATTTCCGCGTTCAATGCGAGCATTAGTTCACGAACAAACAAATGATGATTATTACGATAAAGTTTTGGAAGCCGCTAAAGAGGCTGATTTACTCGTACTTTCCTCTTTTATAAAAGTGAAAGCATATCAAGGAACTGTCAGCTTATCAAAGAAGCATGAAACATTCATTCAAAAATTACTTAGCATGAAAATTCCGACTGTACTAATAAGTTTTGGTAATCCTTATTTATTATCTTTGTTTCCGAAAGTAAATACTTACTTATGCGGATTTGGCGATACGAAAGTAACTCAGAAAGCAATGTTGAAAGCTTTGACGGGAGAGATTGAGATTCGAGGCAAGCTTCCGATTTCTATTCTGAGAAGAAGAAACCTTCGAGGTTAGGGCAGTGATTCCACCAAGCAAGCTCGAAGGTTGCTAAATGCTGGAATTGCAGATATGCCAGATTTCTGCAAAGCAACTCCCGTTTCAAAATCTGGCATATTTAATTACACAATTGCCATGAACCATCGAAAGCTTCTGAAAATAAAAATTAAGGTGAGTTGATTATGCCTTTAAAAAGATCTAAAAATTCTATGATTGCCGGAGTTTGCGCGGGAATTGCTGAATGGCTAAACTGGGATGTTACATTAGTTCGGGTTGGATATGTTATAGTCTCAATTCTCAGCGCTGCATTCCCAGGAATTTTGATTTACATTATTCTCTGGATAATAATGCCACCGGATTCGAATAACTCTATGGTTTAATTAAAGTAGGGACACAGCGTGCTGTGTCCCTAATAACTCGATTTGCGTAACCTTCAAGGTTTGCGCCACTCCCAATCGGTGTAACCTCAAAGGTTTAAAATGCTACTTTTTTATAATCCCGACCTTGTTTGCAAACTCGGCGCTGAAATCTTCAATCAACTTTGTAGCATCGGAATTTTTAGTTGCGCGTAAATATGTATCAGCCATTTTTAATAGTGTTTGATGAACATGGACGTTCATATCTTCAACCATCATATCTTTTGTCCACAGATCAATTCCCAAGGTTACCTTTTCTTTATTATCCCAAATTGACAGCATGAGAGAAGAACAGTCTTTCTTTCCAGTTTTGCCGGAATCGGGAGCTTCCCATTGAATGCGTGTTGGGACTTTGTTGTCGTCTAAATCTATAGTAAGATGAATTTCGTTTTTAGAAAGCATGTGAACTCCAAAATTTGTTTATGCAAATCTAAGAAATTGAACTGAGATTGTAAGGACACGATGCATCGTGTCCCTACGATGTTACAGGAAATGTTTTTCTTTATTTCATTTGTACTTTTATGAACTTATCTTGAACAATAAGAATTAAAAATAATTTGCATGAAAAACCTTAAATCAATTATCGTTCTATTTGCGTTGCTGCTTTTACCGAAAGAACTGCTGCCCCAAGAAAGTATAAGCATTGGTGGATATTTAGGCGGCGGAGTAATCAGCGGAAATACAACCAACAAAGGCAGCTTTTCTTCATCCTTCTTTCTTGAAGTCGATCCGGGATTTTATCAAGACTTATCGTTTCGTGTAAACTTTCTCTACCACACAGATTTTAATTCCATACTACCAAACACTACAAAAAGATATTATCCTTTCATAAAAGGATTTGGGCTGAAAGGAATTACCTCGCAAAGTATCGACCCAAACTTTTTCATTGAGGAAGGATTGGGTTTGATCGCTCTGAACGATAGAACGATCAGCGGAACAAATGAATGGGATTACGGTGTTAACTTTTCTCTCGCTGCCGGATTTGATTTGAGAGACTTTGATAAGAAAGGATTTAAAATAAGCTTAGGAACGGAATACGGTTTGACTTTTTTTAATACACTCGCTTCTTATTTCTCGCTGCACATTCAGGCACAGTATTTTATTTTCTGAGCTATCAACCTGAATGACTCGTTAATATTTAAAATTTCCTTTAAACTCGCATACGTAACTAATCAATAGTAAATGCTTCTTAGAATTAAAACAAAAAGGTTGGTTAATGACTACAAAAACTCTCACAGCAGTTTTGCATAAGGAAGATGATATGTATGTGGCAGAGTGTCCTGAAGTGGGTACTGTCAGCCAGGGTTATTCATTAGAAGAAACTTTGGCTAATCTAAAAGAAGCCACCGAACTCTATCTTGAAGAATTTCCAATGCCTAAAATTGATAAAATACTGAGGACAACTTTTGAAGCTTCAATAAGTGCCTAATCTACGTACACTATCAGGAATCGAAACTATCAAAGCGCTCGAACGACTTGGCTTCCGACAAGTTAGACAACGAGGAAGTCACATTGTTCTAAGAAAAGATACTATGCAAGGCGCGGGTGGATGTACTGTCCCATTACATAAAGAATTAAAGATTGGAACTCAAGAGGGATTCTTCGCCAAGGTAAAATTGAACCAGATGATTTTTAAAAGCATTATAATAATCAAGTAAAAATAGTTTCAACAATAGTTTTTTTCCTCCCAAAATTCAGACATCACTCGCACCAATTTCCAATTTTTTTCATTGAGGAAGGATTAGGAATAATTGCTCTGAACGATAGAACGCTAAGCAATACTGATGAATGGGATTACGGTGCTAACTTTTCTCTCGCTGCTGGATTTAATTTGAGAGACATTGATGAGAAAGGATTTAAAATAAGCTTAGGAACAGAATATAGACTGATTTTTTCGTTACACTAGTTTCTTATTTCTCGCTGCACCTTCAGGCACAGTATTTTATTTTCAAGTGAAGCATCACTTTCTTCTCGAAGTTTAATTTTGATCCTCAACTTAAACTGTAAGTGAATTGATTTCTAAACATAGTTTTGATAATTTTGTTTAGGAAGAAGAAATGCCCAAAGTTTTTGAATATCTAGGAATTTTAATTTTTTTCTATTCAAATGAACATGATCCCATTCATGTCCATGCCAAATACGATGAATTTGAGAGTAAAGCTGAGTTCTACTTGGTTAATGGCAAGATAGTCGAGATAAGAATTAAGCAGGTTAAGGGAAAAAAACCTTTAATTGGAAATAAACTAAAAGATTTTAAAGATTTTCTAAAAAAGTATTCGGACAAAATTGTTGTTAAATGGATTGATTACTTTGTCTATCATAAAGAAGTTAAATTTGAAAAAATTAATAAGCGTATAAAATGAAAATTATAAAAGATTATAATAATTCCATGATCACACAGATTGAAATTAAATCTGCCTATTACATTGGAGACTGTGCAATCAGAATATTTTTCAGTGACGGCAAGCAAAAATTAGTAGATTTCAAGCCGTTTCTCGAAAATTCACTTCATCCTTCAATCCGTAAATACTTAGATGAAAAAAAATTTCGGCAATTCAAGATAATTGATGGTAATCTAAATTGGAATGATTATGACTTAATTTTTCCTTTAGAAGATCTGTACGGAGGTAAAATATAAACATGAAATTCACCTAGCCTTTTTACTCAACATCCAAATACTGCTCAGCAAACTCATCTATTGAGTTATTTCTAGTAAGGTAAAAAAATTAATATTAGTAATTGAATGTTAAACCAATAAAAAAGCCGTCTTGCGAACGGCTTTCAAACGAAAAACCATTTCTTAATGCGCAACCCCATCTAACTGTTCTTTTGTTAAAATCATTTTGCCACCGAGCAATTCATCACTCAATCTTTTCGCTTTGTACATATCTCTTATCGCTTCAATCATTCCAACCGAATGAACTCCAACGCAACGATTTTTTTCATCAGTAAAAATAAAGTTGCCGGGAAGACTTTCAATATTACCGTCAAATGCTAATCCGACTATCTCCGCATTTCTATTAATAATTGGGCTGCCGGAATTACCGCCGATTATGTCATTTGTTGTAATGAAGTTAAATGGTGTTTCTAAATCGAAATCAGCAGGAGGATTTTGCCAGCGTTCAGGTAAGCTCCATGGAAATTTCTTGTCAAATGAGTAGTAGCGATCATACATTCCATAAAAAGTTGTGAATACCGGAGCAGTAGTTGCATTATAATCATATCCTTTAACAACGCCATCGGAAATTCTAAGAGTAAAAGTTGCATCCGGAGGAATGGATGTTCCGTAAACTTCGAACAATGCTCGTCCTAAATCCTGGTTATAAGCTTCTTCTTGCTCATTAAGCAGTGCCATTTTTTGTGATAGCTCATCTCTTCTTGTTTTGGAGTTAACTATGAAATAAATGAAAGGGTCATCTGAGCTTAAAATAGCATCTGCACCTTTATTCGTTAGCGCTTTAACTTTTTCTGCACTTGTAACTGAAGAGCTGCCTAACATATAATTAACGGCATCGAGTCCTTGTTTACCGTTTGTAATTTTCTTTAGCAAAGGATAATCCTTTCCCAAATAATTATAAGACATGTTTATTTGAATAAGCAATAATTCCCTGCTCATATCAACATTCAAATCCTCCGGGAAAATTGAAGCGATCATACTATCTAATTCTTCAGCTTGATATTCGCTTTTTCTTTGATCAGTTGGAAGCTGCATTTGTTGTGCGAGGTTAACGAGATCTTGTGCAATAAAAAAATATTCGGAAGTTCTTAAAGAATTAAGCGATAGAGCAAATAGCTCATTAGTAATAAGCCTGGATTCATTATTTACTTTGGAGATCTTGTCCCACAAATTCCCATACTTAGCACTAAGGTTCGGATTTCCCCGAACTGATCTTTTAAACTTTTTCTCAAAATCTCTTTTCCTTTGCAGCAAGACCGGATTTTTTAAACCATCGAGCATCCCACCGATTGCTTTCCGACTATTCGAAAACCCCAAAGCACGATTCATAAATTTATTTTTTTTCTCAGGATATTTGTCCACCATTTCATAATAACTTCTTTCAAGATTTTTTAATATATCAACTGTTCTCGGGTATTGGATGTCTCTGAGAAATTCTAATTGAGAGACTGTGAGAAGACGATTTGTTGTACCTGGATTTCCAACGACAAAAACCGGTTCACCAAGCATTGCACCTTTAGAACTCCATTTGAAAAAATGATCCGTCTTCAAAGGTTTACCTTCATCATCATAAACACGGTAAAAAGTGCAATCAAGATTATAACGGGGATATGTAAAGTTATCGGGATCGCCGCCAAAATATCCAAGCTGATGTTCGGGCGTAAAAACTAATCTAACATCTTTATAAGTTTTATAACCATAAAGCGAATATTTTCCACCATGAAATAGCCGTGTTACTTTAACTTTTAATCCTGTTGAATCTGCTTCTCTTTCTTGAATTTCAGCGATTATGTTATCTTCATTTGCAACTTTTTCTTCTTCAGTTAAGCCCTTGTCAATGGCGTTTTGAACTTCGTCCGTAACATCTTTAATAAGTACAAGCTGGTCAACAAATAAACTTGGAACTTTTCTTTCATCTTCAAGAGTTTCAGCCCAAAATCCGGTTTCGTTCAGATCTTCCCCTTCTCTAGTAACTTTAAGAATATTCTCACGCGAACAATGATTATTTGTCATAACTAAACCATCGCCTGATACAAAAGATGCTGAACAATATGTGGCGAATTTAAGAGCAGCGAGTCTTACATGATTGAACCATTCATCATCTGGAGTAAAATCATATGTTTGTGAAAAATGATCTTTCGGTGGAAAATCAAAAGTCCACATAGTTCCGGTATCAAATTTACCTGCTTTAACCGTATCTAAATTTAACCATGAATAACCGGTTTGATTTGATGATGAATATTTCTGAATATCAGAAGTGGAGGAACATCCTGCAATTGCAAACATCATCAAAAATGCTATGGTTAGCTTGAAAGAATTGAAGTTGTTTTTCATTAATAACCTGAAATTTTTATAAAAAGATTTGTAAAACTAAGACTATCGTAACTTTAATGAAAGATGAGAAAAAGATATTATTATAAAAAATTCACAGCTGTCCAAAATGATTATGAAACAGGGAAATGGCTTTTCCAATTATCTGGATTGGAAGGATTCTAATTAGTTCCGAATTCAATCCCTCTCTTATTTAATTCTTCTCTCTTCCGAACAAAAGAAAAATCTTCTTGGTGTTTGAAAAGATTATTCAATAACAAATTCATTCTTTATTTACGAAAATAGGTGATAAGGTTGAAGGAACTTATCTTATTATGTTACTAAGGTTAAAATTTTTAGAATCTAATCAGCAGTTGGAGAAATATTTGTCTTAAACCTTAGTAAAACTAATAACCTAATGAAATAAAACCTTATCAGCTTATTACTTTTGTATGCAGAGTGTGATACGACTTTAAAATAATAACCTGACATTTATTTTGGACAGGTATGAAAAAAATTGATCTTTAGAATAAGAATGCAGAAGGGAAAATATGCTGTAGTTTAGAACCAGCTTTAGTTTATGATCTCTTTCTTGGCATTAGAAGAAATTTGGAACGGAACCTTAAAAACGTTATCAGATATAAGAATCTGGCTGATAAAGAGGTTCTATTTCCCACTCATCTTCAATTGTTCCGATGCAATGCGAACATTGGGGGACATTGAAAACCACCTTTTCTTCGCTAGGTGTTGCTCTCACAAAATTTAATATTGTTTTACAGCTTGAACACTGTACGATGTGAGATGTAATTGTCTTTGCACTGCAGCTGGGACAAATAAACCCTAAATCGCCGGGAGACTCTTCGGGATTTACTAGAAAGATACCATTACATCTTGAGTTGTTGCATTTTGCAAAGTGCCAGTTTGTAGTAGATGACGTTTCGATATTTTGCTCCCTGGATAAATTTTGATGGCTAACTTAATTAGTAGAATATAAAAAGTCCATTGAAAAAATTTTGCCTTTCAATTTTTTTTACCAATGGTAAGTAATAAATTATTACACTAAAAATTTTCTCACTTCAAAGGTTCAATAAAAAATCATTAAAAGCAAAGCAATAATATTTAAACCGAAAGGAAATCATGGAAAGATTAAGCTCCTTTAAAGCATATGATATAAGAGGAAAAGTCCCCTCAGAGTTAAACGGAGATCTCGCCTATAAGATAGGAAGAACTTATCCGGTATTGGTTAACGCCCAAAAAATCGTAATTGGGCATGATATCAGGAAATCGTCAGAAGAGATTTCTGCCGCATTGGTAGCGGGTTTAACTGAATCCGGTGTTGATGTGATTGATATAGGCCTATGTGGAACTGAAATGGTTTACTATGCAACTCCGGCATTGGAAGCTGACGGCGGAATCATGATTACCGCAAGCCACAATCCCCCTGAATACAATGGGATGAAATTCGTAAAGAAAGGTTCGGTTCCGGTTGGTTATGACTCCGGTTTGAAGGAAATGGAAAAAATGATACTTCGGGATGAACTTGCACCAAAATCGACAAAACAAGGTACGATGAAGCAACTGGATATCATGTACAAGTTTATCAACAACCTAAAAAGATTTTATGATGCCAAAAAGATAAAGAAGTACAAAGTTGTTGTTAATGCCGGAAATGGCTGTGCAGGTTTAGCATTAAATGCTTTAGAAAAAGATCTGCCTATTGAAATGATTAAAGTTTTTAATGAACCCGACTCAGACTTTCCAAACGGTGTCCCTAATCCTTTACTAATTGAGAACAGAAAACCAACCATTGATGCAATACTAAAAAGTAAAGCTGATCTCGGAGTGGCATGGGATGGAGATTATGACCGCTGTTTCTTCTTTGATGAAAAAGGAAATTTTATTGAAGGATATTACATTGTCGGATTGCTAGCAAAATCAATTCTTAAAAAAAATCCTGGCGGAAAAATTGTGCACGATCCAAGATTAACCTGGAATACTTTGGAAATTGTAAATAAATTTGGTGGACAAGCAGTCGTTTCGAAAAGCGGGCATGCATTCATCAAACAAAAAATGCGGAAAGTGAATTCTGTTTACGGCGGTGAAATGTCTGCTCATCACTATTTTAGAGATAATGCCTACTCAGATAGTGGAATGATTCCCTTTGTTTTAATATTACAACTCATGTCAGAAGAGAATAAACCTTTCTCACAATTAGTTGAAGAGATGATCGCCGCCTATCCATGTTCAGGAGAAATAAACTCTGAGATTTCCGATCCGGCTGGTAAAATTAAAGAGATAGAGAAAAAATATTCAGATGGAAAAATTGATAAGCTTGATGGGCTTAGCGTTGAATATGATAATTGGAGATTCAATCTTAGAATGTCTAACACAGAACCAATCATACGATTGAACGTTGAAGCTAAAGGCAGCATTAAATTGATGGAAGAAAAAACGAAAGAGCTATTAAATTTAATCCGAAATTAAAATAGTAGGTCAGAACCGCCTGACGGACGGGCAGGTATTCCTGTCTGGTCACTATTAAGTTCATCAAGTTAAAAGAAAAGAAATAAAAGCTTCTACGAATAAATTAGAAAATAATAGGTGAAATTCTTTAAGTGATACCCCAAATTTTGCGAAAGACCAGCAATTACTTTATAATAAATAAGTACATCTATCTGCTTATTTTTATCTGCCTTATCCAAATTTTTCTAGCCGGACAGGCAGATTTAACTAATTACGACCCCAATCATGATGTAGTTTCCTACCGAAAAATGGCAATTGCTTTTCCTTCAATTGACTATTCCGTTGGGAAGCCATTTGCTCACCGTTTGCTGTCTCCATGGCTGGTTGGATTACTTTTTAATGACATTGATTTGGGATTTTCAATCTTCAATGCTTTATTTTCTATTCTATTCATAATTACATTATTCTACTTTCTCAAACAAAATAATACGAGTGAACGAATAGCATTCTTTGTAACTGCGGCATTTATTTTTAACAGGTACTTCATTCCCGGTTTTGCATACGAACCCTATAGATTTGCAGATGTATTGTCGAATTTAATGCTGCTGCTTTCCTTAATTTTTATTGTAAAAAGAAAATACTTATTAGTACTTATTTTGTCTTTTGTTGGTATCCTTACAAAGGAAAATGTAATAGCAATCGTCCCCGTTGGACTTGTATTCATTCTTATAAACGATCAAAAAAAAGAATTACTGAAATTCGCAATCTCCTCAGTGATTCTTATTGCTGTATTTGTTACAATGAGATTTTTACTGCCGATTGAACAAGGAATATCGCTAACACAAGCATTTGCAGAAAATTGGATAAAACTTTTTACTCCTGAAGCTCTTATCAAACAATTTTTTTTCGCATTCAATCCACTATTTTTGATTCCCCTTTTTAGTTATAAACAATTTTTCGCTTTCAATAAAAATAATCTTCACTGGTTTGTACTTTTAATATTTGTGCTGTTTGCTTCACTTTTTGGCGAGGATAAAGAGCGGTTGATGTTTGCATACACGCCAATATATTATTTATTCATTTCTGTGTTATTTCAAAAATTAGAAGATACTTTGAAAATAAAAACCACAACCTTAATAGCGGTTTTGGTTTTATGCTGGATAGCAAATCTTCACCACATTTGGGGCTTGATAAAGCTGCCATCTAGAGAAATTTCTGTAGCTTTTACTATAGCTGGAGGAATGATAATGCTGATAATCTTTTTGAGTTTGATAAAGGAAAGAAAATCAATTAACTAAAGAGAGTGTTGCATAAGTTTTAAATGTCATGCTGAATTAATTTCAGCATCTAAATTTTTACTATAATAAGACCCCGAAACAAGTTCGGGGTGACAAATTCGAGTTACGCAACAGACCCTAAAGGCAAGTGAGACTCACTTTAACAATGCTAAAGCGGTGCTTAGTGAGTCTCACTTAAATGAACAGATAACACTCTAACGAAGCAGTATCATCTTCTTTGTTTCAATAAGGCTTCCCGTTTTTAGCTGATAAAAATAAATTCCGCTAGCCAAGTTCGATGCGGTGAACTCAACTTCATAGTTGCCTGCTGGTCTAAATTCATCAACCAATGTTGCTACATCGTTTCCAATCACATCGTACACTTTCAGCGTTTGCCAACTGCTTACTGGAAACTGCCAACTGATTTTAGTGCTTGGATTAAATGGATTCGGATAGTTCTGTTCAAGCTTGTAAGTGATAAACGGACTCCAATTTATTTCGACTGTTTGTGAGTATTCAAACTTTCCATCGAAATCTATTTGTTTCAGCCGATAAAAGTATTTTCCCGGGTCAATCAGTCTATCAACATAAGTATATTGGTTTGGAGAAGTAGTTGTTCCATTTCCTTTGACTGAGCCGATTGTAGCAAAATCATTACTGCCAAATTTTCTCTGTACTTCAAATCCTTGATTATTTAGCTCTGTTGCAGTTGACCAGTTAAGTGCAACTTCTTTTCCGTTTGCTGTAGCTGTGAAAGATGTAAGTTCAACTGGGACAACGTATTCCGGATCATATTCCCATACATTTGCTAAACCAGTCGACCAATCAGGCGTCCCACCTATAACATAAATTTTATCATTTACAACGGCACCAGTTAAAAATGCACTAATAATTGGCATATTATCTCCCTGTTCCCACGTATCGTTAACCGGATCGTATACTTCAACAGTCCCTAAAGCCGTACTTTGTGATTGGCTACCGCCAATGACGTAAATTTTATTACTATACACACATGCTTGCAATCCAAATCTTGCCGTTGGCATATTTTGTTTTTGAGCCCATGAA
Source organism: Ignavibacteria bacterium RIFOXYB12_FULL_35_14 (assembly GCA_001803045.1). Taxonomy (GTDB): domain Bacteria; phylum Bacteroidota; class Ignavibacteria; order Ignavibacteriales; family Ignavibacteriaceae; genus XYD12-FULL-36-8. Next base: position 3,459 of record MHAR01000024.1, on the reverse strand, counting down.
TTTGTTAGTGGATTATATGCATATACATATGAAAAGCCTGTCCAAGTCGTATAGTTTGATCCACCGAATGTACAAATTAAGCCATTGTAGACTGTTGCAGCTAAGTTTCCTCCTCCTGCTGGCATATTCGTTTTTGCTGTCCATGTATCTGTAGCGGGATTATAAGCTTCGCAATCAGTCGAGGCCTGACTAATCCCTTTATTGCCTCCTATGTTATAGATTATTCCATCTACAACGCAAGCTTGTGCACTCCTCCGCACACTAAGCATATCTGCTTTTTGTGTCCACGTATCGGTTACAGGATCATAAACATCTACTCTTTTTGTTGCGGTTGCCCAACCTCCACCTATGACATAAATTGTATCATTAACTACTGCGCATGATAGATATCCTCTAGCCTGCGGCAAAGGACTTTTTGTTGTCCATGTATCAGTTAAAGGATCATACATTTCATTGACTGCCAAGTCTGAATAGCCAGGTGATCCAGTTATACCTCCAATAACATAAATTTTATTATCAACAACACATGCACAAGCACCGGCTCTTTGAGTAGGTATTTGTGATTTCATTGTACATCCATTTTGTGCATGGATATGAATGGAAACCAAAACCAAGGAAATAATGGTTAGCCAGAATTTCCTTAAGTAGAACTTTTCCCCTGAATGACGAGATGTTGTTCTAAGTGACATAAGACCTCCTAATTGTTAAATAAGGTTTAGTAAATTCTTTTTGGTTGGCAGTCATCCCGCTCTAAAAGAATGACTGCCATTCTAAAATTGGGCTCAGTGCTCTTTGTAGAATCCGGAGCCATTCCCGACCCAGAAAATTGGTTCAGGAAAATGGTCATCATCACTAAAGATTGTCAGAGTGGTCTCAATAAACATTTGCATTTTATCAATTACTCCACCCTTTCCATGGCCTACCAACTTTACTGGCAGTGTCCAATAGTGATATACTTTCTTTCCAATTGGGAGATCAAATTCGGACGTTCCTATATAGGAGCGGTATCCTTCCCAGTTAGTTTCCCAAAAGCCTTCCACTTCCTGTCCTGGAACATTGGCCGATACCGTTTTGCCATTAGCAGGTCCATCGCCTGTTTCTCCATCTATCATTGTACTGAGGTAATTCTCCATTAGACCAGTGATAAGTGGATCAATATTACCGTTCAAATCCCTAGCTTCAGTATACTCCCAAACTCCCACCTTCTTATAATGAATATCTCCGTTAGGTAGATATTTCTTAATCCCAGGGTCAATAGCATAAGGATAGGGAGGTGGTACAGGGAAATCTTTGATTGTGAAATAATGGATTGTTTTTTTCTCCAGGGATACTTGATCTGAAGGAGAAACCGGCGACTGCGATTGGTCAGAGCATCCAACCAGCATTAACCCCATAAAAGAAAAGAGCACGAGAACACATTTCAGCGCTTTCATATAAACCTCCTTTGTTAATGACTATTAATTATTCTTTATTCGTTAGACATCAGTCTTTGCCAATTACTAACGAAGTAAAATCATCTTCTTTGCCTCAATGAACGAACCTGCTTTCAATTGATAGAAATAAACTCCGCTCGAAAGATTACTTGCATCAAATTCAACCTCATAACTTCCTGCTGGTCGGTATTCATTAACGAGTGTAGCTACTTCATTTCCAAGCACATCATAAACTTTTAATGTTTGCCAACCGCTCACTGGCAACTGCCAACTGATTTTCGTTGTTGGATTAAATGGATTAGGATAGTTCTGCTCAAGCTTGTAAACTAATAGAGGTAACGATTCGTGTTCAACCTCAGTGGGATTAACAATTATCGTTGCATCAATTATCCAATAAATAAAATCATCACTTGAAATTTCAAACTTTAAATTGAAGTGACCGCGAAAATTTGCCGTATCATAAGCCACGGTAAAAATTTGGGTTCCTCCGACAGTTTGTCCCGGCAGCATATTAGAGTAATTTCTTTCTGCTGGAGTGATATTATTAATCCAAGAATCATTGCTGCTTAGTTTTAATTTTATAGTATTTATTATTTTAACTGTGCCTATATTTTTCAGGTAAGGTTTAAAACCAAACTTGAAACCAGGAACCACTCCAAAGGGTATGCTGTCAAGAATTACTGGGCCCGCAGTTGTAAATTTGCATCGGCCTGGTGTGTTATAATATTTATTTGTTTGATTATCAATTGTGCTAACACTTAATGTGAAGAAATCTTCTGTCTGCCTTGGTAGAATATATGTACCGTAAAGCCCATCATTAATTAGAGAATCTCCATGTAAGCCATCATCAAAGAGGCTTAATGAATCCATTTGTGTGCTGTCTGAATTTGCACAAATTAAATGAGGTTCAAACTGATGATTATAAAGATTTGAAAACCTTGTCCTGAAAAGTACAGAATCTAGATTTTTTCTGGCATAAGGTTTATCAACATATGGTTGTTGGGCAAATATATCATCATATGAGAGTTCATAAATTGCCGAAGTACCAATATTAGGATGTGTTGTATAAGTACCTCCATAAATATATATCTTACCATCGAGTACAATATTAGGAGTACAAAGTGCAACTGGAATTGAGGTTTCGTTATACCATTCATTGCTCTCTGGATTATATACCTCAACTTTATCATATATTGGACCATTGCTACTATGATACCAGCCTCCAATTGCATAAATATTGCTATCCAATAAACAGGTAGTTAAGCAATATCTGGCAGTTGGCATCGGGGTTAATGTAGCCGTTGTATTCCAAGTATTCGCCTGGGGATCATATACTTCTATTGAACTATAAACAGTAGTTGGAAAAAACGTAACACCACCAAAAACATATATTTTACCATTATAGACAACAGCCGAACAACCCCATCTTTTAGTGGGCATATCAGTTAATTGAGTCCAGTTTCCAGTATTTGTATCATATACTTCAACTGTTTTTAAGCCGTCATACTGATAATTTTGAATTCCACCTATTACATATATTTTACCATCAATTGCAGCACAGGCTGCAAGTCCTCTCTCAGTTGGCATAGGATTTTTAGATATCCACTGACCTGTATTGGGATCAAACATATCCAATGACTTTGTATCACTAGACGTAGATCCTCCAACAACGTACAATTTATTTCCAACAATACAACTGCTGTGCATTGCCCTAGTTTTATTGTTCAATAGTGGAATTTGGGACCATACTCCTGATGATCTGTCAAAAACCAAGGCTGTTGTTGGATAAGTGCTTGTTTCAGTATTTATTCCACCGACTATATATATTTTACCATTTAGCTCATCGACTGTATGTGCATATCTGATTTCAGGCATATCACCGATTTTAGTCCAAGAACCTTGCGCAAAACATATTTGCGATATAAACAAAAGGAAAAACAAGTTTTTTAATAATGTTTTCATAATAATATCCCTTTAATATTTATGGTTCTACCGTTAATAGTGTGAAAATAAGTTGAGTTTGCCG
>MHAR01000023.1 GCA_001803045.1 Ignavibacteria bacterium RIFOXYB12_FULL_35_14 | reverse complement strand
CTCAAGGCTATAGAAATTTTGATAATCTGAGGATTGCCATTCTCTTCTTCAACGGCAAACTCAACTTATTTTCACACTATTAACGGTAGAACCATATTGTTAATAGGCACTTTCACTTTGCCCATTGGCTTTTCGGTAATGTTATTAATATTTAGCATTACAGTAGCATCTAAACCGCTGGAAAGTCCAACTATTTTTTCAAATGGTGCATCCGAAATAAATGATGCTTGGTTTCTTCCATCTTTGGAATCTACAGAAAAAGTTTGGGCGAAAAGATTTATTCCCAGCAGTAAGGTTAAGAAAGCTGTGAATCCGAGTGTTGTTCTTCCCGTATTACGAGATTTCACTGTGTTCAACATTTTGTACTCCTTTTATTTTGTTTTATAAATTAATTAAGCTAAAATTATTTTATTTAATGGCTGCGCTTTTGGAAAATCAATATCAGGCCTTGCAAGTCTGCCGATATAATTTGTAAATGTTTTATCAACTACTAAGGCAACTAAATCAACCAGCGCTTTTTCATCATAACCAGCTTCATAAAATTCCATTACAAAATTTTCATCCGCTCTTCCACGATTAGCAATTATGGATTTTGATAAGTTAGTCAGCACATTCAATTTTATATCTTCGATAGTTCCAGCTCTAAGTTCCAAAGTTTCATCTTCTGAAAAACCATTCATCTTTGCAATAGCTGTATGAGCGGATAAACAGTAATTACAAGCATTTTCTTCTGAGACTGCTAAAAATATGGCCTCTCTTTCTTTTGCATTAAACGATCCGTTTTTCTGTGCTTCAGAAAACGTTAGATACGAACTAAGAGCGTTAGCTGAGTTACCAATAACTGCATAAATGTTTGGCAGCATTCCAAATGATTTTTCTATTGCATTAAAAATTTGTTTAGATTCTAATGTTGCTGTGTCTTTACTTAAGGTTTTTAAGTTTTTCACTATTTACTTCCTTTTGTTTTTATTAATAATAATCGTTAACTATTTTTTTACTAATACTAAGCTAATAGATGAACATGAAGGTTTCTGTCAATTAGCCGACAGATCAGAATATATGTTCTAATAACTATAGTAAGCCTCTGAACTATTAATACTTTCAGTCATTTCCTTCAAAGTCAGCGGCTCAACATAACTTGGCATTTTTGTTTTTCCTTTTACTTCCTTTTCAACACTTGTGAGAACGTTCCATGTACCGTTTACAGCTATCTTTGCTCCTTTTTTGTGAAGCATTTCAAGAAATTCACCAAATTTTTTCAGTGCTAATGACCCTTTAACATTAAGCTGTGCATTAACTATTTTTTTCAAATCCGCAGGCACTTCATATCTATCGTAATCATTTTTACCATCATCAGATTTTTTAAGATTCCAGGCTGCATCGGCATCGAATAAAACTTCTACCTGGTTGCCGAGTTTCAAATTGGTAAGAGCCAGATCAATTGCAACACAGGGTGGTCCATCGTTTTTCTTAATATCAGAAATTATATGGATAAGAATGTTTTTCTTTTCAGCCGGATAATTTGAATATGCCAAGAATAAAAAAACTGTTAAAAGGAAAACGACTGTGATTAATAATGCTTTTTTCATTTTATGCTTCCTTTATTTTTTGTCGCTGAAAAAAAGTTATAACCATAGTAATGGCTAAGACTGCCAAGCTAAATGCTACGGTATAATCTAAACCGAGAACGAATTTATTTTCAAATTCCTTATATGTTGTCCCAAATAATTCGTCTTTCTTTTCGACCATTACCTGGGTTTTAGTAAATATTTCCACACCAAATGCTAACCAGACAACAATTGCCGCAGCAATTATAACTGACCCGATAAGGAGCGTCCGTTTTTGATTTTCATTAAATTTCATTTTGATTGCCTTATTAGTTGGTTTGTGGAATAAACTCATCTGAAGGCATAGGTCTATAAACAAAACCAAGAACAACTCCATACAAAATATGCCCCATCAAGCTTGCGCCCGCAATAAGTATTGAACCTGAAAAAAACCCATCACCATAAGTTCCGCCATTCATTAGGGTCATCATAGGCATTACAGCAACTTGAGCCATTAGCCATGGGATAAGCGAGAACATTGCCCCTGTTTTTATATTATTTGTTGATTGGAATTTTGGTAGAAACAGCGCAGCAAAGTTAATTGCTAAAATAGTTCCGATCATAAAGTGAGCTAACCATCCCATAATTATCGGGGTGTTCATTGTGCCGGCTAACATCTTGGGAATATTCATTTCAAATCCCATTAACGGCGCCATGAATGTAAACATTGTCATTGCTACTGTAGCAATAATACCAGCTTTAATCGCTGAATTGATTGAGAATTGTGTTTTTCCCGTTTCACAGGATTTTGTTGTACTCGACATTTTTTACTCCTTTGTTTTTGTTTATTCTAAATCTTAGGAGTAAACATAGGATGGCGTGTAAGGATACGTTGTCAGATTTTTGACAAAGTATCAGAATTATTGGATATGAGAAACTAAGAAAGGGAGTCTTATTTAATTTTTTATGTAATTCTATTATTCTTTATTCATTAATTCATATGCTCTCCGAATTTCGAAATTTTTCATAAGCATCAATAATGTCCTTAACGAGCTTATGCCTCACCACATCGGATTTGTCGAGATAAACAAAACCAACACCTTCAATTCCCCGCAGAATTTCCTTGGCTTGTACCAATCCGCTTATTGTTTTGGGAGGAAGATCAATCTGAGTAATATCCCCTGTAATAATTGCTTTGGAATTTGCACCAAGACGTGTAAGAAACATTTTCATTTGTAAATCAGTAGCATTTTGTGCTTCATCAAGAATGACATAAGCATTATTCAGCGTCCGTCCACGCATGTATGCTAAAGGAACGATTTCGATCATTCTCTTTTCAATATTCATTTTCAGTTTTTCAGAAGGGATCATGTCATCTAAAGCATCGTAAAGCGGACGGAGATACGGATCAATCTTTTCACGAAAATCTCCCGGCAAAAAGCCTAAACTCTCACCGGCTTCAACTGCGGGGCGAGCTAGGACAATTCTGTTAACAATACCCTTTTTCAGCGCCGCTACAGCTATAGCAACCGCAAGATAGGTTTTTCCGGTTCCTGCAGGACCAATTGAAAAACAAATATCATTTTTTGATGCAGCATCAATATAAACTTTTTGTCCCGGTGTTTTAGCTTTAATTACATCATTTTTGGTGTAAAGAACAATCGAATCAAATTCTTTGGGTGAAATAATTTCTCTTCCCTCGATTGTAAGATCCAAAATGGTTTTAATGTCGGATTCTCTCAATGATCCTTTTGTATTCAGCACGTACACCATTTCTTTGATGGTTTTCTCGACAACATCAACTTCTTCTTTAACACCTTTTATTATTACATTCTCACCGCGGAAGGTAATCATGGCATTAAAGCGGTCTTCAAGCAGCTTTAAATTTGCATCGTTAGAACCAAGCAAACTAAGCATATCTACATTATCAAGGGTTAATCTTTTTTCTAAAGCTGTCATTTTATTTTAAATGCAAAAAGCCCTTATCACCTAAATGACAAGGGCTTTTTGAATATTTTAAGATCATCAAAGATAATTTACTGAACCGGAGCCGGTTTATAATTCTTTCTAATTTTATCGTATTTAGCTTTTTCTTCTTCAGTAAGTTTTGGAATTGAGAAAACTTGCTTTGGATAAATCAAATCAGGATTCTTAATTTTATCACGATTTGCTTTGTAAATCATTGGCCAAGCAAATCCGTTTCCATAGTGTTCGGATTTTCTTGCGATTCCCCAAAGATGATCACCTCTCACAACCGTGTACATTGTTTCCTTTACTTCTTCAACCCATGAATCCAATGATCTTTGCATTTGATTATGAACTTTATCGAAGAATTCAGGCAATGCGCTGATCTTATTCATTTTAAGTGCATCAAGATCTTTTTGTCTGTCAACTTTCGGACCTTCTTTTCTTCTGATTTTTCCATCAAGCTCAGTAACTGCTTTTCTGTAATTATCAACATCGGCTTTTGTACCTCCAACCATTGCATATAATTCATTAACACAGTCTTCATAACTTTGAAGTTTTGTGGCTTTAAGATTATTAACTTCATTTTGAAGCACACTGATTTCTTTTGTTAAGGATTCTTTCTTATCCTTAAGGCGGGTCATTTCAGCTTCCCATTCATCTGTAGTCATTTCTTCTTGTGCAATTACAGTAACTGAAAGAAGAAACAGAATAGCGAAAAAGCTTATTAAATATTTTTTTATTTCCATAGATATACCTCCAATTTCAATTTTAAAATTCTTATTTAGGCAGTTTTGTTAAATTGACCGTTGTTTCTGCTTTTTCTTTCGCACATTGTTGAAGCTTAGCATTCTTATCTGCAATTTCTCTTTCAAGTTTTGCACGTTCATCTTTCAAGGATTTTGCTTCAGCTTCAAGTGAACTTACTTCACTTCTCAGACCTCTAAGTTCTTCCATCTGAGCTTCGCTAAGTCCTCCGCAACCGGTTAAAACCGATGCGGAAGTTGCAAATGCAGCAATGATGACGAGATTTCTCACCGCTTTTGTTAACTTCATAAAGTAACCTCCATTTTTAAATAATTTATGTAAATTGGTTAAAAAACTAGAATATTGTGTTTAATCTTACGATTTTTGCAGCCAGTTCTGAATATCTAGAAAACTACTGTCTATATTTACACAAATTATGTAATAAATCCAAAATAAATTTTAGCTTCGGGGAGCTTTATACTGGTTTGAAAAATTATATCAACCGTCGTTCAACCAAACTTGTGAATGAGTTGCCTCCCACAATGATGTGATCAAGCACTTGAATATTTAAGATTTTTCCCGCCTCAACTAATTTCTTGGTTATTGCAATATCTTCGTTACTCGGCTCTAAATTTCCGCTTGGATGATTATGAATGAGTATTATGCTTGCAGATGAATTCTCAATCGCAAATTTAAATATCTCTCTCGGATGAACTACACTAGAATTCAGACTTCCAACCGAAATCGCCTCAAACTTGGTAACTTTATTAGTACTGTTAAGGCAGACTACCAAAAATTTTTCTTTTAATTCATCTCTGAGAATTGGAACAAAAAACTCTGCAATATCTTTGGGCGAAGTGATTTTTTTGTCTATCGACCACTTAGATTGAGATTGCATTCGCCTTCCAATTTCAAATGCAGCTAACAGACTTCTCGCTTTGTCTTCACCTATACCTGATATTTTTTTTAATTCAGCTAATGAGAGAGATACAAGACCAGCAAGGTTTATATGCTTTTGCACTAACTCATGAGCTATAGTTAAAACCGATTTTCCTTTTTTGCCGGTTCTAAGAATAATGGCGATCAATTCGGCATCGGTGAGGCCGCCGGCTCCGAGCTTTTTTAATTTTTCACGCGGTCTATCTTCTGAAGGAAGATCTTTTATAGTTAAGATTTTATCTCTCCATTAATTATTTAACTTAAACTTATCTATAAGCTCAAATTTTCCGCTCAAATAGCGAATAATATTCATGTACCTGTTTATCCGGTTTGAATCAAAGCAAATATTATTATGGAATCCTACAGAACTAATACCTGAAATCATCTTTTGTTTTAATGCATCACTGCCTGAGAAAGAGCTACGCATAATTGTTAATAAGTATTTCATTGTATCGTAACCATAAAGAATATTTCTGTTCACATCCATTTTTGTTTTTGAATAGAAATTCTTGCTGAAAATTTGATAATCCTCTTCACTGAATTTTAAGAAATAATCCGAGCAAAATATTAAGTTGTTATCTAAAAAGGCAGCAGATTCTAAACCTGATGAACTCATCCAATCCTGGTCACCGTAAACAGGGATGTTCAGATTGATTTGGGATAAAAACGATACAATCACCGGGATATCAGCTTTATCGGCAAGGGGAATATAAATTGCTTCAATTAGATTTAAAGATTCAGATATTTTTTTAATTTGTTCTTTCAGATCAACGCTGTTGCTTTTATAGGATTCACGTAAAACAATTCTACCGCCAAGTTTTTCAAACTCTTGTGTAAAGCTGCTGCTTAATATTGGAGAGTATCCGTCAATCGCATTAAGCACGGCAATTTTTCTTTGGTTTCCCACATAGTAAATATATTGAGCCATTAACCTTCCTCTGGTTATAAAGGAAGGATTTGCCTGAAAGAAATTAGCGTTCAGCTCAGTGAGATAATCATCCGTTGCCGTTGGGGAAATGATTGGAACACTAATATCATCAAATACATCGAGAGCATCTTTCACTTCTGCACTGAAAATGGGACCAACAACACTTTTAAGATTCTCTATCTCTTTAAGCTCTTCATTAATTTCTTCCAATTTTCTTCTTGATAATTCGCTGTCACGAATTAATATCCCGATTTTCTTGTCTCGCCCCTGATTGAATTCGGATAAAGCAAATTTAATTCCCTCCAGTATCTCTGATGCAGCTGTATTTGCAGATCGATTTGAAGTGAGTGGTAAAATAACTCCCACAACATCTGTTGGATCTGAATATTCTTTCGGAGTTTGTAATTCATTAAGCAATTTTTTCGCTTCCTTTTTTTCATGCGAATCGGGATACAAGCGAATTAACTTGTTAAAAGTTTCTTGTGCAAGCTTTTCATTTTTCCAATTCAAATGAATTTTCCAATTTATTAAAAGTAAAAATGGTTTTACTGAAACGATTATTGTGGAATCATAAATTGATTTAACTTCAGCAGCCGATAAATAATTTAATGCAATTTCTTCAACTTTATTTATTGCAAAAGCCCTTGTCTCTGATTGTTCGGTAGTGCCTATTATCAAACACAACCTCCAAAATGCTTTTGCATATTCTTTTTGATCGAGATAAACTCTCGATAAAGTAATTTCTGCCTCATCAGAGTATTTACTTTGAGGAAATTCACCAACTAGACGGAGCAGATTTTCTTCAGCATCAGAGTAATTTTTAAGCTCTAAATTTATTTTACCGACAAATAATAATGCAAGAGTAGTTTTGGAATTCAATTCGAAGTCGTTAGCAATTTTGTTAAAACTGGTCAATGCGGAAGTAAATCTGGAATTTTTAAAATCTTTTATTGCTGAATTGAACAGCTTATCCAGCTCATCGTTTGTTTGAGCAAAAACGAGAAATGAAAAAATAAAAAGTAAAATAAATATTTTATTATGCATCGCTAGATAAAGCTGAACTAATTTTTTTCAAAATATTTTTTTTGCCGGTTAAAGCATTTTTATTTCCCGGATCAATTTTAAGTGCCAATTCAAAGTAATCTAATGCCGATTTGGTTTTATTCGAATTCAAACATGCCTCACCTAAATTAGCATATGTTTCCGAAGAGATTTCCTCGACAGATTCAACATATTTAATAAAATATTTTTCTGCTTTAAGAAAATCTCCTGTTCGTAAAAATATTTTACCAGCCCATTCATAAGATTCAATTCCTTTAGGATTCAATTTTATAGCTTTATCAATCGCAAGTATTGAATGAGCATCCATGCCTAAATTATAATAACATATTGCATAAATTAAATGCAATTCCCAAAACGATGAATACATTATTTCTGATTGCTTTGCATAGGATAACGCGCATTCAAAATCGTTCAGCGCAATTTCTATTTTAGCTAAATAGACGTACGATTCATACATTAATTCACTTTCAGCCTTTCGAGACAAAAAGTTTAAGTAATTTATTCGAGCCATTTCGTAATCTTTAAGCATGAAATTTGAATAACCAAGGAAAAATGATACAATGGGTTTTTCCTCCGGGTTAAGCAGAGAAAAGATTTCAGCCGCTTTATTCCACAATTGATTTTTAAGAAGGAATTGTCCGAAAAATAATCTCATATCTTTATCTTCTGGATTATTTTCCAGATATGTCTCCAGTAAATGAAATGAGGAATTCAGATTGCCTGAAAGATCATACAACTCAGCTAATTCAAAGTGAATATCCTGATTATTTGGATATTCGCTCAGCAACTGCTCGCAAATTTGAATCGCATGTAAATATTTTCCCTGAACTTTGAAATTCGTTGCTTTATTGAGCTTGTGCTTAATCTTCAAATCAATATCCAAAGACTACTCCCATTCTATTGTTGAAGGTGGTTTTGAACTGATATCATAAACGATACGATTAATTCCTCTAATCTTATTAATAATTTTATTAGAAATTTTAGCCAGCAAATCATCATCAAATCTAAACCAGTCAGCAGTCATCCCATCAACTGAAGTTACCGCACGAAGAGCTAGAACATTTTCGTAAGTGCGGGCATCACCCATAACGCCTACGGTTTGAATTGGCAGCAGAACTGCAAATGCCTGCCAAATATTATTATAAACACCGGCTGCTTTAATTTCATTTATAAAAATTTCATCGGCCTCGCACAGCAAATCTAATTTTTCTTTTGTCACTTCACCAATTATTCTAACAGCCAATCCGGGTCCAGGAAATGGATGCCTTTCTATAAAATCCTCGGGAATATTTAAGCTCAATCCAACATTTCTAACTTCATCTTTGAAAAGTTCTCTGAATGGTTCAATCAATTTCAAATGCATTTTTTTAGGAAGCCCGCCTACATTGTGATGAGTTTTAATAGTTGCAGATGATCCTTTAACGGAGACAGATTCGATAACATCGGGATATAAAGTTCCCTGCACAAGAAATTTTACACCCTCGATTTTTTTTGCTTCTTCTTCAAATACTTCTATAAAAGTATTTCCTATAATTTTACGTTTTTGTTCGGGATCAACAACTCCTTTCAGTCTTGATAGAAATTTTTCAGATGCATTAACGTGAACAAATCGGATATGGTATTCATCCTTAAATAATTTTTCTACTTCCTCACTTTCATTTTTCCGCATCAAACCATTATCGATATGAATGCAAATAAGCTTATCGCCAATAGCTTTCTCAACTAATACTGCAGCTACTGTTGAATCAACTCCGCCGCTTAATGCACAGATTACCTTAGAATTGCCAACAGCTGATTTAATTTTATCAATACTTTCCTCAATGAAATTTTGCGGTGTCCAATCACCTTTTGCACCGCAAATCTTAAATAAAAAATTTCTAATGATTTTTTCACCTTCTTCGGTATGAACTACTTCGGGATGAAATTGAACTCCAAAAATTTTCTTGGCTTTGTTTTCAATTGCACATATTGGTGAGTGATGCGATGTTCCGATAACATTAAAACCTTGCGGTAAGTTGGTAAGGTAATCTCCGTGACTCATCCAAACGGTAGAATCATTTTTCACATCAAGAAACAGAGAAGAATTTCCTTCGATGCTTAATTCGGCTTTACCATACTCGCGATCTTTTGCAGACTCTACTTTACCGCCTAAATTTTTACAAAGAATTTGGAGTCCATAACATATACCGAGGATTGGCTTTTGGAGTGAAAGTATATTATTGTCAAGAGCCGGTGAGTTTTCATCATAAACACTCATTGGGCCGCCGGATAAAATAATACCGATGGGATTAAGCTTTTTAATCTCTTCAATGCTTATCATATGAGAATGAATCTCACAATATACTTTTGATTCTCTAATTCGTCTTGCAATAAGCTGAGTAAACTGAGAACCAAAATCTATTATAAGAATTGTTTCGCGATTAAACATTTTTTATGAATTGGAGATGAATGAAAATCGAGAAGCCGTACTTTAACGACTCACGCCTTAAGTCGTGGACTTAACTATCACTTGCCAAGCATCTGGCTGTAAGCTTTGCTGTTAAGTAAATCTTCCAGCTCATCTAAATCTTTAATTTCAATCTTAACCATCCAGCCTCCACCATAAGGATCACTGTTGACAATTTCCGGTGAATTAGCAAGTGCTGAATTTATTTCCAAAACTTTGCCGTTGCACGGAGCATAAAGATCGCTAACTGTTTTTACAGCTTCGATGGCGCCGAATGATTGTCCTCTTTTAATTTCTTTCAGGTTTGGATCGATATCAATAAATACAACATCGCCTAATTCGCCTTGAGCGTAATCTGTAATTCCTATTGTACCGGTTTTACCTTCTATTAAAATCCATTCATGATCTTTTGTATATCGTAAATTTTCCGGAATTTTCATTTTTCTCCCTCTTTATTTTTATAGTTAAAGTTTTCTAAAAAATGTGTATCAAAATTACCGTTTAAAAATCTTTCATCTTTTAAAACTTGAAGATGAAAAGGAATTGTTGTTTTAATTCCTTCGATTGTAAATTCTTCGAGTGCACGTTTACCTCTGCTGATTGCATCGTTTCTATCTTTTCCCCAAACAATTAGCTTAGCAATCAGCGAATCATAATAAGGAGGTATTTTGTATGATTGATAAAGATGCGAATCAACCCGAACTCCGTAACCTCCCGGAAAATGAAGTGACTGTATTTTTCCCGGAGATGGTCTAAATCCATTCTCAGGATCTTCGGCATTTATACGAAACTCAATGCTGTGTCCGCTTGGTTTTTGCGGAAGTGTTTCAACTTTTTCTCCTGCAGCGACAAGGATTTGCTGTCGAACCAAATCAACTTTATAAACCATTTCAGTAACCGGATGTTCAACCTGAATTCTAGTATTCATTTCCATGAAATAATAGTTTTTATGCTGGTCAAGCAAGAATTCTATTGTGCCTGCTCCTTCATAATTAACTGCTTTTGCACCGAGAATTGCACTCTCACCCATTTTATTTCTGATTGATTCATCTAATGCAGGCGAAGGAGATTCTTCAATCAACTTTTGATGACGACGTTGAACAGAACAATCACGCTCGCCGTAATGATATGCATTGCCAAATGAATCTCCCATCACTTGAATTTCAATATGCCTTGGATTTTCAATGTACTTTTCAAGATAAACATCAGAATTACCAAAAGCAGATTCAGCTTCTGTACGAGCCGTTTGATAAGCATTGTCGAATTCACTTTCATCGTTAACAATGCGCATTCCTTTCCCACCGCCGCCTGCAGAGGCTTTTATGATCACTGGATAACCTATGCCTTGAGCTAATTCTTTTCCTTCACTAAGATTTTTTAGCACTCCGTCACTTCCCGGAATAACAGGAACTCCGTGTTTTCTCATTGTATCTTTTGCAAAAGATTTATCTCCCATAGCATTTATCATTTCAGGAGAAGGACCAATAAATTTTATATTTGATTCGGCACATATTTCGGAGAAGTTGGCATTCTCAGCAAGAAATCCGTATCCAGGATGAATTGCATCGGCACCGGTAATTTGCGCTGCAGAAATGATAAGAGGAATTTTCAGATAACTATCTTTACTTGGGGGAGGACCAATGCAAACGGCTTCATCTGCAAAAGTAACGTGGAGTGAATCTCGATCAGCTTCCGAATAAATTGCAACAGATTTGACTCCTAATTCTTTGCAAGTCCTGATTATTCTTAACGCTATCTCACCACGGTTAGCAATTAAAATTTTATTAAACAATTAATCCTCTTTTATAAATCGGAAATCAGTTTGGCTGAATTAAAAATAGCGGCTGATTGAATTCTACAGGTTTACCGTTCTCAACAAGAATTTTTACTATCCTTCCCTCAGTATCAGATTCAATTTCATTCATAAGTTTCATTGCTTCAACAATACAGAGTACTGAACCCTTGGTAACAATATCTCCGACCTGAACGTAGGGATCGGCATCAGGCCCGGGTGCAAGATAGAATGTTCCAACAATTGGTGAACGAATTTCATGTCTTGTTTCAGCTTTGGTTTCTTTTTCATTTACTGAAGTGACGTCTTTAAGTCCTTCATCAACCGAGGCGGGCGGCAAAACCACATGCGGCCGGGATCCACTATGAAGGGTGTGGGTCTTTTTCGCAATTTTAATTCTAAAACCTTCTTGTTCAATCTCCAGGTCTGTAATTTCACTGGAATCAAAAATTTTTATTAATTTTTTGATGAGATTTAAATCCATGATGTTTTCCTTTAATTAGGATTTTATTCTTTCTACGTAACCGCCGGTTCTCGTATCAACTTTTAGAACATCGCCCTCATTAATAAAAAGAGGAACGTTTATACTTACACCCGTTTCAAGTTTAGCCGGTTTATTTGCGCCGGTTGCTGTATCGCCTTTAAAGCCAGGTTCAGTCTGAACAACTTTAAGGTAAACAAAAATCGGAATATCAACGCTTATGATATCATCTTTATCAAAAAGCATTTCAATTTCTTCACTTTCTTTCAGATAATCTACTCCGTCACCAAACAAAATTTTAGGTACGTTTATTTGTTCGTAACTATTGTTATCCATACAAACTAAAAAATCGCCTTCGCGAAAAAGATATTGGTACTTTCTACGTTCAACACGAATGATCTCCACACTTTCACCGGAGCGGAAAGTGTTATCCAACACTTTGCCAGTTCTTAAGCTTTTTAATGTAGTTCTAACAAATGCGCCGCCCTTGCCGGGTTTTACATGTTGAAATTCGATGATTGTAAAGAGGTCGCTCTTAAATTTAATAATTAAACCGTTTCTGAAATCCGAAGTATCTGCCATTTGCCCTTTTAGTTTAATAATGGAGTGAAAAAATATCCATAGATGGGTTGAAAGTCAAGAAATGAGAATTTTATAATTTTGAACAAAAATTGATACAAATGACTAGGTTTTAAGAAGTTTTTTACGAAAATGCTATAGGTTTTGGGAAATTGTATGTTCTTCATTTTGAGGGTGACCGAAAAGTAATTATTCAATTAAAAAATCTGCGAAAATCATTTAAAATCAGCGTCATCAGTGCCTGCCACTATGTGGTTCCATTTACTGATAAATATTACTTTTGGGTCACCCTCATTTTACACCTTAAAACCTCACTCCCAATGAAATGTATTGGACATTTTTCAGACGGCCGAAATCCTGGTAAGCATAATCAATTTTAATTTTAAATGCATCAAAAAAACGATAGTTAATTCCAGCACCAAGAGTAAAACCCTGCTCACCGTCTTCTTCGAACAATGATTTATAACCACCGCGGATGAAGAAAATTTCGTTCCATGTGTACTCTAATCCAGCATTAACATATTCGGAATTATCATTCGGATGAATTGCATCGGCAGCAATTGTTAACCTATTTTCAGCTGTTTTAATTGCATCAACTGCAACACCTATTCGGAAAAGCAGAGGCAGCTCAAATTCGTCAAGCTGTAAATCCGTGTTGATTAAATTACCCTCGCCTGAACCTACAGTTGTAGTTTGAATAATATCTCTTCCGTTCATCTTCATTTTCGGACCAAAGTTTGAAATGCTCGCACCTAATCTGAATTCATTTAGGAATGGAATCACATATTGAGTACCGATATCAATAGCAAAAGTTTTTGCCGATTCATTCCAAATATTTTCACCCACATATTTTGCATTAAAGCCAATGGAGAACTCTTCGGTTAAGTTCCTTGCATATGATAATCCGATTACGATTGATCCGGCAGAAAATAGTTCACCTGTTCCCTGAGGCTGCTGCAGAGTACGAACAGGCATATCATCCATTGACAATACAGAGATAAAAGCACCTAGAGTCCCTAAATCTGTAACATCGAGGGCAAAGCCGGCATAATCTAATTTAACATCCATTATCCAATCTACATGATTGAAATAAGCTTCTTTAGAATACATTCGTGAGAGTCCTGCCGGATTCCAATACATTGCATTTATATCGTCTGCCGAGGCAGTATATGCTCCGCCCATTCCAATTGCTCTGGGACCAACCCCTATCTTCAGAAATTGTGCGGCAGTTGTTCCCGTTTTGTTTAAAGAGCTTCCCACTTGAGCATTTGATTCAAAGATGAATAATGCACAAAAACACAAAATTATTTTTATTTTAACTGACATTGTGATTTTCTCCTTCATCATTTTATGATTGCCAGCTTGATAAGTTTTCCACCAATTTCGGGCGCATCTATGTGGGCGAAGTATACTCCATATGCAATGCTGAATCCATCTTTATTCAGCAAGTTCCAAAATTCTCTTCCATTTTGAAGAGTACTTTCATGTTCAATTGTTTGAACATGTTCACCGCTTAATGTGTAAATTCTGATCGTACATTTGGGCGGAAGATTTTCGAAATAAACTCTGCGCTCGCCTCTTGCCTGTCCCGGAAGCTTATTTGTCGGTTCAAGTTCATTCACACCAACATAAGGGTTAGGAACTACGTAAATATTATCCAACCCATTTTTTGCATCATCTTGTTTGAAGATTGCCGCTTCTGTTTTAAATGAAAATTGGTCCACATTATAAAATGGCCGTTTTGTTCTAACTATAAACAAATCACCATCGGCAGGAAGAATAGGAACTTGAGGAGTATCGGGCTTAAAAATTGTAACACCCCAAGTAAAATCGCTTGGTAAACCAGGTGAACCGGACTTAAATAGAATTATTTCTTCTCCCGGGCTCCATGTACTATCTCTTGTACTTGGATTCTCAACTAAAAAAGTAAAAATAGTTTTAGGAACGTTTGTAGTAATTTCTTTCACAGAATATTTAACCGGTATTCTTCTCGTACCGCCGGTTACCTGAATGAGCGCTGTATCAATATTTTGAGATGAGAACCTAATCTCATAATCCGCAGGCCACATTTGACTTCCTGTGCGTGAACCTTTTTTTACAAGCACTTGAAAATTCGTTTTACCTTCAACCCATTTTGTCTTTGCTGTATCAAGCTCAAGAATGGGATGATCATTTAATCTTAACTGCATCCCATCAAAAACCGGATTATCATCTTCATAATTCAGGTTTGCGCTTTGATAAATAGGATAGTAACGATAAGTGATCTGGTAACTATTTCCGCTTTGCATTGCACTAGCATCGGTTCGTCTGATTGCTCCTTTCTGATAATCAAGAATATAATCAACATTACTCTTATAGATCGTTCCCGTAGTCATATCCTTAACAATAACAGAATCTATGAAGATGTTTGAATTATTAAGCTTTGTAAACTTAGTATCATAAACAACAAACGATTCCGTAATTGGCAGCTTATGCAAAACAGAATAATTTTTTTGCAGAATTTTACCTGATGGTACTATTAGGCTGTCTTCAAATGTAATTTGATATTCTGCAGCTTGAGGAACTGCAAGATCATCAAGAATATTTACAGAAATTTCTCCGGTTCCAATTCCACTGTCGTGATTCAATCCTAAATCAGAAAATTGCGGGGGTGAATAACCGCTTGCCCTCGGTCCCGGAATTACTTGAACCGTATTGATATCAAATCTCAGCTTAGAAGTTATAGGATCGAGAGTAATTTTTTTCGTTGTTTCAGTAGGAGGAATTCCAGTCGAATCCCCATGATCGTATGCAACAACAGCATAATAATATGTTTGACCATTGATGACATTGTTCGAATCAACAAAAGAATGAACCAGTCCCGAGTTATTTCCTAAATAATATTGAATCCCTCTGCCTTGATAAGCAACCGGATGATAACCTTTCCAAACATCATCAATGTTTGATGACCAAATTCCATCTTCATTCCAATCAACAAAGGGCTCACCTGAATCGTATCGGGTGTTATTGTTAACATCGGTGAATGGCTCATCACGGTGTCCAATATCCCACTTTGCTTCGAAGCCGTTGTAATCAACTAATGGCCTGCTTAAAAAGCTTGATCCTTTTCCATCAGTAATTACCTGAATATCTTGAAAGGAAGGGTCGGTACTTCTGTAAATTACATATCCTTCAAAGTCTTTACCGGTAATTGGGTCAACGCTTTCTTCAGCTTTTGTATCCCAAAACAAAATTACTTTCTTATCATCCGGCACAGCATAAACATTGGGTAAAACCGGCGGTTTAAAGAATTGATAATTTTGATTATAAATTGTCTGAACAGTTTCGGCAGAGATTAATAAATCTTGAAGATTCTCCCCGCAAAGCAGAGCCATGGAAATTCTTTTCGTCTCACCTTTTTTAAGAGAAATATAACCTGAACCAAAAATAAAAACTATGTCGGCGCTTTGCTGAATATCACCAAAGTTTCGCGGCTTGGAACGATTCCACATTGAAACATCATCGGATATTCTATCTGTTGACCATGACCAGCTGTTAAAGCTTGTCAGTCCAATTTGATCTGCCTCGTCAAGATCAGTTAACTCAAAATTTTTCTCTCCGGGATAAAGCGGATCTAAAGAACCATTTGGCAATCTTTTTCCTGCTGTTGGAACACCATCACCTTCACCCTGGTCTCCTGTATTTGGAATACCATCAATTCCATAATCATTAATCAAAGGATTCCAATCGCCGTCATTATCAATTCCATCATCTTGTCTTTCATCAATCATTCCATCACCATCATCATCAATTCCATTAACAGAATTACCGGGGCTTTCAAGAAACTTGCAGCCGAGATACCCGAGAGGTAAGCCGCCCCTTCCAACCATATCCGGATCCCAAAAATAAACCATGCTTCGGGCATAAACAGGAATATTATCAACATTAACTTGCGGAGTGGAATACGGTGGAATAAAATATCCATTGTCATCTGTGTTTTCAGGAGAACCGCCGCCAAGATCTGGATCACCATAAATTCCAAAAAATACCGTATCCAAATCTTTGTCACTTACGTTCGTAATCGTGTATACAAAAAAGATTGTGTTGCCTGCTAATGCATTGCTCCATTGAAAAGCTCTGCCATCAACTTGAAGCCCAATTCCTTTTTTTGATGAATCATTAATGTAAGGATAATAAGGAAACTCAAAATTTTCCCTATCATCCATCGCCCAAAAAACTTCGAGGTCAGCGTTAGTTGCGTCTTGAGATAAATAACCCGGCCAAACATATTTCCCTAATGTCGGATTGTACCATTCTCTTGGCCAGCTATCCGGTTTACCATCTCCATCAAGATCATCGGCCGGATTGGATGCGATATCATCGGACTCGGGATCAGAATATCCTGCTAACGGCTGCCAATGCCAAAGCGTTTTGCCATCAGGGCTAACTTCTCTTAATTGTTGCTGTGGATAATCCCACAATCCATCTGAAATGATTTGCATCAGTTTTGTCGTATCATTTGCATTAGGTACCTGCGCTCCAACAATTGGACAAAATTGAAAAACATAATCAAGCTTGTTCCAAATAAAATTGTTAACACCTCTAAGCAAACCGTAACCAGGACCAATTCCGCCATAGTTATAAATATCTGTAGAAATATTATTCCCATTCATGTAAAAGGATTTTCTTCTGTCTAATCCAGCTGCTGTTTTACTTAAGGCGTATTTTTCGCCTGAAGGAACACGACTCTTTGGTTTTTTCAGTTCGGAATTTAAGATTGGCTGTGTGATGCTTGTATTTGAATGAATTAGATTCTTAACCGCTTCGTGTTCTCTTTGCTTTTTTTCATTTATAGATTGACTGAGGGAAATATTAACCGTTATAAATGCAGCAAGTAAAACCAAAGCAGAATTTTTTGATATTGTTATTTTCATTTCATAAATCTCCGTCTTTTCTTATTTCAAATCTCTAATGAAAAGCCAAGTTTAACTTCTCTAGGAGGAAGATAAAACTGCGGCTGTACAAAATATTCTTTTGCAGAGTGAACCCCGGAAATGTTCTCTGCTATTTTATCAGTTGCTTGAGCGGAGCCTTGACTTGTTAACAAAGTATATGTTGCTCTGCCTGTATCAGTATAAATTAATCTTTCGTTAAGTACATCAAACAGATTAAACACCTTTAGAAATAC
Organism: Ignavibacteria bacterium RIFOXYB12_FULL_35_14; assembly: GCA_001803045.1. GTDB lineage: Bacteria > Bacteroidota > Ignavibacteria > Ignavibacteriales > Ignavibacteriaceae > XYD12-FULL-36-8. Next base: position 101,099 of record MHAR01000023.1, on the reverse strand, counting down.
ATTTAAATTCAATCCTCCCAATTCAAAAGACTTTTCGACGAGCAAATCGACATTTGTTTGTGTAGGTCTTCTCTCGCTGTTGGTTCTTAAATAGATTTGTTTACCCGTTATAAGAGGAGTGTAAGGCAAGCCTGTTCCGAATCTTCCAATCAAGCTTACATTCCAATCATTACTTTCACCAATAGAAATAGTTCCGTTTAAAGTATGTGATTGATCCCATCCTAAGAAAACGGGAATTTTTTCGCTTTGTCTTCCTGAAGATAAATCAAGGAAGAAGGCATCGGTATCAACGTCGTTTCCTTCCGCAACCTGGTAAGTATAATCTAACGTAACACTAAAAATACTTTGCGGAGTTTTTCGTTTTGTAAGTGACAGGGTAACTCCTTTAACGTTGCTGTAATCTTTGTTTACATACTTAAAATAAGTTTCATCCTCGCTTATTCTGATTTGTTGAAGAGCCAAAAGATCACGAACATCCTTATAAAATCCTGTAACATTAAATGCAAGATCTTCAAACAGCTGCTGCTGTAAACCAAGTTCATAAGTTACTGTCTTCTCAGGATTCAAATCGGCATTTCCAAAAACTGGTGCTCCAGATGCAAAGCTATATTCGAAATTGGGATTGGTGTACAAGTAAGCAAACGGAGGCATCTGGAAAAAATGCCCGTATGAAAAGTGAATAATGCCTTTATCTGTAATTGGAAAAGAAACTCCAACTCTCGGGCTTACCTGATGTTTCGAAGGTGCATCTGCAAGAAGTTTTGTTTTATCAACAAGCGGCGAAATGTTAGGATTTTTTGCCGAAGGATTAAATATGTCAGTCGAATATTTTGAATCAACATCAAATCCATCGTAACGAACACCTACATTTAATATTAGCTTATCAAACTCCATTTTATCCTGAATGTATGCGGAAAAAACAAATGGCTTTTTTGTATACTCATCAAAGTTGGGGCTATCGGTTGAAATATCGATAGTCGGATTGATGTAAAAATTATTATCTCGAAGAACTGCAAAGGAAACATAATCTAATTTGTGGGATGCAGCTTCAATACCGGCTTTAATCTCATGGCTGCTTGAAATCTGACTTGTTATATCAAACTTTCCATTAAGTGTAGTAGTCCTCTGATAAAAATGACCATTCCTTGTTCCTCCTGAGACAAAAGTATAATTAGCAACTGTGTAACTCCTATCTGTTCTATTATAGCGAGGATCGGCATGTAAAGCTGAAACATCCATGCCGGGATGAAAATCGACAGGATTATTGTCTTTGTCTAACAATACGTATAAATATTGTTTATAATCATTTAGGTTTAACGACCCGCGCAATGAATAAAATGTTGAATTACTTAATGCATGACGAAACTCAAATGAGTTTAGCAATCCCCATTCATAGTTATTATAATTTGCATCGGGGTTGTATTTATAATCGTGATTGTAATTTTGGTACTTCGAAGTTGAATAAATCAAATCATAATTTATTTTCATCGTGGAAATCGGTTTATAGGTAAACTTCACAGTGGCATTATATTCTTTGCTTGTATTCATGGGAACTATGTTACCATCACCTGAAGAAAAAACTCTTATATCATTTGGATTAGTTGGATTTTTATAAACCGAATCGGAAGGCAAATGTTGACGAACTCCATAAAGATATCCATCATCCACATCATATCTTTGTGAGAGGAAGAAAGAAAGATCTTTCTCCAACAATGGGAATGGTCCGCTCAGAGTTAATTCATTAGTAAATGTGTTTGTTGGTTTAATTTTCTTTATATTAAAAAATATATCATCTCTCGAACTCAAATGATCACCGCTGTAAAATGAAATCTTCCCTTTATACGAACTCCCTCCTTCTTTCGTAACAGTGTTAACAATTCCGCTTAGCGCATTACCGTATTCTGCATTAAATGTACCGCTGACAACAGATAATTCCTGAATAGCATTAGTTGCAATATTAACCGACCTGCTGCCGTCATAGGGATTAGAAATTGAAACACCGTTTACAGTATATGCAATTTCGCTTGATCTGCCTCCTCGGATATGAATTTCTCCACCTGTTCCTTGAATTATTCCTGCCTGCAGTACTAACAATTGAGAAATGCTTTCGACAGGTAAACTCTCAATTTGTCCCGCATCTATAGTTGTTTGAGAGGAAGTTAAATCTCTTCTGATCAACGGAGATTCGGCTTCAACAACAATTGTTTCAAGCTCAATGGATTCGGGAGAAAGTTCAACATCAATTTTAGTTGTAAAATCAACCGAGATTTTAACATTAACAAATTGTTTTTTCTGATAACCAATTGCCGAGTAAGTGATTTTATAATTTCCAGGCGGGAGATTGTTTATTGTGTAAAATCCTTTAACATCGGTTGCTGCGCCAAATCCTGTTCCATCTACAATAACATTTACGCCGGGAATTGCATCTCCGTTTTGCGCATCCTTAACGGTGCCGGAAAGCTTGCCGGTTGTGCCGGCTAACGATTTGCTAATGGGAAATAAGATTAAGATAAAGATTAAGCCTGTCCACAATATTAGCCGAGTGCCAGGGATTAAGAAAGTCTGTAGAAATTTTTTGACCATGAATACCTCCGGGAAAAGAAAACAATTTTATTTTGAAGGATGGTTCGATTTGAAAAGATATCACCATTTAGTAAGATGAATAATTAAATGAATTGCCTATAAAAAAAATAAAGATAATAAGATGAATTATCAAGCAGGCTTTCAGATATGCCATCCACCTTAGGCGGATGGCATATCTTTTCATGCCTGAATAATAAAAAAGCCGTAGGGTTTACTCTACGGCCAAACCACAAACCCAGTTTCTAAACGTTTTAATTGGAACGGGAGAAACTGGGTTTGTTTATTATTACGATAATTTTACTTCAACAAAGTCATTTTAAGAGATTTGCTGAAGTTTCCGTATTTTAAAGTGTAAACGTACTGTCCGCTTGCAACGCTACTCCCGAAATTATTCGTTCCATCCCATGTTACTTCATAATTGCCTTTTTCAAATTCTTGATTGTTAAGCAATGTTTTTACTTCGTTACCAAGAATATCATAAACAACTATAGAAATTTTTTTCTGCAATGGAAGAGAGAATCTTATTGAAGTTGTCGGGTTAAATGGATTGGGATAATTCTGTTCGAGCTTGTAATCATCTGGAGTGATTATACCCAAGTGGATCTCCTTAATTCCGGTTACGGTTGATTCAAGCATTCTTACAGTAACTTGATCGGGATTCCATTTCATTACTATGGAATCGGTTACGAAAGCAGAGGCATCCCAGCGTTTGTAAGTGTATTTTACTGAATCGAAAACACTTTGATAAGATAGTAAAACCTCCTGCTTGTTATTTCCATTAATATCACAGCCTGCAAACATTTTTGAAACAAAAGGAGAATCTCCAACAGAAACAGTGTCAATAACTCCTAAAGAATCTCTAATGTCCCAACTTGAATTCTTTGTGGTATGCCCACCGGTATAAACAACAGAAGCAGTATAATTTGCTGCATCTAAAACACTTCCAGTTCCATTGTATTCGAGTGCAATAACTTCATAATCTAAAGTACCGCCAAGAAGTATCTCTTGTCTGCCATTATTATTTAAATCTGCGGCACCAATTCCCCAAAACTGTCCACTAGTTTTTCCAGCAACTGTCCAAAGATTTTCACCAATAAATCCAAATTTTGTACTGTCCCAGCCATATTGAACATCATCACTACTGTTGAAATTGATTAAATAAGGATCGTAATCACGATCACTTGCTGCGCTATATTGAATACCAGCAATTTCATCACTACCATCACCGTCAACATCAACAGGTTGAATGCCCATATAACTGATTGCATCTACATTATCTGCTCTCAGAAATTCCAAATAGTAATTAGCAAAACTAGTATCTGGATATACGTAAGTATCTGTGCCTGTTGATCTTACAGTCATAAACCCTAAGAAATTCCAGAAGTGGTTTACAATCTCTTTTGTTCCATCCCCATTTAAATCTGCGGGAACGGAGTGCCAATGAGAAATTGAATAGGCATTACTATTGACCAGAACAACTGCAGGATCACCGCCTTCTACAACCCAACCTCCAAAACCGGGTACATCACCAGAAATACCAAGTACATAAACGCGATGATCACGATTGGACATAATAAATTCATCCGAACCATCATTATCGAAATCGAAAACGTGTGCAACCTCACGATTGGTTCTAAAGTTTCCCATACCTTGAGCTACAAAAGCATTAAAATCTAGATTAATGGCAGAAATATAGTTGTTATCATTTACGCCATCCCACTCCCAAACCTGAATTACGTAATCTGTAGCACCTTTACTCAGAGGGAAAATAATTTCACCTTTGCCATCACCATCTAAGTCACCAGTGCGAACCCAGCGTGGTGTACTGCCGCTACCCGAGGCATGAGAAAAATCTTTAGGGGAAGACCAGACAATTTCAAGATTGTCCCCATTCAATTCCATTACATGAACTTTGCCATTGTTTTGGTAATCAGTAGCAATCACTTCTGGTTTTCCGTCATTATCGAGATCTTCTGTTGCAACCCAAACAGTACGAACACCTAAATTTCCAGCAATACCGGGATTGTAATAAGGCATTAAAGTATCTTGTGCTAATAATGCACGATTAAAAGTAGCAAGGTTATTTAATTGCTGAGCATTAGTTGCTCCTGCCAAAAGACAAAGGACCGAAAGAACAAGAAAAAAGTTTTTCATAGTAACTCCTTTATTATTTGTTAATTCACTAAAGTAAGATATTTATCTATTTCTCTAAACGCAGTAGAGGTTTGATAATCTTTTCTAATTATTTCAAGAAGATCTTTTGCATCTTCTTTTTTGCCGGCATCAATAAAATTTACTGCTGCCTTCAGCATATATTCGGGATTGAGAACATTCTCTTTGGCAACTCGAGATGCACTTAAAAAAAGATCAGCAGCTTTTTCGTACTCTTTTTTATTTGCATAGTAACCGGCTTCACCCGATAATGCGGTTGCTTTGAATGTCTTATTACCTCCGCCGTAATCTTCATAATATTTAAAAGCTTCTTCAACATTACCAAGCATTTGGTAAGAATTTGCTAAAAAGATTTTTGCTGTCTCTCCATTTTCGGTGCTGCCGTATTCGGCTGCTATTTTTTTCAACCCAAAAATATTAGTTCCTTGTCTTCCTTCGATTGCTTCAAGATATGCACCCGCATCGTACAATCCCATTACTCGTGAAAGCTGAATGCCAGCTTGCTCATTATTTTCGGCTTTATTATTAATATAAAAATAGATGGCGGCAATTACAACCAGCAGTCCACCTGCGTACATGCCTACCCGATTTTTATTCTCAACAAAATAATTGTACACCTTGTAATAAGTTGTAACGAGCTTATCTTCTTTAATTTCTCTTTTAGATAACTTCTTTTTCTTAGTGAGCATTCATTATTCCTTACTGTGTGGTAGATGATTAAAAATACTTAGTTAGTTGAAATCTTGGTGTCAAATTTAATATTTATCTGGTTAATGTACCATCGATTCGTATTAAAAAACCTGAAGAATTTTGCCCCGGCCATTATAATAAGGCCGAACTTTTAAATATTGAATTTTTGAATAATAAGTCCTGTAATAAGGTTAACTTTCATCGGGTTATGTGTTTCACTAAGGTTAAAAAAATACAGAACAGCATTGATACTGTTTCATATTCATCAACGATTACTTGGATTGAGCAAAAATCTATTGAAATGGATAGCCCGGGCTTTTTTTACTTTTGAATTTTTCCTTTTGACTTTTTAATTGACTAGTACGCCCAGAAGGACTTTCCGCCAAAGGCGAATCAGCCTCTGGCTGAGAACCTTCAACCTACTTAACTATTTTCAACTTGCTTTAGTACGCCCAGAAGGACTTGAACCTTCAACCTCCGGAACCGGAATCCGACGTTCTATCCAGTTGAACTATGGGCGCAAATAGAAATTTGCATAAATTCTAAACTTCCTAACCTTAAATTAATAAATCTTTTGAGTATTAAAAGTGATTTTGGTGAACGTTTTGGTTAACGTTTTTTCCTCGCAGCATTTCAAGACAATGAAAGGAATGCAAGATGAAAAAATCTTTTCTGTTCAAGAGAGACGGATACTATCACCTTCAGTATTTTAATGAAGCTGAAGGAAGAATTAAAAGAGTATCCACAAAGCAATCAAAAAAATCCGATGCTATTAGATTTTTGACTGACTTCCACAAAAAACTTGAATCTGTCCCTAAACAAAAATTTATTTTGCTATCACAGTTCTCAATTGAATATCAGAATTATGTTAAACTGAATTTATCAATAAAATATCTTAATGATGTCAGGACTTCCTTCAAAAAACTAATCGAATCATTAGACGATGTTCCACTAAGCAAAATCAATTCCTATCAGATGGAACAGTTTATTTCAAAAACTTACAACGAGAGTAAGTATGCGGCTAAAAAACACTACAACAATCTTAAGAGTGCATTCAATAAAGCTATCCATTGGGGATATTTAACTCAGAATCCATTATTAAAAATCAAGTCTCCTAAGATTCCTCAAAACAATCCTTCCTTCATTGATGAAATTGAACTTGAACAGATATTAGGTAAAGAAAATAATACAATCCTAAAGCAAATTTACGTGTTTGCCTTCTATACCGGTATGAGATTAGGTGAGATAGTCAACCTAAAATGGAATCAAGTTAATCTAAATGAGAGAGCAATAAGAGTGATGAACACAGATGATTTTACCACTAAAGGACAGAGGGAACGAATAGTCCCGATGAATGATAAGGTAGTCAACCTTCTTACTGAAATATTCCCAAAGGTCATTAATATACAAAAGGATGGATACGTATTTACTAAGAATGGATTTAAGTTTAATCCAGATTACATAACTAAAAAATTCAAAAAATCAGTTAGAGAAACAGCAAAAGGTGAAACTATTGATTCATCAATTCACTTCCACGATTTAAGGCACAGCTTTGCAAGTAATTTAGCAAGGAAGGGAGTCTCTTTACTTATTATCAAAGAGTTATTAGGACACACGGATATTAAAACGACAATGATTTACGCACACTTGCGACCGGAAAACCTAAGAAATGCAGTTGAGTTGTTAAATTAATCTATATTTTAATTTCTAATTTCGATAATCGCCCGATTTAAGCAGTTAAGGACAAATCACCAGAAATTACTATATGTGCCACCCCAAGATTCAATATATTCATATCCAGCATACTCAATTTTCCAATCTGGCTTAATTGATTTGAAGGAGTTTTCAACATTTCCTATCCGGCAAAATAAATCCTCAAATACCTCATGTTTATACAACTTAATGAGTGTTCGTAAACCCATAATTAAGCTATAATCTTCAATATCCTCTGGTTTATCAATCCATTTTTTTTTTGAATGTTCCAATTCGATCAGTTCTCTTATCCGTGTTGCAGATATATCACAATCCCTAATTAAAAATTCTTGGTCATCCTCTAATAATAATTCATAACATAAGCCATAAGCTTCGTGACAAAATTCATAATAGATATTAGCAAGTGTTAGTATGAATATTTTCGTTCTTTCACGGTTCAATTTTGTTGAACCACCCCATCCTAATTTATACCATGTTTCAGCAAACCATTGGAAGTCTTCTCCATCAGACCATACATCAAAATAACTTTCAGCAAGTTTAAAGTATTCTTTATCCATGATAGTTTCTATTTCCATTGAAAGAGATTTCTAATTCCACTAAAAATTCTCCTACTATAAACTTTCAATAAGGCAATAAAGAAGATTACTAAAACAGTTGTGCAGATAATTTTTATTAAAGGATCTTCAGAATAAATTATCATAAGAACGAATGCCCCTACGAACCCAATATACATGATTAAGGCTGCTAAAAATTCTGCAATTTCTTCTCCAAATATTTTGATTGATAAGTAGTAACATAAAACAGGATAAAGAATACAAAGTATAACCAAAGTGATTAAGCCAAGATAATGATAGAACTCGTTTGAATTTGTTTTTATTTGATCATAAACCAATAAGACCGGTAGACTGAAGACTAAAGCAGTCAGTATTAGCTTGAGTGCCAATTTCATATAATATTTCATGGCAAAAAGTATAATTTCTCTAACTTCACCCTTCTGATATTTTTTACGTGGTTTTAGATGTTCTGAAATCATCTTTTAATTTGGATAGTGATAGGATTCTTGAATGTAATTTTAGGAAAAAATTATGAATAATACACATTAAAGAAATAGAGGAGGCATTGTTGAAATTTATAAGAATACACTTTAGTTTAGTGTAGAACTTTGCAATAGGAAGCATATGAAGAAAACAGATAATAAATCCGCCATAAGAGATAAAATCAAGAGTCCTCTTAAAAATCTTATAACTTTTAATCTGAATAAATTGTCTGATGAAGATTTATTAAGTAACTGGGATAAAGAACTGGAAACTTTAAGAATTATACCAATTATGGACGAAAAACGAGATTTGCTGGTTAAATCTTTTTTCGATTCAAATAAGTCTATTATTGATAAAAACATAAAGTCGAGTGCTTCTATAAAATCTGCGGTGCAAGAGCTCAACCATGTTTTCAATCCAGATGATGTAATACTTGATTTGACATTGAGAACGACCGGTTTTTTTGTGAGGAATATAGTTAAGCTGGTTCTAACTTTAGAAATTAATTATCTGATGCATGTAAAAGAGAATTTGATGGATAATAAAATATTACCATCATATAAAAATATTGTTGAGGGAGAATTAATAAATTACGATTTGAAGAAAGAAACTTTGGAACTTAAGGAAGCTCCTTTTAAAAACTTATTAAGTAGTATTGGGACACTAATTTATATATATGCCAAAACTCTAAATGAAAAAAATTCGGAGTGGAGAGAACTCTATTTTGCATTACACAGGGAACGTTTTTACGACAAGGCAGATGTGGTGTCGCAAGAAAAAAAGAAATCACATAAGGAAATATTTATTTCTCAAATTAAAATTGCAAAAGAAAAACTCATTAAAATGAATCCAGGCAAAAAAATCACTATTAGTGAAGTTGCAAGAGAACTTGGTTATACACCCAAGCGACGCCAAACGTTTGTTGATCGGATGGATAGAGAAAAAATAAATTTTGATGAAATTTAATTCACGAAAGTTCACGGATTAAAAGTTCACGAAAATTCACGGAATTATTTAACATAATTTATACCTTCAAATACTTCATATCCTATCCAAATTCACAATTTTATTTTCACGAAAATTAACGGATTAAGACTTGCGTAGTAAATGGCACTATGCAAATAAGTATCAACAAAAAATATTTCGTTGAAAATAAAGTATTTAAGCGGTGGGTATTTCAACTCCAACTGATACTGTTTGCATACGCCCACCGCTTCAATTTAGGAGAAAAGTATGCAAGCACGAATCTCTCTCTCCGGCAACAACATTTACTGGAGAAATTTCAAATGGGGAACTATCTTCCCTTCCGAATCAACCTTCCAATTAGTTCCTAGAACGTCTAAGAACATATTTAAGTTATTTGGCGATGGCTTAGGTATAAACAGAGATGCTCTTGATTTATTGTCTGAGCTTAAAATCACCTACATCGAAGGAACTCTAAACGGCAAACCATTCAAGGTCAGGGTAGATAAGTGGATACGCAAAGGAATCCCTTCTCCTTATACAAGCGAAAAAGTCGATCCTCAAGTTGTTCTGAAGCTTAAAGACATATTCTCAGATGATGATAGCGGGGACAACCAACCTTCATTATTTGGAAACGCATGAGGTGAATTATGGCACGACCAATTAAAACCGGACTAAGCTATTTTCCCCACGATGTAGATGCTCTTTCAGATGAGAAAATTCAATCATTAAAGGTACTATATAGAAATGATGGCTACGCCTTTTACTTCATTATTCTCGAAAGAATTTATAGAACTCCAAAAGGTGAACTAGATATTAGTTCAAGTGATGAAAAAAGAATTTTGGCTAAGTCTATTGGGATAAGTTTGAAAAAGTTCGACACTATTTTGCAAAATTGTTTTAAAAAGAATTTATTCTCCGAAAAAAGATTTTCAAAACATGGTGTCTTAACAAGCACTGCTATCAAGCGTAGATTTCTTCAAATTCAATCAGAAAGGCAAAGAAAACGGAACTGGTATAATAAAAGTAAAGTTAGTTTTAGACGTCCATTAGACGTCAAGGATAGCGGAGAAACTACCGGAGAAACCCCACAAAGTAAAGTAAAGCATATATTAATAGAATTAGCACAGCTAATTATAGAACGCATTGAAAAAGAGACTGTTCTCCACTCGGTTATTGGCAAATATTATAATTCACTCGGCGCTGATAAACTCACCAAAATTTTAACTGATTGCAAAGGAAGGGGAAAGATTTTCACCACAGAAAATAATCTCGCCGCATATCTTCAAGCCTGCGAACAAAACAACGGCAAGCTCACAGATAACTTGCCGGAAATTAAAGAGGGGACAGAAAAATGGATGCAATAAAAAAATATTATCAAAAATTTCTTAAAGAACCGAGTAAAAAAGATATACTCAAAATCTGGAAAGGTTTGCCTCTAATTGATAAAGTAAAAATGATCTTAAAACAATTCAATAAAAAATTTTAATAAAATAAGGAGACAGTGTATGGAGTCTGCAATAAAAGAAATCGTAAAAACCATTGTAAAAAATTATCGCAAATTTGTTAAGTGTGAGTTAGAAATAGCAGACCTACGAGAAAAAAACTATTTCGGAGCTTGCTCAGTTTGTGGAAGTAGTGACGGTTGTCTTAACATTGGAAGGAATCACTTCTATATCTGCCACAGACATAAAAAAAGATGGGAGATTGGAAGTAATTTATTTTCAAGTTGGCACAATGAAAATGAGAAAATATGGAAAAAGAATTGGAAAAAAATTTACAAGTATGATGAGATAACGGGTGATGAATGGATAGGTAAAAAAATTGAAAAAATAGAGAAGAAATATCGGGCAAAAGAATTAAATGAACTTCCTGATAGTCTTCCTTTTTAATAAACTCAACAATGGGATTAAAAATGTATTTATATGCTGATTACGCCATAGGGCACGCAAGCAAGCGAAACAATATCCTAAATATCAAAGACTATAAGCTGAATGGTATTATCACAGATTGCTATCGTAGTATATTCCTATTCGATGAAGGATTAAAAGAGTATGTAGAAAGAACCAAGTCAATTAAAGGTTATGCTGGAAAACATATATCAGATTCATTAGTCTTTGACTTTGATGGTGATAATTTAGATGCAGTAAGAATAGAAGCTAATAATTTCTGTAATTACCTCTACTATGAATATGATGTTCCTTATAACTATTTAAGGATTGCATTCTCAGGCGCAAAGGGATTTCATATCATCATTCCGATGCAAGCAATATGCACGCCTGAACCGAAAGAAAACTTCTACCAAATCTATAAAGGAATAGCTGCGGATTTAGTTCAAGGTTTCAAGTTTATAGACCTTACTATTTACGATAGGGTTCGTCTTTTTAGATTGATGAACACGATAAACAGCAAGTCGGGGCTTTACAAAATTCCACTATACTTTGATGAACTGGATGGATTGACCGCAGAAGCAATCAAAGAACTCGCAAAGTCCGAAAGAAAAATTGAAACACTTCCAGTTTCAGAAATGGAAATTGTAAAACCTTTGAATGACTTATATGAAAAATGGAATAACTATCAATTTGATTGTCATGAACCATCAACTAAGAGAAGTGAAGTTTTAGAATTATTGCAAGGTGGATTATCCGAAGGAAACCGGCACGATGCTGTTCTAAGGATTATAGGAACACTACAGAACAAAGGAATGGATTATGAATTCATCTTTGAATTCTTAAAGCATTGGAATAAGTCTAATAATCCACCGCTATCGGTTGAAAGATTAGAAGCCGAATCTTTAAGGGCTTTCAGAGATAATCTAAAGAAAATAACAGTTGATAGGAAAGAAATCTTAAGTCTAAAAGATGCGTCCAAGATATATGAGGATTATGTTCATAAGGTTACTAAGTGCAAGGTAAAAACTGGATTCGATAAAATAGACGCTCGCATTCGAGGGATGATGCCTGGTGAAACGCTGTGCGTATTAGGAAAGACATCTGTAGGTAAGAGTGCATTCCTTCATAACGTAGGGCTTAACTTTGCAAAGGAATCTAAAGAACCTGTTCTGTTCTTTTCATTGGAAATGCCGACAACCTCAGTCTACGAAAGAACCTTGCAAATTGAAACTGGTTATAGCGGTTATAGTATCGAAAACTTAACCAGAGAAAACGACCTTGAACAGAAATCAAAAGCTAATCTCTTATTTAGTGAACTCTCCAATTTTTTTATTATCACAAAGAACGGATTAAATCTTACTCAAATAAGAGAATTTATCTTATTCGGAGAAAAAAATATTTACCACAAACCAACCGGATTAGTCTTAGTTGACTACTTAGGGCTTGTTAAAGGCGAGGGGAAAGATTTATATGAGCAGACATCAAGAGTCGCACGAGGAATGAAAGATTTAAGCAAAGAAATAAACGTTCCTATAATCTTTTTATCTCAGGTAACAAAACAATTCACCGAATTTGACGAACTTCAGATAAACAGCGCAAGAGATTCCGGTTCTGTTGACGAGGCAAGTGATTTTGTTTTAGCATTATGGAAAGAAAAAGACAAACGACCTGAAGACGAGCAAAAGGATATTCCTTTAATGCTTGCAATATTAAAAAACAGAAAGGGTGGAGTTGGAAAAACAAAAATTGTAATGGATAAACGCAGTCTTAAAATAATAGAAAGGGATTCTAATGAATTCACCTTCTAAAAATGTAATTACCATCAGCGATATACTAAACTCATTGTTCTATTGGAAGGATGTTTATTCATTAGACCTAAAGAAGCAGTTGATTATTAAAGAATCATTAGATAAAGCAATAAGCGATTTACTGCCTATAAATGATTTACTAATTGAACCGGAATCATTCGATATTGACGAAAACAATAGGGATCATTGATCATGAAAAATAAAAATTTATCTCCGCTTAAAAGCATCCGAAAAAATTGCTTAGAATGTAGCAATCAACAACCGAAAGAGGTGAAAGAATGTCATATTGAAGACTGCCCACTTTATCCTTTCAGACTCGGTAAAAATCCTCATAGAAAAGGAATTGGTAATAGGCAAGCAGTCATTTCTAAAAACGCGAGTTGAGTTCAAGGATTCCGCTCAAGAATTTGAAAATAAACTGTTCATTGGGATTATAAATCGTTAGCACCGATATTATCAGAAATAATTTAAAAAAATTTAAACTTAACCCACCTAAATAAATTTTTCTATATATTTTTTCCTCACCCCCCTAAAAATTAGGTTTTAGTAATGCGATTGTCCGAATATAGACACTTCCTTGCACCCCACCCCCGTCCTCTCGAAGACTACCCCCTTCAAATCATTTAACCACATTTCTAAGAATCACCAAACTATCGAATGAATATTGAATTGCTTTTACTCACGCACTTGTTTGCACAGTATTAAACAACTTCGTTTTCAAACCATTTTCAAAGTTTTTGTAAACTGCTACCTGTTTATCACTCCTAAATATGGTGAGGTTTTGATGGTTTTTTCATACTTAATTTTAATTATTCATAGATTATTTAAGATTTTCTTTTATTTTTTTTCGCACGCTGAGGTTACTTTCACTCAAAAAATTTTTTTGTCCAACACAACTAACATTATTTACCCATCCTGCCAAGCCACAAAATCACTATAAAATTCTTTTCGCCTTATTCTTGATTCGGAAAATGCTATCTTCTCCCTAAATTTAGATATTGACTTTGGTCAATAGAATGATTAAGTTTGCATTAAATGAAAACAGATATTTCAAAATTAAAAACACTTCCCAATTTTGGTAAGATGAAAGGACTCTCTAAACAAAGGATTCATATCTTAGTGAAAGATGGAAGGTTTGATACATTAGAAATTGATGGTGTGAAGTTTATAGTCTTGAATAACAAAGCACTTAAATATAAAAAGCAATTTTTCAGATAAATAAGTTTAATAATTAAAACTGTCTAAATACCACGATGAAAAAAGAATTAACATTTGAAGAAAGCCTGAGCGGTTTATAAAGGTGTGGTAACCTTGACAGTCCGTTTGGGCTTCTTCTTTTGTTCTTAGAAATGCTGAAATGTGAGGAAATTGGTTAACGATTTAGTTAACGATTACTCCAAAAGATTTGAATTTAAGCCGTTTCCCCCTTCAACCTTCGGAACCGGAATCCGACGTTCTATCCAGTTGAACTATGGGCGCAAAAATTTATTATTGATTATTGACGATTTATAATTTAAGAATTAAGTCATAATTAAAAATAAAAGCAGCAATTCGTGAAATTGATGTTTAATTTTTAGAAATTTTATACAGCCTTTAACAATATTTTTAAACACCAACCCTAATATGATTAGAAAATATCCATGCTTTATCATTCAAATATACTTCGACTCGATAAACACCCTTACTGTTTACAGTGAATGAAGCTTCTTTATCTTCCCATGATTCAATAACTCTGCCATTGCGTATTAACTTAATCTCGGCGTTCGAATTTAGAACATTAATTTTCAATTTCACACCATTGGTTTTTGAAATTTTATCCCCCATTTGATAAATCTTCTTATCCGCTTCAGCGAAGAATCTGAATCCCTTCGAATCACCATGATAATCATTTGCAATAAAGCATGAACCTTTTTCCAATGCAGAATAAATTATTTTCTTGGCTCTTTCTACAGCTTCCTCCGATCTTCCCTTTTTTATTTCTTCTTGAGAAAGAATGTGAGTTCGGATTGATTTAAATAGAACTTTGTAAGGGAAAATTTCAACCTCAAGAAATCCAAGCAAATTATATTTATGTGCATGTGCATCAACTCCACCAACTCCAACAACTTTGCGCTTTAGGTTCAGTTCATCCCAAAGCTTTAATGTTTTTTTCTGCGGAGCAACGATAGTCCTTAATGGATGTAGAAATGATTGATATTTATTTTGCTCAGTTAAGTTTTCCATCCACTCGGACATGTGATTCCAAATTTCTATCCCAGTATAACCATCAACATCCCAATCAATCCACGGATATGCCGGCTGCTCTTTCATGTGAGTTCTTTTTTCATGAGGATGAGCAATAAAACCAATTCCGCCCATTTCTTTAACTTTATGGACATATTCAGCCGCAGATAATCGTGTAGAGAACGCCTGATTGATTCCAAATGCGAGATAATGATTTTTATTTTGCCTGTCGTTAATTTCGCAGCCAACAAGAAGAAGAGTATGCGCATGCCATCCTTCATAACCTGCTTTTAGCGCCCGTAAGGTGTTGTGATCAGTAAGCATGATATAATCCAGGCCTACTTCAGCGGCAGCCTTTGCAATTTCCGATACTTCTCCTGAACCATCAGAATAAACCGAATGCATATGCATTGCGCCGATATATTCAAACATGTTATCTCAATTCAATTTTAAGTTAACTAAAGATAGAAATAAAAGGATTCTTAGAAAAGAAAGAAAAACAGGTGTGGAAAGATGCATGTGAAAAAAGCGGGCATCAACTAACCCAGTTCATTCTTGATTCTTCAATCGTTCGTGAGGAACTGAGTTAGTACAAAAACAAAAAAGGTACTCTTATTCAGAGTACCTTTTGAAAAACTAAAGGTCAGTTATGTTATGGTAATGCATAACTTGCCGATAAATAGGCAAATGTTGCACCAATACCACCAATATTGGCAAATCCTTGTCGGAGTACATCTTCATTAACAGTAGCATCGAGAGAGAAACTGCCAAGTCTGAATCCAACACCAACTGTAGCGCCTGGAGCAGGTGTGAATACTGTCCGAACAGTTTCGCTTGTTACTCCACCGGCGGTAGTTTCTGATGTTTGTTTACCTGTTGATGCAATGTAACCGAGACGAGCAACAAACCAATCATTCATGTTCCATTCAATTCCTAAGTTCCACAATGGGAAAATAAAAGTTGTTGTCGAGCTTTCTGGACCGAGAAGTGTAGAATCTTGCGATACTTTCGCATAAACTAAAGCTGGCCCTCCAGCAAGTAAGAAGTCACCAACTTTGTAATTAATTCCTAACCCGGTAAAGAGTACCATGATTGATGGTAGATCAACCGATGTTGCAGCAGGTGGAGTACCAGAAACAACATCTTGTGAACCCGAAGCAAGAATAAAATTAACAGTCGGAACAAAAGATAATTTTGAAGAATGATTCCAGAACAATCTTGCTTCAGCATGGATGATTGTATTTGAAGCTTCTTGCTTAATACCAGGTGATGGCGGCTCGAATGATGCACTTGGCATCATTAATGACGCACCAAGGTCTAATTTTATATCGCTTGTAAGTTTTGTAATAATTCCGAGATTAAACCCAATTTGACTAGCTGAAGATGTAGTTGTTCCAGCAGTACCACCAGGGCTTGATTCGTTAGTTGTTGAAGCGTATGCAACTCCTATACCAACCGCAGTGTTACCTAACATTAATGTTCCCATGAGTTCAAGATTATTATTTAATGCGATTGTGCCAGGAACACTGCCAACTACTCCAAAAGGATCTAACCTTGCAATCCCAAATCCATTGAAATCATTTCGGGTTAGAAGTGCGCCAAGTGTAAGATCTTTATTTAGTCTGAAGTTAACCGAGGCAAACTGTCCAACACCACCTGACGCAAATGCGCCGGCTGTTGAACCGAGATCACCAAAAAGGAAATGATCATAATAAGCACCCCAAGCTGGATTAACAGTTACAAAGAAAGGATCTTGAATGTAAGGGTTGTTTCCCATACCAAGAATTCTAGCATATCCGCCTGTTTTCTCCAACTTTTGAGCAAAAGACAAAGGCATTAAACAAAGAGCAAGAACAAAAACAAGAAAGTATCTCTTGTACATATAACCTCCTGAGTTTATTAAGAATTAGTTATTTAAGAGCATTTCTAGAATTTGAACGTTAACCTATTATATAAAATATTTAAAGTCAATTAAAAAGTGTGACTGGCTAACCTTATCTGTTTTAGACAGTTAAGCAAAAAATATTTGGGATTAAACTTCGAATGATTTATTCACATGAAAAAATGAAAATAAAATTGCTGCATTCTCTGCACAAGATTACAGCTCCAACTCGTTTAAGAGTGTGTACTTGGATGAATGACCTTCTGTAAAATCACTCAATTTATTTATAAGAATATTAATTCTTTCATTTTGATCATCTTCAAACTGCTCATAAGCTTCCAATGATGAAAATGTAAATAGCTCTTGAAAATGATTTACTTTGCTTTTTACTTCATAAACATTATAGCTTTCTAAACCCTCTGCTTTTAGCAGGTTTTTTAACTCTCGAACTACACCTAAATAATCCTCTCTTTTGTTTGGATTGATTTCGTACTGCACTGAGAAAATTACTTTTGACATTTTATCTCCATTAAGTAAGTTATTAAATTTCTTTTAGATCAAATTCACCACTAAAAACAGTTTTTGCGGGACCAGTTAGCGAAACTTTATCAAATTTATCACCCAAACGCTGAAAATCGACTATTAGTACATCGCCGCCCCAGGTTTTTAATTTGATTGGTGGTTTCATATTCTTGTAAGCATTTGCAATGATTGCCGTGGCAACGGAACCTGTACCGCATGCAAGTGTTTCGTTTTCAACTCCTCGTTCGTAAGTCCGAATTGATATTACATCATTTTTAATTTGAATGAAATTTACATTTGTACCGTTAGGTGAAAAATCTTTATTATATCTTATTTCCTTACCAATCTCGAACACAGGAAAATTCTCAATATTTCTATATCTGCTATTTAAATCTTTAGGTTGTGCAAGAACATCCTCAATTTCTATTACAACATGAGGTGAACCAGTATCAGCATAATGCGATTTAATTAGTTGACTCGACGCTTTTATTCTAAAGTTGAGCTTAACTTTGTTGGGAGATTTAAGATCAAATCGGACTAAACCACTATTAAAAACCTCACCAGTAAATATCTCATTGTTAGCCTGAAAATGAGCTTTCCCATTTTTTAATCTATTTGAATCACCGGCATATTTTATTGCGCAGCGGGCACCGTTTCCGCACAAACTTCCCGAAGATCCATCAGCATTAAAATATTCCATTAAAAAATCGCTGTCTTTTGAATTGGATATGAAAATAATGCCATCGGCGCCAATGCCTTTGCGACGATTACATAAACTCGATATCTGATTTTGTTTTAATGAAATACCTTTGTTTTTGTTTTTATCTATTACAACAAAATCGTTTCCGGCACCGTTCATTTTTGTAAATAAAATCTTTTTCACAATGCTAATTTACCTTAATATGCAGTTGTTATCAATAAAAAAATTATAAGATAGTTGAAACGCAATAGAAATAATCACTATGAAGCGATTACTTTCAAACCATTTAGAAAATGAATTCGAACACAATTTTGGTGATATTTCTCGTTTTGCAGAATTTAGATTAGTTTGTAGAAAATGCAACTTTAATAATAAACTTGATGATGAATATTCATGAATGGTGAGTTTAGAGCAACTACCATTTGGAGATGAAACTCACTTCTCATAAATCTGAAAACGATTGGTTCTTATTAGAAATGTTTTTTTGTGAATGCTCTACCTGAGTGGCTCTTCAGATACTTTCAAACACGAAAGCTTTTTGCTCATCATCAAATGCTGCAGCAATTTTTATTTTTCATGGCTTGTATTTATTAGTTGTGTAAATTGCTCCTCCTTCATTATGCTTAGCTAACTGCTTTTTAAGATTTGTGTGTAACCAACATAATAATGATCTGCAAAGTCAATTCTCTGCAATATGTAAACGTAATGATGTATAATTAAGTCTCCTTACGTAAAAAGTGAAGAATACAAACCCAGTTCCTAACGAATAGTACTCAAAATCAAAGGAACTGGGTTTGTTTACGAATTTTCATTATTCACTTGCGTAACGTGAGTTACTTATATGAATTTTGTCATATTCGTCTTCGTCCATGAAAGGACTTCGCCAAATCAAGCTTCGTTTTTCACAAAGTTCAAAACGAAGCCAGAGTGGAGGTGGCGAGAGTCGAACTCGCGTCCGAAGTTAAGATCCAAAGAACGTCTACACACATAGTCTGTATTTATTTTAGCTTTAAGTTACCAAACAGACCGGGATCGCTTAAAGTCTGCTTGCTGTGAAATTCGCTTTATCTGCACAAGCAACAGCATCGGCTATCATACCTAAACGACGTTTATCCAAATTCCGGCATGAAAAAACTTGGTAAACGGCTGCTTATTTAATTAAGCAGCTAAGGCGTAGTTATATTCGCCAGTTATTTTTTGTCCCAATTGTTTTACGTGTACTCTGGGGAACACGGTGTGCAGTCCTAAGCTTCTTTAACCCCGTCGAAACCAAATTCACCCCCAGGGTGAAATCACAAACACCAAATATCAAATATCAAACAAGTTTGAATGCTATTTGTTCCATTTAGTATCGGTAATGCCTGAGACTTTGTTTTCATAACGTGCAAGAACAAAGCATAGATCAGACAATCTGTTTAAAAATATAATGATATTGCTTCCAACCTTCACCGTATTATTTAATGCCACAACTCTTCGTTCTGCTCTACGGGTAACTGTTCGGCAAATATGGAGTAAAGCAGAACTTTTTGATCCTCCCGGAAGAATAAAATTTTTCAGACTATCTAACTTAGAATCGAAGTTATCAATCGCTTTTTCAATATCTTTATAAAATTTAGGGGAGACTCTCTGGATTTTTAATTTTTTAGTTTTATCTGTTTTGGGAGTAGCTAAATCTGACCCGACAATAAACAAGTGATTTTGAATTTTTAGAAGAAGTTTTTTTACATCGGAATCATACGCTTCGCTTATTGCTAAACCGATAAAGGAATTAAGCTCATCAACTGTACCATATGCTTCAATTCTATCAGATTTTTTTGAAACTCTTTCACCGCCGAAAAGACTTGTTTCTCCTTTATCACCGGATTTTGTGTATATCTTCACTTTTTGAATGGAAGCTTTTTAACGGTAACACGGATAGGATTTCTATCGCTGTTTTTAGCAGTTAAAATTGTTCCTTCTTCACAATATTTACGCTTTACAAATCCCAATCCCAAAGACTTTTTGAATTTATAAGAATAAATTGTTGAAGTAATGTTTCCCGCTTCAATGTTAGATTCATCAAACAATGCAAATTTCTCGTAATCATCAATTTTTTCGGAGAAAGTAAATCCGCATAAACTTTTTTGAACTTTATCATAAGTATCAAGCCGTGCAATAACTTCTTGGCCAATATAGCATCCTTTTGTTGTGTTAACAAAATTCATTAAACCAACATCATGCGGAGTGTATAGATCATTTATTTCACTCGGAGCAATTGGAATTCCGTTTTCAACTCTGTAATAATTATAAGTTTCTTCACCGATTAAATTAAAATCGAATGGACCTCTATTTTCAACAATATAACGGATTAATTTTTGTGCATAGATTGGATCAGCTAAAATCCAATAATTTAGTTGACCATTGTGATCATGATGCTTCATCAAGAAGAAAATTATTCCCTCAGTGTTAATAATTTTAATTGTGTTCAGCTGTATATTATTTACAATGTTCCCACTGATCAATGTCATAAAAGAATCTGCCTGAGGACCTAAGATTTCCAATAAAGTGTACTTTCCATTGATATTGTTCAGCTTAACATCATCGGATATTACATACTTTTGAAGCCATATCATCATCTTTTCCTGATGATCTCGACTACAAACGAGCAGCTGGTATTCATCAAGATTTATTACTATGGCTGTATCTATTATTTTGCCTTTTTCAGTGGTGAAAATTGTCTTTGCAATTTCTCCCTTAACAATATTTTTAATTGAATTTGTACTTATTCTATGCAGAAAATCGAGAGCATCATTTCCTCTTAATTCAATCAGTCCTAAACTCGATAGGTCACGCATACCAACACCTGTGTAAAGTGTGTTGAGTTCACTTTCAACAAGAGAAAGCTTGCTTAATCCATTTATTGCCTGGTTTTCCTGGGAAGGACTGGCTGCATGATCAGCAATTTCAGGTATGTGAGATGATGTTGTATTTATTTCCTCCATTATGCTCCTTTTGATATTTACCGGTTTATCATCCCCAAATCATTTTGTTCTAAAACAATGATTAATAATTTAAAAAATAGTTAATTATCGATAATTAGAAAAACTATTCATAAAAAATTTTAATGAAAAAATTCAGTAAGGTCTAGTATGTTTCTTATTGAGAAGATTTTGATATACGCTGTCTTTTAGATTCCATACAAATGGTATTGAATCTCCAGGAGTTATTTTGTTTCCGTCGTCGTAGTAAATATACTCATAATAATCTGGAAATTTATCTTCATTTACATACGAAATGGTTCTCTTAAAATTGATTCCTTCATATGTCATCAGCAAATGAGGTAGATTTTCCAAACCATCAATCAAAAAATAATTATAGCTGATATTTCCAACACCCTGCGCATAATGAAAATTTGTTTTGATGAATTTTGTTGAATTAAAATTCCATTTTTGCAGAGTTAGATAATTAAAGCCCCCATGAGAAGGAATTGGAGCTTCCCAAATTATTTTAAAATTACCATTTTCGCACTTGAATAAAATGAGATAGAAAAAAGCTGTGCCGAGTTCTGTACTGTCAAGGTCAATAAAACTTTGATCATAACCGACAATATTTTTCACTTCAATCAATCTCTCTCCCGGTTTTGATCGTGCAACAACACCAAAAATAAATTGTCTGTCTTCGGGATAGTATAATATTGCAGGGTTTGGTAACTCATAAGTTGTGGTTCTGTCGTCACTAACTAGATAGGAACCTTCGGGAAAGTGGTTCAAAACAAATTCCATCAGAGAAATGGAATCACAAGGAAATCTTTGATGAGTCTGCTTTTTACGAACTTCGATGTTGTACCTTTGAATATCAACATCTCTATCCGGAGAATAAGCAATTTCCTTTGCAGAAGATTTTTCTTTTCCTGCCTTTTCGTTTTCATTGTTACATCCGAATAAGAAAATCAAAACGAAAATCGTAAAGAGTTTTATTAAGATATTAGGTTTAGAAAATATTTTGTTTAGATAGTTCATATAATTAATTCCGACCTAACAGACTGTGAGATAATTATAAGTCAATAAATGAACTCATCCCCCGCAGTGAATTTCTTTTATAGCAAGCATTTTTCAATAATTCTTTTACATCGTTGGTTTATAATCAAGCATAAGTAATTGTTCGTTAAGCTGTGGAAAATTCCTTGATGAAATTAGCAGAGCTGATAATTCCAAGATGAAAATGATTCAAATCAAAATGTTCATTAGGTGAATGTAAATTTTCAGAGTTTAATCCAAGTCCCATAAGAACCACAGGTGCTTTTAGTTTTTTAGCAAACACAGTAACAATTGGAATCGAGCCGCCTTCACGAATAAAAACAGTTTTCTTACCAAAAGCTTTTTCCATTGCCTTTGCTGCTGCAATTGTTGCACGACTGTCAAGCGAAGTCATACTTGGAAAACCGCCGTGCAGATTGGATACTTTCACCTTGACAAATTTAGGAGCTAATTTTTGAATGTGCTTAGTAAACTGCTTTGCAACCTTATTAGGATCTTGGTTTGGTACTAGCCTCATACTAATCTTAGCAGTAGCTTTAGATGGAAGAACGGTCTTTGCTCCTTTGCCCGTAAAACCACCAAAAATCCCATTGCAGTCTAATGTTGGTCTCGCCCAAATCCTTTCAAGAGTTGAAAATCCCTTTTCACCATGAAGTTTTGAAACACCAAGTTCTTTTGCAAATTTTTTCTCGGAGAATTTCAGCAATTTGTAGTTTTCTCTTTCTTTTTTTGTGAGCTTAAGAACATCTTTGTAAAATCCGGGAATTGTAATCTTACCATCTTTATCATGAAGTTTATTAATTATGTGTGCCAAAGTATTTATCGGATTTCCAACCGAACCTCCAAAGGTTCCAGAGTGTAAGTCTCTATTCGGACCAGTGACTTCCACTTCCATATAAGCTAAACCCCGTAAACCATAAGTTAAAGTTGGAACGCCCGGTGCATAAAGCGAAGTATCAGAAATGAGGACAGCATCACATTTTAGCAAATCAATATTATTATTAATGAAAGGCTCAAGATGTTCGCTTCCGATTTCTTCTTCACCTTCGATTAAGAATTTAATATTTACAGGAGGACTTCCAACCGTTCTGAAGAATGATTCGACACTTTTAAAATGCATGAAAATTTGTCCTTTATCGTCAGTAGCACCGCGTGCATAAATTTTTTCATTTTTTATCGTTGGTTCAAAAGGTGGGCTGTCCCATAAATCAATCGGATCAACTGGCTGAACATCATAATGACCATAAACTAAAATTGTAGGTTTGCCGGGTGCTCCGAGCCACTCGCCGTAAACTATGGGATGTCCTTCAGACTGAAATATTTTAACACGGCTCATTCCAGCTTGCTTAAGTTTTTCCATCACAAAGTTTGCACAATCGTTTATATCTTTTTTATTTTCGGTAAGTGTGCTGATGCTAGGGATTCTTAGAAAGTCTTTCAGTTCGTTAATGAATGCTTCACGATTTTCATTAATATATTTAATCACTTCTTCCAATTTTTTCCTCCAATAAATTTATTGTGATGCTAGTTCAAAAACCTTTATAAATGAATTACAAAAAAATGTATTTGAGCTTAATTTTTGTAACTCTATCATTATAAACTTAAATAATTGTTCGTTAATTCGGAAGACAGAATTCAGGATAGAAAGGATCTCGATTATAACGATTAACTTTAATTCTTGTTAACCAACTAAAGCGGTGTTATTTTCGCTCTATGATCTTAATTCGCTACATACTTAGAAGTCATTTTGCACCGTTTGTATTTTCGATTTTTACTTTAACATGCATTCTTCTTCTGCAATTCTTAATGAAGTTTGCAGATCGACTTGTTGGTAAAGGTCTCGATACATTCATCGTTTTACAGCTCATAGCTTATAACCTGGCGTGGATGATAGTGTTGGTTGTTCCGATGGCATGTCTAGTTGCAACACTCATGGCATTTGGTGCATTGTCGCAAAACAATGAAATCACCATCATTAAATCCTCAGGAGCGAGCTTATGGAAAATGATGATTGGGCCGTTGGCAGCAAGTGTTATTCTTTGTTACCTGCTTATATTATTTAACAATAATGTTTTGCCTGATGCCAATCATAAAGCAAAATTGTTAACGTTTGATATTAGCCGCACCAAACCGACTCTATCTTTAGAGCCGGGATTATTCTCGCAGGAGGTTACAAATTATGCAATCCTTGTCAGAGAAATTGATAAGAATTCAAATGAATTAGCTGGAGTAACTATTTATGATTACACCGATCCTGTAAAAATAAATGTTGTTACCGCAGAACAAGGTAAAATCTATTTTTCAAACGATCAAACAAAGCTGATCATGGAACTCGAACGCGGTGAAATTCATGAATCGGAAACGATGAGAAAAAATATGTATCGAAAACTCGTTTTTTCAAATCATAGGATCACGATGAATGCAGATCAATTTTCTTTTCAACAATCAACTCCAGGAGGTCCTCGGGGAGATAGAGAACTTAGTTCGAGGGATATGAAATATATCGTCGATAGTTTGCAGACCATTAAGAACAGCCAAACAGTATCAATTGCAAATGAAACAGGTAAATATTTCTTTATCGATTCTACTTCAAAAGAATCTCGGGCATATTACAAAACCGCCGATAAACAATTTCTTTATGTCAAAGCAATTGAAAAAATGAATACAGCTAGAAATGTTATAGTCTCAAATGTAAAAAGAGTTGAATTCACAGAAGGCGAGATAAATAAATACTGGGTTGAAATTCACAAGAAATATTCCCTTCCGGCAGCATGCATTGTTTTCGTTTTAATTGGCGCTCCTTTAGGAGTGATGACGAGAAGAGGCGGATTTGGAATGGCTGCCAGTATCAGCTTATTTTTCTTTTTAATTTACTGGGCATTTCTAATTGGTGGGGAAAAGCTTGCTGACAGAAATCTACTCTCTCCTTTCTTGGGAATGTGGTCAGCTAATTTCTTGATTGGCGCTGCCGGAATTTTACTTACGATGAAATCGGTAAGAGAAACAATTACTCTAGAATTTAATTGGTTTAAAAAATTAATTCCTAAAACATGGGGACCACAAGAGGAAGTGGTTGAAGAATAAATGAAAATTCTTGACAGATATCTAATCAAACAATTCCTGCTCACCATCATTTTTGGTTTGCTAGCTTTCACCTTAATATTTGTAGTGATTGACATGATGGAAAACTTGGATGATTTCATTGACCAAAATGTCTCAATGGATATTATTTTGAATTATTACCTTGTCTTTTCTCCTGAAATAATAAAGCTGATAACGCCTGTTGCCGTTCTTTTTGCGGCATTATTTACTGCAGGTAAAGCTGCTAACCTCAGCGAGATAACTGCAATCAAAGCAAGTGGTGTGAGTCTTTTCCGATTCATGATTCCTTTTCTCATTACAACATTATTTGTCTGTGCATTATCCATTTATTTTGCAGGTTATGTAGTCCCTCATGCAAATTCAGTAAAGGTAAATCTTGAACGGAAATATTTGAACAGAGGTTTTGTTTTTATTGGAAGCAACATTTTCTTCAAAGATACTCCATCAAAGATTATAAACATTGCATACTTCGACAATTCGCAGAATCAAGCTCATCGCGTCAGCATTCAGGAGTTTGATTTAGCAGATCCCACAAAAATGATTTCACGTATTGATGCTGTGAAGATGACTTACGATACTACATCAAGAAAATGGATCGCCGAAAATGGTGTAAAAAGATTTTTTAGTTTAGAAAGAGAATCGGCTAGTTATTTTAATCAGCTGTCTTTTTCGGATCTTAATTTTCATCCTGATGATTTAGCTTCAAAACAGCAAAAGCCTGAGGAGATGAATTTAGCTGATCTTAAAAAAATGATAGGATCGCAAATGCGGGAAGGAACTGATCCGAAGAATATACTTATCGAGTACTATTCACGATTTTCATTTTCGATGTCTAGCATTGTTGTTGTGCTATTCGGAATTCCGCTTGCTGCAGCTAAGAGAAGACGAGGCGGATTAGCAGTTCAGATAGGAATAAATATTTTAGTTACGTTTATATATTTGGTTTTCTCTAAGGTTAGCCAAGCATTCGGAAAAAACGGTGCAATTGATCCTATGCTTACCGCATGGTTTGCAAATTTAGTTTTTCTTACTGCCGCCTTAATAAATCTTCCCCGCATACGTCAATAACTTAAAACTTCCATCTTGAACCAAACGCGAATGAAATTTGCTTCGCAGCATTTGGTGATACAATTGTTTGAAAATATGATGTTGCAAAATTGAATTCGATAACACCTGTATACAGACCTAATCCAACTGCCCATGCAAATCCATCAGATCCTCCGATAGAAATTCCGCTTCGCAAATAAGGAATCCAGTCTCCCGGTTTCCATTCAAATCCAAAAGATACGCGGGGAGTTAAACTGTTGCCGGGTAAATCATTAAAACCTTGATTATAGTCAAGTCCCAAAAGTAATGTTCCTGGAAGGAAATTGTCTTCTTCATTTACAGCGTATCCCAATCCAAATCTGAAAACAGTTGGTAATCCTGTTGAGAAGCTTCCTATCGCTTCAGCATTTCCTGTAAATTTATCTTTCAGAGAATCTAATTGTTCTTCATTTGTCAAATCATCAATAAAAATTTCACTTTCAACGTTAAACTTTGCAGCATTTTTTGTCCAATTTATGCTGCCAATATCTGTTAAAGCAAAAGAGACATTCCAATTATCTTCCAGCCGAAAGGATAGTCCGAGGTCAAAACCAAAACCATTACCGGCAGGGGGCATGAACAAACCGAGCTTCGATTCATGTTCTAAAGAATCAAAATCATATTTCACTCCAAATCCATCTGAAAAAGCTGAGTACCCAATCATATCTGCATTACCTGTAATCTCATTATATGAACCGGTTTCAATGTTTGTATTAACTTTTTCAATTCCGGCATAATAATAACCATGAACAAGCTTAAATGAGATACCTGCAGAAATATTTTTAAGCCAGCCCTCAGATTCCATTGGAAATTCCCGTGAATAAGAAATTCCATAGTTTCTTATCCACCAGCTTTTAAATTTCTCATCATTAAAATCATATTTTTTCCCTGGTTGATTTCCATTCAATCCCAAATCAACAATTGCTTGAGGAATTGTAACATTACCGCCGGCAAAATCACTAACAGATAATGCAAATGATCCAGTTTCTATACTTGATTTAAGCGCAAAGCTAAAAAGTGTTGTGGAAAAATTTGCAAATACAGCTCCGCCATCAGAAAAAAGCTCATTAAAATCCTGCTTATCATTCTCAGTTAAAACCCTTGCTTTACCATCAACACCTCCGAAATAATAATTAAGCTGATTCATTGAAAGAAAATCTGTTCCCGAATGAAAGGAAATAAATGGTAAAGGAATAATCGTCGAGAATTCCACCGATCCTTCGTCCATAATTGAAAGATTGGCTGGATTTATTCCAATAGAATAAATTCCCATTGAAGTTGAATTATATGTTTTTGCCAATCCCATACTTCTCGCATCAATAGTTCCTGAAGAACCAAACTGTGGAAATGCGGTAGAAGAAACTACACCAATTAAAAAAATAGCAAACAATAAATTTTTAAGGATAAAAATATTTTTCATGACTATTTTTCCTCCGAACCAAAATGATATTTGACTCTTCCATAACATTTTATATTCACCCAATCAGAGGATTTAAATTGAACAGTTGGAGGATTAGGATTTTCATTGGTAGCGTTTTTCGTGTTCATCGTGGTCGAGATGATAACATAATGTGCATTGGATAACTGCATAATTTTTGCTGAATCAAGCTTAATTGTATTTAATGTTACGGTTGGAGAAATTATTTGTCCCGTGTTATTATTAACCTGACTTCCAAGAAATTGCAATGAATCAACTCCATTTTGATTTTTTGTAAGAGTGAATAGCGGTGAATAATTTTCATCAGTGAGTGTTACTTTAACAAACGCGTCAATCGGAATGGCATTTTCAAGATAAATATTTAAGTCAGCCCCCATTCCATCACGTATTTTTTCACGATCATCTTGACTTAAATCAATTTCAAGTGTATCAGTAAAGTTAGTTTGCTTAATTGCAAAAATACTTTTAGTAGATAATTGAACTGAAAACATAATTGAATCTTGATTGGAAACTATCCTAACTAAATGATCATTTGAAGGATTCAGAATATACTCGGCTGATATCACTACTGAATCTGGAAGGAACGAAATAAATTCTGTCAAATTGCTATTGCTTTCATCAAATGTCAGATTATAAGATCCGTTTACTAAACTAAAGGTTATACTTTGTCCGTCAATTCTTCTTAAAAGTTTTTGTTCACCATTTTTGCGCATTGCGCTTATTTGAATATTCGATACCTCAAACCCAAAGTTGTTCTGATTGGTCGAAATATATTCCGTTCGTAAACTGAGCGATCCTTCCTTGATAAAGAATTTGTCTCTAAAATCAGCTGCATCATTCAAGTCCAGTGAAGTTGAAATTCGTTTATTCCCTAAAGATGTTCTTTGTATTGAGCCGGTGAGTGAGCTAAAACTGAAATTGAACAAGTAGGAATTTACATTCTCAAAAGACCCACTGACGGGACTATTCGCAGAAGCTACCATTTGTAAACTGTTTTTATTTTGTTCCTGCTGATTTACTGGAATCGAATATCGATGATCTGTTAAATCATAAATAATTGAATCGCTACTGAAAGCCGGAAGACTGCACTCAATTTGTAGCTCAGTACCGTTTGGTTTTATTATACCGGGAATTCGAAATAAAGTTAAAATCACTCCATTTGAAGGATTCTGAATCGCAAACGATAGAAAACCACTTTTAAAAGTGGCTTCTTCAATCTCCATTTCATCGGGGAAGACAAGAAACGTAGTAGTTTCAGGTGTATTTGCAGGAATTACAAAACTTTGTGAAATAGGACCCTGATCAAACATGTCTAAATAATTTGCGACTTCAGATTTAGCTCCATAATCGCCCGATTGAACCAAATAAAAATCATCTCCGGTGAGAGTACTAGTTAAGGAATTCTTTGATTCGGGCTTAAACATATCATAAATTGTATAGGTCTTATTGGTTATTGGAACATTCAAATCAACATCCCATTCTGGCAGAATTAGTTCTTCGGGTAAATCAAAGCAGCCGATTATTAAAGCTAAAAGAAGTGGTGAAATTCTTAGTGTAGAAATTAATCTTTTCATTATCATCCCATTTCATATTCTAAAACAACATTGGTTACAGTCCTAATTCTCATTACAAGACAATTAGGATTTTAATAAAAATTTCAATCCTTATGCCGTAAAAAGATAGTCAGATAAGGTGTTTTAGTAAATTGAAATAGACCTTTTGTGTAATTCTTACCAACAATCTGTGCTAAAGCGGAAATTATGAGGATAATTTGAGGACAATAAAAAAACCACCCGTAACCAGGTGGTTTTTTCTCCAAAGACGGAAACAGTCAAATGGTTAGTTAACTTTTTCATCCTTAGTCATCGGAATAAATCCAAAATGCTGCACAGGCACTGGTTCAAGGCGGATTTCTCCAAACCGTGCTTCATACTTATCGATATTATCCTTCAAAGCTTTCATTAACATTTTAGCATGCTGGGGAGTAGAAATGATTCGAGCATGAACTTTTGCTTTAGGAACACCGGGAACAATTCGTGTGAAATCAATAATGAATTCTGCTGGCGAATGAGTAATGATAGCCAGGTTCGAATAAATTCCTTCGGCCTCCTTTTCGCCTAACTCAATATTTATTTGCTGCCCTTGGGGTGGATTATTCTGATTCATAACTAACTTAAATTATTATTGTTAATTTTTTATTTACGTAATTCATCTGCTTTCTCGAAAGCTTTGGCGGCATCAACCTGCATTCCAAGTACGGAATAAACTTTACCTAAAAGTTCCCACATTTGAACATCGTCCTTCTTATTTGTAACTATCTTCTCTAAGTGAGGAAGTGCCTTCTGGTATTTTTCTTTGTATTCTTTGTTATTTAAATCACCTTTTTCATCGGCAACTTTGTTTATGTAAGCTCCCCATTTAACATAGGTAACTGCAAGGTTATAGCTCGCATTATAATAATCGGGATCAATTTCCAATGCCTTCTTAAATTGTTCTTCGGCATCTCCAAAATCGTTTTTACCGAGAAGAAGAACTCCATAATTATATCGGTAATATTGGTTTGCCGGATCTTTTTCAACGCCAGCTTTGAAAGCATCAATGGCTACTTCAACTTTATTAGCAGCAATGTATGCATTAGATAAAGTTAATAAAATTTCAGAATCATCCGGATATTTTTCTCTTCCCTCCTCTGCAACACTTATAGCTTTATTAAAATATTTCATTGTTTCAAGACTGTCTGGCAGAGCTTTATTGTTATCATACTTATTCCTATACTCAATACCTTTAACATAAAATATTTCACTTAAAAATTTGTAGCCGTCCACAGCACCTTCTTTTTCAATAAGTTTTTCCAAAGGACTGATTGCATTATCGTAATCCTGGGCACTCATATAAACAAATGCTAAATTCTTATATGTATCTGCAGAGTCTGGTTCTATTACAATTGCTGAATTAAATGCTTCAATTGATTTACCATATAAAAGTTTAACGCTATCCTGGTCAGCAGTTTTACTTCCTCTTTGATAATAGCCAACACCTTTATTAAATAAGTTTGCCCAAAAATATTTTTTTGAAGAACCAATATTCTCTGAAAACTTGTTACTTATAGAAAGTGATTTACTATAGGCATCTATCATTTCAGCATATCTTTCCTTCTCACCTAAAACAACACCTAAAAGGTAATAACCCTCGTCGCTTTTAGGATTTTTTTGAACCTCTTTTTGTAAAGCGTCTATAGCTTTATCGTAATTTTTTTGTTGAATGTAAAGCTTAGCACTGGTCAATTCAGTTGAAGAACACTGATACCCGCTAAAGACCATACCAACAAAGAAAATGAGAATCGGGAAAAGTTTTTTAAATTGCATTGTTATACTCCAAATGTTTCTATTTATGTAAATCAAAGTTACCGTTTTGAACTTGGACTGTCAAGAATGATAATGGCATTCATACCCCATTTTATTAACATTCTACGAGAGTTATTGAAATAAGATGCGCACTTTAAATTGATTTTACAATAATTAAAGGATATTTTTCATAATAAAATTGAGGTGTTTTTTGACTAAAGAAGATATTATTAAAGCCGTCCCAAAAGTTCTCCTTCATGACCACTTGGACGGTGGTCTTAGACCTGAAACTATAATCGAGCTTGCCAAAGATTTGAAATATGACAAGCTTCCGACTAAAGATTCTGCTGAATTAGCTGAATGGTTCCATCGAGGGGCGAACAAAGGAAATCTCATAGAATATCTACAAGGATTTGAACATACAACTGCAGTTATGCAAACAAAAGAGGCACTTGAACGAGTTGCATACGAAATGATGGAGGACATGAAAAGCGATAATGTTTGTTATGTCGAAACTAGATTTGCACCTGTATTTCATATTCAAAATGGATTGTGGTACGAAGATATAGTTTCATCAGTACTTGAAGGACTTGAAAGAGGCAAAAGAGATTTTGGCGTTGGTTTTGGGTTAATTCTCTGCGGCATGCGTAATATGAAAAATACTTTGGAGATTGCTGAACTTGCCGTAAACTTCAAAAAGCAAGGTGTGATTGGATTTGATCTTGCCGGTGAAGAAGGTGGTTACCCGCCAAAAAAACACATTGAAGCATTTCAATTTATTCAGCGAGCAAACTTCAACATTACTGTTCATGCTGGTGAAGCATTTGGCAAGGAATCAATTTGGCAAGCTATACAGTGGTGTGGAGCCCATCGAATCGGTCACGCAACTCATCTTATTGAGGATTTTACTTTAGATAAAGACGGCAATGTTGTTGGCTTTGGAGATCTTGCTCAGTATGTTCTTGATAAACGAATTCCACTTGAGATATGCTTATTAAGCAATGTTCATACCGGTGCTGTTGATAAAATTGAAAATCACCCATTTGGTTTATTATTTAAGGAAAAATATCGTGTTACTCTTAACACTGACGATAGACTTATGAGTGATACCACAATGACAAAGGAATTTCTGAATGCAATTGATGTATTCAACTTGAACCTAGAAGATTTGGAAAAAATAACGCTTAACTCAATGAAGTCGGCATTCATTCCATATAAAGAAAGACTCCACTATATCTATAATGTTATAAAACCAGGTTATCAAAAAATGAAAGACAAGCTACTCTCATTCCAATCATATCCGGAGAATCATGAAAAAGCTGTTCACAAATTATAATTTTGATTTTGATAAAAACGAAAGGAAGCTTCTCGCAACTTTTTGTAAGCAAACGTTAAAGCAAACTGAAGGTGATTCAAAATTCTTTGCTGAGTCGAAAGCATTTAATTCAATTTTAGATAAACTTAAAAGTAATTCTGATCCAGTCAAATTAACCAAAGATGAAAGAATACGTTTAGAGCATCAGCTTTCTGAAAACGTAAAGTTCCTAAAAAAAGAATCGGGTAAAAGCTGGTTCATAAAAAAATTTTTTTATAGATCTATGATCAAGCAGTACGATAATATCCTCAACAAGCATTTTAAGAATTAGTATGATTACTAAAAATGAAAAAATAGAAATCAAAGCCCCGCGCGGTAATAATCTGTCGTGCAAAGGATGGATTCAAGAAGCTGCGATGCGAATGCTGATGAACAATCTTGATCCGGAAGTTGCTGAAAATCCGGCTGAACTAATTGTGTACGGTGGAAAAGGAAAAGCTGCACGAAATTGGGAATGTTATGACGCAATTATCAATTCACTTAAAGAATTGGACAACGATGAAACTTTGCTTGTACAATCAGGTAAACCTGCTGCAATTTTTAAAACTCATGAAAATGCTCCGCGAGTAATTATTTCTAACTCAATGTTAGTGCCGGATTGGGCAAATTGGGATGAGTTTAGACGGCTTGAAGCGCTTGGATTAACTATGTATGGACAAATGACTGCCGGAAGTTGGATTTATATCGGCACACAAGGAATTTTACAAGGCACTTATGAGACATTTGCTGAATGCGGAAGAAAATATTTTGATGGGACTCTTAGAGGCAAATTTCTTCTAACTGCAGGATTAGGAGGAATGGGAGGCGCTCAACCGCTCGCCGCAACAATGAATGGTGCTGCTTTTCTTGGAGTTGAGGTTGATAAAAGCCGCTTAGAAAAAAGAATTAAAACCGGTTATCTTGATGTGATGACCGATAATCTTGACGAAGCACTTAAACTTGTTTTTGATGCTAAGATAAATAAAACTCCCTTATCAGTTGGACTTTTAGGAAATGCCGGAGAAGTACTTCCTGAAATCTTAAAGCGAAATATTATTCCTGATGTTTTAACTGATCAGACTTCGGCTCACGACACTTTAAATGGCTATGTTCCAATGGGAATGTCATTTGAACAAGCCAAGGAATTACGAAAAGCAAATCCAACTGAATACATTCGTCTTTCCAAAAAAACAATAGTGAAACATGTTGAAGCCATGCTCGAATTTCAAAAACGTGGTTCGGTAACATTTGATTACGGAAACAACATTCGTGGCGAAGCAAAAGAAAATGGCGTGAAGAATGCATTCGATATTCCCGGTTTCGTTCCTGAATTTATTCGTCCTCTTTTCTGTGATGGTAAAGGTCCGTTTCGCTGGGCGGCTCTGTCCGGAGATCCTAACGATATTTTTGTGACTGATAAGGCCATTAAAGAATCGTTTCCCGAAAATATATCTTTATGTAATTGGATTGATTTAGCTCAGAAGAAAGTTCACTTTCAAGGATTACCGGCACGCATTTGCTGGTTAGGCTATGGTGAAAGAGCTAAGATGGGAAAGATATTTAATCAGCTTGTTGCTGATAAAAAAGTTAAAGCTCCAATTGTTATTGGAAGAGATCATCTTGATTGCGGTTCAGTTGCTTCGCCCAATCGTGAAACTGAAGCAATGAAAGACGGCAGTGATGCAATTGCAGATTGGCCAATCTTAAATGCATTGTTGAATTCAATCGGAGGTGCAAGCTGGGTTTCTGTTCATCATGGCGGCGGTGTTGGAATAGGAAAATCAATCCATGCCGGAATGGTTGTAGTAGCAGATGGAACCAAAGAAGCAGAAAAAAGAATCGAACGAGTTCTAACTTATGATCCGGGAATGGGTATTGTTCGTCATGCTGATGCGGGTTATGAGCAAGCAATTGAAAATGCAAAAAAATGGAATGTAAAAATCCCGATGTTGAATAAATGATTTTACTTAGTGTTCTTTGTACACTCTTTGTGAACTTCGTGGTTAGTTTTTAACCACAAAGAGCACGAAGAAAACCCAAAGTTCTCAAAGAAAAGGCAAAACTATCTTTAAAAATCTCAAGAGGTATTTATGAAACTTAAAGTATTAGTCGCAGACAAATTTCCTGATAAATATATGCAGCAAATGAAAGACCTTGATCTAGAAGTTGCTTATCAACCAAAACTAGGAGAGAAAGATCTTCCTGAAGCAGCCAAAGATGTCGACATTCTTATCGTGCGTTCAACAATTGTGAATGAAGAGACAATCTCCTCAAGTAAAAAGTTGAATCTGATAATTCGTGCTGGCTCCGGCGTAAATAACATCGCGATTACTGCTGCGAATAAAAAAGGAGTTTATGTTACTAATTGTCCTGGAATGAATGCCGTTGCAGTGGCCGAATTAACAATGGGCTTGATGCTATCACTCGATCGGTTCATTCCTGATAACGTTGCTGATTTTAGAAACGGAATATGGAATAAAGATAAATATTCCAAAGGACAAGGATTGAAAGGGAAAACACTTGGTGTTATTGGCGTTGGTAACATCGGTAAAGAAGTTGCTAAGAGAGCTCTCGCTTTCGATATGAATGTTTACGGAAAGGATATTACTAGAATTGAGGGCGTTCAGATAAAAGATTTCAGCGAGATGGATCAATTATTACCATTGTGTGATATCATTTCTATCCACCTTCCTGCAACACCGCAGACAAAAGGATTGTTCAACAAGCAAATGTTCAGCTACATGAAAAATGGCGCTCTTCTTATCAACACATCACGTCAGGATATAATTGTAGAAGATGATCTTCTTGAAGCAATTAAAGAAAAGAATCTTCGAGTTGCAGTTGACGTTTTCAAAGGCGAACCGGAAGGCAAAGCTGGAGAGGTTAGATCCAAATTGCAGAACAATCCAAATATTTATGTAACTCATCATATTGGTGCTTCCACAGAACAAGCACAGGATGCAGTTGCAGAAGAAACCATAAATATAATTAAGCATTACGTTCACAGCGGGGTGATCGATCATTGGGTTAACAGAGCAAAAATCACCGATGCAAAGTATCAGCTTGTGGTTAAACATTATGACAAACCAGGAGTGCTTGCAGGTGTTCTCGATGTTATAAGAAGCGGAAGCATTAACATTGAAGAAATCGAGAACATAATTTTTGAAGGCGGAATAGCGGCTTGCTGTACGATGAAATTACAAAACGCAGCTACTGCAGATATGTTAAAGAAGATAAGCGAAAATCCAAATGTGATTAGTGTTAGTCATGTAGAGATTTAGCATTAAATTTTTAAGTGATTGAGAATTCACTAATATTTTTATTTAAATACTAAATTGGTATAAATGGAGGACCAAGAAAAATTTAGAGGGTCTTTTACAGACGAATGGAAATTACATAAGGACGACTTATTGTGGCGAAAATTCTGGGCGCTTTGGGAAATCAGGCGAAAATGGAATTGGACAAATTGGTTTTACCAAAAGTTAGATAGAACAAATGAGGAAGTAGTTGCACCAAAATGTTGGTCTTTATTTGGAGGTGAGAATTTTATGAAATTATGTTTATGGATTTCTCTTCTCAGAAGTTTGCATGAAGGACTGACAGAAAATCTTGATTCGTTTGATATTCCTTCAAAGGAAAAAATTCATCCTTCTGAATTATTTAAAGACTTGCCAGAATCAATTAAGAATTTTCCATTAATAAAAGAAAACTCATTTAGAGACTTTCGTAATGCTGTTTTCCATTGCCAGTGGTCACCTACTCTTTCAAAATTTATGCTAGATGAAGAAATAACAAAACAGCTTGAGGAACTCCACAAAAGTATTGGATTTTGGGTGAATGAAGAATTTAGAAATTGTTATAAAGAATTTGGTAAATATTATGAATCACCACCATGTTGGATTTATTCATCTGATGGGACCGAATCTATGCCAGAATTATTTTTTTAAGATGTTTAATAAATGAAATATTCAATAAACATAAAGAATACAGAAACCGGTGAAGAAGAAGTTATAAGTGGCAATAATGTAAATGATGTATTACAAAGAGTATCAGATAATATTATAAGCATCAAAAAAAACGTGAAAATGATTTATGGTGATCAGTCCTTTATAAGACAAATGGAGGGAACAGAACTAAGAAAACTTGAGTTGGGAACTAAAAAGGAAAATGCTCAAAAGGCAACCGATGAAATGAAATTAAGAATACAGAAAAGAAATAGAATACTGTTAGAATCACTTGACATTAAAATCGATGTTTGGAATTATTTACACAATAAACTTGATAAAACTTTTGATGTTCCTCAACCAATTGAAAAAGAGTTGCCTAACCCGCCAATACTTCAGAAAATTCCACCAAAACCATCAATATTATCTGAAAAATATTTAGTAAAAAAGAATTTGTTCGATTATCTATTTAAGAAAAATTTCCTAAAGAAAATAAAGGAAGCAGATGTTCTATATGAAAGGGAATTGAAAAATTGGAAAGTATTGATAGATAAGATTGAATTAGAGAATACCAGGAAAGAAGATAATTACAGGAAAATATTTAATGAAATAACCATAGAAAATCAGAAAAATTTTGAAATATGGTTTAAAGATAAAGAACAATTTGAATCTTCCCTTAATTATAAACGTCAACAATTTATCGATTTAAAACAAAAGTATCTTGGGAAAGACAAAAATAGCATAGAGTATTTCTATAGAGTACTACTCAGTGCATTTCATGATGATGAGGATTTCTTCGAGAAAATAATAGAAGTCTACTTCAATCCGGTTAATAGGATCTTACTGGTCGAATATTATTTACCATGCAAAGAAGATATTACATCTGTTAAAGAAGTCAAATACATTACAACTAAAGATTTTTTTGAAGAAAAAGAAATGAGCAAAGTTGAATATCAAGAATATTATGATAAGATTATTTATCAGATAACTCTACGAACTATTTACGAAATATTTTTTCATGATGACATTTATGCAATTGAGGCGGTAGCTTTTAATGGGTATGTAAATACAATAGATATAGCTACTGGGCAAAATATAACTCCGTGTATTCTATCTGTAATTACTTCTAAAAATAATTTCAACCAGATTAATCTAAGACAAGTAGACTATAGAGCATGCTTTAAAAGTTTAAAGGGAGTAAGTGCCTCAAGTTTTATTACCCAGACTCCAATTCTTCCTCTTATCCAATTTGATAAGAATGATAAAAGGTTTATTTCAAAAAAAGATGTTCTAAATAGAATGGATGAAAAGTTAAATCTTGCATCAATGGACTGGGAGGAATTTGAACATTTAGTAAGGGAAATTTTTGAAAAAGAGTTTTCTACAAATGGTGGAGAAGTAAAAGTAACAAGAGCCAGTAGAGATGGTGGAGTAGATGCTGTCGCCTTTGATCCCGATCCAATTCGTGGAGGTAAAATTGTAATTCAAGCTAAAAGATATACCAATACGGTGGGTGTCTCTGCTGTACGCGATTTATATGGAACAGTGTTAAATGAAGGGGCTACAAAAGGGATTTTAGTAACAACTTCAGATTATGGTTCTGATGCATATGAGTTTGCAAAAGGAAAACCTTTAACACTGTTGAATGGATCAAATTTGCTTTTCCTTTTAGAAAAACATGGTCACAAAGCTAAGATCGATCTACAAGAGGCAAAAAAAATAAACGAATTATAATTGTTCCGACCATTTAAGATTTTATTACAATCTCACACAAACTTCACATCAATTATATCTTTTATAATGCCGTGATAGTACGGTAATTGCAAAAGCTGTTTGATATTATCAAGTATAATGCTTATCAAAACAAAGTGCCCTGAGCTTACTTATTTATTATGAACATTTAGTTTGTTATTTTTAATTAGATAAAAGAAAAGGTTATGAAAAAATATTCGGCTTCCGAAATACTAGAAACATTAAAAAATCATAAAGCTATTTTGCGCAAATATAAAGTAAACAGGATAGGACTATTCGGTTCTCATTCTAGAAATGTACCGAATAATAACAGTGATATAGACCTGCTTGTTGATTTTGAGGAAAAGACATTCGATAATTTTATTGAACTCGCATTTGAGCTTGAAAAAATTTTTGGACGAAATGTTGATCTACTTACTGAGGAAGGAATTAGTCCATACATTCTTCCCTATATCAGAAATGAAGTAAAGTGGTATGAAGCAAGATAAAGTATATCTTCAACACATACTTGATGAGATAGATTTTATGATCAATAAATCCAACAATCTCAGCTACGAGTCTTTTATTGAAAGCGAACTTTATACTCGTGCATTTTCAAGAAGCATAGAAATTATTGGTGAAGCTGTAAAGAACTTGTCAAAAGATTTTAAAGAAAAACATCCAGAAATTGATTGGAGGAAAATTGCTGGAATGAGAGATAAGCTGATCCATCATTATTTCAAAATTGATTATGAAATATTGTGGGATGTGATAAAACATAAATTGCCATTAATAAAAAATCAAATATCTAATATCCTTAGTAAAAGTTGACGACTTCTCACAAAATCCATATCATTCATAATGAGGCAGCTACAAACTAATATGTGATTGGCCGTTATTCCTATCACTAAGTTCGAACGCATTTAGATATGCCAGATTTATGGAATTCTCTACTTTTACGAAATATGGTATATCTTTTCAGGTTATAGCAGTTAAGAATTTCACACAAACTTCACATCAATCATATCCTTAATAATGCCGTGGTAATACGGTAATTCCAGAAGCCGTTTAATGCCTTCCAAATCCTGCTCATCAAAATTAAACACAACATGCTGAAGATTCTCTGCCAGATAATCCTTAGATGCCATTAGGAAATTCTCATTCATATTTTCAAATACTTCGGTTGGATTAAGCACAGAAATTATACCGTGATATTTCGACTGAAATTTTTTTAATGCTTCTTCAGATTTGCTTGCAAAAACAAAATTAATGTACGGAGCTGAAATCAATTCAATTATCTCCTCCGTAAAGCCTATGGTTGAACTGATGTTTCCCTCTGAAAAATTTCTATCGCCCACAAGAATTCGATTCTTATTAGACGATCCACCATTTAGTTTTTCAATACTTAATTGAACATCAATTCCATAAGTTTCGCTAAAAAGGATTTTTGTAAGAATTGCTTCGTTCGTCGAAACATCTCCTGCCAGCACAATTTCTTTTAGATTTTCCTCTTCCTGATTAAAATAGATATATGAATTGCTAACTAGTTCATCGAAAGAAATTCCTAGTAGGCCTGAAATAAAAAAATCTTTGTGGCTGAGTAAATCTAAAGTGGGAATAAGTGCAATTGCATTTTTAGTTTCACTAATTTTTTTTGATAACAGGCTAGAGGGGAAGTAGTGAAGTTTAACTATATCTTTATCAGTAAAAACTGAAGCCAGGATTCGCGCAAAAATATTATCTGGTAAAAGTATATCCATTGCACAATAAAAAAGCCGCTTGCGTAGCGGCTTGCATAAATATTTTCGTATTAAGTTGTTTTGCCTTTAATTCTTGCAGCTTTACCAGATAAATTTCTTAAGTAATAAAGCTTCGCTCTTCTAACATTACCTTCACGAATAATTTCAATCTTGGCAATCTTGGGAGAATTGAACGGGAATATTCTCTCAACACCAACTCCACTGGAAAGTTTTCTAACCGTAAAAGTTTTGTTCAACCCGGCTCCGCGAATACTTATCACATCACCTTCGAAGGGCTGGATTCTTTCCTTATCACCTTCAATAACTTTTACATGAACTTTTATACGGTCACCCGGATTAAATTTCGGGTAATCGGTTTTTAATTGTTCGGGTAATATTTTGCTTGCATCTATCATTTTTCTATCCTTTAATTATTATATTTTTTCCATCTTTCTGTTAAAAGCTTCGATTGTTCTTCTTTCCAATCTTTAATTTGTTTATCATTTCCTGATAAAAGAACTTCCGGTACTTTCATTCCTTTATATTCAGCAGGACGTGTAAAAGAAGGTGCTTCTATCTTTTCTCCATCCTGAAATGAATCATTTAATGCCGATTCACTGTCATTAAGAACTCCGGGTATCACACGAACAATTGCATCAATAATGACAAGCGAAGGAAGTTCTCCGCCGGTTAAAACAAAGTTGCCGAGTGAAATTTCATCTGTTGCGAATTTTTCTCTCACTCTGTCGTCAATGTCTTTGTAATGTCCGGCAATGAACATTAAATTATTTTGCAGCGAAAGCTTATTTGCAATTTGCTGATTAAAAATTTTTCCTTTCGGTGTGGTGAAAATTACTTGCTCGTATTTTCTCTCACTTTGTAGCTTCTCAATGCATTCAAAGAACGGCTCCGGTTTTAAAACCATTCCTGCCCCGCCGCCAAACGGTTTGTCATCAATTTGTTTATGCTTATTGTAAGCGTAATCCCGAACATTATGGATGAAGATTTCAACTTTTCCTTTATCCTGCGCTCGTTTAATAATGCTTGATTGCAGAGGACCGTTTAAGACTTCCGGCACAGCAGTTAAAATATCAATCCTCATCATCTTCATAAATACCTTCGCCTGATTTTAATATCAATACTTTGGTAAGTGTGTCAATACTCTCAATGAACTCGTGAACAGCAGGAATTAAAATTTCTTCACCGCTTGTTTTTCTTATTACATAAATATCATTTCCCGGCATAGAGTAAACATCTGTTACTTCTCCATATTCAACATTGTTACGATAAACCTTACTGCCAATTATATCATGAATAAAATAATGCTCCTTGGGCAGCTTGAGAAGATCTTTATCATCAACAAATATTTCTTTACCTATCAACACTCCAACAGATTCTTTATCGTTAAAATTTTCAAACTTTAATAAAATATTTTCTTTTTTTTTCTTCACAGATTGCAGCGAGAATACTTTTTTCTCGCCCCAGAAATCAAGATAAACTTTTTTTAGTTTACTATATCTTTCCAGTGATTCCGAAAAAGAATCTATTTTTAGGAAACCTTTATCGCCTTCAGCAGAAACAATTTTGCCAACAAGAAAATATTCAGTCACTAAAAACCAAATTCGTTTTAGCTTAATCTAAAATTTCCAGCACGGCTCTTTTTCCGTGTTTAGCAGCAACAGCCGTGAGTAATACTCTCATTGCTGCGGCTGTCCTGCCTTGCTTGCCAATAACTTTCCCGATATCACTTTGGCTGACTCTAAGGGAAAGTAAAAGCCTTTTGTCTTCATCAACTTTTTCATCAATCACCACACTATCAGGATTATCAACAAGCTGCTTTGCGATGTACTCAATGAACTCTTTCATAGGAAGACGCCTCCTTAATAGAGTATGGGCGCATAAGAAA
Organism: Ignavibacteria bacterium RIFOXYB12_FULL_35_14; assembly: GCA_001803045.1. Lineage (GTDB taxonomy): Bacteria > Bacteroidota > Ignavibacteria > Ignavibacteriales > Ignavibacteriaceae > XYD12-FULL-36-8. The sequence goes on along the minus strand of MHAR01000023.1, from coordinate 59,254 downwards.
TAATGTACAGAAAAAAATCTGCCGAATATTTCTAATATGTTTTTTTAAGCAGGTTTTTCTTCAGAAGCAGCACCCTTAACTTCTGCTGTACCTTCAGAAACTATTTCCTGTTTCTTTTCTTCAGAAGCTTTATCGCCTTTACGTTTTTTCTTTGCTTTAACTGTTTTCGATTTTGCTTCGCGAAGTTTTTGGAAATTCTCTTTCTCTTCTCTGATTTTTTCTTCAGAAGCATCTTTTCTCTTTAGATGTTTTTCGAGAAGAATTCCCTTTTGGCTTAACAAATTTTTTACAGTGTCGGTGGGTTGAGCACCGTTATTTAACCAGTATAACGCTCTATCATCATTTATTTCTAATGTTGATGGATGAGTTAACGGGTTATAAAGCCCGATAGCTTCAATGAATTTTCCGTCTCTGGGCGAACGAGAATCTGCCGCAACAAGTTTGTAAACCGGCTGTTTCTTTTTACCCATTCTTCTTAATCTTAGTTTAACTGCCAACTTAAATAACCTCCGTTTGGTTAATCATTTTAATCAATTGAATTTATAATTTTTTAACATTGGGCCGCCAAATCCTTTTTTACTGAACTGGCTCATCATTTTTTGCATTTCGCTAAATTGCTTTAATAATCTATTCACCTCTTGAATAGAAGTACCACTTCCTCTTGCAATTCTCATTCGCCGGTTTCCATTCAAGATTTTCGGTTTTTTTCTTTCTTGATATGTCATCGAATTAATAATTGCCTCGGTTTTAACAAGAGCATTGTCATCTACTTTCATATTTTTTACTTGTGAACCTAAGCCAGGAAGCATTCCAACCAACGATGACAATGAACCCATTTTCTTTATGGCTTTAATTTGCTTAAGAAAATCCTCAAAATCAAATTCGTTTTTTCTTATTTTCTCTTCAAGCCTATCCGCCTCAATTTCCTCAAAGTTCTCCTGAACCTTCTCTACCAGTGAAATTACGTCGCCTTTACCCAATATTCGTGATGCTAAACGCTCAGGATAAAAAGTTTCAAGCTGGTTCAATTTTTCGCCATTACTTATAAATTTAATGGGTTTCCCTACAATTGATCTTATCGAAAGAGCTGCTCCGCCCCTTGCGTCGCCATCAAGTTTAGTAAGAACTATACCATCAAAATTTAATCTCTCATTAAATATTCTTGCAGAATTTACTGCATCCTGCCCTGTCATAGCATCAACAACAAATAAAGTTTCAGTAGGCAATACATAATTTTTAATGTGCTCAATCTCAGCCATCATATCTTCATCGACATGAAGCCTTCCGGCTGTATCGATGATGACAGTATTAAAGTTATTTTCATTTGCATGCTCGATAGAATTCTTTACAACTTTTAAAGCATCTTTTTCTTCCAAAGAAAATACCGGAATATTTATTTGCTCTCCCAGCATTTGAAGTTGTTTAACAGCAGCAGGGCGTTGAATATCCGCAGCAACCAAAAGTGATCTGCGCTGATTATCTTTTAATTTCTTGGCAAGCTTTGCACTAAATGTCGTTTTGCCCGATCCTTGAAGCCCCGAGATTAATATGGTTGTTATTCCCGATCCATTTATTTTAATTTCACTTTGATTACCACCGAGAACATGAACCAATTCATCATAAATAATTTTAGTGATCAATTGCCCCGGTGTAATTGAAGATAAAACTTCTTTACCTAAGGCTTTGGTTTTTACATCTTCAATAAAATCTTTCGCAACTTTAAAGTTAACGTCAGCATCAAGAAGAATTCTTCTAATCTCCCGAAGAGTATCGGAGATATTATTCTCCGTCAGTTTTCCCTGACCTCTCACCTTTTTAAGGGCTGATTCTAATTTTAAAGCTAAATCTTCGAACATTATTTAAATTAATTTCTGTATAAGGTTGATTATGATTAAATTATGAATGGTTAGCTAGCTTTCAGAGCATTAGCACCGGCAACAATTTCCAATAATTCTTTAGTAATAGCAGCTTGTCTTTCCTTATTATACTTTAACTGTAAAGTTCTAATCAATTCTTTAGCATTAGTAGATGCATTATCCATTGCAGTCATTCTCGCGCCAAGCTCAGATGCATTCGATTCTAAAAGAATTCGCCAAATTTGCGCTCTTAGATGTTTTGGAAGCATGTAATCGAATATGGATTTTTGATTCGGCTCATAAATATAATTGGGCTCATTTTTCTTTTCACTACGTTCTGTAATTAAAGTGATAGGTAAAAACTGTTCTACAACAATCTTCTGCTGAATGATAGATTTAAATTCATTATAAATGATTATTACCTTGTCAAAAGTTCCGTCTAAATATGCTGAAATGATTTTTTGAGAAATGTCCAATGCTTCGGAATATTTTAGCGAAGAAAACAATCCCAGGTTCTTGCCATAGAGATTAAAATTTCTCTTAGAGAAGAAATCAAATCCTTTTTTCCCAACGCAGAATAAATGAACATTGAGCGAGTCATTATTTAAATCCTCATTAATATTTCTAACAGCTTCTTTGATTATGTTGGAATTAAAAGCGCCGCACAGCCCTCTATCAGCCGTTACAATGACGTATGCCACATTCTTGACTTCTCTTTGAACGAAAAACGGATTTGTATTAAGATCATTTTCATTTGCAAGACGGGATAACAATTGCCAAATTTTGCGAGCATAAGGACGAGCATTAACTACATTTTCTTGAGCGCGGCGCAATTTTGCAGCCGCAACCATCTTCATTGCTTTAGTAATCTGCTGAGTGCTTTTTACACCTTTAATTCTGCTCTTTATATCGCGAAGTGTTGCCATTATAAAAGTCTTTGCTAAACGTTTTTCTTAAATGCCGGCAGAAATTCCTCAGCAGCTTTCTTTATCTTATCAATTGTCTGAGAACTTAGATCTTTTTCTTTTTTGATAGTCTCAAAGATATCAATGTGTTTTACTTCAAAATATTCCAATACTTCTTTCTCAAATCTCTTAACATCGGAAACAGCTATGCTATCCAAATATCCGTTTGTACCAAGATAAATGCTCACAACTTGTCTTTCAATATTAACAGGTGCGTACTGACCCTGCTTTAGTAATTCAACAAGTCTGGAACCTTTAGCCAGCGTTCTTAATGTAGATTTATCCAGATCGGATCCAAACTTAGCAAATGCTTCCAGCTCTCTATATTGAGCAAGATCTGTTCTAAGAGATCCGGCAACTTTTTTCATTGCTTTTATTTGTGCATTTCCACCAACTCTTGATACTGAAATTCCAACGTTAATTGCAGGTCGCACGCCGGCATTGAACAAATTTGATTCAAGATAAATCTGACCATCAGTAATAGAAATTACATTTGTAGGGATGTATGCGGAAACGTCACCTTGTTGTGTTTCAATGATTGGTAAAGCTGTCAGGCTTCCTCCGCCAAGCTCTTCGCTTAATTTAGATGCTCGTTCAAGTAATCGTGAATGCAAATAAAAAACATCGCCAGGATATGCTTCACGCCCTGGTGGTCTTCTTAATAGTAGTGAAAGCTCTCTGTAAGAAGCAGCTTGTTTTGATAAATCATCGTAAATAACCAATGCATGTTTGCCATTATCTCTGAAATATTCGCCAAGTGTAGCACCGGAATAAGGAGCTATAAATTGTAATGGTGCCGGTTCGGAAGCTGATGCTGAAATAACGGTTGTGTAATCCATTGCACCATGTTCTTCAAGCTTTGCAACAACTTGAGCGACTGTCGAACTTTTTTGACCTATTGCAACATACACACAATAAACAGGCTTAATGCCTAAATTTTTTGCCTCCGGCGAATGAGTATATTTTTGATTGATTATTGCATCTATGGCCACAGCAGTTTTTCCTGTTTGACGATCACCGATAATAAGTTCTCTTTGACCCCGGCCAATGGGAATCATGGCATCAACAGCAGTAATTCCTGTTTGGATTGGCTCTTTAACGGGCTGCCTTTGAATTACTCCAAGAGCTTTGCGTTCAATCGGTAAAAACTTTTTTGTATTGATCGAACCTTTGCCATCGAGTGGAACACCAAGCGGAGTTATCACCCGACCAAGCATTTCATCGCCAACAGGTAAAGAAGTAACTCGCTTTGTTCTTTTAACTACGTCGCCTTCTTTAACTAAGGATGAATCACCAAAAAGAACGCAGCCAACGCTGTCTTCTTCAAGATTCAATACCATTCCGAAGACGTCATTAGGAAATTCTACAAGTTCACTTGCCATAACTTTTGAAAGTCCATAAATCCTTGCTATTCCGTCACCAACTTGGAGAACAGTGCCGACATCATAAATATCGGCTTCGCTTTCAAATCCTGTTAATTGTCTTCTTAATATTGCTGATATTTCGTCTGGTCTAACTTCAGCCATAATTTTTTCCTTACTGATTTCTAATTTGTAATTGGACTACCTTCAACAAAATGTTTCTTCAGCAAATCCAATTGATGTTTGATTGATGCATTGTATACGGTATCGCCCGCTTGAACGATAAAACCGCCAAGAATTTTTTCATCAACCTTATAATTCATTCTAACTTTTTTCTTCAGTTTATTCTGCAATTTATTTTGCAGCTCTTTTTTTTGTGAATCGCTGAACTCAGATGCAACCGAAACATTAACATTGACAAATCCCAACTTTATATCTCTAAGCTCTTTAAACTTTTCGAGAATGCTGGGTAATATTTCTTCACGTTTTTTTTTAATAACGAAGAGCATAAATTCCATTGTTTCAGAATTAATTTTGCTCTTAAATATTTCTTCAAGAACAGAAGATTTAATATCCGGTTTTACCACAGGGTTCTCAAGCATTCTGTTTAGATTCGGATTTTGCTTTAACACAGAAGAAACAAGCTCAATATCATTCGAGACTGCTTCGAGCAGATTCTTCTGAATTACAGAATCTAAAAGCGATGAAGCATAACGTGCAGAAACTTTCTGTTCAGCCATATTTAGTTCTTAGCGATCTCGTTAATGTATTTATCCGCAATTTTTTTGTGAACGTTCCTGTCAACAGTTTCACCCAAAACTTTTTCAGTAGTTTGAATTACCAAATCGGCAATTTGTGATTTAAGCTCACTAAAAGTTTCTTCCTTCTTTCTCTCAATTTCTGCAGTAGCCTCATTAAGTATTTTTTGAGCTTGATCTTTACTTTCCTTAATCACCTGGTCTTTCAATTTTTCAGCGTAGATTCTTCCCTGCTCAATTATTTTTTTGGATTCTTCTTCGGCTTTGGAAAGATTTGCCTGATTCTCATAAAGAATTCTTTGCGCTTCATCCTTAGCTTTCTCCGCCTTTTCAAGAGATTCCTTAATAGCGGCTTCTCTTTGATCTAAAGCAGTCAGAATCGGTTTCCAAGCAACCTTTTTAAGGATGAGAAGAAGAAGTATAAATGTGACGGCAGTCCAAACAATTAATCCCGGATTGATATCAACTAAGCTTCCGCCTCCGCCTTCAGAACTTAAAGCCAACAGAGCAAAAGTACTCGTTGCAAGCATGATAGGTTACCTTTAATTATTAAAAGATGTTTATGCTTTAACAGCAAGAAGAATACAAACCACAAGAGCAAAGAATGCAACACCTTCGATCAAAGCGGCGGCAATAATCATTGCTGTTCGGATAGGACCTGCAGCTTCAGGTTGTCTTCCCATTGCTTCTAATGCAGCGCTTGCAAGCTTACCGATTCCTAATCCGGCTCCAAGTACAGCTATGCTTGCGCCAATGCCAGCACCTAAATATCCTAATTCCATTTTATTACTCCTTTTTTTATATGAATGATTAATGATCTTGATGAACTGCCATCCCTATGAATAATGAGGATAGCATTGTAAAAATATATGCTTGAATTAATGCAACTAATAATTCTAAAAAGTAAATGAATAAAGCAAAAGCAATTGAAACAGGTGCAAAGTAAATTGTCTTCATAATAAAAATTAATCCGATAAGCGAAAGAATAACAACATGGCCAGCGGTCATGTTTGCAAAAAGACGAATACACAATGCAAATGGTTTTGTGAAAAGACCAAAAATTTCTACTAATACAATTAGGGGTAAAAGCGCAACAGGCATTCCAGGAGGAATAAGTCCCTTGAAATATCCAAGAGGTCCATGACTTATCATTCCACCAATCTGTGTTGTAATAAACGTAAAACCTGCCAATGTTGCTGTAACAGCAATGTTACTTGTTACAGTTGCTGTATAAGGGATCAATCCAAGAAAATTGCTATAAAGAATAAAGAAGAATGCAGTGAGCAAATACGGTAAAAACTTTTCGTAACCGTGACCAATTGTCGGTTTCACAATTTCATCACGGACAAACACAATAATTGTTTCAATAAAGTTGGTGAAACCGTGTGGTACGAGTGACTTTTTATAACTTTTTGAAGCTATCAGAAAAGTCAATATTAACAACGCTGCAACAATCCATAGAAACACCACATGCCTGGTAATTGAAATATCAAGCCCTAAAAGTTGGAGGTGAGGAAGATATATTTTCCCAAAAGGTTCAAAATCGAGGTAGTTTCCATCCATAACATGATGCAAAATCCAATCACCACCGCTGTCAGCTTGCTTAACTGTACCTTGAACAACGGTATGGCTAGTATCAGAGCTAAAAAACATTGAAATTTGCTTAATTTTAACGAAAGTTTAGGTAAATGATCTCAACTACTAAGTAAAAAATGTAAAAAAATAGGATTGAAAATATAAAGCTTATCCGATTTAATTCCAAAAAAAGCAGTGCTAAAACAACCATAATCAGCGTTGTAAAAAAACGAATCACCATTCCGCCAAACAGTCTTTGAATAAACACACTTTCCGGTTTATTAATAACGCTTTTAATTGAAATTATTCCCAATCCTGTATTAAATGCCGTTATTATTCCCGCCAAAAGAAAAGCTTTGAAGTCATCTTTAGACAAGACATCTAAGTAAAAAAGAAGTGCGCTTATTAGAAAAGTGATAGCTAAGAAAGCAGATGAGAATAAAATAAGTTTTTTAGGGGATGTCATTTATCAAGTCTCGTTACAGACTTAATGAAATGATACATACCCGTAAAAATTCCTAAAAAGGAAAAAACTAAAGTCAAATAAGGTGAAGTGTTAAATTTTCCATCCAGCCAAATACCAACAAACACCATAATTACAATTGTGGCTGCAAGCTGAATACCTAAACCAAGGTATGGAGCGTAATCTTTATAAAGATTTGAATTTGAAGAATTCTTATCTTTTTTATCCTCAATCATCGCCGATAGAAGATGTACCTGCACCGCTCGAGCTTAATCCTTTATCGGACATTTTGCTGCTGCCGTCAAAAATAGCTCCCGCTTCGACAACTAAAATCTTTGTAACGATATCACCCTTCAAGACAGCTTTTGATTCAAGCACAACTTTTTCCTTGGAATTAATGCTGCCGGTAACTTTGCCGCCAATACTGATTACTTCAGCTTTTATTTCGCCGGTTATTTCACCTGTTTCACCAACTGTAACACTTCCATTAGCAGTAATATCTCCATTAATTGCGCCATCAACTCTTATGTTGCCGTTACTCGATAATTTTCCCTCGAGTACAACTCCTGCCCCAATAATTGTAACTTCATCTTTGCCAATGATTTCGTTTTTGTACTTCATCAATTTAGTTCTCCTTATTAGTTAATAAATAGCTTTTGAGGATTTAATGGCTGACCATTTTTCCAAATTTCAAAATGAAGATGCGGGCCGTGTGATTTATGTCCCGTATTTCCGCTTAGTGCTATCATTTCACTCTGAATAATTTTTTCTCTTTTATGTTTTAATAACGATGAACAATGTTTGTACACCGAAATATAATCATTTGGATGAATAATTATAATCATATAACCATCATCTACCGTATAATCCGAGAAGATAACATAACCGCTTGCCGTTGAATATATCGGCGTTCCGGTTTTTGCAACTATGTCTATGCCATAATGTCCTTCTTCAGGATTGAATTCACGACTGATGAATCCGTTAATTGGGCGTGCGAAAAAATTATCGTTTTTGTTTGATGTGAAAATATTATCCCAGATGTACCGGAAAATGAATAGAACATTTCCTTCAACCTTTTTTTTTAATTTTTGATTGTAGTTCTTCACCGAATCATTTGTAGGATTTACGAGATTAGAATCACCCAGCATTATCGCATATCTCAATCTCTCGTTTGTTGTCTTTAAATCTTCAATTTCTTTTGAAAGGAAAAGTAATTTCTTATTCAGTTCGAGGTATTTTTCTTGTTCTTCTATTTGATAATAATAATCTTCGGAGTAAAATATTTTACTTAATGGGGTCAAATTGATTATCAAAAAACCGCCAACAAACAGCACACTAGAGTAAATAAAAAAAATAGCCAATAATTTTTTAAACGATATATTAAACTTTGAACCCTCAAATGAAGGTTTATCAGAAAATGTAATTATGAGAAGGTTCTTAATATTTTTTAAGTCTTTGAGTTTCATTTTACACTTTGAAAAAACATTTACAAGCAAAAACGCTATTTATACTTTTCAGTCAATTCATCAAACTTAACTTTACCTTCACGAAGTAAAACCAAATCATTTCCTGTCAAATCTATCAAGGTCGAAACTTTATCAAAATACCTTTTATTGGAATAAAATATTCCCGAAACTTCTGAGGAAAATTCTTGCTTGATTATTTCCGGATGATTGACCGGAGGTAAACCTGTTTTATTAACACTTGTTGAAATGATAGGCATATGCAACTCAGCAGCAAGTTTTTGACAAAAACGATGATTTGGAATTCGAAAAGCCGCAGTATCAATTTGTAATACACTGCTCGTTCTCTTGTTCAAGTTGAGTACAACAGAAACCGGATTCGGCCAAATTGATTGAAGAAAATCCAAATGCTTTTCGGAATTAAGTTCAACATATTTGGAAAGTGTATCAATACTATCAATCAATAAAATATAGTTCTTTCCTTCCTGCCTGCCTTTTATCGAATTTACTTTCTCAAGTGCTTCTTCATTAAAGGGATTAGCGCCTAAACCATAAATTGTATCGGTCGGATATACAAATACTCCACCTTCGAGATAAATTTTTTTTGCTTTAATAATTGAATTTTCAAATTCATCTTCGACACAGATGAAATCAATGTCTTTTGTTTCAATCACTGAGCAGCTCTTCCATTTTAGATATAATAATTTTGGGATCTAATTTATAACCACAATTAAAGTTAGAAACAGGACATTTTTCAAAACCGTGAATGCCGCAAGGTTTGCAGCTTAAATCGTTAAAACTAATGTACGAACTTTTTTTATTATAAGGATAAAAACCGAATTCCGGAATGGTAGAACAAAATAGAGTCAGAACCGGAATATCTGCACACATGCCGAAGTGAGTTGGTGCACTATCGTTGGTTAATAAAAGCTTAGCATTTTTAAGAAGTTCAATTGATTCTATGATTGAAAAAAGACCAGCAGTTGAGCAAACCTCACCATTATATCCAACCGAAAGTCGTTCGCACAGTTCCTTATCCGATTCACTACCAATAACTAATATCTTATAAGAATGATCCACAAAGTACCTGATTATTTCTTTATAGTATTGTTCAGGATATTTTTTTGTTTCCCAAATACTGCCTGGAGCGACAGCTATCAGCTTGCCTTTTATATTATTTGATGATAAAAACCCTGCGACTTTTTGCCTCGAGAATTCATTTACTTTTACCCGTGGAATAATTCGCCAGCTTTCTGAAGAATATTCAAAACCGATTAAATCTAAATTTCGCTGAACTTCATGAATATCATAATTGTAATCAACTATATTTTTATAAACATGGAAAACTGATGAATTAGAAAAACCATAAGTGTCCCGAACACCGGATTGCATCACAATGAATGATGTTCTAAAAGATCTGTGCGGAGAAAATATTTTCGTGTAGTTCCGCTTTTTTAATTCATTGGTAAATTTGTAAATACTAAGTATCGATCTGTGAACTTTCTTTTTATCAATAACTATAACATCACTTAAAAAAGGTGAAGCGGTAAATATTTCCTGCGTTGAGGGAACGCACAAAACATCAATTTCAGTTGAGGAAAATTTTTCTTTCAGTTTTTCAATCATTGGCAGCGTTAAAATTACATCGCCAATAAAAGCTGTTTGTATGACAAGTATCCTTTCCATGCTGCTCAATACTTCCAAATATTGTGCATCCAAAGCCACTGCTCGGGATGCTTGCGTATTACAGATTCTAATAATGCCATGTGCCTTTGACTAACTTCCTGGATTTGCTTTTCTTCATCAGCAGGAAGATTTTCCATGCTGATTTCGGATATTTGTGCTGTGTAAGAATAATCCGGTTGTCTAATCGTTAAACCGTATAAAATAGGTGCTCCGGTTTTAATTGCAAGCATTGCAGGACCCGGATAAATTGAGGATTGCTGACCGAAAAAATTCACCCGCATTCCTTCTTGCGGTCCTCGTTGATCTGCAACCATTGCAACAATATTTTTAGCTTTAAGCTCAGCATAAATTTTTCTTATTGATGCACCCAGCGGAACAATTTTATTAATCCATCGTGTTCGCCCTTTGTTTAGATAAGCATCTACATAAGGATTCCTCTGTGATTTAACCACAACATGGAATGGAACATTAATCTTCGCACTTACCGACAGTGCAATGTATTCCCAATTACCAAAATGCCCAGATAATACAATCAGACCCCTGTAACGTTTGTAGTATTTTTTGACTAACTCCGCATCTTCACAATAAATTGCATTTTCAATTTGCTCTCTTGTCATGAATGGAATGAACAACATTTCAACAAGCGTGATGGAAAAACTTTTATAGCTGCCAAAGGCAATCTTTTTTATATCACTTACTGAGAATTCCGGAAAAGCTTTGCGAAGATTTTTTAATGTGACTTGCTTACGAATTGGTATTATGTAATAAAACATGAATGCAATCACAATTGATAATCGCCTGGATACATTTAGTCCTAATAGTCTTACAATACCGGCAAGAATTAAAAAAAGAAAATACTCTAAAAAATTTTTCATTAAAAAGAATGGAAAAGTTTATAAGTCGATATAAAAAATTATTTCCGGCTCAAAACTAATTATTTGGATGGAATTCTAATAATCCAAAGAGTAGAGATCATAGGAAGAAATTTAAAATGTTGTAATCCTCCTTATCCAATTATCATCACGAAGCTCTCCCCGGAGTGTTGAATGAAGCAGTGTGTAATCAGAAAATCCCGTTAAATCTCCAAAAACAAAGATCACACCGCCCTCTAATTCATTGTAATACCAAATCTCATATGGTTTAGTATCAACCTGATTTGGGTAGCGTTCTATTTCGCTTGGTTCACCATGTATGATGAACACTCGTCCCCTATCGGATTTCCATCCAATTCGAGATAATGAGCCATATCTTTGATTACTTAAAGTGACCTTAGTTAAATAGAGTTTATAAAATTCATTTTCCGGAGTGGAGGGATCATTATCCCTATCCTTCCAAAAATTGTAGAGGAATTCCCTCTTACCCTCTGTTGTACTGATTTTATCGTACTTGTCAACTTCCGCTGAGGACGAAATATATTTGGATTTGTTAAACAGGTCATCTAATTCTTCATCTGCCATAACTCCAAACTCGCTTGCAAAAACACCAGATACCTGTCCGGTCATAGTATCCGTTATCGCAATCGATGGATTGAAGACGTAGAATTTCTTGGAAGATGATACACCATAATTAGCGGTGCTGTCAATTAAAGCAATAACAAAAGTATATGTATCGGTGGGGTATTTATTAACAACAATTGAACCGACTTCTACTCTGGAATCGTAAGATCTGCTAATGGGTTTTGATTTAGAGAATACAATTTTCCTTTTACTATTATAGACAGAAGAAATAAGCTTAAGGTGTTCGGATCCGCTTATTCTTAGCAGGTTATATAATTCTGAATAGTAAAAAACAACCGGCTGATTTTCACCAAATACAGAGCTTGGAATTGGATAAATTTCCATACTATTTTTATAGAATATCGATTCCGTGTTAGGACTATCTTGAATAATTCTTGAAGCAAGCTGTATATCACTTATGGAAATTTGCTCAGTAATAAATCGCCCGGAAGTTAAATATTCGGTATAAATTTTCTGATTCTTTTCATCCTTAACATCTCTTCCTCCTATCATGCATTTGTAACTTCCATGAGGTACAATAAAACCGACAACTCCGATGAGATACTTACTTCCCGCTTCTCCAGAATCAGAGACCTGATGTGAAACTCTCCACTCCTTGTCAACAATTTTTTGTCCCGAACTCGTATCTTCGATAGAAATTTGCAGAATACCTTTAACCACATTAATGGAATCTAAAGGCGAAACTTTCATTGACTTCTGATTAAATGAGTAATAGAATTCGAGATAATTTGAAGTGGAATCATAACCAAATTGTGCGTAGTCGAAATCAAATAGGTTTTGAGCATTTATTTGAATTGCTATAAATAAAAGTAAGAAAGAAAGATTTTTCATTTTAATATTTCAATAAATAAAAAGGCGTCTATTGTTTAACAATAGACGCCCAATTAAAGGTAAGATTATTTATTCAAGACCAAGTTTAACCGTAAAGACATGATTTGCGGTTGGGAATTCCTTCACATTTCTGAATGCATAGTCGAAAGCGAAAGTAACTCCATCCTTGGTTTGATAGTTTATACCGGCTCCTAATGTAAAGTCATAAATTGATTCATTAGTATTCTGTAATAGCAGGTTATAACCGCCTCTAAGGAAAAACATATTAGTATAATTATATTCTAAACCGAACCCCATTTCATCTTCAAAGCTATTATTATTTTTAAAAGCGGTTGCCAATGATAGAAAATTTTCTTCATTAACATCGAGCCTGTAAGCAACGCTTAATTCAAAATAACTGGGAATTTGAAATGGTTCAGTATCTGCTTGGTATACTCCGCTGCCTGATCCAAGGCCGCTTCCAGGTACTTCACTCTTAACTTTAAGGTCTTCACCAGTGAAGGACATGTTTGTCCCGACATTTTTAACTGCAGTACCTATAGAGAAATTTTGGTTAAATTTATATTGAACACCAAAATCGATGGCCATTCCATTAGCCGAGGCGTTCATGATACCTTCATGAACGTACTTAAAATTTACTCCAGCAGAAACTCTATCGGTAAGTTTTTTACCAAAAGTTAAAGTGATAACATTGTATTCTGGTGAATACGTTTCACCTGTTCCTTCCGGATTATCAAATGTAGTAACCGGGATTTCACCAAAACCCAAAGTTTTATATGAAAAAGCAAGCGATCCAAATTCACCTAGCTGTGTACCCACAGCAAAGTATGATAATGATATATCCGCTAAATAATTCATATAACTAAACATGACTTCGGAACCATTCATTAAATCCAGCCCCGCCGGATTATAATAAATAGCTTCTAACCCGGTCACGCTTGATAGAAAAGAACCACCCGATGCAATTGAACGGGCACCCACAGGTATAAGCAGTTCTTGTGCTCCAGACGTCCCCTTCCGGTTTGTATCACCACCCAAAATATTTATTGTGATGGAAACCAAGAGTATTATTATTAATAAAAAGCTTTTTTTCATATTTATTCTCCATATAAAAATTGTTAAACAATAACACTAGATAAATCTCATATGTTAAACGTTTTTCTCAATATTTTTGAATCTGCTTTTGAGGCAGAATAATTGCAAATTTAAGAACTTTATCACCTAATTCCGGATTACTTACAATCGCTAAATACATTCCTGAAGCCACTCTTAACCTGTCTTCGTTTTGCAAATTCCATGTCATAAATGGAGAATTATCATTCTTTTCAAGAGTTCTTACCAAATTACCACTTACCGTATAAATTTTGATGCTAACGGCATCAGGAAGATTGGAAAAAGTAATATATGGTGCATCAGGTGAACCACCAGTGTAACCAACTCCTGGATTGTAAGCAAAAAGCGGGTTTGGAAAGACATTCACCTTCTCAAACAGCGCTCTCTTTTCATCTATATTAAGATTAGTTTGTACATTTGAGATAACATACTTATCTAATGTCGTTAGTGGTTTACTTATATCAATAATATATTTGCCTGTTGGATTAAATGCTGCAGCATCAGATCTTCTTTGTAGACCAACAACATACAAGGCATCGAAAAAGGCGCTACTGGCTATAGTTTTCATTGAATCCGTTACATTCGGTATTGTCGTGGGAATCACATAACCATTACCTAAATCGGCCCAACGAGTTGTATTTCCTTTGTAAATCACGTTATTACAATCTGGATCGTAAGGGGTATTAAATACAATTATATATTCTTTTGTTTTGGTGATATCTTTACCGGGATTATACAAACCATCCGGTGTACCAAATGAATCAGATATTGCTGCAGTTTCGGTGAAACCAACTGCTAATCTCTGCTCAATATTTTTTTCCTTGTCGACATACCAAGCTTGAAAAGGAACTGAAACTATACCTGAGTCACCGGCAAAAACGAATCTTATTGGTTTTCTTACATACCTGTAAGCATTACTGTTTTCACCAAACCTGATTTCAACCTTTTTAAGTTGATCGGCAGTAGTGATTTTTGATTTCCGGCCGGATATAGCACCCGGAACACCCAATGAATCAGTTACATCTTGCCCGATATAGAAAGGACCCAGAACGTTTTTAACCGTATCAAGTGTGAACCATGATTCTCCGGTTCCAGAATATTCATAAGATTTTATTCTAGGTTTAGTCCATTCTACGTTCACTACCAATCCATTAATCAAATTATTCACACTTCCTGAACCAAATGTTAATAATGAATCAAAAAGAATTGATCCAGTATTTGTATTCTTTAAATAATAAAACAAATTATATGGAATGCTTGAAGCATCTTTTCTGAATCCAATTTCAATTGGATCTGCACTAACGGAATTTCTATCCTTAACCTCATAAGTTACAATGCTTTCTGAAACACCCTGAGGATGCTCAGCTTTAACGCCGCTGCGGAAAGGTGTAAGTATATCTTTACCAGGAACAATTCCAACTGGACTAATTCCATCACTTAAAATTGTGGGAACATTTGCAATTGAACCAACTGCAGCAGTCAAGGGAATCATATAGTTACCGGTCGCATCAAGTTTTACAACCTCTTCCATATTGTATGCAGTATTAACTATTGAAAAGAAATAAGGCTTACCTTTCACCAATGGTCCATTTGTAAACGGATCTGTAGTAATCTTAAGACTAATACGTCCTGTTTTAGGATTTCCATAAACTGAAGAATCCAATTGTGTACCCTGCTCATAAATAAGTTCTCGAGTTAAAGTTACAGGATCTTCGAATATCATATTAGTTATATCGTTAGCCACATCATATTTAGCAAATAAAACAGTGTTTCTTCTCCCGCTCTCAAATTCAGAAACTGAATTAACATTATGCATGAATACTTGATAATTATCAAATACCATATCATATCCTCGTCCAACAGCTTTATAATTAACCTGAGGAGCAGTCTCCCAAATTAATTCGATTGAATTATCTTCTGTTTTGATTACTGGTGCAACAATAGGAGGTGCAGGTGGAAAATTAAAATTATTATTGAAAACAAACTTAGCTGCACGGTCAATTTTCTTTGCTAGTGTAATTGACTTCAAAGCAGAAGTGCTTCTTCCAACTACATAAGCAGCGATTATATCAACCGGTTTATTTGCATCCAAAATAAATGGGCCTGTATTAGACATCTGTCTTTGATCGGTGGGAGTATTATTCACCCAGCCTTGTAATGTTACCGGATCGCCAGAATACATATAGCGGCCATTTATTGTATTACATGTTCCGGGTGGTCCATAAACCGTACCCCACAACCAGCTACATGGGTTAACAACTATACCGTTCTGATTAAATCCTCTTAAATAATTATAAGCTTGCTCTTTATTATTAGGATCTTCTTGTCCGGAAATACCATTCATGTAATGAACAAATGAGGACATTCCTAAGTTTCTTGCCCCTTGGATGGTATCAATGCCAAGAATAGGACCTTTAGTATTAAATGCTAAATCGGCAGGATTGTTTGTGTATAGCAATGGACCCTGGAAAAAGTCTATTAAGAATGTTGGTGGATCAACACCAAAAGTGGCATCTGGTCCATCGTTATAAACATAACCGGTATTTTCATTAGGTTCACTTCCAACGAGATCGTCAGTATAACCGGATGCACTACCTAAATCCGGATCGGCCCATACACCAAAATAAACGGAGTCCAACCTTTGAGCAACAGTTCCTGCATTGTTTATTGAATACCTTATAAATATAATATTACCTAAATCACCTGACGTTGAGTAACCCCAAATTGTCTGACGAATTTCTATACCGAGCGGATTTACATCCGAGTATCTTCGATCGCCTTTAGGTAGGGCATCAGTGTACACACACCATGCAGTTAGATCGCCAAGTAAATCGGGACGATCCTCATCAGCATCCCAGGAACCATTGCCGTTTTTATCAACGGGGTTATACGCACCATCTTTATCACCATCATAAAAATACGCCCCAAGGTCTACTGCATTTTTCCAGTCTTGCCATGATTCCCCAAAAGGAGGATCAGACTCTTTAAGGATATAAAGCTTCATTCGAGGGTCTGTATCAGGAATAGTAGCTGTTCCGGGCAGATAATCTTCAACTCTTGAAGCCGATGCAACTCCGTTTGCCCAAACTAAGTTTCCATTTTTACCACCCATCAAGAAACCACCGCTGAATAGGAATCCTTTTCCATCAATTTGTCCCTCTTCAATATCAACAAGGTCAACGTTTGCGATAACACCTCTATTATTAATAGGAATATCTAGCCTATTAACATTGAATCTAAAAGCATCATCTGCCGTTGTTTTGCTTAATGATTTCTTCTTCTCACCTGCATTTTTAAGATCGCCAGCGTTTGAGAAGGAACCCGGAAAAACAAAGGCAATTGTAAATAGAATAATTAAAAAATAATTACTCATCATATATTTTTTTTCCATTGTAAAAACCTCAAGTAAATTATTTGCTTGAAAAATTAACTTTAAAACCTAACTTAATTAACCTCGGAATACCGTAATTATAAGGATTATTTTCCAAACTCTTATAATCATTTACCCAATCTTCTCCTTTGGCAGCAGCTTGAGTTTTACCCTGCTCTGTTTCTAAAAAATTAGTGGTTGATGGTGAACCGGTAGATCTCCAAACTCCACCCGGCGAATTCGGATTTATTCCTGTACCAACATTTTTAGCATCAAGTAAATTTTCAACCCACAAATACGGCGTAAATTCAAATGATTCAAATTTAAACGATTTCTCTAATTTCAAATCAATTCTGAAACTTCCGGGTCCGTATTTTGAATTAACATAACCTTTTGTATCGCCATAATTAGTGAAATCTACTAATAAATTTTGTGTCTCAAGCGGGGTATATGGTCTACCACTATTAAACGAAACTAATAAATTGGCAGAAGTCCTTTCCAGGAATCCAAGATCATTTTCAGGAACAAAAAAGTTAATGTTAAATACTCCAGTGTGTCGTTGATCAAAATCGAGGGGGGCGACTACTTTTGGAATTTCTCCACCTATGTTACGAAATGCCGCAACATAAGATGAATTTGTTGATGAACCAGTTCCCTCAGCAATTGAAAATGTATAATTTAAAGAAAATGAGAAGTAGCTTAATCTTGGAACATCAAGATTTATTGCAAGACCTTTGACTGTTCCGAAATCAGAATTTACTGATCCGAAAATTTTAAATCTCTGCCCACCTTCTTCTCTAAAAAAGTAACTCAAAGACTGATTAGTAAGACCTTCAGTATTCTTATAGAAAGCAGTAATATTAAGTGCGGCAACATCGTTTCCGAAAGCTTGTCTGAAACCAATTTCATACTGAGTAGTTATTTCACTTGATATTTCACCATTATTAAAACCGAAATTATCAGTTTGTCTTAGTAAATATGTTCTGCTCTCAAATAAAACCACGTCTGCAAGTCTCGGTTCTTGAATAAACCTACCAAATTGCGCATGGAATATTGTATTATCAGTTACCGGAAATCCAAGTCCAATTCTAGGAGATACAAACCATTCGGGTTTTCTTTCAATATAGTCACCATCATCAAAATTCTGCGGATTGGTGCCTCCACCATAAGGCAATGAAGGGTTTTTGAAAACGCGTGTTTTTGAATTAAAATAATCTACTCTGAGACCAAGATTCAAAACAAGGTCTTCCAATTCAAATCTATCTTGCAAGTAAGCAAATGCTAAAATTGGGGTTGGTGCACCTAAAGGAGCATCAGTACCAATTTCATTTCCCATAACATCATAACCATATCTTAGTGGTCTTCTTTCCTCAAATCTTTCCTCTAATGATTTTGCCGCTACGGTATCGCCATTAGCATCAATATAGGTTCTATTATTTAGGGCTAATCTTAGAGGTCCAATGCTGTACAATCTTAAGATATTATAATTGCCACCCACACCAAACTCAATCAAATGATTATCAAGCTGATTAGTATAACTTAAATCTCCAACGAAAGTATTATTATTGACTTTTAGATAGTTATTATACACATATCCTTTTGCTTGGAATATTCCAGCTTCATCAATATTTAAATCAAGATGATCTCCCTGCGTGGTAAGGTATGGATTATATAAAGTATCTCCATACTCTTGCAATCTATCAAAGAAAATTCCATCACCGCGCTCTCTTGAAAACTTCTTATAACCTAAATTTAAGTTAATAAATGAATTTTTATTTAGGTTATGAGAATAACGACCAGTTAAACTTAGGTTTCTATCCTGAATGCGTGGATTATGTTCAGAATTATTTTTTAAGGATTCGGTTCCTACTAGATCTCCAAAAAGCAGAACCGATCGATAATTCCGTGCATTATAATTAACACCAAATCTTAAATTAATATCACTTGTTAGTTCATGATACGTTCTACCTGAAACGCGCCAAACATCAGCATTGTTACCAGGTATAGTAGCTGATTTATAATCTATGGACTTAAATTCTACACCAACAGCAGAGGGATCACTGTCTAAAAACCATCCTCTTTCTGTAGAGAGAAAGAAAGTTTGACCCTTAACATTAGGTATTATGGGTCCACCAAGATTAACAGTATAAAGATTATAACCATAATCATCTGTAAAAGAAGAAGTTAATACATCGGCAAAAGCTGTATAAAAAGGACTGCCAGATTTGGTTGTAACGTTTACAATTCCTGATTGGGCTTGGCCATATTTAGCTTCAAAACCACCTACCTGAAATGCTATCTGCTCAATTGCTGCATTACTAACGTAGGAAAAGTTTTGACCATAATAAGGATCATTTTGAACAACACCATCTACGATATATACAACTTCACCACCACGCCCTCCACGCACGTTTATTGTTGCATTTCCCGAAGCACCACCAGATCCCTCAGCTATTACTACGCCGGATTGTAGTGAAACTAAATTCTCAATGCCCTTTACAGGTAAATTATTTATTTCTTTATCACTAAAAACTTTAACAGTATTAGTGGACTTAGTTTCAAAAGGTCTGTCAGTAACTATTATTTCTTTTAATTCGATACCGGGAATTAAAGAAGCATCTAGTTCTTGAGTTATACCTGGAACAATTCTGATGTTACTTAGAATTTGGTCAGCATACCCAACGTAGCTTATTTTAACATCATAAGTTCCAGGGGTAATATTTAAGATAAAATAATTACCATTAATATTTGAAGCTGCGCCTAAATCAGTGCCTAAAATTATAATATTAGCGCCTATTAATCCTTCCTTGCTATCAGCATCAGTTACTTTACCAGCGAGTTTTCCTACGCCAGTTTGCGCCAGAACAGATGATCCAATAATGCATACTAGGAAAAAAGTTAAAGGAATTAGAAAATATTTTTTCATAACCTCTCCTAATTATTTTTTACAAATTGATAATAAAAAGAAACGGGTGAATTCTCTTAAAAACTAAGAAAATGTCACCCGCTTAATTAAGTTTCAGTTTCTTATTTAATTAACATCATTTTCTTAGTTGATACAAAATCACCGGCTTTAATTGTATAGAAATAAACTCCGGTTGCAAATTTTGCAGCATCAAAGTTTACATTATACGTTCCAGGTGACAATTGTGAATTAACTAATGTTTGTACTTCTTTTCCAAGTACATCGTAAATCTTTAACTCAACTTGAGAAGTCTTCTGAATATCAAACCTGATATTTGTAGTTGGGTTAAATGGATTAGGATAATTCTGAGATAAACTAAATTTATCCGGTACATTAGGATTAACGGTTTCAATACCAGTTGTAAATCCAGCCCACTCCAAGAATTTCCTGGCTTGATTTGCTACCCAAATACCCCAATTATATTTCGGATCAGCTGATTGTGAAAGCGAAGTATCCGATCTAAAATTAGTTGCCGCATAATCAAATGCCAAGAATCCGGTTTTCCAATTTGCGCCTTCGTTTCTAACACCTACAACTTCACCACCATTTGTTCTGGTAAAAATTGGTGTTGCTGATGAGGTTGGTGTCATTGCATCAATGTAACCGGTAAAACCAAGCTCATATGTTGGATCGAAGAAATAAGTAACACTACTATCGGTATTATAAGTGGAAACCCATCCGCTCAATGGATCGGCAGCAACAGGAGCTACTTCAACCTTAACACCAGCAGTAAATGTTAAATCTTGCGGACCCAATTTTTCAACACCCAGGTAATCATATTGAAAATCACCTGCTACAAAGGTAATATCAGCACATGTTCCATTTAACAGACATCCATAATCCTGGCTTGATAAGAAGTAATTTCTCTCGTTTCCTGCCGTGGCACCATCTAAATAAGCTTTTGCAGCATCAGAGAAATCCTGGCTGGGGTATGAACCATCAACCTGAATTACCCATTTATATAAGGACATAACATCCAAAGCTTCAGCAGTACCATAAGAGGCAAGCCAAATATCATTTTCAACTGGATCGACGATATAGGGAGTATTCGTAGAACCTCCAATATATAATCTCCTTGCTGTATTTGCTGTAAAGTTTGTACTATTATATAAAAACAGCACATCCTTAGTTTTTTGGAAGATGCTGTATGAAATTGGCGCAGAAACACTTGTTCCATTATTATCATCTGTTGCTGTTATTCTGTAAGTAACGCTAATACCGGGGGATTGTCCAGGAATATCAGCACTATAAATATCGCCAGCAGCAGTCATAGCAACATCATTCCAGGTTGCCCCGGCATCAGTGCTCCATTGGAGAACTGCAGCAGAAACACCACCTGGTGTACTGCCGGAAGGGTTATCATCAGTAATAGTTGCTGCGACAGCCCGAGGATTTGTTGACAAAGTGGTCGATAAAGCAGTAACTCCAGAAATCACCGGAGGCCTGTCACCAACTAGATCAACAACCGCAACAAAATCCCAAGTATATTCGCGGCTGTACCAATATGCAGATGCTGTATCTCCAAAAGCATTACGCCCGGTAGCATAAAATTTCCAACCATAAAAGTCAGGATTGACAGTTGTGCCTTTTGACCAGAATCCAATTCTGTCAGAAGCGCCATCAAAGTTCAATCCATTGTGCTTGATAACTATCGCAAATACTTCACCTCTGTTTACTTGGGGTTCAGAACCCAAGTCAGTCATGTTAATAAATTGATAAACAGGTGCAGTAAAAGGGGATACTACTGGCTCTATAGTCAAACCAAAACCAGCATCACTCCATATATCTTCTGCAAATGGAAAAGCAGTTAAATTTCCCTGATTATTATAACCCGAACCATCGGATTCATCTTCAAATCCTACGACTCCCAAAGCATAGGCTGGGTCTGCAGATTTAAAGTTTCCATGTCGTCTTGCAGAGGGACCAACATTTTTCAGATTGTTAAGAGTTATTCCATTCCCCACTTTATATAATTTAATAGCTACTTCGGTACCTGCGGTAGCATTATCGGAAGTAGTAAAACCAACTTGTTTAATGATAAGGTCAGCAGGTGCTTCGTACCATTGGACCATATAATCGCCTGCAAACATTCCGAAGTTGGTATTCCAGTTTCCGCCTAATGATTTTCTATAGCTAAGAGTATCTATAGTACCTAAAACAGCACTAGGAAGAGGAAAATTTGAAATACGACTGGAAGGATAAATTGTTGCTCCTTTAGTAGGTTGTTCAACAATTATTTCGGGACTGTTATGCTTGCTGATATAAGCTGAGCCAACAGGTTTTAATACACTTTTTTCCTGTGCATAAACCATAAGACTAAAGCATAGCAAGAGAAAAGTAACCGTAAAAAGTTTCTTGAACATAGCGCGCTCCTTTAGTTAATGAAATGATAATGAGTTAGTTGTTTACTAGAATATTACTTCTTAAAAATCAATAATTCTAATTGCATTGGTAAAATAGCACAACCAATATTTTTTGTCAAGCATATTTGTGTTTTTTTACTGATTCGAAATTACGAGTTTTTTACTTAATGTCAAGATGCAATTTTACCGCTGAAATCATATTTGTACCGAATAAACATTATGAACACCTTCAATCTTAGAAATTTGATCAAGAGCGTTTTCTTCAATTTTATGGTCAACGTTGATTACTGTAAGCGCTTCTTTGCCTGCTTCTAAACGACCTAATGACAAGCCGGCAATGTTTATTTTAGCTTCTGAAAGTTTCTTTCCTACAGCGGCAATCATGCCGGGTTTGTCAATGTTCGAGTATAAAAGCAGATTCCCTTCGGGTTTAACTTCCAATAAATAATCATCAATTTTAACTATTCGAATTTCATTGCTGCCAAATACCGTTCCGGCAAAAAATCTTTTATCTTTATCTGATAAAAATTCAACCGATAAAAGATTTGTGTAGTTTAAATTTTCATCAGACTTAGTTTCGTTAATTTTAATTCCCATTTCCTTTGCAAGAACCGGAGAGTTAATAAAATTAATATTTTCAGTTAGAAGCTTTGACAGCAAACCTTTCAGCAATGATGCGGAAAGTAGAGATGCTGATAAATGAAGCAGCGATCCGCAGTAATTAATATTTATTTGCTTCAATGGATTGCGAATCATCTGGGCATAAATTTTTCCTATACTTTCAGCCAAAGCTACAAATGGTAAAATTTCTTTTTTAGATATTGCTTCAAGTCCGGAAGCATTTACCACACCATACATTTTTTTATGTTCAAAGAAATTGTGCATTTGTTCAGCAATTTGAATTGCTACTTTTTCCTGTGCTTCTTCAGTTGATGCACCAAGATGTGGAGTACAAATCATCTTAGGATGTTCAAAAATTCTCTGTGAAAAATCCGGCGGTTCCTTTTCAAATACATCAATCGCTGCCGCAGAAACTTTTCCTGAATCCAAGGCAGCTATGAGATCATTTTCATTAACTATTCCACCGCGGGCACAGTTAATTATTTTAACACCATTCTTACATTTTCTCAGTGTTTCCGTTGAAATAAGATGCTTGGTCTCAGTTGATAGCGGAACGTGCAAAGATATAATATCAGCTTGAGCGAAAAGTGTATCGAGATCAAAAAGTTCTATTCCTATTTTTGATGCCGCTTCATCAGAAAACAAAGGATCGTAGCCAATAATTTTCATCCCGAATGATTTTGATCTTGCTGCAACTTCCCTTCCAATTTTTCCTAATCCGATAATACCTAATGTCTTACCGAATAATTCGGTTCCTTGAAATTTCTTTCGTTCCCATTTTGCTTCTTTAAGCGAAATATTTGCTTGAGGAATATTCCTACACATCGAAAGCATTAGTGCCATTGTATGTTCTGCAGCCGAGATTGTATTACCGCCAGGAGTGTTCATCACAATTATTCCGCGCCGGGTTGCAGTATTAACATCGATGTTATCAACTCCGGTTCCTGCTCTGCCAATAATTTCCATTTCCTCCATCCTGGAAATTATTTCAGCATTTACTTTTGTTTCGCTTCGTACGATTAAACCATTATAATTTCCAATTTCACTCTTAATTTGATCTGGAGTCATTCCGGGTTTGTAGGTAACTTCGTACCCATAACTTTGTAAAATGATGGAACATTTTTTATCAATCGAATCGGAAATAAGAATTTTTTTCATATTCATTTATGGATTCTTTCCCTAGGACATTTATTTGGAACATGAATTAACCCCACGATTTAGGTTCTGTTGCATAACTAATTATTGCGGTTGACTTTAGTCGACCGATAAATAGTGAAACCAATCCCTCCGACTTTAGTCACATTATATCAAACCAAATGTGGCTGAAGCCGAAAAATATATCATATATTCCAGCAGTTGACTGAAGTCAACTGCAATAGATTAATAAGTTTTAGTTATGCAACACTCACTGAAACGTGGCGTTTACGCAAAGAATATCTGCCTGGTATTATTAAAAAGGTACACAGCTTTATGATGAACCAAAATTATAATACAGCCTTTAGTTTTTGAACTATCTGTGCTTTGGGAACAGCACCAACAATTGTGTTGTTAACTTTTCCGTTTTTTATTATTAATAGAGTGGGAATGCTCCTTATTCCATACTTGATAGCAGTTTGTTGATTATCATCTACATCAACTTTACCTACTTTAACTTTACCATCATACTCTTTAGCTAAATCCTCAACTATTGGGGCGATGACTTTGCATGGTCCACACCATGCTGCCCAGAAATCTATAAGCACAGGAATATTCGATTTAATTATTTCACTTTCAAAATTAGCATCTGTTATAGTAACTGGTTTCATTATTTTGTCCTTAATATTAGATTATAATTCGGCTGGTTAACCTTGACCAACATAACTCACATTATCTTCTCCACCGTCTGCATTTATTACTCCGCCGGAAATCCACTCAGCACCATCCTGGCATAATACAGATATTACCTTAGCAACATCTTCCGGAGACGTTAAACGATTACGGGGGTTTTTTCTTCTTGCAACTTCAATCATTTCAGTATTACCGGGAATTTTTCTCAACGCCGGTGTATCTGTAACACCTGCCATTATTGCGTTGACTGATGCTTCCATAAAACCTAACTCAGCAGATAATTGACGAATGTGAGATTCGAGAGATGCTTTTGCGGCAGACACAGCACCATAAAATGGAATTGTAGAATGACTTCCTGAACTCGTCATTGCAAATATTCGTGCTTTGTTTGCAAGCAAATTATTCGCAACCAGATCCTGCACCCAATATACAAGTGAGTGCGCCATAACATCTAACGTCATTTCCATTTGAGCTTTTGTGATTGGCTGCTCATCATTTCTACCGATAAAACTTTTTAACGTCCCAAACGCCAATGAGTGCATTACAACTTTAACTATTGGTTTTCCCTGTGATAAGGTTATTAATTCATTCAGGACCTCCTTTCTCTTGCTTTCATCAGCTGCATTGCAATTAATAAATAATTGCTTTGAACCGGCTGATTTTATTTTGGAGATTATTCTTTCAACATTATGCATGGTTACCTGACGATCGAGGTGAATTCCAATTATATTAAATCCATCTGCCGCAAGTTTTAATGCTGTTGCTTCTCCAAATCCCGATGAAGCTCCAAGGATCAATGCCCAGTAATTTTGATTTTCTTTTTGTTTCATAAAATCTCAAATGATTTTTATTGTGGGTGAAAGTATACAAAATTGAGTGAAGTTATACAATTGGTTTGTGTGAGGGATGATAGTAAGATTAAGATTAAGATAAG
Organism: Ignavibacteria bacterium RIFOXYB12_FULL_35_14; assembly: GCA_001803045.1. Lineage (GTDB taxonomy): Bacteria > Bacteroidota > Ignavibacteria > Ignavibacteriales > Ignavibacteriaceae > XYD12-FULL-36-8. The sequence goes on along the minus strand of MHAR01000023.1, from coordinate 33,586 downwards.
GATGAAGATGAAGATATGTGTGGTTTTGGTTGAGACTGAGAAAAGTTTGAATTGGGTTCAAATTATTTTTTACAATCACTTGAAATCAAACAATATCGAATCTTCACCGATGAGTTTAGTGATTGAATTTATTAGCTCATCAGAAATTTTTACACGCAGATTTTTTAAAAAATAAATATGCGGACTGTCTCCATTATTGCCGCTTGATAAATGAATGTACACCGGAATGCTTCCTGAATTACTCTGAAATATATTTTTCAAAGATGAAATTGTTTCGAGATTATGTTTTTCAGGATCGATATATACTTTTATGCTGCGCGTTAATTTTTCCCTGATATCATTAGGAGAATAAGCTTCTTCGATCTGCAGCTTAATTGAATCTCCGCTGCTTTCAGGTTTGCCAACAATAAATATGCATTCTTCCTCACCGATTAGTTTTTGAAATTTATCGTAAGTTTTCGAAAACATAATAGCTTCGCACGAGCCTGTAAAATCATCTAAGGTAAAGAAAGCCATATTCTTCCCCGACTTATCCATCTTTGTTTTCAATCCTGTAATTACACCACCAACGCGAACAATATCTAAATTTTCAAGCTGTTCAGTTTCACCAAGATGGATGGTCGTGAATGATTTATAATCAATTTCATATTTCCTAAGCGGATGTTCAGACATATAAAACCCGATTACTTCACGTTCTTTTGCTAGCTGGTATTTTTGAGTCCACGGCTTGCAGGCTGGCAATTCAGGCTCAACAGTTTTAAAATCATCTTCCATTCCGCCAAACAAACTATTTCCAACCGTTAGTTTCGAGTTCTTCACTTTATTCGCTAAAGAAAGTGCATCTTCGACTATAGCATAAAGCCTTGCTCTTTCTTTATTAATAGAATCAAATGCTCCGGCAAGGATTAAGCTTTCAACGCATCTTTTATTTATAATTCTTGTGTCAACATTCTGGCAAAAATCAAAAATGCTTTCGAAGTTTCTATTCAACTTTTCTTTGTTCCGGATAATATCTTCAACTGCATTTACTCCAACATTTTTAATAGAAGACAAACCGAATTTGATAGTTCCCTTCTCAACATCAAAATAAACTGATGGATTATTAACGTCAGGCTGAAGAATTGGTATCTTAAGTTTTCGGCAATCTTCCATAAAAGATGTGACTTTACTTGTATTGCCAAATTCATTTTTCAAGTTGGATGCGAGAAACTCAGGTGTATAATATGCTTTTAAATATGCAGTTTGATATGCTACAAGACTGTAAGCGACCGAATGACTTTTATTAAATCCGTAGTTAGCAAATTTATCTATTGACTCAAAAATTTCTTCTGCAATTTTAGTTGAGATACCATTGGCTTTTGCGCCGGCTATAAATTTTTCTTTCTGCTGTTTCATTGCAGCCAGGTCTTTCTTTCCCATTGCTCGCCGCAATATGTCAGCTTCGGCTAAGCTCAATCCACCGACTTTATTCGCGATCTGAATTACTTGTTCTTGATAGACAATAATTCCGTAAGTTTCCTCTAAAATATTTTCAAGGATAGGATGAAGATATTCGACCTTTTTAACACCGCGCTTTCTATCAATAAAATCATCAATAAAATCCATAGGACCGGGACGATATAAAGCATTCATTGCTGAAAGATCATTTATGCTTGTCGGCTTCAGCTTTTTAAGATACTCCCGCATCGGGGCAGATTCAAACTGAAATATGCCGGTAGTTTGTCCTTTCCAGAAGAGCTGGTATGTTTTTTCATCATCGAGCGGAATCTCGTCGATGTCTATTTTTACCCCATGATTTTTGAAAACAAGCGAAATAGTATCTCTTATAATTGTTAGGGTTCGTAATCCCAGGAAATCCATCTTAAGCAAACCGGAATATTCCAAATCCTTCATGTTGAATTGAGTAACAATATCCGATTGCGATACTGCATTTGCCAGCGGAACATAATTGCTTACTTCACCCGGAGTGATCACAATTCCGGCGGCATGCTTTGAAGCATTTCTATTCATTCCTTCCAGTACTTTAGCATACTTAATCAGGTTTTGAATTTCCGGTTCTTTGGAATCACGAACCCATCTCAGTTCAGAAACTTCTTTTAGTGCTTGATCAATGGTGTAAACTTTTCCGAACTTGGAGGGAATCCATTTTGTAATTTTATTAACTGTAGGAATTGGAATTTTTAGAACTCTCGCTACATCTCGGATTACAGCTTTTGAAGAAAGACGATTAAAAGTGATTATCTGACTTACAGAGTTTGAACCGTACTTCTGACGAACATAATCAATAACTTCGCCTCGTTTGTCATCTGCAAAATCAACGTCAATATCAGGCATTGATTTTCTTTCGGGATTTAAAAATCTTTCGAAGAGAAGACTGTATTTTAATGGATCGATCTCCGTAATTCCTAATGTGAAAGCTACAAGGCTTCCAGCAACACTTCCCCTTCCGGGTCCGACAGGTATGCCGGATTTTTTTGCCGAGTTGATAAAATCCTGCACAATTAAAAAATAACCTGCAAATCCCATTTTTTTAATTGTATCTATCTCAAATTCAAATCTCTGGATTATTTCATCGGTAGGGTTATTAAATTTTTTCTTTAAACCTTCGCGGGCAAGAAGCTCAAAATAATCATCGAGAGATTCAACTTTAGAATCTTTAGGAATAGGAAATTGAGGGAAGTGATAATCATTAAAATCAAGTTCAACATTTGTTTTTGATTCTATCTCAAGAGTGTTTTCAACTGCACCTTTATATTTTTTAAAAAGCTTTATCATCGCATCTGCAGATTTAAAATATATCTGATCCGTGCCATATCTCAGTTGATTAAAATCCGCTCCATTTTTATCAGATAGTAGAAGAAGAATATTATGAGGAATTGCATGTTCGGGTTCGATGTAATGACAATCGTTTGTGGCAACCAATTTAATATTCAATTCTTTGGATAGCTTAGGCATTCCATCAAGCACTGCCTTTTCAATATCCATTCCATGATCTTGAATCTCTAAATAAAAATCATCCTCAAAAATTTCTTTGAAAATTTTCGCAGTATGTTTGGCTTTTTCATAATCATTATTTATAAGATGTGTTGCGATAATTCCACCTGCACAAGCTGTGCTGCAAATTAAACCATCTTTATGTTTTTTTAAGAGTTCAAGATCAATTCTTGGGCGATAGTAAAATCCTTCAGTGTGACCTAAAGTAGAAAGTTTTGATAAATTTTTATAACCCTCATTATTCTTAGCAAGCAGAAGCAAGTGATTATATGTTTTAATTCTTTTCTTGTTTAATACATCTTCTTTCCCTCTATCAAATCTGCTTCCTTCTTTTACGATGTAAGCTTCCATCCCGATAATCGGTTTGATTCCTTCCTTTTTAGCTTTGCGATAAAATTCCGATATGCCATACATCACGCCGTGATCTGTAAGCGCAACAGCTTTCATGTTGTTTCGTTTGGCGGCATTGATCAAACCATCAACAGTGCATGCACCATCCTGAAGACTGTAGTGAGTATGATTATGTAAATGAATAAAGTCGGACATGAAATGTATTAACCCTCGAACTCAGTTTTTACTAATGGTTTGAAAAGGAAAAGTTTTGAACGTGCGATGGAAGTTTAAATATTTTTAACTCTAAAAAAAATATTTGAAAAATAAATTTTTATTTTCTACTAACCCAGTTTCTTAAAACCGAAGAATGAGATGGGGAGAAACTGGTTTGTGATGCTTGAATGTTAAAATGAATCTCATTCTTTTCCTGTATGACCAAATCCGCCCTTACCACGCTGACTATGATTGAGATCATCGGATTGAATTAAGTTCGCCGTATAAACTTTTGATACAACTAACTGAGCAATTCTATCACCGCGTTTGATAGTAAATTTTTTCTTACCAAGATTTATCATGATAATTTTTATTTCACCACGATAATCGGAATCAATCGTGCCTGGTGAGTTTAGAATTCCAATTCCATGATTGGCTGCAAGCCCGCTGCGAGGTCTGACTTGAATTTCATATCCAACAGGAATTTCAACAGAAAGATTTGTTGGAACTAGTTCAATGCCACTTGGCTCAATAATAATTTCTTTTTCTATCGCCGCTCGAACGTCCAATCCGGCACTTCCTGAAGTAGCATACCTTGGAATTGGTATGTCATCAAATTCAGCACTAAGTCTTTTTATTTTAATTTCTACGATCTCACTCATCCGCATATTACTTTCAAATATTATTTAGTGGACAGTTTTTTATAAAATATTAAAAATATCTCTTAAATAATTTAAGCTAATAAATGTGGTTAAAGCCAAATTACCGGTAACCCTTTCAACCGTTCACTAAAGTGAACGGTAATTTATTTTTCGTCAGATTTATCTGACGGAACTACAAACCCAAATGAGCAAGGCTTTAGCTACATTATTGCTCAACTAATAATTTCAAATATTTCTAGATAAAATTTTATTTAAAAATCTATTTTTAAGAATCAGCAGTTCATTCTTATTGAAAACAATTGTAGAACTAATAAGTGCGAAGAAAATCAAAATTATAAATTTGTAGAATACGTTGAGCACCTCAATTGACTGGAGCCAATAGTATAGAATGCTTGTGAAAAGTATAATTAAAAAAAGACTTACTATTTTGTTTAACTCATATTCTATCTTATAAAACTTTTGAGTGATTAAATATAATCCCAGTGCCATAACCATATAACTTGCCAAAGCAGCTAAAGCCGATCCCATAATTCCTAGAATCGGGATTAACAAGAAATTTAAAGCAATACTAACTACGGCACCTAAACCGGTAATCAGTGGCACATAAATACTTTTTTCCTTTATATAAATACCTGCTGTAAAAACCACATATATTCCATTAAATAAATAACCAAGAAGAACAACAGGCACAATTAACAATCCACTCCAATATGCCGGACCAATTAAAGTTATTCCAAAAAAATTAATTTTAACAATATCATCTATGAAGAGAGATATTAAAACTAAAATTAAGCTTGCTGCAAAAGTAAAGTAAGTAAGCACTTTAGAGAATATTTTTTTTGCATCTTTTTCCTCAGCTTGCTGCAGGAAGAACGGCTGCCATGCATATTGAAACATATTCACAAAAAGCATCATAAATATGCCGAGCTTATGATTAGCATTATAAATTCCAACAGTGCTCAGGTCAGTTAGGTTTGTTAGAATTGGGCGGTCAATTCCCTGGATTAACATTGATCCCAAACCGGCTGGAAGATACGGTAACCCAAATTTTATTAATCTGAGGAGTAAAGAAATATTAATGACCGGTTTTAGATTCTTTATAATTTCGGGCGTAAATATTATAAGTGTTAAAAGAGAAGCAATGAGATTGCTAATGAATACAGCTTCTATTCCCCACTTGAAATAGAGCACAAGCAATATATTGAAGAAAACGTTTGTAAGAATATTAATGATCTTAAAAGTTGCAAACTTCTTCGCTTTTCTTTCTATTCTTAATCTAATAAATGGAATAACACATAGTGCATCTATAAAAAGTATAAGTGAAGTATAATATATAAGATATGCATAGCCTGCCGGCACTTCAAAAAGCGATATGATGCTCCCCTTGATCAATATTATAAAAAGGGAAAGAAACAGCGAGACAAACATTACTGCCAAATACGGAGTGGAGAAATTATCTTTTTCGCTTGCAATACTTTTATTTGATGCAAACTTCAAGTAAGCAGCATCCATTCCAAATATGTAAATGATGTTTAGGATTGCAATGAAAATATAAAGATTGGCAACTATGCCGTATTCATCCGGCGGAAAAATATTTGTGTAAAACGGTACAAGGAGAAAAGTAAGAAATCTTCCTACAATTGTGCTGACACCATAAATGGCAGTATCCTTTGTAAGCTGCTTTATTTTGTCAAACATTTATTATTTAACCAGCTTAAGTTCTAATGAAATATCCAAAGCTTTAACACTGTGCGTTATTGCCCCGACCGAAATAAAATCAACTCCGGTTTCAGCAATCAGTTTCACTGTATCCATATTCACGTTTCCCGATGCCTCAATCAGGCATTTTCCATTGATCAGCTCAACCGCTTTTTTCATTTCGGATAATGCAAAATTATCAAGCATAATTATATCAACACCACAGCTAATTGCTTCTTCAACTTGATGAAGATTTGTTGTTTCAACTTCAATTTTACAAACCAGTTTGTTTTCAATTTTATATTTTTTGCAAAGATGTATCGCCTTAGTTATTGAACCTGCAGCTTCGATGTGATTATCTTTAATCAAAAACATATCGTACAAACCATAACGGTGATTTGAACATCCGCTCAACTTAACAGCGAGTTTATCAAACATTCTTAAACCGGGAACAGTTTTACGCGTATCAATTATTTTTGCTTTTGTGTGAAAGATTTTTTCTTGAAAATTCCGGCACATTGTTGCAATACCGCTCATTCGCTGAAAGAAATTTAGAGCTGTCCGTTCAACAGTTAATATTGATGCTGCTTTTCCTTTCACAATTGCCACAATAGTTTTTGCAGAAACCCTGTCACCATCCTTTGAAAATAAAGTTAGTTTTAAAGATGAATCAAAAATTTCAAGAGTTCTTTTCAGCATTTCAAAACCGGCAACTATGCCATCCTGCTTAACTAAAAATTCTCCGTGAGCCAATAGATTAGAATCAATAGTAGCTGAAGTAGTAATGTCTCCACTTCCGATATCTTCAGCCAAAGCATCTTTTATTATTTGATCTATACTTCGTTCAATCATTCTGATTCATTATAAAATGGTTTGATTGCATTGAGGAAAAATTCAGGAGGCCGAACAGTTTTCTTGCTGTCCTTTTTCATGAAAACATGCTCAGTAAATCCCTCGGCAACAAGAATTTTTCCTTCGCTCCGATGAATTGTATAGTCAATGTGAACTTTTAACGTTGGTAGTTCCAGAACAAATGCACGGACTAATAATAAATCATCATAGTACGCAGGATTTTTATGCTTAACGCTGACCTCTAAAACCGGTAACATAAAACCATGCATTTCTAATGTGCGATAAGGCAAACCGATACTTCGCATCATCTCAGTTCTCCCAACTTCAAAGTATTCGGAATATTTTCCGTTATATACAAATTGCATTTGATCTGTATCTGCGTAACGAACTCTGATTTCAGTTGTGAAGTCTAACATTTAGCTACTGCGAATTAATTTGAGCATAAAACTAAACAATTGATGTGAAATAAACAGATAAGTTTTTGTGAGGCAATAACACTCTGTCACGACGTGGTTCGTGACAACCCAGACCTTAGAAAGATTATTGATTTTTTAATCACTCAATAAACTCTCCCATGCTTCCAAATTTCTCAAGACGATTTTCGACTAGCTTTTCAGGTTTAATTTTTATTAATTGGGATAATTCTTCCTTTAAAACTCCCTTTAACATTTTTGCTGCTTCCTGATGATCTTTGTGCGCACCGCCTAACGGCTCAGGAATTATTCTATCAATAATTTTCTGCTTGAGTAAATCAGGAGCAGTAAGCTTCAAAGCTTCGGCTGCTTGTTCTTTATATTCCCAACTCCTCCATAAAATGCTGGAACATGATTCGGGACTGATAACAGAATACCAACAGTTTTCAAGCATCAAGATTCTATCACCAACACCAAGTCCCAATGCTCCTCCGCTAGCGCCTTCACCAATTATCACAACTATTATTGGAACTTTTAATTTGCTCATCTCAAAAAGATTTCTTGCTATGGCTTCTGCTTGTCCCCTCTCTTCGGCTTCCAATCCAGGAAAAGCTCCAGGTGTATCGAGCATTGTTATTACCGGTTTATTAAATTTTTCGGCAAGCTTCATTAATCGAAGAGCTTTTCTGTAACCTTCAGGATTAGGCATTCCAAAGTTTCTATAAAGATTAGTTTTTGTATCCCTGCCTTTTTGATGACCAATAATTAAAACTTTGTGCTCGTCTAAATTTGCAAATCCGCCAACTATAGCTTTATCATCTTTGAAATGTCTATCGCCATGAAGTTCGATAAAGTTGGTTGTCATCAAGTTGATATAATCAAGCGTATAAGGTCTATCGGCATGACGGGCGAGCTGAACCCGCTGCCAGCGGGTTAATTCTTTATAGATATTCTCTTTCAATATTTTAACTTTCTCCTCAATCTTAACAATCTCTTTTTCTATATCGAGATTATCAGAAAATTTTCTCATCTCTTCTAATTTAGCTTCCAGTTCAACTATTGGTTTTTCAAAATCAAGTACGGTTTTTGCCATTCTATCTCTTGTTTATGAACATCTTATTAAAGGTTTTACCCAAAATTTCAAGGTCTAACCAAATGTTTTGGTTTCTTGCATAAATCAAATCAAGTTTTTCACCCGAATTTGCCGAATCATTTTCAAGGTACCACAAGCCTGTCAATCCTTTTTTTCCTAAGAATATTTTTGAGTCATCGGCTTGATGTTTCGGACCGACAAGGCTTACTCTTCCACTGAAAATTGAGGGAATGCCTAAAATAAATTTTCTGAAATCAGATTGCTTCCGGTCAGCCCTCGAAATCAAATATATCAAAGGATAAATAAATATCAAAGCAAACAACCCTAGTGTAAGATCCATTAACAATTTTATGAATCGTGAAACGAAACTCGAAATGTTCAAGTTAATATCTATCAAAGGAATATCATCCAGCACAGAAACTGAAGCTTTGCCGACAAGAAAATCCAAATTACTTCCGATGAGCTTGAAATCAACTCCGGCAGATTTATTTTTAGATACAATAGACATCATTTGATTGTATGACAGCTCATCCGGAGAAAAGATAACCTCATTAATTTTTTTATCCATTATCAGCTTATTAATGTTGTCTAAGCTTCCTACAATTTCATATCCTGCGACTGCATTACCAATATCCTTTTGCGAGTAGCCAATTAATCCTTGAATGATATGATCATCAATAAATTTCTTTTGAAGCTTATCGGCAATATTAATTGCTGTTTTGTTTGTACCCACGATTAATGTTCTTTTACTTGATAAAGCAATTTCTAACCCGACTTTGAAAAAAAGTTTTAGAATAATTCTCCATGCCGCCAATGAAACTAAGAGAAAAATATAAGTAATTATCACAACTGCACGGCTATATGCAAACTGCTTGAAGAAAAATGTTAATGAGGAAATAATGAAAAAACTAATTACAATTGCTCCCGTGTTTCGCAAAACCGAAAAGGAATTTTTTCTATACACTCCAATTAAAGCTGCAACAACAATATGAATAGCTGCCGGAATGATTAGGATAAGAGGATAGCTAAACTCAGGAAAACCGCCCCAACTGGTAGATCTCAAGTATAACTTTTCGGCAAGTATTAAAGACGCATTGAAGAAAACGATGTCCAAAATTATTCCGGTGAAGATAAGCTTTCGTTGTCCAAGAAATGCAAAGAATTTTCTAAAGCCAATTGCCGAACGAAGAATAATTTCAACAAGATAAAAGGTAGAGAAATGTTTTTTCACAAAGAGATTCATCGCATCGTAAAAATATTTTGTTTCATCCAAACCGCTTCTTTTTGTGCTCTCACCTTTGTAATGAATAATTTGTATTCCGGGGTAATAATAAACCTTGTATCCACTCTGTTGAACACGGTAGCAAAGATCTAAATCTTCACCATACATAAAAAATTGTTCATCAAATCCTCCAACCTTTTCATAAACTTCTCTTTTCATCATCATGAAGGAACCAGAAATCGCATCCACTTCGTGAGTGGAATCTTCATCCAGATAAGTCAAATTATATCGAGCAAAGAGTTTACTCTTCGGAAATAAAGTGCTAAGACCTGTAACTTTACAAAATGATGTCCATGGACCCGGAAAGCTTCTTCTGCATGCAAGCTGAAGTGAACCATCTGGATTTAATATTTTACAGCCGGCTAATCCTGCATTGGGATGCACGTTTAAAAATTCAACCATTTTAGTAATTGTATTTTCACTAACAATTGTATCGGGATTTATCAATAAGATGAATTTCCCCTTTGAGGCTTTCAGAGCAATATTATTTGCTTTTGAAAATCCAAGATTGGTTTTATTGACAATTAAATTTATGTGGGGAAATTTTTCACGAATGAATTCAACACTGCCGTCATCCGAAGCATTATCAACAACAATAATTTCGTGATTTATTTTCGATACAGCTTTTTGGAGGGAATGAATTAAATTCTGGAGAAATTCTTTAACATTATAATTAACAATTATTATAGATAATTCCACTTTAACAACCTGATTAAAGAATTCCGAATGTGTTTCGAATTCTGAGCTTCCAAACCATTAGCACTGCCTCACGTACAATTTTCTTAGACATCTTTGAAGTTCCGTGAAATCTGTCAATAAAAATAATGGGTATCTCGATTATCTTAAAACCTTTTTTATAAGCTTTGAACGTCATTTCAATTTGGAATGCGTAGCCGTTTGATTTTATTGAATCGAGATCGATTGATTCCAATACTTTTCTTCTGAAACATTTGAAGCCGCCGGTTGCATCTCTAACAGGAAGTCCAGTTACGAATCGTGTATAACTATTTGCAAAATAGCTTAGCAATAATCTTCGCATAGGCCAGTTAATAACATTCACACCCGTTTTGTAACGGCTGCCTAAAACCAGATCATAATTTTTAATTGCTTTTAAGAAATTCCCAATCTCTTTTGGATCGTGAGAATAATCGGCATCCATTTCAAATATGTAATCATATCCATTTTGAAGCGCATACTTAAAGCCCTCAATATAAGCAGTACCAAGCCCCATTTTATCGGGGCGCTTAATTAGCTTTATGCGCTCAGACTCATGAGTAAGTTGTTCAACAAAAATCCCGGTCCCGTCCGGCGAGCCATCATCGACAATTAAAATGTCAACATCATCGTACCTTCCCAAAATATCGGGAATCATCCTCCGAATATTTTCAAGCTCGTTGTATGTTGGAATTATTATTAGCGATCTTTCATTCATGAACAGCTGTTACTTTAAACAATATTTTTAATTATAAGGTAAAATTAAGCATTGGATTATCAAAGATAATAATTTAATCGTAGTGCCCGCGTGCAAAAAGCACAACAAACACTGTTCTAAAAAGAATTTTGAAATCCATTCGCAGAGACATATTTTCAATGTAAAAAAGATCATAGCGTAATTTGATCCTCACATCTTCAATTGATTCATCGTACTTGTGCTTAACTTGGGCCCAGCCCGTAATTCCCGGTCTTACTTTTAATCTTCTTTTATAGTAAGGAATTTGTTCGGAAAGTTTCTCTACAAAAAAAGGTCGTTCTGGTCGAGGACCAACTAGGCTCATTTCACCTTTAAGAACATTATACATTTGAGGGATTTCATCTATTCTTAACATTCTGATAATGTTGCCCACTCTTGTAATTCGAGGATCACCCTTTTGTGACCACACAGGTCCGGTCATTTTTTCAGCATCATGCTGCATTGATCTGAACTTAATTATACGAAATGTTTTGTTATTCAAGCCGCATCTTTCCTGTCTAAAAAATACGGGACCTTTTGAGTCAAGTTTAATAGCCAATGATGCAATTGTAATGATTGGAAAATTTATGACCAATATTATCAGCGAAACAATGATATCCAGAATTCTCTTTAGCCGCTTTTCCCACTCGGGCATCAGCTGCGGCATAATGTCAATAAGCGGAACACCATAAATTTGTGATGTTCGTGCCTGACCGCTTAATATGTCATAAAGATCTGGTACGATTTTCATTCCGACATTTTTAGGTTCACACTTAGTTATTACTTCAACAAGCATATCATGATCATCTCTATCGAGGGCAAGTATTACTTCCTTTGCATCAGTTTCATCAATCAGACTCTGTATTTCATTTACAGAACCTAAGATCGAAATACCCTTGTAAGAATTCTCCCGAAAAATACTGTTCAATGAGACATAACCTTTTACATCAATTCCCAATGCACGGTGTTCGAGAATCTGATCATGAACTTCATTACCTTTTGTATTGAATCCAACAATCAATGCATTCCTTCTTCCGAATCCTTTAATTAACAGATTGCGCTGAAAGCTTCGAATGAAAATTCTTCCCGTACCCACAAAAACCAGAAATATTCCCCAATAGATAAAAATTAAAATTCTTGTGCCTGTCGGCACTCCGTGAAAATAATCATCCAAAAATATTGCAAAGAAGAGAAGGAAAATTCCGACGAAAGAAGCTTTGAATAATGTTGATATTTCATCAAAACGAGAAGCCGCAAACCAGGTACGATACATTCCAACAAAAGTGAAGATGATAACCCAATAAAAATAAATGATCAAAATAGAGATAAACATTTCTGGCATGATAAGCATATCAAACCAACCTGTCTTAACACGCAGCATAAAGTAAATAATGCCGGCGAGGTTGATAGTGAGGAAATCGGTGGAGAGGATTAATATTTTTTCTATTGATTTTGACATTTGAACAATGATTTTAGAAAATAATTATCTCTTTATCTTACCTTTGTACTTCCAATAAATATAACAAATGCCCAAGAGATGCATTATCGAAATTTTTGATAGTACTTTCTTCTTAGTTATGCGCTGCTCATGATGGAAAATACTTGTGAGAGGATAGTAAACAACTTTTGAACCAGCTCTCCAAATTCTTAAGCAAAAATCCATATCTTCAGGACCATAAAATATTTTATCATCATAAAGACCAACGTTTGCTAATAACTCACGTTTAAAAAATTGGCAAGCACCTATCACGTAATCTACTTCACTAATTGAGTTATGATCCCACTCTTTCATTATGTGATTCTTCAAAATTTTAGAATTCTTTACTAAGTTATAATGCTCCATTCGACGAAAAATCAATGCCAACAAATTAGGAAACCTTTTACATGAATATTGCAGTTTATTTGAAGAATCAACAAGCTTACAACCTACTAAAGCAACATCAGGATTTTGCTCCATATAATTGTACATCTGTTGAATGGAATTTTCTTTTAATTCCATATCGGCGTCCAGAATTAAAATGTAACAACCTTTTGCCAAGTTAATTCCTTGATTTCTTGCTGGAGCAACACCCTTATTCTCAGGATTTTTTATTAGGATTATTTTGTCATAGTCTTTTTCAATCATTTCAGAAGTGCCATCTTTAGAATCATTATCAATTACGATAATTTCAAAATTTAGTCTATTGGTAAACTTATAGATTGAATCGAGGCAAACTTTGAGAAGGTCCTTCATTCTCCAAGAGATAATAACAATACTAACATCAATTGCGGGAATATTCATGCTTGGCTTTGTCCACTATATCTTTTTAGGTTAAAATGAATTAAATACATCTACAGTTTCTTTGACTGTTTTCTCAAGAGTGAATTGCTTTGCTCGCTCTAAACCTTTGTTCCGCATTTTCATATAAAAGGAATTATCATTCAGTAATTTAATTATGTTCTTCGCCATTGAAATATAATCATCGGGATCATGCAAAAGTCCACCTGTGTCTACTATTTCTGCAAGTGATGTATTATTAGCAGCAATCACTGGAAGACCACTTTGCATTGCTTCCAATGGTGGATAACCAAATCCTTCATAATATGAGGGGAACAAAAATACGTCAGCAATATTATATATTTTCTTCAATAAACCATCATCTACATTTGAACGGTATATTACATTCTTTCTCTCATTCACTTCTTTCATTATTTTCTTACTACCATAACCCATTTTTCCGATTAGTAAAAATCGAATATCTTTATATTCTTTCAATTCATCTGCCACTTTGAGAATACCCAAAATGTTTTTCCTGTTCTCAATAACCCCAACATACAGAATCGTATATTTTGTTAGTTTAAGCTTAGCCTTTATCTCCTTCTTCTCATTCACTTCAAGGTTCATCGGCATGAATTCTTCATTCGCTGACTGAAGGATTACTTTAATTTTTTTTTCGTCAACTTTATAGTGCTTTAAAATATCTTTCTTGGAATATTTGGAAATTGTAATTATCAAATCACTTATTTTTATAGAAAAATAAGCGAAAAATTGCAAATATTTTCGATAAGTGAAGGGAAGGAAATTCGGATCAGCTTTATAAATTACATCATTAACTATTGAAATATATTTGCACCCTTTTACCTTAAACAAGGGCAGAATTTGATTAACAGAAAACAATAGGTCAATCTTCTCTTTCTTTAAATAATGCGGTAGAATAAAATTATTCCAAATAGGTGAGAATAACTTTTGCGGGAGAAGACTTTTAACGGTTGTTACATTTATATAAAAGTTTTTTTCAACATCCAATGATCCGTAGGAAAACAAAAAATATTTATTTTTTTTATCAACCTTAGGGATCTCCTTTAATAAAAGCATTAGGATTCTACCGATACCAGTAACTCTTCTCTCAAGAAGTCGTGCATCAATCCCGATGTTCATATTTCAAATTATGTTTGAGTAAATAAATAAAGGCACTCAACTTTTGATTTGATTTCTGCTTTTTTATTGGCCAAAAGATAGTCCAAATAAGTATTTGAGAAAATACTTGAGCGATTAAAAGAATTCTCATTAAAAGCTTATGGAGAGTTTTGAAATGCTTTGAAATAAAAATATTCTTACTCGAATATGTTCTTATAGTATACAACCGATAATCTTTTTTAGCCGAAACGCTGCCTATATGATAAATTTTATATTGGGGATTATAAATAACTTTGAATCCCTCATTGATTACTCTCTTACAAAGATCAACCTCCTCATAAAACATGAAGTAATCCTTATCAAAGCCGCCAATCTTGCTAAATAGATCTGCTTTAATAAATATCGCTGCCCCTAAAATCCAGTTAACCTCAAAGTAATTCTTTTTTGCAAATTTCGAATAAAAGTTCATTAAAAATCCTTCGAGGAAAACTCCTATACCTATTAGGTTAAATAATTCAAAAAAAATATTTGGAGAAAAACCCGCAGAGAAATCAAAAAATGGAGCTCTGACTTGCTGCCTCGGTCCGATTATACCGAGAATTTTGTCTTGTTCAAATAAATCAATTATTCTTGAAAAGATTTCTTCCTTAACAATTGTATCTGGATTCAAAAAACAAAGATATTTACCCGAAGATTTGGAAAAACCGAAATTATTTCCCTGCCCAAATCCTAAGTTTTTTTCTGAGTAATAAAAATGAATACTTTCATTTTGAGACTTTTCTTCAACAAGAGATAATTTTTTATCGGGCGAATTGTTATCAACTACAATAACTTCATAAGTGATAGTATTTTGCGAACCAAGCACATTGAGAAGACTGTTTAAGCAGTTTTCTATCTCATCAGCCAAATTATAATTAATTGTTATAATTGAAATATCAATATTTCTTTCGGAGCGATTAGCAGAGTACATCTGTTTTTAAATTTCGTGTTGTAAAAATCTTCATGAATTAATTTTGATTCGTGATATTAAAAAATTTTTTTCATCTTCTCCCAAAAAGAATTTCCATATTAGAAATGAAAACATAGTTAAAGTCAATGCTAAAAGACTAAATTTTAGAACAGCACTTTCAAGAAATACAATAAAGAATGAAATTAATACTAACAGGAAAATAAAGTAGTGCTTATTCTTGAACCTAAATTCAAATCGAACGAATAACTTCTTTTCTGAAAAGTAAAATAATATCAGTGAATCAATAATCATTCTTATAAACCAAACCAGGGCAGCACCATTAATTCCCAGCTTTTTTATTGCGAACCACATTGATATCAAATAAATGGGCAATTCGAATAATTGAATTTTTGCTGTTATATCCGGTCGACCTATTCCTTCGAGAAATGTAAATGGAATATATGCTATACTATTAAAAAGTACACCTGCGGCTATTAACTGTAAAATCAGCGAACTATTTTCTGCAAAATTTTCTCCTAACCACAAGTTCAATCCCTCATTAGCAAAAGTTATAATCGTAAGGACTATCGGGTATAGAAGGAAGAATATATATTTCGCTGCTAATATTGATACTTTTTTCGCAAAATCAGGATTTGTTAAGTAACTTGCTGAGAAAGTGGGGAATAAAACACCCGTTATTGCGCCTGGAATGATCAACAATTTTGATATTACTTCGTAAGGAGTAGTATAATATGCTATGACCGCAGCCGACACAAATGCCCCAATTAAAAATCTATCCATGTAAACAATTAGGGGTACAGTAATATTCGAGACAGTCATCCATCCGCCTAATCGCAGAATGGGTCTGATCAAATTATTTTCAAAATATAATTTTTTCTTTAATTCTTCATTTAATTTAAAGCCCTGATATAAATAAAGAATCCATACGATAATTCTAACAACTACTAAAAATATCACCATCCAGTACAAGCTATCTGTAAATGCTAAACAGAGCAGCGGCACTAAAAAAGAAGATACTCCTAGAAATGTTCTTATAATATTTATAATTCCGAATTTCTGATATGCTTCCAATAAACCCCTTATTCCGGTTGTTGTGGTTACAATGGGGATGGATAAAGCAAGAATGTAAATAGTAATCAGCGTTTCGTTTTGAAGAGACTGTGAAATATTAAAAACCTTGTAAACAATTGTATTAGCTAATAGCATAACGATTGAAGTAGCAACAAGACTAACAATCAACATTAAAAAAAAAGATGTCCAAAAATATTTGGGAATTTCTTCGGACTCATTTTTACCAATTTTCTCGGATATAATTTTAGTTAATGCTTTACCGATGCCAAAATCAAAAAAGCTAAAATAACCTATAACAACCCACGTTAAACTGAGAATGCCAAATTTTTCTTCACCTAGCCCTTTTATCAGTAAGGGAATAATGGCTAAAGCAAATATTAATGGAATGCCGTAACCCAAAATATTGAATACTGTATTCTTCGCAATAAGGCTGCCGCTATAAACTATTTTTTTGCTCTCAGATTCTTCCAATTAGCTTTTCGTAAGAGTTATTGATTTTTGATGGATTGCCAATTTTTCTAGGATAGGCAGGTAGAGAATTATTAAGAATTGACTGAAAAACCACTGATTCAACCTCGTTATCATCATCAAGAAGGAAAATCCAACAATCAAATAAAGATAAACTAGAAATAAAAGGACATACAAACTCTTTGTTTCATAGAATTTAAACCAAAGCCAAGTAATTATTAATCCTAATAAATACGGTACAATTGATACACCAGCAATTCCAAAGTCAGCATGCAATTCACGCATAAAAGTGCCCGTATTTGTCCATACTGGAATGAAATATCCCTTCTGGAAAAAATCCGGTTTTTCAGTTACATGAAGTTTGGACAAGAAGTCATATACGAGCCGGAAAGTATTCTTTCCAAAACTGGTTTCCTCTTTCTCAAGTTCCAGATACTTACTCAAAACACCAATATCACTACTGATATAAAGATACACGGACGGAGAAAAAATAAAATTCTCTTCCATTTGTTTCAGGGTTCTGCTCGTTCCAATATAATTCTCTTTAGAACCTCGACTAATTCTTATGAAAGAAGCCGCGGTAATAATTAATATCAGCATAAAAGTAGTGGCAATTATTGCATTACTTTTAGAAAACTTAAATCTTTGAAAGGAGTCTTTACTTAGTAGGTGCCTAAACAAGATAAAGGTAAAAAGAAATTCCAAGGAAGAGAACAACATCTCTCCTCTTCCAAAATAAGTTAATTCCTTCAATACAATTGTAATAAGGGGAAAGACAGAAAGAAATGAAAACCTCCCTTTGTAAGCTGTATAAATCCCTGATAAAAATACTCCCACATAAATAAACGAAGGTAAAAAAGGAATAAATTCCTTTATCTCACCTCGAACATTTAGCCTATAAACTACAGCAGCATTTAATAATACATCCTCTATGCTGCCAAACTTTCCAATTAAAACTAACCATCGATGAATTGCAACAAATAGGCCAATCAAACTGAAAAATAGAATAGAGTACTTTAATGCTTTGCCGCCGTCTTCAAAGATTGGTAAAGATAAAGAATTTCTCGTTTCTAACGGATGATTTTGAGAGGTTAAGTTTCTAGCACTTATCACAGTCATAATCCCAAATAAAAAAGCTAAGAATGTCAGTATAATTATAAACCAAGCTACTGGGATTATTTCTGGATAAGAAAGAAGTTTTAATTCGTAGAAAAAAATTAATCCACCCATAATAATACAGTATATGGATAGATGGTTAAACCATTTTCTAAAAAGTAACTTAGATAATATTACTCCCAAAATGGAAATAAATGGAATTAGGACTAGACTCATTTTAATAGCTAAAATTTCATCCTATAAATTTTAGTCATCTTTTTAATGAAATTAGCTTCCTTTACCTGGAGTGGATTTTGGAATTCTTGGCGGTTGAAGGTTTTCTCTGCCCAAAATGTAAATGGTATAAGAAAAAATGAGAAAAGAAAAAGAAAGCCTAAGATGATAATCGACCTTCTGGGACTATATTTTAACTCTGGTGCCACAGCCTTATCCATCAACATAATTGTTGGAATACTTTTTTGTTCTTCAACTTTTGCCTGCTCGTACATCGGCATTATAATTTCAAGAATTGACTGTTGAATTTCGACTTCCCTGTATGTTCTTAAATATTGCATGGCTATGTTTGGCATTTCTTTGAAGGCATATAGTATGTTAGATGATGCACCTAAACTTGGTGAATTTTTCAATTCTTGAACTTTACTCTTTAATAAATTTATCTCGGCTTGAATCCCCTGATATTGCGGTGAACTTTCACCATAGCCCTGCAATACAAGGAATGATTCCATCTCTTTTTTAATAAGCTCAGATTCAATTTCAGCAGCGGCTTTTACAGTTACTTCAAGTTGTTCGGGTACAGCTACAATCCCAAATTTTTTCTGGAATTTGTAAAGTGAATCCTCTGCCTTTTTTAAATCTGCTACATTTTGGGAATATCTTTTCTCAATGAATATCCGATTATTCTTCGCTCTCTGGATATTAAACTCAATATTCATGCTGTCTACTAGTGTGACTAAATAATTAGCAATTTCAGCACTTACTTTAGGATCTTTATTAATTATACTAAACTCTATCATTCCAAATTCATTCGGATCTGCTAAAATGTCGGCTTGGAAAGCTTTAATGGCTTTATCCATATTTCTATCGTCAATCTCATAATAATCCATAAGATTGAATTTCTTTATTACATCTGTTATGGCTGTTCTGCTATTCAAAATACCCAAAAGAATATCTTCAGAAGTGTTAGACATACCGAATAACCTAGAACCGGCAGATGCAATTGAAGATTTGCCTCCAAGCAAACTGGTTAAACCACCTAACCCCATCTGATTATCGGGCGGAATCATTATTGTTGCTGTAGCTTTGTATTGATTTGGCAGCAGAAATGCAACTAATGTAGTTAATAAAGTAACAATTACAAGATTAATGAATATGAATTTTTTCCATTTATACAAAATATAAATGTAATCTGATAGCTTTGATTCTTTCGGCCTAATTTGGTTTTCCATTAAGATAAGATCTTTCGGCTAATTTATAATTTTAGTGCAAAGTTAACGCTTTTAGTTAAGATTTGACAGTCCAATAAAAAAGGTTAGAAATATACTGAGATTAGAAATTAGCTTTAAAAATTGGCTTTACTCAAGTTTAGCTCGAATTGATTCCGAACTAAATTTGCTGGTACCTGTCAAGTGATAGCTTTTGTAATTTTTTTTATGATATTCAGGTGATTTTTCGATCATATAGCTGGTTATAAAATCTCCCGAGTTATTATAATACGCATTTTTTTTATTCTGGTCTTTGAGTTTAGAAAATCTGTACAGTGGAAATTCGAGGATATTTTTTCCGCTAACTACACCAACAATAAAACCTTCATTGTGAACAAAAGCATGTTCACCGGGTTTATTACTATCCACATCGTTTTTTGAGATAAGTCCCTGTTCACAAGCTAAATGAAATGCCTCACTATTTTTTATTATTTTTACTGGAGCATTCCGATATTTATTAAGTGTATCTTGCCAAGCTTTGTATTCATTTACAAAGGAATCAGTTAAAACTTTTTCAGAAATGTTATTAGGTCCCTCCGAAGTTCCCCAATGCGATACAAAAAGACAAGAGGCTCCTTTCTCATAAAAAGTTCTCAATTGCAGCGACCAATATTTAATTAAATCCTCCGGACTATGATCAGCATATCCGGGCCAGTTGGATTCCGTAGCAAAAATTTTACGTTTTTTAATTTTTTTCTTCCACTCCCAATATTTGCATAACGATCGAGCATAATCGGCAGAAAATGCGAAGTTAGGATAATACTCCAAAATATCATCAGTAATTACCTGATCTACTTTTTCGAGGAGAGGAGTAGGATCATAAAAGCCGCGGAATTCTATCAATCCGTCATAAATAGATCCAAATTGTACACCAAAATTAAATCCAGCTTTTTTTACTATCGCGCTGCAATCATCAATAAACCTTTTTAACTCATTATTTCTGAAATCGAGAAAATCTTTACGGCCATTTTCAAATATGTAATAATCCGGCGACTTAGAATCTGCTTTTATTCCATCCCAATTGTATTTACGGATTTGTATTTGGTTCGAATCAAACTTGGTAAACTTTGCACCGCTGCCCCATCTTTCATTCAAAGATTTTATTGAACCATATTTCTTTTTCAAGAATTTCATAAATGCAGCTATTTCCGGATTCGAAAAGCCGGTAAGCACATTATTTATAATTGATCCTGTAGATTGATCATATGTATTAAAGGGAAGTTCAGTTTCGTCATCGGGACTTATGGTTGGGACAATTAATTTTATTCTTTTTTGAACACTTTTAGGAAAAGTTTTAAGATGTTTAACAACTTTATCCATAAAACTTAACATATCACCGCGTGATCTGGAGGAGGTAATATTCAATAGTGGATTATTTACTTCATACTGATTTAGGAATCTTTTCCCGTTTGACCTTATTTGAAAATCATTATCATCATAGACCTTATTAACTGATTGAATATCTAAAGTTGCAAAGTGAACTCGCAAATAAATATTAAGACCAGCTTCAGCTATCTTTGTTATTGCCTCATCTAATTCGTAGGGATGATTATTCCAGTTTAAGCTGCCATCGTATTTTTCAACAGCAAATCTGAAAACCCTAAGATTAACACCTGTAGCTTTCCAATCATCACGCATTTTCTTTAACCAAATAGAATTGCTTGCATATCTACCATCAGCAAGGTAAACAATCTCAAATTTTTCTGAAGAGTTATTAATAGTTTGAGCTTGAGTAAACAGATTCAGTGCAGTCAAAACAATTATAAGGAATGCAATTCGACTATTTAACATGATTATTTTGAAAATTTCATTGCAGATTAAAGACTCATCGTAGCAGAACCATTTTTCTAATTTCAATAAAATCTCCAACTTTAAATTTGTAGAAATAAACCCCGCTTGGCAAATTCTTTCCATCAAACTCAACCTCATAGTTCCCAATGGTTTTTTCTTCATTTACAAGTGTTGCAATTTCTCTACCGAGAATATTATAAACTTTGAGAGTTACAAATGCCGTTTGGGGAATTGAGTATTCAACCATTGTACTTGGATTGAAAGAGTTAGGGTAGTTTTGGGATAAACTAAATGTAGTTACTGCATCAACTATATCATCACTTTTAATGGCAGTAAAAGTCAATATCGTATCCTCAAGCAATTCTCCATTACAATACATTCCAATTAAATATGTAGAATCTTTATAATAATATCCAGTGTGCGTACTGGATTCTGACCAAGTACCAATTATTCCTACATGTTTTAATGTTATTACTTTTAGCGTATAATAACCAATTCCCCCATACCAATAAGAATAAGTTTGAGCAGAATTGGTAATATTAAATAAATTATTAGGGCTATTCACTTCTTACCACTATGTCTTTTTTTCATCAGTATGGCTTACGCTAATTTCAGAGTACTTTATCGGCTCATGTTTAACCGTTATATTTTTATGAGCCTTTCACCCATTAGTTATAGGCACAGAATCTCTTTCGATATTATTTTCAATAAAATTTTTCAAACTCTATTAAATTCTTTGGGTATTCCATATATCACAAATATAATCATTGGTGGCAAGAAGTGCATACCCCCATAAATTATATTGAATTAATTTCCAACATTGGTTATCATAATTACAGGAGTCATGAGTTAGGAAGTAATTATACAAAATTGTCGAGGGTTGAATTTCGGGAGACGAACCCAAATAAAACTTGCCATTTATAAAACCCCAATATTCCTTTGTAATTGATGCACCAGTACGAAATAGATTTTTGCAGGTAATTTCTCTAAAGCCATTGCTTAAGGTATCTGTAACTTCCTTAATAATCCCATAGCACTCATTTCCATTTGAACCAGCTTGATAGTACCATTTGTTACCGATTTCTAAGGGAAAAGAAACTTCAGGGTATTCGAAGGTAGTAAAGTTCCACGAGCTAGACCAGTATATTTGCCCATCAACATTTTTTGCACCCACCCGCCAAAAGTATCGTGTACCGTAATCAACTGAAATTATTTTTGAGTTCCCATTTATATTATCTTCATCAATAATATTTGATATAAAAAGTGAATCAGTTGATAGCTGTAATCTAAATTGTGTTGATCCAGCCGCACTAGACCATTGTAAACTAATATTGGAAGGGTCTAGGACGGAATTATTAACTGGTCTAATTAATCGGGGAGTCTTCCCTGATGTACTAAAGGACCAAATATTTGACCAGTCCCTGAAACTTCCAAAAACATTTGATCTTACTCGCCAGAAAAGTAATGAACTTTCAGGTAGTCCACTTACTTCTTGCTGTTCATTCAAGATTGTGTCCTTATCATAGACTAAAATATTAAATAAATAATCTTTAGCTATCTGAAGCTGATAATAATCTGCATTTAAAGTAATATCATACCATTGAAATGTAATACTCGTTGGGACATTAGTAGAGTTGTTTTTTGGCCCTAATAAATCTGGAGCTGTAACACCATTTGTTTGCCTTATCCAAGTTGTACCGGCATCTGTTGTAGTTAAAATAAGTCCAGGACTACCAACGATAACACCATTAACAGTGTTCTTCAAGCAAACACTTCTAAAAAACAAATCTTGATCAATGATCTGGATATTCCAGTTTAAACCACCATTTGTTGTTCTTAGTACTGTGCCACCGTTACCAATGATTACACCATTATATCTATCCGCAAAATCTATACTAGTATAACTGTTTGTGTTACCAGTTGATTGCAATGTCCAATTTATTCCGCCATTAGTGGTTTTACGAACAATTCCTTCACTCCCAATAACAAACCCAGTATTTGCATCAATAAAATAAACATCATAAAAGAATTCATAAGCCCCACTTAACTGCACTGTCCATGTTATTCCTCCATCATTCGTTTTTATAATTGCTCCCCAATTTCCAACAGCATATCCATTATTTGTGCCTAACATAAAAATGGCCTGGAAGTCGGATGAAAAACCGCTTGATCGTTTAATCCAGTCTGCACCACCATTTGTGGTTTGCAATATTACATCGTTTGATCCTACAGCGATACCATGATCCACGTCAACAAAAAAAACATCATGTAATGCATCACCTGTGCCAGAATATTGCTGTGTCCAATTTGCCCCCCGATCAGTTGTTTTCAATATTATACCATTCGAACCAACTACAAAACCATTATCGCTATTAATGAAAAAAGCGCTTTGCAACCATTCAGTCGTTCCACTCTGCTGCTTAGTCCAGTTCATGCCTCCATCGGTAGTATTCATGATTAAACCAGACATACCTACAACCCATCCAGAATTTTGGTCTACAAAATCGACATCAGATAATGTTGCGTTTTTCCAAAACCAACCTTCTTGAGAAAAAAGAATAGATGTACCCAAAAGAAATAAGCAAAAAGCTAAAACAAATTTTTTCATACAAAACCCAACAAAACTTTGAAATGATTGGCAAAACTTTTTCTAAATATAAAATTATTCCTATTCAAAAGCATTTGAGAATCACTTAGCTAAATAATAAAACTGCTATTTGTTTTGGGAGTATTTCGCAAAACATTTTAAAGCATGTTTCGTCAAAATGGTTAAGAACGATACTAATGACTTAATCAGTTTTCAACTAAATGAATTTTATTTAGAACAAATGTGATTATAACCATTTGCCTCACATTAAGAATGTCCCAAATTAAATGTTAGCTGTACTATTGACAATAAGAAATATTATTATATTTTAGTACCTAAATAATGAAAGGTTTTTTTATCTAGAGTTTGCTACTGCCCTAAAATTTTAATCAATTTTACCAGAGTAGCAAATTTATGCCGATTTAGGGAATTTCTCTGGTCGGTTTTTTGTTGCTTATTTGAAACAAGTTATCTGAAAGGAAGTATATAGACATTATCGGTACGGATTTCCTAAGGAAATAGTAACAACAAAAAAAGGAAGGACTATATGAATACCATCAAAGCAAAAATAGATAATCCCCTTTCGGACCTCATCAGCGATGATATCTATGATTTATTAAATTCTCATGGACTCATTGATGAGAAATCAGTAAGAGATTACCAAATCCGTAAAAAGTTCAAGCAGCTGCGAGCCAGTAAAATAAGCGCTGGTGACGCTATCGATGCTATCAGGGAAGAGTACCCTTATTTACAGTTTGATACAATTAGAAAAATTGTTTATCAAATAAGTAAATAGCTCTGCAATCTTGACAAATAGCTGACATCATTTTATATTTCGAATGGCTCTTCAAAGGGTTCTCCCCTGCCCTTTGATATAAGTGAGTCGAGCCCAGTGACTAACCCCATTCGCTGGGCTTTATTTATTTTATTAAGGAATTTTATGGCACAAAAAATTAAAAAGAAATCTGTAATTACTAAAAAGAAGCTAGTATCTCCTTTTAATATTTACTGGGATAAGAAGAATTATCTTTATCTATTTTTAGGTTTTGCTCTTCTTATTGTAGGATATTATGTGATGAGTCTTGGTCCATGGGATAGTCTAGAGTCATTGATAGTTTCGCCGATTATTTTAATAGTCGCCTATATATTAATTTTTCCAATGTCGATATTTGCGAAGAAGAGGGAAGCCACTAACAAGAGCAAAGAAGAAGTAAAGTAATATTGTTGTTATTCTTCATCTCAATTGAAAATCACATCTTTGTTTAATGGGTACCTTTTTCTATGGATCATTATCTTCAGCATCTTACTACTCCACACTTCAAAATCAGTAGCAAATAGAATCTAAGAAGATTAAATTTGCACAAATAAATAAATCAAATCATTACGAAAATTGGCTAATCTAAATTTCCAGCAAATAATTGATTTAAGACTTCTTATGTCAGTCGATGGCGTTGGCATTGGAAGGATTAAAAACTTACTGGCAAAATTCCGATCGACCGAATCAGTTCTCACAGCCAGCATTCCAGAATTAATGGAAGTCGAGGGATTAAGTGTCAATCTTGCCCAGAGAATTCAGAGATGCAACAATCATAGACATGAAATAGAAAATGTCGTTAATGAGGAACTGGAAAGACTTTTCAAAATAAATGGTTCCTTAATTACCCTGTGGGATAAAGAATATCCCTCGCTTCTCAGAAAAATTTATGATCCGCCTATACTTTTGTATACAAAAGGGAAATTTCATGATGCTGACGATTACTCAATTGCAGTAGTTGGAACAAGGCAACCAACCAATTACGGAAAAATTCAAGCTGAAAGAATTATCAGCGAGTTAGCCGAACAAAATATTACAATTGTGAGTGGAATGGCCCGAGGTATAGATTCCATTGCTCACAGAATCGCATTAAAAAACAAGAGCAGAACTATCGCTGTACTGGGTTCAGGATTGAATGTGATTTATCCTCCTGAAAATAAAAAACTATACGACGAAATTTCCGAATCCGGAGTAGTTATAACCGAATATAGTTTGGACACAAAACCTGATGCAGTAAATTTTCCTAAACGTAACAGAATAATTTCCGGGTTATCTCTCGGCTGTGTGATTATAGAAACAGGCATCACAGGCGGTGCAATGCAAACTGCTGCTTTGGCTTTAGACCAAGGTAGAGAAGTTTTTGCTGTTCCGGGAAATCTTGGTATTAGACAATCGGAAGGAACCAATTTATTAATTCAAAAAGGTGAAGCGGAATTAACAACATCTGCCGAGGATATTTTAATTGAACTGGAACTGAAGTTAAAACCCGTAATTGGGAAGAATATTCCTAAACCGGATATTCAATTAACTTTATTTGAAGAAAAAATTCTAGCCCACCTAAATAATGAACCGCTGCAAATTGATTTACTTGCTTCTAAAACTAATATGTCAACCTCAGATTGTCTTGTGCATCTCTTATCGCTTGAATTTAAAGGTGTAGTTAGACAGCTTCCTGGCAAAATGTTCATGCGTTTATAATTGTTTTGACTTTTTCAGATAAAACTCGGCTTGATCGCCTTCACCAATTTTATTCAACCTTTTTGTTTCCTCTTCAAATTTTTCAATTTCGCTTTTAGAAAAGATTGATCTTCTAGGGTTTATGTAAAATGAGTTCTCATCTAACAAAGAAATATTTCGGGAGTATTGCTCGCTTCCCCAAAATTGCCAGCTTCTCGAATCATAACTTATTTTTTCAATTTTAAAACCCGAATTGTCAGCTAATATTTTAATTGATTTTTTTGTGTGAAGAAATAAATGTCTCGGTGCATCAAGTGAACACCAATGATTTCTGTAATGCTTAAATGCATATGAATCGGAAACCGGAATTCTTATCAATAAATATTTACCTTCATTTAAAAGTCCGTTTACATTTTTCATGATTTCAAGCGGACCCTTCATGTGTTCAAACGCATGGTTGAACATTATCAAATCAAATTTACCTTCAATATCGTCTAAGTTTTTTTTCAGGATTTCTAATCCGTTCTTATAGGTGATGGTTTCATCAATAAAAGGGTCGAGTCCTATTACATTATTAAATCCAGACTGTTTCATCTTGAACAATAATATTCCTTTTCCACAGCCAACATCTAAAATCTTATCTTCAAAGCTCACCTGGGCAGTCTTCATTCTTGTTACATAAACGGGTTCTCCAAATATTTTGAGCAAGAGATTTCCAACCAGATTTTTTTCACCCATTGCAGCTTTATCACGAAACCGATTGAGATACGATTTAACTTTGCTTTCTACCTTTTGCTGATAAGTAAAATAATTTTTTGGATAATATTTTGATAAATCACCGGGGGGATTAATTAATTGAAGGCAGCCGCACACCGAACATTCTAGATAATCAAATTCGTCTCTCGTACCAAAATACATTTCCCGAACTTTGAGAACTTCATTACCAACTCCATTACCACAAATTTCACAAGAAATATTTTCCTGCATCACTGGCTAATATTTCTTTTTATTCTTCCATAAAAATTTCAACCAATCCTTCAACTTTTTTTCCTGTCCAATTTCTGTCGGAAAATAATATTGCGACTGCTTTAATTCTTTTGGAAAATAATCTTCATCAATAAAATGATTATCAAACTCATGCGGATATTTGTATCCCTTACTGTATCCAACTTCTTTCATCAGCTTAGTTGGTGCATTTCTTAAATGAAGGGGAACAGGGTACAAAGCTTTACCACGAACATCTGAAATTGCATTTTCAATTCCCCAGTACGATGAATTACTTTTGGGACTCGCTGCCAGGTAAGTTGTGCATTGAGCTAAAATTATTCTTGCCTCAGGCATTCCAATTTTATCAATTGCCGAAAAAGCAGCTTCTGCAAGTACCAAAGCATTAGGCGATGCATTTCCAATATCTTCGGATGCAAGAACAACTAATCTTCTTGCAATAAACAACGGGTCTTCTCCTCCTTCAAGCATTCTTGCAAGCCAATAGAGTGCAGCGTCAGGGTCGCTGCCGCGCACACTTTTAATGAATGCTGAAATGACATTGTAATGTTCCTCGCCGCTTTTATCATACAAAGTATTCTTTTTCTGAATAACATTTTCTAAAACTGCTTTATTAATGTTAATCGGCTGATGTTCAATCTCCTGAGTAATTGCCGCTTCAAGAATATTCAGCATTACTCTTGCATCACCACCCGAAAGAAAAATTAAAAAGTCTACATCAATCTCATTTATTTTAAGCGTTGATAAGAATTCATCTTTTTGCAGTGCAAAATCCAAAATGTTTTGCAAGTCTTGTTTTGTTAATGGTTCGAGTACAAATATTCTTGTACGGGAACGAAGAGCCGATATTATTTCGAAGCTGGGATTTTCAGTCGTCGCTCCAATCAAAATAATTAATCCCGATTCCACTGCGTTCAGCAAAGCATCTTGCTGACCTTTATTAAAGCGATGGATCTCATCGATAAAAAGAATTGTCTTTTTGTTTTGAATTCTGTTAAGATTTGCAATTTCAATTATTGCGCGGACTTCTTTTACTCCGGATGAAACTGCATTGATTTGGTGAAAGTCGGAGTTGGTTTGATTTGCAATTATTTTGGCAATGGTTGTCTTACCGGATCCCGGTGGTCCCCAGAGTATGAACGAACTTAATGAATCCTTCTCAATCATCAACCTGATTGGTTTTCCAGGATCAAAAAGTTGGTGTTGACCTTGAAATTCGTTTACAGTTTTCGGGCGCGCTCTTTCTGCTAATGGAATTGGAGGTATTTGAATTTTTGACATGAGAATTTATTACTCATAAGAAAATTTTTTACTTCTCTTCTACTTTGATAATCTTTTCTCCCTTTTTCATCATGCCGTACTTTTCGCGTGCTACCTGTTCAATCTTGGTTGGATTTTTTTTCTCAAGCGAATCAATTTCAGCTTCAAGATTTTTATTCTCTAATTCTTGTTTACTAACTTCATTTCCGATTTCCCCCACTTCACTTTTTAGATTTGTGTATTTGATGTACCCGGAATCATTAAAAATGAGAAAGCCCAATCCAATCAATACGAGAAGAAAAAATGTATAACGCGCTATCTTATTTTTACTTGATGAAGTCATAAACTAAGGAAAATAATTTTTTCTAATAATTCCTCGAAGGAAATTCCGATGGCTTTTGCCATCTTCGGAACCAGACTTGTTGAAGTCATTCCAGGCAAGGAATTCACTTCAAGACAATATGGTTTTAGATCATTGCTCAATCGAAAATCGGCTCGGCTGTAAACTTCACAGCCAAGAGAAATATGAGCCGCTAATGCTTGTGCCCGGATTTGTGCCGCTACATCATTAGGAATTTTTGCGGGCACTTCATATTCACTCATACCGCTTATATACTTGCATTCATAATCGTAAACATTATGCTTGGGCTTTATTTCTAGAACGGGTAACGGTTCATTATCCAATATTGCAACTGTAACTTCATGACCATCGATAAACTCTTCAGCTAAAATTCTATTGGAAAAACTTTTTGAAAGATCAAATGCCGCAGGAAGCTGCTCCTCGCTTTTGCAAATTGTGACTCCCACAGTTGAACCTTGATCATTCGGTTTTATAACACAGGGGAAACCTAACTCATTTTTAATCTTCTCAATTAGTTTTGGATAATCGTTATGATGGTTTTCAATTGTAATCCATTTCGGCGTATTGACATTGTAGTGCTGGAACAAAATTTTAGACATTATTTTATCCATTGCTAATGCACTTGCCAAAACTCTTGAACCGGTATACTTAATTCCGCGCAATTCCAACAACGATTGCATGGTTCCATCTTCACCCCATTTCCCGTGCAGAGCAAGAAATGCGAGGTCAATGTTATCAAATAACTTTGAGTTTACTGCTCTTACATAATTTGAGTTGGAAATTTCTAAAGTGTCTTCATGTGCAAAATAAACGTATTTATCTTTTGGCTGATTGATACCATAAGCCGGATCAATTAATGTAGGATTACAACCTAAAGATAAAAGCGCTTTATAAATTGATTGCCCGCTCGATTTAGAAACGTCTCTTTCAGGAGATGTTCCGCCTAATACTAACGCTATTTTTAAGGTTCGAATGTCCATTTTCAAAATTGTCCACGAATGAGTTTAATTGAATTAATAATTATTAACAGATATTACGCAGAAACGAAAAAGGCCGCTCGTATGGAGCTTGATCCGCCTGTAGTATAAAGTAATTACAAACAGGACGCACCTAAGGTGCTCGACAGAATGCTATATTTACCGTGATTAGCCCCGTCAGTGGTAACCTGTTTGTAGAACATAATAAATACAATCTCAGGAAAGCTCCGTAGGAGTAATCTATCAATCATGTTTTAGAGTTTTGGTATAATATTTTTCCTGTATGCGTAACATCAGTTATTAAAAAATATTTCTCAGATCTTGATCGATTGAATAAGTTTCTTTTGAAATTTTTAATAACTCTTGAACCTTTTCAATATGCAATTCTTTTTCACCGCCTAGTAACCTTGCAAGAAAAATTATTTTTGCCGTATGCTCAAGCTTTTCCAATTTATAGTAGGCATCTTTTAAATCTCTACCGAGCGTTACAGCTCCATGATTGCGAAGTAAAAATGCCCAGCTATAATTTATATGCGGCTCCAATGTTTTAGTCAGTTCATCTGTTGAAGGGGTTGCGTACTCACAAAGAGGAACTTTACCTAAAGTTAATATTACTTCGGGAAGAATATGCTTTGTCAATCCCTCACCAAAAACTGCAAAAGCTGAAGCATATATCGGATGACAATGAATTACTGCATTTACCTCTGGTCTTTTTTCATAAGCATAAAGATGCAATTTATTTTCTGTGGAAACTTTACCGGTACCATTCAGAACTTTGCCATTTACATCTATCTCTAAAATATCATCAGCTGTAACTTCGCCTTTGCACACACCTAATCGCGTAATCCAAAATGTATTGGCAGAATTTCTTACAGAAATGTTTCCATCATAAGCAGATACAAATTTATTTTCGTAGACTTTTCTGCAGAATTGAACAAGCTCATCAATCAAAGACATTTCGATTCTAACTCTTCCATTATTTTCATGTTAATAAGTCCATCGTATCCTGTAACAAGCAGAGGTTGATTGTTGAGAAATGAATTTTGTACGGATTTAAGAAGATTAAATTGTCTATTACCTCTCCTTCTGAATGCTTTTTTCGCTTCACCATCCAAAAGAATTGTTAATTTGGCTGGTAGTAATCTTCCGCCAATTAAATTATCAAGACTAATTGCACCTTTGTGTCCTAATATTTCAATTCTGTTAAATGATTTTTTATTGTTAAAAGAAACATTAAAAAATCCGTAACCACCATTTTCAAACTTCACTATCGCACATGAAAAATCTTCAACTTCACTTTTATAGATGATATTATCCAGCACACCAGTTATGCTTACAATCTCACCGCCAAAATATCTCATTAAGTCTATCATATGAGTTCCAAGATCTCTTAAAGCACCTCCGCCGCTCTGACTTTTTGTAAATCTAAAATTGCTGCCTGGAGGCGCATCAATATTAAAATTCAAATTCATCGATACAATTTTTCCCAGCATTTGGTTCGCAATCATCTCCTTTGATTTAATAATGAGCGGGTGAAAGCGATATACATAATTAACTGCAAGCTGAACATTGTTTTGCTCACAAGTTTTAACCATCTCCTCCGCTTCAAGTGAAGTCATAGCCAGAGGTTTTTCACACAAAATATGCTTGCCGGCTTTGGCTGCTGCTATTACTTGCTGGTAATGGTTTGAATTCGCACTAGAAATATAAACCGCATTTATATCCGATTTAAGAAATTCATCATAATTATTAAAGTGTTTCTCAATTCCAAATTTATCGGCGAGAGATTTTGCGCGATTAAGATTGCTGCTGTAAAGTGAAGTTACAACACTTTTTCTAAGAAGCTTTATTGTTGGGAGGAAGGTTTGTTCCGCAAATCTTCCACAGCCGGCTACTCCCCATTTTAATTTTCTTGAATACTTTTTAGGAATTTTTATCATGCTGAGTTTTCAACCACTCGAATTCAATTATAGTTTTAAGAACATATTAAATCTTAGGCTATTTTTTTAAAAATCTTAAGACGATTCATCAGTTTTTTGACCGGAGCTGAATTTTGCATTATGTAAAAATGAACACTTGGAACATTTTTACTCAACAGCTCTTCAACTTGCTTTGCAGCCCATGCTACACCAATATCCAGTACATGCTCGGGTTTAGCTGAATTAACTTCATCAACAAGTTCATCCGGCAGAGAGACATGAAAATTCTTGGGAATATTTACCAGATGGGATTTTGCTGAAATAATTTTTAGCCCCGGAATAATTGGTGCTGTAATTCCTTCTTTCCTGCATTGTTCGACATAATTAAAATAGACACTGTTATCAAAGAACATTTGAGTAACTACATAGTCTGCCCCGGCTTCAAGCTTTTCTTTGCAGAATTTTATGTCAGATTTTAAATTAGGTGCTTCGAAGTGCTTCTCCGGGTAACCGCCAACCCCAATGCAAAAATTAGAAGGTTTAGCATCCAGTAAACTATCCTCGATATATTTACCTCTATTCATATCCATAATCTGAATGACAAGATCTTTAGCAGTTTTATTAGCGCTTCTTCCTTCAGGTATCGGTTTTTCATAAGCACTATCATCGCCTCTCACTGCTAAAACGTTTTTTATGCCAAGGTAATTCAGCTCAATTAAAAAATCTTCTGTTTCTTCTCTTGTAAAGCCTTTAGTTAAGATGTGCGGAACTGCATCAATATCATACTTATTCTGTATGAGTGCACAAATTCCTAATGTGCCCGGTCTTTTTCTTTTAACTTTTTTCTTAATCCCAGTCGGAGTTTCTTCATAAACAACTTCTGCAGAATGACTGGTGATGTCTATGAAGGGAGGTCTGTATTTCATTATATCATCAAGCACAGATAATATTCCATGAATATCGCCGCCTCTTTTGGGCGGAATAATTTCAAAACTGATCAACGGATCTTTTGCTTTTGCTAAATGTTCTATTACTTTCATTATGTCCTAATATTATTTGACCTGACTAATTTAATACAATTATGAATAAACTTCATTTAGAATAAAATTGTTCTTCATTCCATTGGTGTCCAAAATAATTTTATAGATAGAAATAAATATAGAATCCATAGTGCTTTCCATAAAATTTGTAATTACTCGAATTCAATACCCATATTTCGTCTCATACCTGCCTGCAGCAGGCAGGCGGGACTCGGAATTATGATGGCTATTTCTTTCTAAAAATATTAAGTCCATAACAGGACTATCGATAAAAAACACTCAAAATAAAGGGTTTATGTCCCAATAGGGACAATATATTTGTAAAACAGTTTCCCTCTATCTATCTAAAAGTCCCATCGGGACGAAATATTAAAATTTGTTTTAGACAGATATGCTTCATTCCAAATTACTGCTGTCCAAAATAAATCAGATCTGTGAGAAAAATTAGAGAAACTCTACCTCTTGGAAAAAATCTATCGAATTTAATTTCTCAGACTTGTTGCTCAATACAAAATCATCCGGTAATCCGAAGAAACTTTCCAATAACAGAATATCTCTATTTCCTTAATTATTAAAATAAGATATTATGTTTAAAAAATAACAGCGGCATCCTTTCTGCAAATTAGATATATTGGATTTAAATAAATCATCTAATTAAAAAT
>MHAR01000022.1 GCA_001803045.1 Ignavibacteria bacterium RIFOXYB12_FULL_35_14 | reverse complement strand
ACATCGAAATAGCTCAAAGAGAAAAAAATGTTCGTAAAATAATGTGTGAATCAAATATTTTTTTTGCTCCATATTCGTTTTAGAAATTTAGGTACAATAACATTTAAACTTTTCCAGGTGAACCTGGGTGAGGAACCGGTCGTCCAATACTCACCTCCGTTTGGAGTTAATAAATTTAAATTAGTCTCGGTTTGTGAATAAATCATTAGATTTAATACAGAGAACATGAAGAAATAAAGACTAAAATTGTGTCTTATACTGAAGTTCATTTTATCCTTTAAAAAATTTAAGTATCAAGTTGGCCATTAAAAATATCTTGCCATGAATCCGTTAGCTAACGGACACTAATGTTCACGAATCATTAAGGACAAATATCAAATTTATATGGTATTCATTCGTGGAATTAGTGGCATAAATTAAGTCCCTTAACTATTCTTTCAATTTAAATTATTAGAAACCTAAATCCTGGGAAATAATATTTAACTACCCCTCCGTCTTCTTCAAACCAAGCTCTTTTGCCATTCTGTAATAATTCGGCGGGGCTAAACCGAGTTTGTTAGCTGCTTCTGTATCAGAGCTTGAATTGAGCCGGACAAATTTAAAATATCTTTCACGTAAAACTCTTTCCATATCTTTTAACGGAATAATATTTTCATGGTTGAAAACATCGCCGAAGCCAAACTCGTTTACAGGTTTTAAGTCTTCCGAAATACCTAATGCTCTTCTTGCTTGCAGAGGTGTAATGTTTTTCTCAGCAGTAAACAGCATTCTTTGAACAACATTTTTTAGCTCTCGAACATTACCAGGCCAATCGTAGTTTAACAATACTTGTAATGTTTCCTCGGGTATATCGGGTTTATCCTTTCCCATATCGATACTGATGTTCGATAAAAAATAATCGATGAGTAAAGGAATATCTGGTGTTCTCTTCTTTAGATCCGATACATTAATTGGTAAAACGTTAAGCCTGTAATAAAGATCTTCCCTAAATCTTTTTTCTCTAACCTCTTCTTCAATATTTTTGTTAGTTGCGGCAATAATTCGCACATCAACTTTTATTCTCTCAGTCCTTCCTATTTTTTCAATTTCTCCATCTTGAATTACTCTTAACAATTTAACTTGAGCTTGCAGCGGCAGCTCGGTAATTTCATCAAGAAAAATTGTCCCATGATTCGCAATTTCGAACAAACCAAGTTTTTTCTTATCAGCTCCGGTAAATGCACCTTTTTCATAACCGAAAAGTTCGCTTTCTACAAGCTGACTTGGCAGACTTCCGCAATTTATAATTACAAAATTCTCGTACTTCCTATTGCTTCTGTAGTGAATGTTGTATGCAACTAATTCCTTGCCTGTACCGGAAGAACCTCTAATCAGTGTATTCACGTTGCTGTTAGCAAATTTGGTTATTTCATCTTTCAGTTCAAGCATCATTGGAGATTCACCAATCATTTTTTTCTGAAGGAGTATATCTTCAACATTTCTATGCATCTTCTGGTAAGAACGAAATCGCTCGCGCTCAAGCAGACATTTTTCATGTGCATTAAAAATGCTCATTATAAAATCAGTTGGTTGATAAATGAAATCCTCAATGTCACCGGGGTATTTGGTACAATACCAGAAAGCACCGGCTTTCATCAGCTTATTTGCAAAACTGTAATCGGTTATGTTGATGGTCATTTTAGTTATAACAATAATTTGAACCGAAGCATCGATTTCTTTTATTTTTTGGATTAATGTTTCGCCCATAATACCGCCTGCAATCTGATAATCCATTATAACGACATCAAACTGTTTCTTTTTAGTTTGCAACAGTTCCAAGGCGGCTTTACCATTCGATACAGTATCAACAATTTTTATTCTATCTTCAAAAGGTTTTAGGGTGTTCGTTACCCTTCTTACATCATAGTCTTCATCTTCAATAAGAAGGATGTTAATTTTTTTTTCTTCAAAAATCATTTGCATTTTCCATTTAATTAGAGATTGTTATAGTAAATCTACACCCGCCAGAATCATGATTGATAGCATCTATATCCCATCCGCACCTTTTTGTAATTTCGTAAGCAATATAGCAGCCGTACCCCGAGTTCTGTAAACCGGTGCTTTTTGTAGTTTTATTCTCAACAAAGATATTCTTTATCCCGCCATTACTAACCTCAAGAAGTTCTGGAGAAATACCTATCCCGTTATCCTCAATTATTACGTAAGATTTTTTTAAACTTTCATCAAACATTGTTTTACAATTTATAATCAGACTCCCTTCACCACCATGGTCTATACTATTTTGAATTAGCGGTTCAATAATTTCCCAGACAACGAATTCATTAACCGAAACCAGCGGCAGCTTGGGATCCGGTTCCATTCTGATTTCATAGGCACTTTGTTTAGATGAAATACGCAGGAAGATATTATCAACAATAAATTTTATTACTTCGTTAAGATTGGTGCGAAACATCTGGTTGCGTATTGTCTGTATGGGCGGATCGTACCATTTCATATCGTAAATAACTCGTGAGATAAAATTCGAATATTTAGAAACCCTGTATTTTACCTCATTAATATTTTCCGGTGAAAGCATCCTTAAATCTTCTTTAATAAAGCCCATTATCTTTTCAGCTTTATGATGTGTATGGTAAATTCTCTTGGTGAAGATAAGTTCTTTTTCATATGTGATTTGCTTTTTTATATTTGTTTCATGCTCTTCCAAAAGCATTTTCTGAGTTTCATCCCGCTCTTTAACTGTGTAAGAAGAAATAAAATACATCGCAATTAAACCGAGAAGAATTAATGATAAATAAATGATGGATATTTCATCAAAATTTGTAATGATTTCGTTAGTGATAAAAGAAAAATCCGGTGTATTCTTCATATAAACCGCGCCAATGTATTCTCCTCTTAACACAAAAGGAACAAATATGTGAAAAGTTTTTTCACCGGTAACAATACTTTGAATCTGTTCCCGTGAGGTTAAATCCTTCTCAACCTTTTCATACATTTCAATAACCGCCAATTTTCTTGTGTCATTGGTTGGTGCAACATTATTATGATCAATAAGAAATGAAAAGAGGGTTCTTCCGTCATCAATGGCAAAGACATTATCGCCAAATCTTACAAGTATGTACAATCCTTGAATATTGTGCTTTAGCTGCTGCTGGCTGAAAATAATATCGAATGCCTGAATAATTTTTTCCTCCTTTGCTTTGTATAATTGTTCTTTAGGACCAAATGATTCAAGAACTAATTCTAATGATGTTGTTGTTAAATTTGCTATTTCTTCTGCCGACTCTTTTTGATACCAATCCTGAGTATTATTTAAAAAGTTCTTTATCGCTGACTTGTTAATGAAAGAAACTATGAGCTGAAAAGCAAAAAGTATAATGAAAAGCACAGTAACATGCTTAAACTCAAAATGATATTCTTTTATTTTAGCGACTAACTTTTTTGTTTTCATATTTACTTAACAAGAATTGCTTTTTCTTTGATCTTTAGTTCAGCTTCTTCAAGAGCACTATTAACTGATATCTCACCTTTAATTGCCCGGTTTATAAAGTAAGAAAGAATATCAGAAACATTGGTATAACCTTCCATAAATGGTCTGTGAACGCCAAATTTATAAAGATTTTTAAAGAAATCTATTTCCTTGTGTTGACTAACAAATGCTTCATCATCATAGAGTTTTTTATTTATAGGAAGATATCCGCCCTCTTCATACATGATCTTCTGTGATTCTTCGCTTAATAAAAATTTTGCGAACTTTATTACCTCCGGAATTTTTTCTGAGAATTGAGATATCATAAGGTTCCAGCCGCCATAAACAGCGGCTGGTTTTGAATTTTGGAAATGCGGTAATGGTACCATTCTTAGATTTGATCGCATTTCATCCGTAAGGTACTCGACTTTATCATCAACCATACTTGACCATGTACGGAGGAATAAACCATCATGTTTAGTAAAGAATCTGAAGCTCTCATTCTCTTTTAAATAAGTTACATCTTTAGGAGAGACGCCATATTTATTTACAAGATTAACTAAAAACTGAAGTGATTTCCTACCTTCGGGAGAATTGATAAGAACTTTTCCATTATTAGCAACTATAGGATTATTTTGATTGGCCATTAGCTCCATAAAAGTACAAAGTAATCCTTCATAATCATCAGCTTGAAAAACATAAAAAGGATTTTTTACCTTACTATATTTTTGGTGAAGATCAATAAATTTTTCCCAAGTGATAGAATGAGCAAGTTCCGCAACTATTTTTGAATGATCGCTCATTTTTTTTAATAGATCATCCCTATAAAACATTACAGCGATATCAATGTAAAGTGGTACAGCAACAAGCGTGTCTTTATAGAGGCAAGTTTGCAATGCATTTGGAATAATATTACTGATTTCCATGCTATCCAATAAACTCTGCAGGGACACAGCCCATCTGGCAAATCTTGGAACCCAGATTTGATCAACTGAAAAGATATCTATTCGATCATTTTTACTTCTTAAATATCTTGCAAGAAGCTCCTTCCTTTCATTTGTACTAAATTTTTCAAAAGATAGATTTATTGTTTCAACTTTTATTGAACCTTTGTACTTTTCATTGAAGCGGTTAATAACTTTTTGATGTGCTGAAGAGATATGATCGACAAAATATATAGTCTTAATTTTTGATGTGCTCCTGGAATCCAGATCAACTGGCGATAATACGAATGTAAAAAAAATGAAAATCGCTGCTAATATTGTGCTTATGATGATATAAAAAACTTTTTCGATGTTCATTATTTATCTCATGTCAAAATTAATTAAATTGTGTTTGGTTTTTCACAGTTTAAATATAGAGCTTATTGTCTTAAACATTTAACGAAAGAATTATCCAATTCTGTTGATTAAGATTTATCATTATAATAAGCTTTGATTATTAAAATAATAAAATATTTTATTTTTTTATCTGAACTCTTTTGAATACATACGTACTAAAAGCTTATTAAGGATTTAATATATCGGGCATAAAAATTGGTGGAGACTCTTCTAATATCAAACTATAATGAATTTATAAGTACAATCCTTCACAACTATACCCGGAGTATCTAATGGCCGTTTCATCTACCTCTACAAATTTGGGCACCAATACAAACAGTAACGGTACCAATTATGGACCTGCACTTATCGTTCTAACTTCATTGTTTTTTATGTGGGGTTTTATCACCTGCTTAAATGATATTCTTATTCCGCATTTAAAAGCCGTCTTCGATTTAAACTACACTCAAGTTATGCTTGTTCAGTTCACTTTCTTTACTGCTTATGCTATAGTATCTCTTCCATCAGGTATGCTTGTAGAGAAGATAGGATATAAAACAGGGATCATAATTGGTTTACTTACAGCCGCAGGTGGAACTGCTTTATTCTATCCGGCAGCGGGCTATCGTTCATACGGAATATTTTTATTTGCTTTATTTGTTCTTGCGTCCGGAATTACTTTACTCCAAGTAGCAGCAAATCCATATGTAGCAATTCTAGGCAAACCTGAGACCGCTCCGAGCAGGTTAAATCTCTCACAAGCTTTTAATTCACTTGGAACCACTATCGCACCAATCTTTGGTTCTATCCTAATCCTTTCAATGGCTGTTAAAGGTGCCGATGAATTAGCTAAAATGACAATGACAGATGTCGAAACTTATAAACTGACTGAAGCTAGCTCTGTTCAAACTCCTTATTTGCTGCTTACCGGAATGCTTGTACTAATTGCCGTTATCATCGCTCTTTTCAAGCTTCCAAAGATTGAGGCGTCCGATCAATCATCAAGCACTGGCCAAGGAACCAGTTATGATCATCATCATAAAAGTGCATGGGGCTACAAACACTTGGTTTTAGGAGCGGTTGCAATTTTTGTCTATGTGGGCGGCGAAGTTTCAATTGGAAGCTTTCTCGTTAATTATTTCAAAGAGCTGCTTAATATGCCGGAAGCCGAAGCAGGAACTTATGTTGCACTTTATTGGGGCGGCGCAATGATTGGAAGATTTTTTGGATCGATTACTCTTTCAGAAATGAAAGATACAAAGAAAAAAAATATCTACGCCGCACTCGTTTTTGTGCTTGCATTAGGTCTTGCTTTGTATGTTACTAAGGAATATCAAAATCTCGCAGCATTTTCGCTTTCAAATTTTGGTAAGACTCTAACGTTCCTTATTTTGGTTGGATTAAACTTCATTGCATTTAATCTCGGCAAACAAAAACCGGGAAGAACATTAGCAATCCTGGCATTTTGTGCAGCTATACTTGTAGTTACTTCAATGCTTACAAACGGCCCTTTTGCAATGTGGAGCATTTTAGCTGTCGGTTTATTTAATTCGATAATGTTCCCCACAATATTTACGCTTGCAATCGATGGATTAGGGAAACATACAGGGCAAGGTTCAGGAATTCTTTGCACAGCAATTGTTGGCGGGGCAATAATTCCAGTAATTCAGGGAGCCTTTGCAGATAACATTGGAATTCATCACGCATTCTTTTTGCCGGTTTTATGTTATATCTACATAGCTTACTATGGTATCAAAGGACATATTCCATCTTTCGCAAAAACAGCTAAAGCATAAACTCCTATGAAAACGGAAGTAACACTCGGAATAGATGTCGGCGGAACAAACACCGCATTTGGGTTCGTGGACATAAATGGCAAATGTATTACCGATTCCTCAATTCCTACTAAAGCTAATAGTAGTGCCGCCGATCTTTTTGCAAGATTAAATCCTGAAATTGATAACCTCTATAAAACAATTTCCGATAACGCTATTTTAAAGGGAGTAGGGATCGGCGCACCGAATGCTAATTATTATCATGGCACAGTTGAAAATCCACCCAACCTGCGCTGGGGAACTGTAAATATTATTGAGATTATCAGACAATACTATGATGTTCCGGCTGCCATAACAAATGATGCAAATGCTTCAGCAATTGGCGAGATGTTATTCGGTGCAGCTAAAGGAATAAAACATTTTATCGTAATAACTCTCGGAACTGGATTAGGAAGCGGAGTTGTGGTGGACGGGAAACTCGTTTACGGATCAGATGGATTTGCGGGAGAAATAGGACATACTGTTTTTGATCCTAATGGAAGATTATGCGGATGCGGGAAAAAAGGATGTTTGGAAACTTACGCTTCGGCTACAGGAATACGACGAACTGTGATGGAACTGCTTGCAAATTCCAATCAATATAGTTCGCTTAGAAGTATAAGCTTTAATGATCTGGATTCCAAAATGATCTTCGAAGCAGCAAAAGCTGGCGATAAAATAGCCCTGGAAGCTTTCAACTTTACCGGAAGGGTTTTAGGCCAAAAGCTGGCTGATGCTATTGCTGTTACCAGCCCCGAAGTAATAATTCTGTTTGGAGGATTGGCATTGGCAGGTGATTTGATTATTAAACCAACCAAAATATCCATGGAGGAAAATCTATTCCATGTATTCAGGAATAAAGTAAAAATACTCCAATCGGGTTTGCCTGAGGGAAACAGTGCAGTGCTGGGTGCAAGCGCTTTAATCTGGAATGAGATTATTAAAGCTAAATAGTAATGTAATCTTAAAGCCGGAACATAATTTTTATCCTTGTCACATTACTATAGGTGTTAGCACACATATTTTATAGTTATAATTGTTTGATATCTTATCGGAAAAAAATTTTAATCACCCAATGTTATATTATGATTAACGAGGTTAAAATGAAAAAACTTACTCCTTATTTATTAATTTTCCTCACTCTATTTTGGTTCGGGTTTGGCAGCGATAAACCCCAACTAACTCCTGAAGAACTTCTCTCAGCAAGAGTCGATTCCGTTTTATCGCTGATG
Organism: Ignavibacteria bacterium RIFOXYB12_FULL_35_14; assembly: GCA_001803045.1. Classification (GTDB taxonomy): domain Bacteria; phylum Bacteroidota; class Ignavibacteria; order Ignavibacteriales; family Ignavibacteriaceae; genus XYD12-FULL-36-8. The sequence continues at coordinate 27,569 of MHAR01000022.1, read as the reverse complement.
TCGCTGGATGAAAAAATTGGACAGCTTAATCAACTGTCTTATGGAATTGGCTGGGGTCCTACAGTTAAAGTCTCGGTTCCAAATGAGTACAAAGAATTAATTAAGGAAGGTAAAATAGGATCTTTCCTAAATGCTATTGGAGCGGAATTTACGTACGAACTTCAAAAGATAGCAGTAAATGAATCACGTCTTAAAATTCCTTTAATATTTGGATTGGATGTAATTCATGGTTTCAAAACAATCTTCCCGGTTCCACTTGGTGAGGCAGCAACATGGCAACCGGAGATAATAGAAATGTCCGCACATTATCAAGCGCTTGAAGCCGCCTCAGCCGGAATACATTGGACATTTTCACCAATGGTTGATATTGCACGCGATCCTCGCTGGGGAAGAATTATGGAAGGTTCAGGTGAAGATCCATACTTAGGTTCATTAATGGCAGCGGCAAGGGTGAGAGGTTATCAAGAAAATCTATCTAACTTAAATATTATTGCTTGCGCAAAGCACTATGCTGGCTATGGCGGAGCTGAAGGAGGAAGAGATTATAATACGGTTGATTTTTCTGAGAGAACATTTCGTGATGTTTACTTACCGCCGTTCAAAGCCGCTGTTGATGCCGGGGCACATACCATAATGGCTTCTTTCAACGAAATTGGCGGAATTCCTTCGTCGGGAAGCAAGCGCTTGTTAACAGATATTCTTCGCGATGAATGGGGATTTAAAGGTTTTGTGGTAAGCGATTGGAATTCAATCGGTGAATTGATTAACCATGGCTTTGCTTCCGATTTAAAACATGCCGGACAAATCTCCCTGAATGCCGGACTAGATATGGATATGGAATCACGTTCCTACATTACCCATCTTAAAGAACTTGAGGATGAAGGCAAAGTAGATGAGGATTTGATTGATGAATCCGTAAAACGGATTTTGCGTGTCAAGTTTATGCTTGGCCTATTCGATGATCCTTATCGTTATTGCCAAAAAGAGCGTGAACAAAAAAATATTATGACCGATGAAGTTAGGATTGCAGCTCTTGAGGTTGCAAAACGCTCTATGGTACTGCTTAAAAATGAAAAGAATATACTTCCTTTAAAAAAGACTTATAAAAGAATTGGCGTAATCGGACCATTAGCAAATTCCAAAACTCATCCACTTGGCGGCTGGAGCGCTATGGGCGATTCCGTTGATGTTACAACGGTGCTGGAAGGTTTGAAAAATTATGTCGATAAAAAAATTGATATTGCCTATGCCGAAGGATGTAAGATCGATGATAATTCAACAGCAGGATTTAAGAATGCAGTGAATATTGCTAAAAAATCCGATGTAGTGGTATTATGTCTTGGTGAAAGCAGAGACATGAGCGGTGAAGCTTGCAGCAGATCTTCACTTGACTTGCCAGGTGTTCAGGAAGCGCTTGCAAAGGAATTGAAGAAAACAGGTAAACCAATCGTAGTTGTGCTAATGAATGGAAGGCCACTCTCCATTCCGTGGTTGAACGATAATGCCAATGCGATTCTTGAAGCGTGGTTTTCCGGTGTTACTGCAGGTGAAGCAATCGCTAAAGTTTTATTTGGTGATTATAATCCCGGCGGTAAATTACCTGTTACTTTTCCAAGAACGGTCGGACAAGTTCCGATTTACTACAATCATAAAAACACCGGTAGATCGGGTGATTTAAAAAATCACTACACATCAAAGTATCTCGATCTTCCGCTCACTCCTCTCTACCCATTCGGATACGGTTTAAGCTACACGACATTCAGTTTGAATGATTTCAACTTGAGCTCAGGTAACCTAACAGAGGAAGATTCAATTATTGTATCTGTGAAAGTTAAGAATACCGGAAATTACGATGGTGAAGAAGTAGTTCAGCTCTATATTCAGGATTTGGTAGGAAGCGTTACACGGCCAGTTAAAGAATTGAAGGGCTTTAAGAAAGTAATGCTTAAAAGAGGTGAGGAGAAGTCTGTTCAGTTCACAATCCATGAAAAAGATTTAAGATTTACAACTGCCGACATGAAATTCAAATCCGAGCCGGGCAAATTCAAAGCATTTGTTGGAGCTAATTCTGCCGATGCACTAGAGAAGGAGTTCGAACTGGTTGAGTAAAATTTTGTAAGTAAGGAGAATATTATGAAGCGAAAATATGATTTGGCTGTTTTGTTGGTTTTAGTTATTTCTTTTACTCTCACAAGCTGCAGTAAGGAGGATTCAACAACATCTCCTAAAAGCGATATCCCGGAAATCCCCGGCTATACATTAGTATGGAACGAAGAGTTCGATAAATCAAACATAGACCTTACCAAATGGGAACATGAGGTGAACAGCGATGGCGGTGGCAACAACGAGCTTCAATTCTACACAGCATTTCCTAAAAATTCATTCATCGAGAATGGACATTTAGTTATCAAAGCTATTAATGAAACTTACCAAGAAAGATATTTTACTTCGGCAAGAATAAGAAGCAAATATAAAGGCGATTGGTTATACGGAAGAATTGAAGTATCCGCAAAGCTGCCTACCGGAAAAGGTACATGGCCAGCTATCTGGATGCTTTCTACAGATTGGGAATACGGTGGCTGGCCTGAAAGCGGTGAAATAGATATTATGGAACATGTTGGTTACGATCCGAATGTTGTTCACGGATCAATTCATACAAAAGCTTATAATCACACCATCGGAACTCAAAAAACTGCAAAGCTTCCGATTTCGACCGCAACTACCGAATTTCATAAATATGCAATCGAATGGTTTGAAGATCATATTGATTTTTATATCGACTCAATAAAATATTTAACTTTTAATAATGAGAACAAAGGCTGGGCTTACTGGCCCTTCGATAAAAGATTCCACCTTATATTAAATCTTGCTGTTGGAGGAACCTGGGGCGGTGCTCAAGGTATTGATCCAAGTGCGTTCCCTGCAAGTATGGAAATTGATTACGTAAGAGTTTATAAGAAAAATTAGTGCTGCTCACTAAAGATGACATCTTTCAAAAGATGTCATCTTTTTTAATTAATGGAGAAAATATGAAAACATCATTCTCACTTTTTATAACAATTATTATGATTTCATCATCAGTTTATTCCCAATCAGAAAAGCAGACTGCTCATAATTTTGAGAAAGAAATCAAGTTAACTTTATCAGCAAATTACCTGCTCTATCTTCCGAAGGAGTATGACCAAAGCAATGATGAGTTCCCTCTTGTTCTTTTTCTGCATGGCGCAGGTGAAAGAGGAACGGACATTGAAAAAGTAAAAGTCCATGGCTTACCAAGACTAATCAATGAACGCAAGGATTTCCCTTTTATCGTGGTTTCACCTCAATGCCCCGATAACATGTTTTGGAATACGGATTTGCTCGCAGCTTTGCTTGATGAAATTGAAGCAAACTACAAGGTTGATAAAAACAGAATGTATGTTACCGGATTAAGTATGGGCGGGCATGGCACATGGTCGTTAGCAATTGCTCAACCCAACCGTTTTGCAGCGATTGCTCCAATTTGCGGCTGGAGTAATCCTACTATGGCATGTACAATTAAGAATATTCCTACCTGGGTATTTCATGGAGCAAAGGATATGGTTGTTCCATTAAGTGCATCCGAGCAGATGGTAGAAAAGTTAAAATCATGCAATGCAGATGTTAAGTTTACAATATATCCTGAAGCAAATCATGATTCGTGGACCGAGACGTATAACAACGACGAATTATACAATTGGTTTCTCCAACATAAATTAAATAATGAGTAATTCATGAAAGCAATAGAAAGAATGATCACGTATATAAAAGGATTATTGTTCGATTATAATTTAGAGGTTAAACCAGTTGAGATTAAATGCCCTCATTGTGCATCCCGGGCTATGTTCATTTTAAAAGACAAGAACGTACAAGATCAAAACAACAGAAAGAACATTTCCAACAATTTTAAGCTGTTGATCTTTATCTTTCTTTTTACATCTTTCACTCTTGCACAAAACAATGAATTCGTTTCGGTTCAAGGGAAAGAATTTGTTTTGCCGGGTGGGCAGACGATTCTCCTGAAAGGAATAAATCTCGGCAACTGGCTTGTTCCGGAAGGTTATATGTTCCACTTCGAAAAAACAAATTCACCAAGATTAATTTATGATTTGTTCGATGTACTTATCGGCGAGGAAGAAGCAAATAAATTTTGGGATGCTTACCGCGAAAATTATATTACAAAAGATGACATTCATTTTATTAAAAGTCTGGGTTTCAATTCAATCCGTATCCCGTTCAATTTCAGATTATTTGTAACAGATCACCCATACCGGGAATTAAAGGGCGTTGGCTATGATCTTTTAAAGCGTGTTGTGAATTGGTGCAAGGAGGAGAATCTTTACGTGATACTTGATATGCATTGTGCTCCCGGAGGACAAACAGGCGACAACATAGATGACAGTTACGGTTATCCATTTCTGTTTGAAAGTCCGGAAAGCCAGCAGATAATGATAGATATTTGGAAAAAGCTAGCAGGAATTTTTAGAGATGAAGCTATCATCATCGGCTACGATTTAATGAATGAGCCAATTGCACATTTTTATGACAAGGAAAAACTAAATCCAAGACTTGAACCCCTTTACAAACGAATCACATCTGCAATCCGTGAGGTAGATAAGAACCATATTATTTTTATAGGCGGCGCTCAGTGGAACACAAATTTCAAAATCTTTGGTCCGCCATTTGATGATAAGCTTGCTTATACTTTTCATACTTATTGGACAGAGGTTGAACAAAAAGTAATTCAAGATTATATTGATTTCGGCAGCAAGTACAATGTACCGATGTGGCTTGGGGAATCCGGAGAGAACACAGATAAATGGATAAATGATTTTAGAACTTTGCTTGAGAAGAATAACATCGGCTGGTGCTTTTGGCCATTTAAAAAAATGAAAAGCGATCGTGGTGTAGTGTCAATTATCCAACCAAAATATTTTGACTTAATAATAGAATTTGCGGAAGGTGATACATATTCTTACGGTGCAATTCGAGAAAGCAGACCTGATATTGAGAAGGTAAAACAAGCACTGAATCAATATTTAGAAAATTGTAAGCTTAAAAATTGTACAGTGAATGATGGATACATTAAAGCGCTGGGTTTACGATAATTTCATTCGTGTTTTATTCGTGTCCGTTAATTAACGGAATCGTAGTAAAAAATCTTGCCACTAATGTCACTAATTTTCACTAAGCCACTGAATGAGAAGCGATGAAAAAAATCATATTACTAATTTATCTTTTCTCGTGTATTACTTATTCTCAATACGAAGATACAGGTACGAGAGGAATTTACTTCTCTAAAAAAAATTATACTCATAAAGAAATTCCGGCTTTTGAGACAAGTAAAGACAAACTCCCTTCCCCGATTCTTGAAGATAAACCTGAATGGGTAAAACTTTACTGGAAAGCATGGGAGTTAGCATTTGATCACTTCAAACAACCGCCGGAAGGTTCACCATTCGTTTCAAATTATCTTGATGAAGCTTTTGCTCCCAATATTTTTCAGTGGGATACTTTCTTCATGATAATGTTTGCACGGTATGCTCATCATATCTTTCCCTCTATACAATCGCTCGATAATTTTTATTACCGGCAATATGAGAATGGTTACATCTGCAGAGAAATTGTTGAAGCCACCGGTGAAGATTTTGTATATGAAGGAAGGGAGCACACTGTAAATCCTCCGTTGTTTAGCTGGGCAGAAATTGAAAACTATAAAATCACTGGAGATAAATCGAGATTTGCAGCGGTTCTTCCCGTACTTGAAAAGTATGCTGAATGGTTAGAAAAATATCGGAAGAAAGAAAACACAAGACATTACCTTTATTGGCAGACCGGCTTAGGCTCCGGCATGGATAACACACCAAGAACCGGTTCCGGTTGGGTTGATATGTCTGCTCAAATGGTAATGATGTACAATGATATGTCGATAATGTGTAGAGAATTATATATGGCTGATAGAGAAATTTCGCTTAAAACTAAAGCCAAAGAAATTGCTGACCGGGTAAATAAATTCATGTGGAATGAGGAAGACGGGCTTTATTATGATGTTGATGATGAAGGCAATCAAGTTAAATGGAAAACTGTAGCTTGTTTCTGGCCGATGCTTGCAGGGATTGCGAATCTGCATCAAGCAGATAAGCTTTTGATAAATTTGAAAGATCCAAATTCATTCTGGAGAAAAATCCCTTTCCCCTCACTCGCTGCTGATCAAAAAAATTATGCCGCTGATGGAAAATATTGGCTTGGAAGTGTTTGGGCTCCAACAAATGTTATGATAATAAAAGGATTGGATAAATATGGTGTTGAAAATGATAATGCATACAATTTCAACGAGTTTGCTGCACTTGCAACCGAAGAATACTTAAATGGAATTTATGAAGTATTTAAGAGGACAGGAACTATCTGGGAAAATTATTCTGCTGAAGCTTATGCTCGCGGTGTTTGGTCTCATCCCGATTTTGTCGGCTGGACTGGCTGCGGCCCAATTGAATTATTAATCGAAAATATAATTGGGCTTCGCCCGAATGGTGTTAATAACACATTAACCTGGCACCTCTCAAGAATTGATAAACACGGAATTGAAAATTTAAGATTTGGAAATGTGACCTCGTCATTGATTTGCCATCAAAGAGAGAGTGTAAACTCTCCTGCTGAAATTGAAGTTCATTCTGATAGTACCTTTGATTTAACTATTGAGCGTGGACACAACAACTATAAAACTTTCCAAATCAAAAAAGGCACACAAAAAATCTTAATGGATTAAAATTATGATCAAACAAAAATATTTTTTATTAACTTTGCTCTTACTTCTCAACCGGGCAATTTTTTCGCAGACAATTGTTCTTCCAGATAATTGGATATTTAAAACCGGGGATGATATCTCCTACAAGAACGAAAAAATTGATGAGGCAGGTTGGACAAAAATTAGAGTACCAGGAAATTGGGAAGATCAAGGTTTTCCAAATTACGATGGTTATGCATGGTATCGCCTTCACTTTTCAGTGGATGAAGATTTATGCACTGAGCAGCTTTACCTTTTTCTTGGCAAGATAGACGATCTTGATGAAACATTTTTAAATGGGGTTAAGATTGGATCTTCCGGGACTTTCCCTCCAAATCCGGTTACAGCTTGGAATGAACAGCGCGCATACAAAATTCCTACTGGCTTGCTGAAGAAAGAAAATGTAATCGCGATTCGTGCTTACGATATTTTTTCACCCGGAGGAATTCACAGCGGTTTAATCAGAATATTAAATGAAAAGGAATATCAATACGAGATGAATCCACCAATGGGTGCTAAAAAATCTTTTTACCAAATGCCAACTGCTAACGGATTGATTGCAGCAGTTTACAGCGAAAGAAAAAATGAGATTGAAAATATTTTCCCTCACATTTTTAAGTTTTACGATGAGAACCAACTGGTCAAACCTTTTTTGAAAGCATTAAAACTAAAAAGCAAGGAAAAGCCAATTTCAGTTAAATACCTTGATAACACACATATTATTTCAATCGATTATAAAAATTTCAATCTGAAATACTTTGCACCGTTCTCGGTAAATGAAAAGATTTTTTACGCAGTGTTGAGCGGAAAGGAAGAGGTAATCTCTAATCTTTCTTTTACCTATCAGACTTTAGAGACCGAAGTGTTGATAGATTCAGTAATCATCAAGACAAATAATGTGTCTCAAAAATATTTCCTCTTTTCATTTAACGATTCGCTGCATAGTAACTCAGAGTACATCAAACAAGCTGCCGATAGAATAAAACAAACTGAAAACAATTTGATTGAGGATGAATTAAATTTCATGTATAACGTTTTTAGGAGGGCTCAATATCCCAAAGGAATGAGTTCAGAAGAAAAGAACCTCTACCAGCAATCAATAGCAGTTTTGAAAATGGCTCAAGCTGCTGAGAACGAAATATTTCCAAAAGGAAGAGGACAAGTTCTCGCTTCGCTTCCTCCGGGCGTCTGGAGTATTTGCTGGCTGCGTGATGGAATGTATACTTTGCTTGGATTAAACAGCGCTGGACTTTTTGACGAATCGAAAAAACTTATTTCATTTTATTTAAATGCCGACGCCAATTATTATAAAACATTTGTTTGGAAAGATGGAAAAGATTATGGTGTTGGGAAAGATTATCAGATCTCTGTAACCAGATACTTCGGAATTGGGAAAGAAGAATCTGACTTCAACGATTTCGGACCAAACATTGAACTCGACGGCTTCGGTTTCTTCCTTTACACTTTTTCGGATTACATCAATAGAAGCGGTGATTTAGTTTTCTTTAAAGAATATTATCAGTTCATAAATGAAAGAGTCGCTGATGTACTTATTCACTGCATAGACAAAAATGATGTTTTGAGGATTGATTCCGGCCCCTGGGAACGACATTTGCCAGGTAAGCAATACATTTACACTTCAGCAACTGCATCGGGTGGGCTAAAAGCTTATGCTGAATTATTGAAGAAAATGAATTTAAACTCCGAGAAATATTTTCATGCCGCAGAACGAATAAAAAATGGACTCATGAAAAACTTTGTTGTTGATGGAAGATATCTGAAAGGAAACGCTGAGGGTAAATCAAACGATGAGTATGAGTTTTATGATATGGGAATGATCGAAGCATTTAGTTTAAATGTGATTAACGATGAAAAATTCTTTAATTCAACTCTTGAAGAATATGACAGAAAGATGAAAATACAACCTCACCGCGGTTATTCTCGCGTTAACGGAGTTGATTCTTTATGATATTTCAGAATGGGTTATGATTGATTTACGAACTGCTTCAGCGCACATTAAATTTGGACAAAAGGAAAAAGCTAAAAAATTAATTGATTGGGTTACTGATCATGCTAAGTATAATTTCAATCTTATCCCTGAGCTGATTGATTACACCAAAGAAACTTACGACGGTGCAATTCCTATGGTAGGATTTGGCGCCGGCGCTTACATTAAAACTTTAAATGATTATTACGGCAAATAAAATTCAAAGTCATCAGGAGGAGTTATGAAGATCAAAGTTATATTTTTCATATCGGTATTAATTATTTTATTTACCAGTTACTCATTTATTGTAATGAACTCTGAAAAAGAAGATCAAACGGGATATAGAAATTCTTCATTTTCCATTGAAGAAAAAGTCGAAGTTTTGCTTAAGCAAATGACGCTCGAAGAAAAAATTGATTTACTTGGCGGAACGGGATTCGAGACAAAGGCAATTGAACGTCTTGGAATTCCACCATTAAACATGACAGATGGACCGCTTGGAGTGAGATGGGAAAGTTCAACCGCTTTCCCTGCCGGTATTGCTATGGGAGCAACATGGAATCCGGAGTTGATTTCGAAATTAGGTTCAGCGATAGCTGAAGAAGTAAAAGAAAAGGGCCGGCATGTAATCCTTGGACCTTGTGTTAACATCGCACGTATTCCGATGGGAGGTAGAAATTTTGAAAGTTTTGGAGAAGATCCATATCTAACTTCCCGAATCGCGGTGGATTACATCAAAGGTGTACAGAAGGAAAATGTGGTTGCAACAGTAAAACATTATGCTGTTAACAATCAAGAACACCAGCGTGATTTTGTGAATACTATTGTTGATGAGCGAGCGTTAAATGAAATTTATTTACCGGCATTCAAAGCTGCAGTTGAAGAAGCAAAAGTACTGGCAGTTATGTCGGCTTACAATAAATTGAATGGAACATACTGCAGCGAGAATGATTATCTGCTGATAGATAAACTGAAAAATGAATGGAAGTTCAATGGTTTAGTTATGTCCGATTGGGGAGCCGTTCACAGTTCTATCCCAACATTTAACAGCGGACTTGATGTAGAAATGCCTAAGGGAGAGTACCTTAATCAAACAACCTTGTTGGATAAACTTAAAAGCGGCGAATTAGATATCGCAAAGCTTGATGATAAAGTCCGGCGAATTTTAAGAGTAATGTTTACTATCGGATTGTTTGATCCCGACTATAGTCGGGACAAGTACGACAAATCAAAAGTAAATAATCCGGAACATATAAAGGTGGCTTTAGATGTTGCAAGGGAGGGAATTGTACTTCTCAAGAATCAAGATTCGATTCTGCCAATTGATGTTAACAAAATTAAATCGGTTGCAGTAATTGGTCCAAACAGCGCTGTTGCACGAACCGGCGGCGGCGGGAGTTCGATGGTAGTTCCGATTAATCCCATCAGCCCGTTAGAAGCTCTTCAAAATAAAATTGGAAGTAAAGTCAAAATAAACTTTGCTCAAGGATCGATGATTGACGGCGATTCAAATCCAATTGAAAGTAAGTTTTTGTTTACAGATAAAGAAGGTAAACAAAATGGATTGAAGGGAGAGTATTTCGCTAATAAGAATTTGGAAGGCACACCGGATCAAATCGCAGTTGATCAACAAATTGATTTCTCATTAGACTGGAATGCTCCCTTCGAAGACTTTCCTAAAGATAATTTTTCCATTCGCTGGACTGGTTTTTTGAAACCAGACAAAACAGACAAATACACAATTGATGTTGCAAGCGATGATGGAGTCCGGTTGTATCTCGAAGATGAAATGGTTATCAATGATTGGAACGATCATGCAGTAATGACTAATTCATATACCACAAGGCTTGAATCCGGGAAGTATTACAAGATTAAGCTTGAATACTATGAGAATGCCGGAGGTGCTATAGTAAAATTAGGCTGGAGAATGCCGAATGAAAAACTGCTTGCACAAGCTGTCGATGCTGCTAAAAACTCAGACGTTGCAATTGTATTTGCCGGAACTAATGCAAACAACGAGAGTGAGGGATTCGATAGAAAAAATCTCGTCCTTCCAAACGATCAAGACAAGCTGATAAGAGAAATTGTTAAAGTAAATGCAAACACAATTGTCGTACTCACAACCGGTTCACCTGTATTAATGAACGAATGGGTAGATGATGTCCCCGGAATTATTGAAGCATGGTTTCCGGGTGAACAAGCTGGTAACGCTATTGCAGAAGTGCTTATCGGTGAGACAAATCCATCCGGAAAGCTGCCGATGACTTTCCCGCAAAGGTGGGAAGATTGTTCAGCCCACAACACGTACATGAAAGAAGATGGTACAACAAGGTATGAAGATGGTATTTACGTAGGTTATCGTCATTTTGATAAGCACAATTTTATACCACTTTTCCCTTTCGGCCATGGCCATTCTTATACACAGTTTGAGTATAGCGGATTAAAATTGTCATCGGAAAAAATGAATCATGATGGTAAGTTGGAGGTAAGTTTTCAGCTCAAGAATTCCGGTAAGGCTGCAGGAGCTGAAGTTGCACAGCTATACATTAGCGATGTGAAATCTTCTGTTGACCGGCCTTCAAAGGAATTGAAGAGATTTGCTAAAGTTTATCTCGAACCCAGCGAAACTAAAACTGTAAAATTTGAAATTGATCAAATGGCATTATCGTTTTTTGATGCCCAAAATAAAGTATGGATTGCCGAACCTGGTGATTTTGAAATCCTAATCGGCGGTTCATCTGAAGACATAAAATTAAAAGGTATGTTTACCCTAAATGAGTGATTTGATGACGAACCGATATCTTTCTTTTTTATTTTTTCTTTTCGTCTGCTCATTTAGTTATTCACAGGAAAAACAACAGGCAGTTGTAAAAGTCGGAAGTGATTTTATTTCCGCCAAAGATTTTAAACTTAGGATAGAGCTGTCGCCCTATATACCTTCTAATCCTGAAGTTGATCGTCATTCGGAAAGAGAATTTAAAAAGGATTTTCTATACTCTTTCGTTGCTGAAATGCTGTGGGCTAAAGAAGCTGATAAAATGGGGATCTCTAATGATGAGAAATTCAAATTTTTCTTTAAGCCGCTTGAAGATTTAATTGTACGTGATGCATTATTTAAGCGTGAGATCAAAGACAAAGTGAAGTTATCCGCAAATGACGTGAAGGGTGCTATTAACAAATCGCAGTTTAAACTTCACACACTTATTGTTTCATCGAATGATTCTGCACGGATTCATCTTTTTTATAGTCGTGCCAAAGACGGCAATAAATTCGATTCCCTCCTTACTGTATTTCCTGAATTAGACACATCAAGTGCTGAGGTGACGCTTGCAAGCTTAAAAGATGAAAGGATAGAAAATTTCGTTTACGATCTTGAACTTAACCAATTCACTCACCCACTTAAAACTGAAATAGGCTGGGTGATCTTCAAACTGAAGAATAAAATATTTACACCAATTGACCTTAAAGATGAAGCTGCTATTAATAAAGCAAAGGATGCCATACGCGACCGCAGAACAGAAGAACGATATCGCGATTACATGCTTGACCTTCTGAAAGGCGTAAGTATTTCAATAGATATAGCTTCTTTTATTGTATTGTATAATAAAATTTGGAATACGCTGAAAAATAAATCTGTAAATCCCGATTTTGAAAATTATTTTTCGCTAACCGAATGGGATTTCCAATTTATAATTAATTCCTCAACAGCAGATGAACTCAACAATACTTTTTTCAAATTGGGATCGTATCCGGTTAAGTCCAAAGACTTTCTTGCAGACCTTGCATTTAACGGATTCAGCGTATCTGAATTAGATTCGATAATTGTATTGAATAAGTTAGGTAATCGTGCAAAGCAATTCATTGAGTATCAGATTATCACGCAAGAAGGTTATAAGCAAAATCTTCAGCACTCACCCGAAGCAAATAAAGATATATCCCTTTGGAGACAGAAATATTTAGCCGGGCTTTTCTTCAAATCAATTTTAGATACGATCAGCGTTACCGATGAAGAAATTTACGAGAGTTACATCAAGGATTTTAAAGGAGGACAAAATTTAACTCTAATAAACGCACGAGTTCTCACACTTAATGAGCTTGATGAGCTCGCTAAAGTATTAAGCTTGCTGCAAGATGGCAGTCCTTTCAGCGAGATTATTCTGAATTATGGTAAGACAGATTCACTCGTGAATGCAAAAGGTGAAACCGGTCTGAAACCAATTCAGCTATTAGGAGATATTGGGAAAATAGCCGCGTCACTTGATTTAAATGAAATTTACGGTCCCGTTCAAAGAAATAATTCTTACTCGCTTATCCAGGTTATTGAAAAATCAAACACTCAAGATTCCGTAACGATAAATTTCGATTCCGTAAAATTAGATTTGAGAAACAGCCTTCGCCTTGCAAAAACGTTAGATTATCTTAAAAGAACAACACCAAAACTTGCTGAAATTAACAATGTTAAGATTTACTACGATATTCTCGATAAGGTAAAAACCACAAGCATCCCGATGTTCATACACCGGTTCATGGGTTTTGGCGGCCGGATAGCTGGCATGCCTCTGCTTACTCCTTTCTCGGATTGGATGGATGATACCGTCATAAAAAAACTTTTACCATGATTTTTGGGAACTCATTTAGATCTCACGTTACCCACAATGACAAACCTCCAAGGTTTCAAGGAATGGTTTTATGAAAATATTTTCAATGAAGAGCCAAAAAATAGCTTTAAGAATAAACTAATTACAAAACCTCGGAGGTTTAACACTCACTTGCGTGAGGTGACGTAGATCTTTTTTGAATAGTAAATGCCTTTTTACATATCAACACTGTGTTAAAATCATGGCTGGGAGGTAAATCCCAACTTAAAATGTAATTCTTATTTCACCAACAACATCTTCTTCGTTTCTAAATAATTACCAGCCCCGCTGTTAGCGGTATAAACTTGCAAGCGATAAAAATAAACACCACTTGGTAATCCGCCATTGGCGGAAAACTCAACTTCATAGTATCCTGCAGGTTTATATTCATTCACCAATGTTGCTACTTCGTTTCCAAGGACATCAAAGACCTTAAGGGCTTGCCAACTGCTGATTGGCGACTGCCAACTGATTTTAGTGATGGGATTAAATGGATTTGGATAGTTTTGATAAAGCTTATATTCATTTAATGAAACATTTCCTCCTAAAATTCCCGTCAACGTAGATGAGACTGGATCATAAGTTTGTGTATAATACCTAGAACTTCTTAAAGAACCTGACGGAGTCATTGCCTGACCATCATTGTCAAGAGAATCGCCGATTGATTGAATATAATAGTAGTAAGTGATCCCTCTTTGAATAGCGCTATCAATAAAACTTGTATCAACAGGAAAAGCAGTATGAATTAACGTATAAACACTATCATAACTACCAGAGGTTCTAAAAATTTCAAACAATTTAACTGAAGGTCCCAGTCCAGTATGACTCCAAGATAAATAAACTTTATCCTCGCCTGAATTAACTTTAAATTTGGTAGGAGGATTTGGTGATTGAGGAATCAAAAAACCATTCCCGTTATTATAATTTAAAATTCCTTTTCGGAAAGTTTGAAATAAAGAATCCTTTCCCGTTAAAACTATTTCATTTTTTTGTTTAGCAGTTATCTGCCCCCATTTATATTGTCTGCCGATATTAATAGCAGTTTCTCTATCAATACCATCAGCAGCTTCAGCCCACACAATTGTTATACTTTCACCAGGCCCAAGTGTATAAGGACCATAACCATTAGCTGCTGAAAAACCCCCTGGAGTTCCTAGTGCAGGATCCCCTGTTGGCTCTGAAAAATTACCCAATGGCTCAACAGCATAGGCATGACGTGGAGATCTGTGCCCTTTTGACATCCACGCATATTCACCAGCCATTTTTTGATCATTAAAAGCATCGTTACCAGAAGTAAGAGGTTCATCGGAACCTTCCCAAGATGTAGTAAAAGGTTGATTTGAGTCATCAGAATTATCTGAAGCTGATTTATCTGCATGTAGTGTAACAACACCAGTAAATTGATTTGCCCCAAGTCGTCCGACAGTATCACCTTTTTCCACATTTAGTCCATCACCAGGATATGACCAGAGAGGACCACCAATATTATCATATGTAATGAAATGAGTAAATCTTCCATGCCAAGCATACTGTGCTCTAAAATTTTCATCGGGTGGATCACCCATTATTCCATCACCTCTTGTATCCAGCATAGTATTAATTCCCCAGCCAGTGGCATTTCCAATAGCATAACGGGTATTTGCATTTATTGCCCACCTAAATAAATAATAAAAGTAGATTCCGTTTATCGTGTTATTAGGAAGTTCAATAAAATCATCATAGTCAACATTACCAGTGTTAGTAAAAGTATATTCGTTGATTAAATAATTGCTATGATATTCCTGCGAGAACTGATAAATTTTTCTTTCAACAGTAATTCCTAATTGTGTATTAAGAAGATTATAAATCATTCGATCACAAGGAAGGTCTGGATTGACTTCGTCTAACTGATATGGATAAATTTGGGAAGGAATTGTATTTACAATTACTTCCGGCTTATCGAATTTACTAATGAGTTTAAACTCTTTTTGATAAAATTCGAACTCTCCCGAAACTCTTGGGCCGACATGAACCACCTTGTACGGAAAAAATCTCGCATTCTCATCTGTAAAATTTGCAGCCCCAATCCAAAAACCTTTTGCTGCCTGCATATCTTGATATTTATAAATCCCGGGCCATCTTAATCCATATTGTTGCTGGTTTACATATCCCTCTTCTACTTCTGAACCTCTCGATGAATACCAATTATGAAGTGAACCGATGGAAAGCCATTTATTCTGAACCGGAAGAGCCGGAAAAACAAGACTACTTCCGGGAAAAGTTACACTTAATGAATTATTATCTGTTACTACGAATGAAGCCGTTATAACATCATAAAAACTAAATGGACCTACATTAATTCCCCAAATATTATCACCAGCTAATCCATCATCATGATTACCATCATCGAACATTGGGAAAGGACCTTGCAAAATATTATTTGCTTCGTAAAGCAATTCGGTTTTCTGAATTCCTATTGAACTTCCTACAAATGCCCGAAATGAAATTGGAAAATTTATTGTTATACCTGAATTCTCAAATTTGTATAAAACAGGAGGACTATCACTATCCTCACTAACACCGATTTGTCCGACCCAAATTTGATTTCTTCCATACCAGCGATCAGATAAAAATGTAACTAATGGATTATCATTATAATTGCAAATATTTTGTGTCCCATCAAAACCTAAATAGCTTGTAAAATTAGTTGTTGCATCCCATGAATCACCACTATTTGTACTTTTTCTAAATGAAACATTTTGTTGATAGATATTATAATTAGGAGTAAAAGATGTTGAATCTTTGCTTTGGGTTACTAACCATAAAGTTCCATTTGATTCTTTAAATAGGCAGGGTCTTTTTTCAGAACGATCAGTTTCTGTAATAATTGTTTCTGCAGACCAGCTATCACCCGAATTTGTACTTTTTCTAAAATAAATTTTATACGTATCATTATTTGAATCGTATTTATCATAAACAGTTAAATAGTTTAAACTATCCAAAGAAATTAAATCAAAAGATGTATTAATCGAGTTGGTAAAGCCAATGTTTCTGGCCGACCAACTATTTCCATCATTAGTGGAATAAAAGAAATAATTAATTCTTCCCACAATCCATAATTTTCCATCTGTCGCTTCAGTAATCTTAGGATATGAAATATAAGCGCTTCCAATAACATTTTGAGGTAAAGACCAAGACGCACCATTATCATCGGAATGAACAATTTTTGTTTTGTTATTAGTTGGTATTTCTCCAATAGAAAATATTATTAGTATTCGCCCAGTACTGGAAACTGTTCCGGAAATAAAAATCATTTCCTCAGCAACTCTTGGATAACTTGCGACATAAACGGGCGTACTCCAGTTTTCTCCATTGTCGGAACTCCTGGTAATAAAAATTGTATCTTCAGGAGAATTATTTGCAGAGTAAAAAAGTAAAATTTCATTATTCGTAAATAGAGTTTGAGCTTGACAATAATTTATTTTCGTCGAATCCTGAAACGGAAATCTGATTGGCTTTGAAAAATCTCCTATTCGAATAGGAAACACTGAAGAATTAATAAGAAGAAATATTAGTAACAAAAATCCCCGAGATTTTTTCATTTTAATATCCTTTCTTGTGGTTTGTTAACCAGCCATTTTTTTTAAAATGTATCGAAAAATAAAATTAACTTCAAACTATGGAAAAATTTTTATCTGCTTTAAAACAGTTAGAGAAAGAATTATCCTTCATCAACTTTAATAACCAGTCTCTACAGGTGATTTCATATTATCCAATCCTATTTCTCTTAACAAATCATTGTAGTTAATTAATCTGATTTGATTCTTTTCGAATATATTTTCTTCCTGTAATCTCAGCAAAGCATATAATTCAGCCTCTCTATGTTTGCTCATACCTTTTAATCCAAATGAGTTCATGTCGATCATGGCTCTTAATTCGTCATTATCTATTCCGATATGACAAACGAGTAAATTAATTTTATCACCTTCCAACATTTTTATTCTCTTGAATAAAGAATCTTTCTTTTCATCGATAGGAATAGAGTACATGCTTTCCAAATCAACCTCCCCGAAGTATCGTGATATCCCCAATTTATACTCAGCGGCAAGCTTTTCAACTATCTTTCGTAATTCAGGTTTATCAACTGCCGTGCCCATATGATAATCCATGTACGATATTTTCAACCCGCTCGTAATTGCTCTATCTATTTGAGCGCGCAATTCAATCTCAACTTCTTCCGGTTTTGGATTATTTTCAAAGAGCAATTCTCGAGATGGAAAGAAATATCCGTTCGAATCAACAAGAGAAGGAACTTGATTTCGACCGGCGATAGGACCCCATTTATAATTTTTCCACTCGGAATTTAATGTTAGATGAATTCCAGCGGCTATTTCCGGATGATCTTTCAATAAATCAACACCTTCCTGGTACCAGGCACATGGGAACATTATTGAAGTGGAGAAGACAAGTCCAGATTCAATCAGCTCCTTTGCAGCCATATTTACAGAATGCGACATTCCAATGTCATCACATCGAATAAGAAGTAATTTGGTATCGAAATTAGTCTGGCTAAAAATTGTTAGAGATAAGAGATTGATGAATAACAAAATGATAATATTAATTTTCATAAAGCTTCCTTTTTCTTAATTCTAAAATAGCAAAATTAAAAGAGGAACTTTGTCAACCTAAATTTAAATGTAAACTAATATTGAATGGTTTCCTACATCAAGCGACATTCACTCCAACTTAGAATTCAAGCGTTAAATTATTGAGGATTTACAAACTGAATTATTGTAATGCGAATAATTCTTAGAAAAAAAACACAACTGTCCAATATAAATTTAATACTAAGAAAAAAATTGAAAATCAGATCGTGTCGAATAGTTCTTATCAATTTCGAATTTCTATCTCCTATTAAAATATTTTCTTTTCTCTATTACTTTACCCAAAATATTCATGAGATTTGAAGGAGTTTCTTAATAAACGATTATACCTGTTTTTTTATTTTTTTAATAAACTGATAAGGTCAATGCGATTTATCTTAGTCTGTTACTAAGGTTTACAACTTTAGATATTCAATCCAAAGGGGCATATTCTTTTTTTTAATACCTTAGTAACCACATATACCCTGGTGAAATAAAACCTTATTAGCTCATTTCTCATACTTGTACCATGATGTATAAAATTCTAATAAAAAATCAGATTTATTTTATACAGACATGAGAAAAAATTTAAAATTAAAGAAATATTTTAATGACTTTTAGATATATTCCTTCTGAAAAATATTTATTATCACTCTACCTTATAATTATTAAAGTTATATACATGAAAAAGATCATTTTTGTTATTTCTATTTTTTATCTGTGTGGGTGCGCATCCTCAAGATTTAGCAGCAATGAAGCCGAGTTGATTGACATAAACCACATTCGGGCAAGCTTGAAATTTTTAGCATCGGACGAACTTGAAGGGAGAGAAGCAACTACAAGAGGTGAAAAATTAGCTTCGCTATATATTACCACAGAGTTAAAAAAATATGGGATTAAACCGTTCTTTGGAGATTCGTCATATTTACAACCATTTAATTTAATAGTTACCGAAGTAGATACATTGAGTAAAATGATATTTGCCACTGACAGTGGAGAAACTAAATTAAGTTATGGAGAAGATTTTATATTTAGGGGCAAAATAAAAAAACTAAACGAAGATACTGCCTTGTTTATATTTGCCGGTTTTGGAATTAGTGCCCCGGAATATAAATATGATAATTATGAAGGAATCGACGTTACCGATAAATATGTTTTAATACTCGATGGTGAACCTCAAAGTAACGATTCACTTTTTTTTGATGGGCATAATAAAACAAAATATTCGAAATATGATTATAAAATGTCTATCGCCAAAGAGAATGGTGCATTAGGATGTTTTTTTATAGCTGATGACAAGACTGAAAATTTTTGGCCATTTTTAAAGCAATATTCTACAAAACCTAAATTTAATTTGCCTGATTCAAGTGATGGACAGAATAATACCTCCTTCTTTTATCTGTTAAATCAAACAGTATTAAGCCGGTTGTTCCACTCAAAGAAAGATATCTATCACGAGATATTTGAAAATTTTTCTAATAACGGAAGAGTTGACTCATTCGGACTTTCCGGAAACCTGAGCCTTTCAATGAAGCAAAGTGAAGAAACACGAACTTCATATAATGTTGTTGGTGTAATTCAGGGAGATGATCCAAAACTAAGAAACGAATATATAGCCATTGGCGCGCACTATGACCATGAAGGGATTGTTGACGGAAAAGTTTTTAATGGTGCGGATGACGATGCTTCAGGTACAGCGGCTGTTATGGAGGTTGCCAGAACTTTTGCAAAAGAAAAAAATAATAAAAGATCTGTTCTTGTTGTTTTTCATTCTGCTGAAGAGAAAGGACTCCTCGGTTCAAAATACTTCACAGATAATTTTGTTACCATTAATAATATAATCGCCCAGGTGAATATTGATATGGTTGGACGTGAACACATTGATACCCTTTATTCGGTAGGTTCGGATAAACTTAGCAGCCAATTAAAACAAATTGTTGAATCTGTAAATAATGAAACCGCTAATTTTGTCCTCAACTATAAATTTGACAATCCGAATGATCCTGAAAAAATTTATTATAGGAGCGATCATTACAATTATGCTAAACATGGAATACCAATAGTTTTTTTTACAGATAACATGAATGAGGATTATCACAAACCCACAGATGACTATGAAAAAATTAATTTTAATAAAATTAAAAAAACTGCGCAGCTTGTTTATGGTATAGTCCAAACATTAGCTAATCTTGATCATAGATTGATTGTAGACAAGGGGAAATAATAAAGGTTACTTTCGCTTCCGCCAGATGGAAACTAATCACTTTATTTGCTTAAAACTATTTTTGGCCTGAACCAAAACGTATAACAACTATGATTGATAGGTTTATCAGGAATAAAAAATGCCCGCGCCAAAGGGGGGAAAGGCGCAGGCAACTATATCAATTTCTCTACTCCCTAAGGAGTGGAGGCTGATACAACAATATTAAATTTTCAGATTAATGTCAATTTACTTCAGGAGAATCATTTTTTTTGTTGAAATAAAATCTCCGGCAGTTATTTTATAGAGATAAACTCCGCTGGGAAGATTTGCTTCATTTAATACAACATCGTACACACCGGCTTCTTTTTCTCCATCAACCAGTGTCAGTATCTCATTACCAATAATGTCATAAACCTTTAAGATAACTTTAGATGCTCTTGGTAATGAATAAGTAATATTTGTTGTTGCATTGAAAGGGTTAGGGTAATTCTGTTTTAAGGCGTAATCAATCGGTGTCTGATGAACTTGATTTTCTTTAATACCAACGACAACTGTTCCCTTCATTACAATCCCGGATACTAATGAAAATCCTGTTGAGCCTATGACTGTTCCGGTTCCATTTAATTTATCTATACTAATCAGCTCACTTATTTTATTGGATGCAAAATTTATTGTCCCGAAAAACTTACCTTCCGAATCGAATGCGATAGAAGGTGTTTGTGAAAACCCGGTGTTACCAACAAGAGTTGCAGAAGCATCTGCCTTGTTGATTTTATAAATTGCACCTCCTAATGGTGTAGCCCATAATTGACCGTCAACTGGATTTACCGCTAAACTTGAAAGAGTTGAAATTCCGGTAGCACCTATTAAAGTGAGGTTTCCATTCACTAAATCAATACGATAAAGATCCCCGCCATAAGAGGCACCGTACAGATCATCATTGGTGTCAAAAGCTATTGCTCTAATATTAGCCAATGGAAGATTGACCACTTCATAAGCATTTCCTGTTTCAGAATCAACTTTGAGTAAAGGTGTGATGCCTGAAGTAACCAGAGTTGTATAGATTTGTCCATTTGAAGGTCTAACTGTTATACCATAAATTCTTGTAAAACCGGTTAATCCTATATTAGTTCCAGCTCCATTATTTGGATTAAGTGTTAGAAAAGCACTGTTAGTTTGATATGTTAATGCATAAATTTGTCCATCTTGAGCCGGATGAACTGTAAAACCATCACCTTTTAATATTAAGCTCTTGTTCGGGTTAGCAGGATCATTACTCGCTATCATCAGAGTACCAAGCACTTCTCCCTGCTGCGTTGGAACAAAAATTACCTTAACCAAAACCGATTCATCATAGTTCAAATTAATTGGAAAGCTAAGACTTGAAAGAATTTGAAAATCAGAACCTGTTAAGTCAATCGCACTGATATTTAAAGCTTGTAACCCATAATTAAAAATTGAGACATCAACTGTGTCAGAACTGAACTGAGCTTCTGCAAAAAATTTAACTGTATCCGCTTCAATGCCAACAGTGGGTACTAAGCTTGGTTTCATTACTCCAACCGCATCCCATGCATCAACAACTGATTGGAACTGAATAGAATTTTCTCCAAAAAGATCCTGAGCAGCATACATAGAACCTAAACGTGTATCATCATATTCAGAAGTTGGTATTAAATAGTTTGCTAAATTTCTATATGCAATCTTTGAGGCGGCATCTAGACCTATTCCTGTTACAGAATATGCATAACCGTTATCATTAACGCCGTTACCTCCTTCGCTTAGTAAATAATACCAATAATTTTGTACTCCACTGTTAGTGTGAACACCACCACCATCGCTGGTGCCATAATACCAGTTTTGACCATGATACGTATTGGGCTGACCATACTGCTTTGGATTGGACATTGAACGCAGTCTAGCTCCTCCTTCACCTATAAACCAGTTTGCTGAAGGACCTAATGCTCTAAATTCTACCGCTGTACCGAATACATCACTGAACGATTCATTTAGCGCTCCATGTTCATTCTGATAAATCAAATTCGCAGTGTAATCCGTAACACCATGAGTCATCTCATGTGAAACAATATCGATGGAAACTAAAGGAGTACCGTTTGAAGTTCCATCTCCAAATCTCATTCTACTTCCATCCCAACTAGCATTGAACCATGCACTATCATAGTGAGCATAAGCAATTAGTTTTCCAGCATTATCGTCAAAACTATTTCGGTTAAGAACATTTAGAAAATAATCATATGTATGCTCTAAAGCCCAATGTACACTCACACCTACTTTACCATAATTTGAATCAAAATTTGTATCGTCATCAACAAAATCGGTTGACAAAAAATAAGAAGTGCCATATTTTGCATCATAGGTTGCAATTCCCCCGCCACGACCATACTGTCGTAATCGATAATTACCTTCAATAAAAGCTGCTTCTTTTACAAGATTTACCAATGTTACTCCACTAGCTACCCCATTGTTGCTATACAACGTATTTGATGAATTTGATATAACAATATTGTCTATCTGCCAACCAAATAAATTAGGGGCTCCGTCGTTAGTCGAAAGACCCGGATCAGAGGCAAATGCAAATCTTATTTTTATGGTTTGCCCTGTGTAAGCAGATAAATCGAAAATAACATTCGTCCAGGAATTCAGCACTCCTGTCCAACCAGGAATTCCCGGTCCTTCACCATGCTGCTCCCCAAAACTATACAGGCTGGTGTTCGTATAAGAGGGGGTTGGATTTAGTAATACTTGCCATGTATTGCCGCCGTCACTCGAAATTCTAACATTCATTCCATCCCATGCATTATAGCCAGAAGGTTCTCCGCCAGGAGTCTCTACACTGTACCGGTGTACAAATTGTAATTTTAAATCAGTACCGGTTAACAAAACAGGATCTGTATCAAGCGCTTCGTACCAGCCATTATCATAACCTCCCTGGTTTCCAAGCGATGGATCTGCGACCCACCAACTCGCTCCACTTTCATAAGCCATCCATGAATCCACATGCCATCTGCTCGGTGGATTTAATGATAAGGCAGTATCCGCAACCGTTAATGGTACAACTCCATTATAAAAAGATGTTCCTTGCCCGGGAACATCACCGGAGCGAATTCTAGAAATTTTATTAATTATTTCGCCAGTGTTTGCATCAACATCAATATAGTATCTATCAATTGGTTTTTCAGCATAAATGTCGAACCTATAAACCAAATGAAAATTTTCTTTCTTCAGATCGAAATTTTTCGCACTTAACATCAACTGACCTTTGGGGAACATTGTTGCAGATGGATCATTTAGCTCTTTTTTTAGATGGGCTTCGTTTTTTTTATTTTCCCACATATAAGATTCAGCGTTAATGTTTGCTAAGGCATATTGAAGAGCTTCGTTTTCCGTAAGTGTTGGAGTCACATCCATTTCGAGTCCATGGATAAGTTTTCCATTGGCATGAATTACTTGTCCGTTTTTTTCATGAAGGATATATTGAACTTCCGCCAATTCTATTCCCTTATAAAATTGTTTGTAACGATGGTTTGTTTGTCCGAGATCATCCTTGCTGACCTGAAACGATTTCAATTCATTATCTTTTGATAGATTAAATGCCTTGCCGTACTCGCTGAAAAATAATTCGACAGGAATACCGCTGTCCTTTTTCAATTGAATATCAATAGCTGCTTCACCACTCTTATCAAATATCAAGCGTGCATCCTTGAAAGCAGTATTATATAATCGTTCATCCAGTTGCTGCGCCTGTATTTCGGAAAAAGCGAATGCAAATAATGATAGTGATAAAATACCAATTAAGAAACTACTGAACATTTGTACCTCATATTTTTGTATTACTAAATTTTAATATAAATGATTAATTATGGCTCAAGATTAATTCGGCTTAGAACGCAAGCGGGAAACCGAAGCGATACTAAATCGAGAGTTCATTATAAACTGATAATATCATAGTTTATATTAACAAAATAAATTTGTGTTATCAAGCATTGACAGGTAAGAATTATTTAATATCACAATTCAGATTTAACGGTGTTCTAATATCTAAAGTTGTATTTATAACATATCAATCAATTTTAATTTTATCAATAAGGTATCTCGAAATAAATTCTTTCAAAATATTTAGAGATATGTATTAGTAGTTATATATTCACGCAGCAACTTTTCTAATACTTTTGAGTATGATTTTCTCAATAGCGATTTATTTTTATCGTTACCTAAAAATTGTTGATGCATGCGTTTCTTTTAGCCATACATTATTTTTTTCACTTTTGATTTATACTTAAACAAGCAAGAAGTAAACAAATAAGAGCTGCAGTCCCTTTGAGATTAAAATTATTATCCTACTTTATTTAAGGATTGATTTAATTTTTGTTATTTAGAATAAAATTTTTAGCATTTAAATTGATTATGATCTCCTATATTTTTTTATAATAGTATTTTAGGACAGTGCTTGCCAAAAATTAAAGTTTTTATACTTGTCATCACTTCTTCTCTTTTCATTGTAATCACTTCGGTTTTTTCACAGGTAAAGGATAAAACAATTTTAGGGAAGGTAATTGATGGCCAAACCTTTGATCCTCTGCCATATGCAAATATAACATTTCTTAATTCTGAAGTCGGAATTTCGTCGGACATTAATGGTAATTTTAGTTTGACAAACTCTATCAACGCAAATAGTCTAGTCATAAGTTATGTAGGTTATAAAAGTCGAATAATAGATTTAGAGAACTTTAATGATACTGAAGAAAATGTATTCAGTCTCTTACCAATTAATATTTTTCTGCAGGAGGTGACGGTTTATTCAAACACAAATAAGCAGACGGAATTATCTGAAATCAGCAGCTTATCAATGCAAAGTGAAAGAATCCGCGAAATATCGGCAGGAATGCCTGACATTTTAAGATCGGTCCAAGCTCTTCCCGGAATTACTGTTAACAATGAGTTTAAAGCAGATTTTAATGTAAGAGGTGGAAATCAAGATGAGAATTTAGTTTTAGTAAACAACGCTACAGTTTATGAACCTTTTCATATTAAGGAAGCAGCCAATGCAAGCGTTGGAATATTTAATGTCGACCTGATTCAAAAAGTTGATTTGATTACCGGAGGATTCAGTGCAAGATACGGCGATAAGATGAGTTCCGTTCTTAATATTCAATACCGCGAAGGAAACAAGAAAAAGTACACCGGTGCTGCTTCTCTAAGCTTAGCGTATCTTGACGGATATTTTGAAGGACCAATCACAGAAAACAGCTCGTTTATTTTGGGAATCCGAAAAAGCTATTTAGAATATATTCTTAAAATGATAGACTATGAAGATATCTCATCCGTTAAACCTTCATTCTATGATGTTCAAGGTGTGCTGTCTTATAATTTTTCACCATCAAATAAAATTTTATTCGAATTTATTCATGCCGGTGATGATTTTAGTTATGAACCAACCAGACGAAACTTTTCCTCACCTGTAATCGGATCCTTTCAAGGGCAAGATGCAGAATTCAAATCATTAAAGACTGAAAATGAAAACTACAAAGCAACTTATTTTAGCAACCTGTTTGATATTCAGAGTATAAATGCCTTATCGAGCAAATCTTTGCTTAAAGGCGAACTTTCTTATTACAAGCAAACAGACAATGAGTATAGATTGTTTCTGCGAGATGAAAATCAAGATATAGATATTCTCACAAATGCTGATAACTATTATGATAGAATACGCACTGAAAGATTAACGTATGATACTTTAAGGATAGAAACACTGGAACTGAAATCAGATTTAGCTTATCAGTTCACTCCAAAATATGAAATGAATTCAGGTTTAAGTTTCCAGGATATTACATATAATCAAATTATAGATGATATTTATACATACATTCGTAGAAATAATTTTGACGATCCCAATATTGAAAAAAGCGATACACTTATTACGCGAGGTGATTTAAGTGAAGAAGTTCCGATCAAAGTCAAATCATATAAGTACAATGCATATCTTGAGAATATATTTCAATTGAATAATGAACTGACTCTTAACATCGGCGGCAGAGTGGATTATTTTAAATTAAATAAGGATTTGACTTTTAGTCCTCGGATAAGTGCAGGATATAGTTTAACGGATAGAACAACTTTAAGGGCAGCTTGGGGATATTATTATCAATCACCCATCTATCGTCAATTAAAATCTTCGGCTTCATCCGATACTAATACTCAATCGCAATTAGCTATTCATTATATATTCGGTTTAGAGCATTCAATATTTTTGTCTGATGATATAAATAACTTTTTGAGAATGAAAATTGAAGGATATTACAAAGACTATCAAAACCTAGTTTCTTCTTTCTTCGGCACATTCGAGAGATTAACATATTCAGGTTACAACGATGCTGCCGGTTCTGCTAAAGGAATTGATATATATACCGTGCTTAGCATTCCAACCTTCTATTGCTGGCTTAGTTACGGTTTATTATTTGCTAATGAAGACAAATTTACAGATGTTATCGGAGAATATCCACGATATACCGATCAAAGACATACTCTATCATTTATTTCCAGTGTGGACTTAGGAGCAGCATGGAGCTTAGCTTTGAAAGGATATTACGGAAGCGGTTTTCCTTATACACCACGAACTGCTGTACAAAATAACGGCACTTGGCAGTGGAAGTCTGAGCAAATTCACTCAGCACATTTGCCAGCTTATAAAAGGATTGATTTAAGAATCAGTAAGGCTTTTAATTTTTCCAACTCATCGTTAAATGTTTTTATCGATGTAAGCAATGTTTTCAATTTCAAAAATATCCAGAACTATGAATATAAAACTCCAGGATTTTCAAAACCTGTTCCCGAGGAAGTCCCCCTTTGGCCAATTCTCCCCTCTCTGGGAATTAGATATAAGTTTTAACACAAATTTTATTACACATTAAAATAAATTTTCATGATTAGTTAAGAATAATTTGTTCCCGAACTTATCCTAATAACCCTAATCATTTCGATTAATAATTGCTTAAATCTTAAAATAAAATTGCTATTTTAATTCGCCTCAGCCAAAGGCTGATAAATCTGGCGGAATAGTTCGATTATCCCGATTCGATGCGTAAACGCTTTGTATCGGGACTCAATTCCATTTTTATCCGCCTCAGCCAAAGGCTGACAGGTCTGGCGGAATAGTTCGATTATCCCGATTCGATGCGTCAGCGATTTGTATCGGGACTCAATTCTATTTTTATCCGCCTCAGCCAAAGGCTGACAGGTCTGGCGGAATAGTTCGATTATCCCGATTCGATGCGTCAGCGATTTGTATCGGGACTCAATT
>MHAR01000021.1:133187-157015 GCA_001803045.1 Ignavibacteria bacterium RIFOXYB12_FULL_35_14 | reverse complement strand
CTTGTGATGCTTTACTTAGGTCTTTATTGTACTCTTAATATCTTTACACAAAAAACAAAAACTTAAATGACAATACTATAATTTATTTTTTAGGATTGAAAAAAGACATTAAAAAAGTCGTCATAGAGAAGTGTGGCTCATTGAAACCTTGTATTCATGGCTCTGATGCTCATACAGAAGAAAAACTATTTGAACCTGACGAGCAAAGATATTGCTGGATCAAGGCTGATCTAACTTTTGATGGATTTAAACAGATAGTTTACGAGCCGGAACCTGGTGAACGTGTAAAAATAAGTCCGGTTGAGCCTGATCAGAAAGACGACTACAAAATTATATCAAAGATTCGATTTACTAATACAAATGATTTTCCCGAAGAAATCGAGTTTAATAAAAACCTTTGTTCAATTATTGGTAGCCGGTCATCAGGCAAATCAGCGCTACTTGCTTATGTAGCACACTCGGTCGATAAAGAGCTAGCGGAAGAATTGGTTAAAGGTCCGGGAGAAGGAGCAGATTATTACTGGGACAAAATAGACTTAGTACATTCAATTGAGTGGGGCAATAGACAGTCAAATGATGAAAGCCCAGGGAAAATTGTTTACATCCCTCAGAATTACTTATTTAAGGAAAGTAAAAATTCAGACGAAATCAAAGAAAAAATCAAACCAGTTTTGTTTAAAGTTCTTCCCCATTTTAAAATTAAGTACGAACAGGCAGTCAATAATATAGGTGTGTACAATCAGCAAATCTCGGGTCAAATTGACAATTGGTTTGATCTTTCTGACTCCATCAAATCACTTGACGAACAATTAAAGAACTTGGGAGATAAAACAGCAATCGAAAAAGAGAAAGAAGAGATTGAATTAAAAATAAAAAATTTGAAAGAGAAAAATCAGTTAAGCAACGAAGATTTAAAGCAGTATCAAGAAATAAGTGCTGTCCTATCAAAACATGCAGGTAGAATAGATGTGATAAATACGGAACTATCACAAATATCCAATGTTTCCGAAGAACAGAATTATTTTATTGAATTAAAGGTTACTCTTTCTCCATCGATGGCAAGTTTACCGAAGGGACTCCAAGACGTAATTAAAAAGAGCTTAGAGAAAAAAGAGGATGAAATTCTGAAAGAAATCAATAAGCAAGTTGTAAATTATAAAAATACTATCGAAAGAGAGAAGACGGAGGCGGAGGAGACTATCGCAAAGATTAAAGAAGAAAAGAAAGAGCTTATCGAGAAATATCAGAAAAATATTGAGCTAGAGGGGCATGTTAAAAAATTAAACGAGTACAACGAAACTATTGGTAAAATCAATGAGACGGCAATGGAAAAGAATAATTCAAAAAACCAGTTAGAAAAATGTGAGGAAGTTATCAAGTTTGCAATAGATCAAAGAAAATCTCTCATAAAAGAATTGGCAACGAATATAGATAACGCAGATCAGAGCACTCTAAAGGGTATTAAATATGGAGTGGAGTATGGGTTTGATGAAAATCTTGAGGAAGTCACGCAAAAAATAAATATCAAGGAAAAATCGAAATTTATTGAGAAGGGTAAATTGAGTATCGACGAGATCAGAGAAAAACCAGGTGAGTTTTTATCTGATTTGTATTCTGGGGAACAAAAAATTATTAAGGGTAATGAAAAGAAGCAGGTTGCTCGAGACGTCTTATCACTGACAGAAAAAATTCTTTTTAATGCAGAAATGGAAGGAGATAAAATTGGTGGATTTTCTGAACCAACAATGACACCGGGAAAGAGAGCGTTGTTCCTACTAAGGTTAATACTCGCAGAATCCGAAGATACTTGGCCGTTGTTGATTGATCAGCCGGAAGACGACTTGGATAGCAGATCAATATACGACGATATTGTTCCATTTTTAAAAGACAAGAAAAAAGAACGACAAATTATTATGGTAAGTCATAATGCAAATCTTGTAATTGGGTCAGATTCTGAGCAGGTTATTGTAGCTAATAGACATGGAACTGATAGAAAAAATGCTGACGGGAGACAATTCAATTATCTTACTGGAAGTCTGGAGTACTCTAAAACAAAAGACGAGGATTGTGAAGATACGCTCGAATCTCAAGGAGTGTGTGAACATTCTTGTGAAATCCTGGATGGAGGAAGGATCGCATTCGAACAAAGAAAAAATAAATATAAAATTAAATAATCTCTGAAAAAATGTGGTGGAGCTGGAGATTTACCAGTTGGTTTACAAACTTTACAACCCACCTACGAAGAAGTTAAAATAATAGACTTAAACATAGAGCAGATAATCAGCAATGAAGAGTATGAAAGATTTGATTTAAGAGAATAGTTTACTTATGGTTGTTTTCTAGGTAACGATATCTGGAATTGTTTAATGAAAGCGTTACCGTTTTGATTGCAAATGACTTTTACAGCAGTTGTATTTAAGGTATGCATAGTAGCGTGAAAAACTGAAAGAACTTTTTCCTGCAAATCCTGATCACTTTCCAAATCCATAATCTTTAATCCTATATCTTTTGCCTGTGTAATACTTATATGCTTACCGTGGGTCTTAAAATTATCATGGTTGGATAAAAATTCCGAAATTTCTTCAGATTTCTTTCCGTCTTCACCTTTGAACATATAACTTCCAAGCCAAGTTTTTACCAAGTCTCTGCCAAAGTCAATTTGATTTTGGCATTGAACAAGTAAAGCAGGTCCATATTGACTCAACATCGGAAGCCAAGAATTTAAATTCTTAGGATTATCAGCGCAATCTTTTTGTGCTTTCCTAAATTGTTCCATAATTGCTTGAGCGGGCACTGCCTGAATACCAACCTGTGTATTTAGAATAAACTGCGGGTCAATTGGCCCTATAAAGGAATGCTTTCCCATTACTATTTCATCTGCTGCTAAAGCAAGCATAGTTCCTGCCGACATTGCAGCTTGTGGTATTATAATGCGAATGTCATTGAACTTTTGTCTTAAATAAGTCACAATAGCATCCGTAGCCTCTGCCGAACCGCCGCCTGTGTGTAATATTAAATCTAATTTGTTACCTTTTAATCCATGGATAGCTTCCATAAATGCCTGCAAATCTTCGTCTGTAATAGAGATAATATTTGCTGGTATATCGCCAGTCGTCCAGCGTGAAGCATAGATAATAGTATTTCTCTGAGTTTTGTTTGTTAATTCTGTTAAATATTTATTTCGAACAGTATCGAATGCAGCTGGATTATTATTCTTCAGTTCATTTTGGATTTCAGCTAATATTTTGCCCCAAGTCGGCATTTTATTCTATAGAAGTTTGATTGGAAGCTTTTGAAAGGGATTGTTCATTTAATAAAGTGAGATAATTCAAATAACTTTCCTGCTCAACTCTCATCGAGTTAAATGTCTCAATATTATTTTCTATATCCGGATAAATTTCTTTAGCTTTTTTTTCCAATTCAGCAAAAATTTCTAGGATTTTTTTTTGAGTATCCTCACTTTTCATACTATTACCCGTTTCTGATTGTTTGATAATTAAAATTACAAATTCATTATTTCATTTGCAAAGAATGAACATTCCATTTATATACTTAATGGGATTTCTTAACCACCAAGCCAATACAACGCATCTAGAAGATCAATTGACATACTTGTAAACCTTTGGCTTAATGGTATGCAATCCGTCTTTGGTGGACTACAACCTCACCCACTAAAACGTTAAAACTTGTCCAGCTAGATGCAAGGAGTGTAAAAAAAATTAAACTGTAATAATGGGAATTTATTTATCTGCTTTCTCAAAATACTTTTTCATTGGTATAAAATAAAAATCCCTCCAACCTTTTTATAGTTTTCGCCTTGACTATCTAGAATATTCGTGTGAAGCAGGGACTATGGAAATATCAAATCAATAAACAAACGGCATTTATAAAATTTCCATCGTTATAAGCGATTTTAATTCTTTTCCAATGGCTCCCACTCACCAAAGTATTCGATATTCACTTTAACCTGGGGATCTGTTTGATAACTCTCAAATGAATTATAATACCAGCCCATAAATTCGGAATCACCTCCACCATGTGTTGTTATTAAAAATCTATTTGGCAGGTGACCGATATTCATTGCTCTGTCTCTTGGTAAAGGTTTATCGCCCCCTTGGGGATCTATAGGAATCCATCCATAATTCGGGAGATATATTTCGGGCCAGCGGTGAAACACCTCATCTATACTCGCATCATCACCGCGGACAACAATACTGCCAACGTATCTTGCGGGCAGTCCCGCTGCACGGCATAGCGCAATAAAGCTGAATGTATATTCAGAGCACGAGCCTGTACCTCTTTGTAGGACAACGGGTGCAACATTCCATCCACCCTCTAATTTATATTCAAGCGTGCTGCGGACATAATCGAAAATTTTTCGTGCAATCCAGTAAGTATTCTTTTCTTCACCAACGACTTTCTTAGATAAATCCTGAATAAACCTATCATCTAACTGATATTTACTTTCGTTGGAAGTATAGTTTTTTCTAATGTCTTCAGGTATAGCTGCAATAGTGCCGCATCTATCAGGAAAAATAAAATAGTCAATATCGGAAACTTCACAATTTACAATCATAATTGATTGAATCTTTGTTTCAGTTTTAACATCCTTATAATTAAAATGTGCAAATTCCTGTGACCACTTATCCTTAACCTTGGAATAATTGTTGGGCAGAAATTCCATGTTTATTATTTTCTGTTGAGGAAGATTTTCTGGAATTGCGATATAAACATCAAGATTTTTTAATTTGCCTTGCCCATAAGGTGTAACTTCATGTGTGAATGTTACTTTTGCCTTTCTAGTATTATCTAACTTATAAGTATCAGAATCCTGGCGAATAATTTTATAGATCTGATCTGTTTGATAATCAACATTCCATAAATACTCGCCATCCCACGCTAATCCTACCGGATAAGGACCAGGCGAATCAATTATTACAATAACTTCACCTTTATCTGGATCAATCATATAAATTTCATTTTGAAGGCGATCGGTACACCAAAGATAGGATCCATCAAAAGTTAGTCCTCCTGCGGAACTTGCTGGAGCATCAATAGATTTGATTGCAGTTCCATCACTTAGATCAATCATCATTATTTTTTTTGCTTTAGAGTCGCTTACCCAGAGTGTTTTCCCATCCCAGGCTAAACCTTGTGGATTATCGCTTGGTGAATCAATTGTAAAAAGAATTTCACCCGATTGAGGATCAATCTTGAAAATCTTTTTTTGTTTTTCATCTGCATTCCATAAATATTTCCCATCCCACGCTAAACCGGTTGGCCAAAAACCTGGAGAAGGAATCTCTCGGAGTACTTCGCCATTCAACGGATTAATACTGCTTAGTTTGTCGGCTTTGTAATCAGCCAGCCATAAATTTTTACCGTCAAATGTTAATCCTGATGGATTAGAGTATAGTGTGGCAAATTTTTGAACAACCTTACCAGAGTGAGCTGCAATTTCCAATGTGAAGGCAATAACTAAAAATAAAATATTTGTTTTCATATGCACTACCTATGATTGGTTAATATGTCTTTACTTTATCAATCATCCAATTTTTAGGCAATAATTGAAGAAAGTATGGAGGAAAATAAAATAAATTCTAATGTATTACTATATCTATTTCTTTTTAATGGAATCGATATTAGGAACCTGAGTAGCAGCAACATTCTTGGTTTTAATTTCTGCAGCTTTGCTTTTCCTTGGACGGGTTTTTCCAAAGGTACCTAAATTGATTTTACCACGCTTAGTTTTTTTATCACCTTTACCCATCAATGTGCTCCTTATTTATTATTGAGGAATTAAGATTGACTATTTATTAAAAATTAGCGAATGACTTTCAATCTGAAAAATCAAACAGATATTATTTCATTGAAAAATTAAGTAAGTAAATTATAATTATCCAGAAATTTTACATTTAATTTTTATGAAGCAAATTGTTTTTACAGTCACCTTAATCTATATTTGGAAAACAAAAAAATAGAAATGACTTCACGGAAAAAAGTTAAATTTATCTTCGTAACGGGCGGTGTTGTCTCTTCATTAGGAAAAGGAATTACTGCCTCATCTCTTGGACTTTTACTCAAACAGCGCGGCTTCAAAGTAACCATTCAAAAATTTGATCCTTACATTAACGTTGATCCCGGAACTATGAATCCTTTTCAGCACGGGGAGGTTTATGTGACCGATGATGGTGCTGAAACTGATCTCGATCTCGGACATTACGAACGCTTTCTTGATGTGAATATGACAAGAGCAAATAACACTACAACGGGACAAGTCTACAATGAAGTTATAACCAGAGAAAGACGCGGAGATTATTTAGGTGCAACAATTCAGGTCATTCCACATATCACCGATGAAATTAAGCAAAGGATGACTAAGCTTAGCGAGTTAGGTGAGTATGACATCATTATTACTGAGATCGGTGGAACTGTTGGTGATATCGAGAGCTTGCCTTTTATTGAAGCAATGCGGCAGCTAATGTTACAATTCGGAAGAAAAAATACTTTAAGCATTCATGTAACTCTTGTACCATATATTCCCGCTGCCGGTGAAGTTAAAACAAAACCAACTCAACACAGTGTAAAGAATTTGCTTGAACTTGGAATTCAACCCGACTTATTGATTTGCCGATCTGAGAAAAAATTAACAAGAGAAATTCGAGATAAGATTGCCTTATTCTGCAATGTTGAGCCTAAGTGTGTTATTTCCGCATATGATTGTTCGTCAATTTATGAAGTGCCGCTGGTATTGTTTAAAGAAAAGATGGATCAAATAGTTGTCGAGAGATTACGTATCGCCGATAAAAAAATAAAGCTTGAGGACTGGGAAAATTTGGTTGAGGCAATAAAAAATCCATCAGGCGAAGTTGAGATTGCTGTTTGCGGAAAATACATTGAACACACCGATGCTTACAAGAGTATTATGGAGTCTTTTATTCATGCTGGTGCTGAGAATAATGTTAATGTTAAAGTAAGGCGAATAAGAGCCGAGGCTTTTGAGGAAGAGCAACCGGAAAAACTTTTAAAGGGTGTGAATGGAATTCTGATACCGGGCGGATTTGGTGAAAGAGGAATTGAAGGCAAAATAAATGCAATCAGATATGCAAGAGAAAATAATATTCCTTTCTTCGGAATTTGTTTAGGGCTGCAATGTGCCGTAATAGAGTTTGCAAGAAACGTTTGCGGGATGAAAAAAGCTCACAGTTCAGAATTTAAAAAGTCTAACTTTAGTGTTATTGATTTGATGACAGAACAAAAAAGCATAAAAAATATGGGAGCTACGATGCGTCTTGGTGCTTATCCGTGTATTATTCAATCAGGTACTAATGCACATGCTGCATACAAGACGGATTATGTTTCTGAAAGGCATCGTCACAGATATGAAGTCAACAATAAATTCAGAAGAACACTTTCAGAACATGGAATGATTTTCAGCGGTTTATCACCGGATAGGGAATTGGTTGAGATGATTGAAATTCCTGATCATCCTTGGTTCTTAGGTTGTCAGTTTCATCCTGAACTTAAATCAAGGGCAACAAAAGCTCATCCTTTATTCAGGGAATTTGTAAAGGCGGCATTAAAATATTCCGAAGAAAATAACTTTTCTCAGACAGATGCTTAGAATTTCTTTCGTTTTTACATTTCTAATTATAAATTCTAAATGAATAATGAACAATAAAAATTTTAACAAATATATTCTAAATCTTGTCTTGGCAGTAATTCTTTTCTCATTTTTTACTTTAACCGTATTTTCACAAAGCATATCCAAAGAAATTAAAGTTGGATTAGAGCTTTGTTATAATTTTAAATGGAACCAAGCTGAAGAAAATTTCTCAGGTATTATAAAAGAACATCCCGAAAAAACAGATGGGTATCACTTCTTATCCGGAATATATCTTTGGTATTATCTTGGTAACCGTAATAAGGACGATTTTACCAGTTTCGTCAAATATTCAGATAAAGCAATAGAAATAGCACAGGCTGAATTGGATGAGAAACCACAAAACTCATACATAAATTATTTGCTTGGAAGTAATTATATGTATCGTGCTATCGCATTTACAAGAGAAGAAAATTATTTGGATGCAGTATGGGCGAGTAAAAAATCCGAGACATACTTGAATGCTGCATTAGAACTCGATCCTAAATTCACCGATTCATATTTAGGTTTAGGGCTATATAATTTTGCAGTTGGGCAAATCCCTTCTGCTTTTCAATGGGCATTAAGTCTGGCCGGTATTCAAGGTGACAAACAAATCGGAATTAATTATATTAAAAAGGCGGCAACACAAGGAAGATTAGCTAAAGTTGAAGCACAATATTACCTGTCGCAAATACTTTCTGAAGTTTTATTTGAGAATGAAGCTGCACTTTACTATTTGAGGAATTTAATTAGAAAATATCCAGATAATCTTCTGTTTAATTATTCGTATGCCGTTCTTGAAGTGAAGGAAAGAAATTTACGAGATGCACAGAAAATTCTATCAAAAATTGTTTGTTTAGATAATCCGAGATTCAGCCAGATAATTTCGTTTTCAAATTTTCTTATGGGTGATATTTTCTTTCGCAGAGATCAATTCGATTCCGCAAAAGTTTATTATCTCTCTTTTCTTGAATCAACTCCAACTAATGATTATAATGGAATTGCGAATTATAGATTGGCGTTATCCTACGAATTAACCAACGACAGGAAGAATGCTGAAAAATATTTTAACGTTTGCGGAAACGGCAATATGGATTTGGAGGACGATCAATTTGCAAAAAGAAAAGGAGAGATTTACTCGCGCAGAACAATATCAGCCAATGAAATTGAGTTGATGCGATATGCAAATTTGATCGAAACTGGGAAATATCAAAATGCATACGATTCATTAAAGATAATTTTACCTAAATTAAAAAGCGATTGGCTGAATGCTGAAACTCTGCTTAATCTTAGCGAAGCATCATTTATGCTCGGTAAATTAGATGAATCGTTAAGCTGTGCATTGTCGGCAAAAGAGATAAATCCATCTGATGAAAAATGGATAGCACCTTTTGCTGCATATTATGCCGCTCGAGTCTATCATAAAAGAAATGATAGGGATAATACCGCGGCTATGATTGAGCAAGTTGAAGATTATAGTGATTTCGATTATCAGAGTAAGCTCAAGAATCTGCTCTTTACTCTTGTGGAAAAAGAATAATCACGATTGTTATTACCTAAATTTGATTGACAAAATTTCATCATTTATTTAATTTCGTGCACTTTTTAATCGATTTTTAACTTGAATATAGCAGTTTTTGTTTCGGGTCGAGGATCTAATCTGAAAGCTATCTTAACTTCAGAAGAATTAAAACAGTTAGTTGAAGTAAAAGCCGTAATAAGCGATAAAATTTCTTGTCCTGCATTTCAAATTGCCGAAAATTTTTCTATTCCGACTTATTCCATTGGTGATAAAGCAGGGCGTATTAACTATGAGGAGCTGATTCCTTTGCTCCTTGATTTGAAGATTGATCTAATTGTTCTTGCCGGATTTTTGAAATTAATACCACATGAATTGATCGATTTATTCAGAAACAGGATAATAAATATTCATCCGGCATTGCTTCCTTCATTTGGGGGAAAAGGACTGTACGGATCAAATGTGCATAAAGCTGTGTTTGAATCATCTGCAAAAGTTTCGGGTGCAACAGTTCATTTTGTCGATTACACTTACGATACCGGAAATATTATTGCTCAAAAATGTGTTGATATATCGGATGTGAATTCATCGGAAGAAATTGTCGAGAGAGTAATTAAAATTGAACACGAACTTTTGCCATATGTACTGAAAAAATTCGCTCTTGGAAAAGTTAACATTGTTGATAAGAGAGTTGTTGTC
This sequence comes from Ignavibacteria bacterium RIFOXYB12_FULL_35_14, assembly GCA_001803045.1. Lineage (GTDB taxonomy): Bacteria > Bacteroidota > Ignavibacteria > Ignavibacteriales > Ignavibacteriaceae > XYD12-FULL-36-8. The sequence goes on along the minus strand of MHAR01000021.1, from coordinate 147,152 downwards.
CATTAGCTAACGGTTTAAAAATTTTTTATTTCTAATTGGATTATATTTGAAAAAATTTGCCCTGCTTACTGTATCAGATAAAACAAACATTATCAGTTTAGCCCAAGCACTATTAAAACACGATTATCAAATTATTGCAACAGGAAAAACCGCACAGGTTCTTTCTGATTCCGGCTTGAAAGTAATTGAGATTAGTTCGATTACAAATTTTCCGGAGATATTTGATGGCAGAGTAAAAACTCTTCATCCCAAAATATTTGGAGGAATTTTATTCAGACGGGAACATGAAAGAGACAAGATAGAAGCTGCTCAAAATTCAATTGAGCCGATAGATATTGTATGTGTTAATTTGTATCCGTTTGTAAAAGTTGCAGAAAAACCCGATTCAAACTTAGAAACTGCAATTGAGAATATTGATATTGGCGGACCGAGTTTGATCAGAGCTTCCGCAAAAAATTATCAATCGGTTTCGATTCTTACAAATCCAGATCAATATGAATCTTTCATACAAGAATTAAATCGTGGTGAAATAAAATTAGAGACACGTAAAAAACTTGCTGTAGAAGCTTTCTCTCACACTGCCTATTATGATACATACATTGCTAATTACCTTGAGAATAAATTAGAGGTTAATTCAAACTACTTTAGACTAAACTATCCGCTGCAGAAAAAATTGCGATATGGTGAAAACCCTCATCAGAATGCTGCTATCTTTGGAAACTTTGAAGAGTACTTTGAAGTATTTCATGGGAAAGAAATTTCGCACAACAATATTTTGGATATGGTAGCGGCGGTTCAGTTAGTTGAAGAATTGGGCACAAACTCGTGTGCAATAATCAAGCATATGAATCCGGCTGGTGCCTCTGCATTGCAAAATCCACTTGATTCCTACACTCATGCGTTGAGGTGTGACCCCGTTTCGGCTTTTGGGGGAATAGTTGCTATAAATGGTAGAATAGATGTAGATTTGGCAGAGAAATTGAACGAGATATTTCTTGAAATCGTTTGTGTAACTGACTTTACGCCAGAATCAATCAAAATCTTAACTAAAAAGAAAGATAGACGATTAGTAAGGCAAAAAAAGCCTATCTCGCATGAAAAAATTTCCTATAGGAATATTCCCGGCGGTATTTTAGTCCAAGATGCTGATAGAGCCACGCTTGAAAAAGATGAAATGAATTTTGTTACTGATATTAAGCCTGATCAAAACCAGTTAGATGATTTAATTTTCGCATGGAGCGTAGCAAAACATACAAAATCGAATGCTATCATATTCGCCAAACATAAGTCAACATTAGGAATCGGTGCCGGTCAGATGTCACGATTGGATTCATCAAGAATAGCTGCTCAAAAAGCACATCAGCAGGGATTAGATCTCAAAGGTTCAGTTGCTGCATCAGATGCATTTTTTCCTTTCGCCGATGGATTATTGGAAATAATAAATTGCGGTGCAACTTCTGTAATTCAACCAGGCGGTTCTATTCGCGATAGCGAAGTAATTCAAGCAGCTAATCAAAATAAAATATCTATGATTTTTACCGGAATCAGGCATTTTAAACATTAAGAGACACAATGGGTTTATTTGACTTTTTTTCAACTGATCTAGCAATAGATTTAGGCACTGCTAATACTTTAATTTACGTGAAAGGTAAAGGTATCGTTCTAAATGAACCTTCAATTGTTGCCTTCGATAAAAATACCAAAAAGATCATAGCACTTGGTTCCAAAGCAAAAGAAATGCAAGGCAGAGAACATAAAGAAATTCGTGTTAGTCGACCAATGCGTGATGGTGTAATTGCGGATTTTGAAATTGCCGAAGGCATGATCAGAGCATTCATTAAGAAAGTTAGAGCAAATGCAATTTCAACAAGAAGAGTTGTGATTGCAGTACCGAGCGGTGCAACTGAAGTTGAAAAAAGAGCTATAAGAGATAGTGCAGAACATGCTGGCGCAAAGGAAGTTCACCTTATTGCAGAGCCAATGTCCGCAGCTATAGGAATCGGAATTGATGTTGATGCTCCTGTGGGTAATATGATTATTGATATTGGCGGTGGAACTACTGAAATTGCAGTTATTGCTCTTTCAGGAATTGTAAATGAAGAATCAATTCGTATTGCCGGTGACGAAATGAATTATGCTATTATGCAGTTCTTCAAGAAAAATCATAACATACTTATTGGTGAAAGAACAGCCGAAGCAATTAAATGTGAAGTCGGTTCAGCAGTTCCTTTAAAGGAAGAAATTACAATTCAAGTAAAGGGGCGCGATTTAGTTGGTGGTGTTCCTAAAACTACTGAAGTTAGTTCAGTTGAAATTAGGGAAGCTTTAAATGAATCTATCATTCAGATTGTTGATGTAGTTAAACAAACTCTGGAAAGGACCCCACCTGAACTGTCTGCAGATATTCTTGATCGAGGTGTTATGATTACAGGCGGCGGAGCTTTGCTTAAAGGATTGGATGAAAGAATTCGCATGGAAACCAACTTACCTGTACATGTTGCAGAAGATCCATTAACCGCAGTTGTTCGCGGTGCCGGTAAAGTGATTGAAAACTTAAATCACTATTCTAACGTTTTAATTCGACATAGAAGATATTAATGCTTCGTTTTATATCAAGCGTTTGGTGGAATTTTAAAGAATATTTAATCCTCATTCTTCTTCTTGTCATTAGTTTCATTAGTCTTTCCTTAAATCAAAATCCGGCAATCAAAAAAGTAAGAGCAATTGCATTCGGAAGCTTTGCTGCTTCGACAGCAATATTATCCGACATTGTTAACATTGCGAAAGTAAAAAGTGAAAATGAACGGCTCCGCGAAATTAATGCTGAGTTAATGCTGCATGTAAATAAATTACGCGAGTATGGCGTTGTTAACGAAACATTACGAAAAATGATTGGACTGAAAGACACGCTAAAATATCCTTTGATTCCAGCGCTTACAGTTTCAAAATCATTTACAATTGCACAAGGAACAATAACTCTTAATGTAGGATCGGATAATGGAGTTAAACCAGGTATGCCTGTTATAAATGAAAAAGGTTTGATTGGAATTATTTATGCGACTTCAAAAGATTATTCTATTGCAAGAACACTAAAAAACTTTGAGCTTAAGTTGGTTGTTAAAAATGAAAGAAGCAGAGTTGACGGAATTCTAAAATGGAATGGGGAAGACTTAGTTATTGTTAACGTACCCAAAACTTATGATATAGAACCGGGAGATCGTATAATCTGTTCCGAACTTAGCTCCATTGTCTCGTTACCAATTCCAATTGGAGTAGTTGTTGGATTGCAGAATGTACAAACAGGTATTTTCAATTTGGTAAAGATTAAACCTTATGCGGATTTTTCACGGACTGAGAATGTTTTTGTGATTGGTGTTATCGAAAGTAAACAAAAGAAAGATTTAGAATTAAATTTCTTTAAGAGATAAGTTTGATGCGTGTATTATACATCTTTGCTATAATTCTCTTTTTTCCTTTACTCCTTCTGCAATCAACTCTTGTGCCTCTGATATCAATTGTCGGAATCATTCCAGATTTAATACTAATTCTTTTAGTCTATTTCACTTTAAGAATGGGACAAATTCACGGAACTGTTTTAGGCTTTATTTATGGTTTTCTTTTAGATATGATAACAGGTAATATTTTTGGCAGTGCAATGATATCTAAAACAATAAGCGGATTTGTAACTGGATATTTTTACAATGAAAATAAGCTTGACTTCTATTTTAAGTCATTCGTCTTTTCCTTAATCGTTTTATTAAGTTCTACAATAGACTCATTTGTTTTTTCGTTTTTTTCATCAGTGGAATTGGAGAAAAGTATTTTACTCAGATTTTTTGAACAAGGTATGTTTCCAGGAATTTATACAGCCATAATCAGTTTAGTTTTAGTAATGTTTCATCCAAGGAGAAATCCCTTTTGAGAATCCCGAACATTGGTTCAATCCAAAGAAGCGCTGTAATTTATTTTGTGATAATCGCATCATTTCTCATGCTGGTTACACGGCTATTTTTAATGCAGATAGTTCAGCAAGAAGCGTATGATGAAAAATCTGCTGACAACAGCATAAAAGCAATTGAGCAAATTCCGTTAAGAGGAATTTTTCTGGATCGAAATGGAGAAGTGCTTGTAAGTAACGCACCGGCTTATACACTCCGTGTTCTGCCTTCAGATTATGATACCAGCTTGAACAGCATTTTGGAAACTGTGATAGATCTTCAGCCGGGTTTAATTTCTAAAATCCTTCATACTAATAGAATTTACTCCAAGTACATCCCCGTGCGTATCAAAAGAGGAATAGACTTCAAAGCAGTAGCATGGCTTGAGGAAAATTCTGAATATCTTCCCGGAGTTAGTTACATTGTAGAAATGCAGCGTGGTTATCCTGCTGCTATTGTTGGTTCACACGTATTCGGCTACACCAAGGAAATTTCCCCCGAACAATTGAAACGTGAAAAGGATTATTACAACCCGGGAGATTATGTTGGCCACAATGGATTGGAAAAACAATATGAAAAATTTGTTCGCGGTATAAAAGGATTCAACTATATACTCGTTGATTCAAAGAGAAAGGAAATCGGCAAATACAATGATGGCTTAGAAGATTTATCTTCCACTAAAGGTCAAGATCTTATGCTCTCAATTGATGCCGATGTCCAAAGAATTGCTGAGCAAGAGCTAAAAGGTAAGAGTGGTGCCGTTGTTGCAATTGAACCAAAAACAGGCGAAATAATTGCTCTAGTAAGTGCTCCGGATTACGATCTTAATCAATTTTCTTATGTTACCAGCAAAGAGTTTTTACAGAAGCTGTACGCCAATCCTCTTCGTCCTTCATTCAATCGGGCAACAATGTCAGTTAAGCCGCCCGGTTCAACCTTTAAATTAATGGCAGCAATTGCCGCACTTGATCTTGGAGTGATAACACCAACAACAACAATTTACTGCGGCGGAGGTTTTACATTCGGAAGGTTTTTCAAATGTCATGGCGGAGTTCATGGTTCTCTAACTGTAATTCATGCAATAGAAAAATCGTGCAATACTTTTTTTTATAACCTCATTTATAAAATTGGATTAGACAGATGGGCTGAGTATGCTAAAAGATTAGGATTTAACGGAATGACCGGTATTGATATTGGTGAGGAAGTTCCGGGGCTGATCCCAAATTCCAAATACTATGAAAAAATTTATGGACCTAAATGGCCCAGAAGCATCATGGCAAGCCTTGCAATAGGGCAAGGTGAAGTAAGTGTTACTCCGCTTCAATTAGCCAAATATGTTGCTTTAATCGCGAACAATGGCAATTCTTTTGTTCCTCATGTTGTCAAAGGATATATCGATGACAAAACGAACCATCTAATGCCGTCTACATTTAAAGAAATTAAAACCGGAATAGATCCAAAAGTTTTCGATATCGTGAAAGAGGGAATGTATTTAGTTGTAAATGGTGCCGGCACTGCAACCAGGATAAGAATGAAAGAAGTGAATATCGCGGGTAAAACCGGTACTGCTCAAAATCCGCATGGAAAGGATCATGCTTTCTTTATTGGTTTTGCTCCTTATGAGGATCCCAAAATAGCATTAGCAATTGTCGTTGAAAATGCCGGATTCGGTGCAACATGGGCTGCTCCTATTGCACAAAAGATGATTCAAACATATTTGTTCAAAGATAAAACTAAAAAATTGGAACAAAGATTTACTCCTGAAATAAAACCAAATATTATCGGAGCCTCGCTTGAGAATTGATTATAAGCTTCAGGATAAATTTGATTTATGGTTGATCTTTCCTGCATTAATGCTTATCTGCATTGGACTTGCAGCCATCTATAGTTCTACAATAAATCATCCTTCGGTTCAAAGCAATTTTCAGCGCCAACTAACATGGGGTATCATCAGTGTAATAGCTTTTTTTATAATATATTCACTGCCAACAAATTCTTTAAAGTATATTGGGATTCCTGCGTATGTGCTGTCAATCTTATTATTGATAGCTGTTCTGCTAATTGGAAGAAAAGTGTCAGGTGCTAAAAGCTGGTTGTACTTTAGCGGAATTGGATTTCAGCCATCAGAATTTGCTAAGATAGGAACCATTTTTGCTATCGCTGCATTTTTAAGTCGGAGTAATTCGAATATTGAATCATTAAAAGATATTGCCATTGCACTTGCAATCGGGCTTTTACCGGTGGCTTTGATTCTTCTAGAACCAGACATGGGTACATCAATAACATTCCTTGGTTTAATATTAATTCTCCTTTTCTGGAAGGGAATAAGTCTTTTTGGATTATTTGTTGTTTTATCTCCAGGATTTGTTGCACTATCGTCTTTATTTGGAGTTTACTATTTCATTGGAGCATTTGTGATTGTACTTTTTGTTTTGTTGTTATTTCAAAAAGATATTCTAACAAGCGGTTCAATTCTCGCATTAAATTTAGGCGCAGGGTTTTTTACGGAAGTTGTTTTCAAAGCGCTAAGCCCTCATCAGCAAAATAGAATTCAGTCATTTATCGATCCCGGAGCAGATCCGCTTGGTGCTGGATATAATGCCATTCAAGCAAAGGTAGCAATCGGTTCGGGCGGTTTGTTCGGAAAAGGATTTCTTGCAGGTAATCAAACTCAATTACAATTTATCCCTGAGCAATGGACGGACTTTATTTTTTGTGTTGTTGGTGAAGAGTTTGGATTTATCGGAAGCTTTTTTGTTTTAGGATTATTCATGGTGATGATTTTACGAATATTGAAAATTGCAACATTAGCAAAAGATGAATTTCTGAGTTTGGTTCTAGTTGGAATACTAGTGATCTACTTTATTCATCTAATGATAAATATTGGAATGGTCGTTGGAATCATGCCGATTATTGGAATTCCCTTACCTTTTGTTAGTTACGGCGGAAGCTCTCTCGTTGTGAATATGCTTTTACTTGGGATTGCCGCTAACATTTATAGAACACGAAAGAATTATACTTAAGGACTAACATTTTGCAAGATAGTGATGAAGATTTGCAAACAAACACAGTTCCTTTGATTTTTAGTACTATGCGTTAGGAACTGGGTTTGTGTTCTTGACTTTCGCGTAATTTGACTTAATGACCCAGAATACGCAGTTCTTAGATCGTTTTTAGTCTAAAAGCAGTTTAAGATTGAGATAAAGTTTAAGATAAAGATTAAGAGATCGATTTTAACTTTTGCGTAAGGTGAATTAATAATTTTGGATACATTCGTTTAATTTACATGACAGCACTAGAAAAATTAAAAAAGCAGAATGAAAACCTAAAGTTTATTTGTGTCGGATTAGACACTGATATAAATAAAATTCCTACCTCATTAAAATCACATCATACACCTCTACTAGAATTCAATAAAAAAATAATTGAAGCAACTTATAATCTTGCTGGAGCATATAAATTTAATTTAGCTTTTTATGAGAAGGAAGGTTTGAAAGGCTTAGATTTATTACATGAATCAATTCAGTTAATACCATCCGATATTTTAATTATTGGAGATGGGAAAAGAGGGGACATTGGTAACACTTCTCAAAAATATGCCGAGATGTTATACGATGAATTTAAATTTGATTCGGCTACACTAAATCCCTATATGGGAAGAGATTCACTTGATCCTTTTTTGGCATATAAATCTAAATTGAACTTTATACTTGCTTTAACCTCGAATCCCGGAGCAAATGATTTCGAAAAAATAAAACTCGCTGACAACTCATTTCTCTATCAGGAAGTAATTAAAAAAGTAATGCTTTGGAATAAAAATAACAATTGCGGTTTGGTTTTTGGAGCTACTAAAAAGGAAGAATTACTTAATGATATTGAATTAATTGGCAATTTACCTGTTCTTCTTCCTGGAGTTGGCGCTCAGGGAGGAAGTCTTGAAGAAATTGTAAAGATTTTCAAGCAAAATAGATTGCCCAACTTTCTCATAAATATCAGCAGGGGAATCATCTACAAAAGTTCTGCGGAAGATTTTGCCGATCATGCAAGAGCTGAACTTACTGCTATTAATAAAATTATCACCACAATTATGACTGAATAATTACTTCGGCCATATCTATCAAAATTAAAATTATATATTTCGTCCCTCTGGGACTAAAATGTTTTGTCCTTTTATTTACATCTTATCCCGTAAGGGACTGAATGTTTATAGCTGCATGTGCTACTCAAAAGCAAATAAGTCCCGTAGGGACAGAATTAGGGAATTAGTTAAATGGTTTATGAAATAGGCTGAATTATAATTTATTAACGTCATCTGAAATTATTTTGGGCAATACTGACTTCTGCATATTTTACAATTACTCAAAGAATACTTAATTTAATTGTGTGCTTAATACTATTTGTATGAAGGTATTGTAAATTGCCGGCAAAGAGTTTAAAAGTTAAAATTACATCTCAAGAATTTACTTTTCGACATGAGATAAAAAAAACTATCTTTCCCCATATTTATGACAATGAAAATTTACTCGAAGACAATAATCTAAAACCAGTTAAATTATTTTCTCGTGAAACTAAAACAGTTTCGAGAAAAGAGAAGATTCAAATTCCTTTTGAACTTTTAATAGAAAATTCACCAGCCGATGTGTTTTTATATTTGAATGCACAGAAACTTGATATGTATTACTCCATCCAGTCGGGTAGGTATTCTTTTAACATTTATCCCAAAGTTGGGAAGAATATTGTCGAAATATTTTATTTGGTTAACGGTTGTAAATCACCTTCGGTTTTTAATAAAATCATCAGCAAATAATTTTAATACCAATGGAAAATAATAAGATAAACGAAAAATTTTTATATGAAATTTGGAAGAAGCAGGACTTTGAGAAAGTACTTCTTAGCCAGGAAAATGAGAAAATTACCGTAGTTGATGCCGGAACACAAAATACTGAGCTGGGCGGTCCGGATTTCAAGAATGCAAGAGTTAAAATTGGTAATATCACATATCAAGGTGATGTTGAAATTGATTTGTTTCATTCTGATTGGAAGGGTCACGGACATTTTCTAAATAAGAAATATAATAAAGTAATCTTACATGCTGTCTTAAATAATAATTCAAATGAACATTTTGTTCTTACACAAGATGGCAGAAAAGTTCAATCAATCCTTCTCGAATCATTTCTTAAAAAAGATTTACGAACGGATATTCAGCAAGCAATTCTTTCTGAAAGAGAAAAAAGACTTAACCACAAAATGCCTTGCAGTCAATTGAATGCAACTGTGAGCAAAAAAGAAAAACTTGCGTACATGTTTGATCTGGGTTTTGCACGGTTTAGGCACAAGCGTGAGAAAATGATGCAGAGATTGAAAGAAATTACCTATCTGGCAGAGCTGAATTTGAAAGAGCCAATCATTCGATACGATCTCGATGAAAATTTCAATCATCGAAAATTTGTAAGTAAAGATTTTTCAAATAAAACTATTTGGCATCAATTAATTTGGGAATCAATATTCGAGGCTTTGGGTTATACGAATAATAAAGATATTATGCGAAGACTTGCTGAAGCCGCTGACATTCGCTTTTTTAATGAATTCATCAATGAGGAAGAATTTGTTTTAATTGCAGAGACAGTTCTGTATAATGTCGCAGGCTTAGTTCCGGAAGTGGAATCGTTACCAGACGAAGAAACCACCGAATACACAAGAAAAATTTATCAGCAGTGGAAAAAGATAGGCAGTAAATACGACGGGCGGACTTTTCATGCAGCCAATTGGCATTTCTTTAAGCTGCGGCCGCAAAACTTCCCAACCATCAGGATGGCAGGTGGTGCCAGGTTGCTCAATAGAATGCTTAAAGAAAATTTAATTGAAAATATAATCGCCTTATTTAAAAAAACGAACAACCCTCGAAGGCTTGCCTCTGATCTGAGAACGCTATTTTTAGTTAAGGCACAAGGATTTTGGAAGAAACATTTTGTTTTTGATCAGCCCTCCAATATTGAGTTAAAATACTTCATTGGCATGTCCCGCGTTGATGAGATAATAATAAACATCATCCTGCCGATCATGTCTATTTATTTTGAAATATTTAATAAGCATGATCTTACAAAGAAAGTGTTAAAGCTTTATTTGAATTATTATCAAATTGGAGATAACAGTGTTGTTATAGAAGTAACAAATACTTTAGGGCTTGATGATGCAGCGAAACGAACTGTGTTCCATCAGGGGATGATAGAACTATTCAAGGAATACTGCACAAAAGAAAAATGTTTAGAATGCAGTATCGGCAAAAAAGTGTTTGTCTAATTATTGCTGGTTAATTTTTTAATATCATCTCTAATTTTTGCTGCCCGCTCATAGTCCTCTGCATCCAATGCTTCTCTTAATTTATTTTGAAGTGAAGCAATTTTTGCTTCTTTTGATCTGGGAACTTTTTGTTCCTCATTACCATCAATTCTTTTTGTAGTTTCCTTTTCACCTTCTTCCGATGGGATAAATCCGGCAGTTTCCAAAACGGATTCCGCAACATAGATAGGTGTTTGTGTTCTTACCGATAAAGCTATAGCATCGCTTGGACGAGCATCAATCTCATTTGTTAATCCTGAAACATCGAGTACAATTTTAGCATAAAAAGTATTTTCTCGCAGTTCATTAATAATAACTTCATTAACTGAACCTCCAAGATTATCAATGATCTGCTTTAAAAGATCGTGTGTTAATGGTCTTGGTGGTTTTATACCTTCAATTTCCAATGCTATTGCCTGCGCTTCGAATGCCCCGATAATAATCGGAAGGCGTCTGACCCCTTCAATCTCTTTTAGCAATATAGCGTAAGCACCACCTGTTGATGGACTCGATGACAGCCCTAATATTTCACATTGAACTTTTTGCAAATAGAATCTCCTAACTTCTTATGATTTAAGCTTTTTTATCTCTGTAACTAATGCAGGTACTACTTCAAATAAATCTCCGGCTATACCATAATCAGCTATACTGAAGATTGGTGCTTCTTTATCTTTATTAATTGCAACAATGTATTTAGCAGATGACATTCCTGCCATATGCTGAATAGCTCCGGAAATTCCGCAGGCAATATAAAGAGAAGGAGACACAGTTTTACCAGTTTGCCCAACTTGTTCACCATGAGGTCGCCATCCGGCATCCACCACTGCACGAGATGCTCCAACTGCGGCATTCAAAGATTCTGCCAATTCTTCAATCATCTTGAAATTCTCCGGACCTTTCATGCCGCGTCCACCCGATACAATTATCTCTGCCTCGGCAACGTCAAGCTTACCCTCTGATTTTTTGAAATTAGCTACACGTGTTTTAACATTTGGGGAATTAACTACAACCGTAGTGATATTTGCATTCTTCGCTTTTTGATCAAGCGCTGCTGTAAAGACATTTGGTCGGAGAGTAAATATCTTTCGTTGAGTGTTTAGTTTAATTTCAATAAATGCCTTACCGGCATAAACGGGGCGGGTAGCAACAAAATCTCCATTTAGCGCTGTAAGATTAGTACAATCTACTATAATTCCACATTCCGAATTTATACTGACTCTCGGCGCTAAATCTCTTCCAAGTGATGTGTTAGAAAATAAAACTATATCAATAGAATTCTCTTTGATGTAATTGGAAAGAATTTCGGTATAAGCCGAAGGTGAATAATTTGCTAGGTCATTATTCTTAAAATGCCTAATACTTTCAATACCATACTTTGCAGCTTCAGTTAGATTTTCGATTGCATCTCCGATGGTTACGATTTCTTTCTCAAAACCATTTTCAGCGGCTAACTTGGACGCCAGACTTACTGCTTCAAAAGATGATTTTTTAATTTTTCCTTCGCGCTGTTCAAGAAACACTAATATTTTTTTAGACATATAATTTTTCCTTAGATTACTTTCGCTTCTTCTCTTAATAGTCGCACAAGTTCAGGCACTGCTGAAGAATCCGTTCCTAAAATCCTGCCGGGATTTTTTGCCGGAGGGCTGTACATTTTTATTATTTCAGAGACATTTTCAACGGAAAAAGCAGGTTTCTCTTCTATAACTTTTTTCTTTGCTGCCATTATTCCTTTTAAAGATGCATATCTTGGTTCGTTCAAACCTTTTTGCGCAGTGATAACTACTGGCAGCTCAGATTCAACAACTTCTCTACCTCCTTCGATTTCACGTTCCGCAATAACTTTTTGATTATCTATTTCCAAATCAACAACAGTTGTAATGCAAGAATATCCAAGCATTTCTGCGGTTAATTGTCCAGTGATTGAATTATCATAATCCACCGATTGTTTGCCCATAAATACCAACTCACAGCCAATCAACTTAATTTCTTCAGCAAGTGCTTTAGCAACAGCAAAAGAATCACGTTCATTATTGTCCTTCAGTAAAATTCCATTATCAGCTCCCATCGCAAGTGCTTTACGAATTGTTTCTTTATTTGCTTCGCCGCCGACACTTATGGCGAATACTTCTCCACCAAATTTTTCTTTAGTTTTTAATGCTTCTTCTATCGCATATTCGTCGTAAGGATTTACAACAAACGTAACTCCTATTGGATCAATTGATTTGCCCTCGGAATTAATTTTTATTTTTGTAGCAGTATCGGGAACATGACTGACGCAAACTGCTATTTTCATTTAACCTCCATTTGTGAATAGAAACTAAGTGAAAATATATATACGAAGTCATATAAAATCAAACCAGCTTTTTTAATTCTTTAAAAGAAATTACCACACAAACAAGTTCTTTCTTGTGAAATTATTATTTAATAATTTTAAACATGAACAATCAAACACTTGAAAATCCTAAAGTAGATATTAATATTGATGAAGACATCTCAATTGGTTTGGCATGTAAAGTAATCCTTCATAATGACGATTGGCATAGCTTTGAAGAAGTAATCAATCAACTGATTAAAGCTATTAATTGTTCTTTTAAAGTTGCACGTGATTTAACATTTGAAGTTCATGTTAAAGGCAAAGCTTTAGTATTCAGCGGTGGGATGAAGGATTGTCTTCGAGTTTCTTCAGTTCTTGAAGAAATCGCATTAAATACAGAAATAATTTCTTAACCAGTAATAATATTTTATATATCAGATTTTCTCATAATTCATGCTTAATTTTTTCTTAATTATTTTCTTCATCATATCCATTAGACAAATGCATGCACAAAACCTCGACTCACTTAAAATAAAGATTGATTCAATATTTAAATCTCTTGAAGGAGATTTTTCTCTTGCTTTCAAGGAAGTTGACAATGAAAAAAATTTAATTCTTATAAATGAAAAGATGATCTTTCATGCTGCCAGCACTATGAAAACTCCGGTAATGATTGAAGTCTTTAAGCAAGCTGCCGAGAATAAATTTAATTTGGATGACCCGGTTGAGATTAATAATGAGTTTAAAAGTATTGCAGATGGTTCACCTTATTATTTAGATATAACAGATGACAGCGGGGAAGAATTGTATAAATTTATTGGTAAGAAAAAAACTATTTATGATTTAGTTTTTGATATGATTACAGTAAGCAGTAATCTCGCTACAAATATTTTAATTGAACTTGTAGGAGCAAAGAATGTTACCGAAACCATGAGAAGCATTGGTGCAAATGATATCCAAGTACTGCGCGGTGTGGAGGATAACAAAGCCTTCCAGTTAGGCTTGAACAATGTTGTGACTGCTTTTGATCTAATGTTGATTTATGAAAATTTAGTTGAGAATAAATTTGCAAGTGATAGTTTGACCAATGAAATGCTAAATATTTTGTTGCAGCAAAAGCACAATTCAAGAATTCCCGCAAAGCTTCCTCAAGATGTTAAAGTTGCACATAAAACTGGTTCTATTACCGGTGTAGGTCATGATTCCGGAATAGTATTTTTGTCTGATGGCAGGAAGTATGTTCTAGTTCTTTTGTCAAAAAATTTAAAAGATGAGAAAGCGGTGATTGAAGCAGAAGCGGAAGTCTCAAAAATCATTTATGATTATGTTATAAATAACTAATCTACCACTGTGGAGAGAGGTATTATCAGC